>DDWM01000017.1 GCA_002345925.1 Actinobacteria bacterium UBA2286 | reverse complement strand
TGGAAGGGGCCACCACAGTGGTAGAGTACGACAGCATTATCGTGGACGACCGTGAGTACACCGATGAGGAGATGCACGCTCTCATCGACGGCACCATCACCGATTTCGACGATGGCGACCTTGTAACCGGTATCGTCGTTCAGGTTGAGCGGGACGAAGTCCTTCTCGACATCGGCTATAAGTCCGAAGGCGTTATCCCGGCCCGTGAGCTCTCCATCCGCAAGGATGCCGACCCGAGCGAGATCGTGAAGCTTGGCGACGAGATCGAGGCTCTGGTTCTCCAGAAGGAGGACAAGGACGGCCGTCTCATCCTTTCCAAGAAGCGCGCTGCTTACGAGCGCGCCTGGGTTCAGGTCGAGGAGAAGTTCACCTCTGGCGAGAACGTCGAAGGCGAAGTCATCGAGGTCGTCAAGGGCGGTCTCATCCTCGACATCGGCCTGCGCGGCTTCCTGCCGGCATCGCTTGTTGACCTCCGCCGCGTGAAGGATCTGCAGGCGTTCATCAACACGCGCCTCGAGTGCCGTGTTATCGAGATGGACCGCAATCGCAACAACGTCGTTCTTTCGCGCCGCGTGGTGCTGGAAGAGGACCGCAAGCAGGAGCGTCAGGATATTCTCGGCAAGCTCGTCAAGGGCATGATCCTGCCGGGCGCCGTCTCCTCGATCGTCGACTTCGGTGCCTTCGTGGACCTCGGCGGCATCGACGGACTCGTGCACATCTCCGAGCTCTCCTGGAGCCACGTCAATCACCCGTCCGAGGTCGTCTCGGTGGGCGACAAGGTCGAGGTTCAGGTTCTGGATGTCGACCTCGACCGCGAGCGCATCTCCCTCGGTCTCAAGCAGACCCAGGACGATCCGTGGAAGCAGCTCGTCAAGGGCTTCGAGATCGGTACGCTCGTGACCGGTAAGGTCACCAAGATCGTTCCGTTCGGCGCATTCGTTGAAATCGGCGACGCCGTTGAGGGTCTCGTCCACATCTCCGAGATGGCCAAGGGCCACGTGGAGAAGGCCGAGGACGTTGTGGCTGTCGGCAGAGAAGTCCAGGTCAAGATCATGGACGTCGACGTTGAGCGCCGCCGCATCTCGCTGTCGCTTCGTGCGGCCAACGAGGAGCTCGGTATCGAGGAAGAGGAGCTTCCCGCTCCGTCCGGCGATGAAGACGTTGTCGAGGGCGAAGAGGCCGTCGAGACTGTCGAAGCCGACGAGACTGTTGAAGCTGCCGAGGTTGAGGCAGCTGTAGAACCCGAGGCCGTAGAGGCTGAGGTTGTTGAGGAAGTCGCCGAGGAAGCCGAGGCTGTTGAAGCCGAGGTCACCGAGGAGACCGCCGAGTAATACCGGCTCTCGCCGGGACGTTACAGTCACGCACGGGGTCGGACAGCCGTTCATACGGAAGTCCGGCCCCGAGTCGTCTGAAATCACGGAGGCAACAACGTGTATGTGTTAGCGCTAACCGGAGGTATCGGATCGGGCAAGTCGACCGCGGCTTCGTACTTTGAGTCGTTCGGCGCGCTCGTATTGGACCTGGATGACATCGCAAAGCATCTCCTCAAGCCGGATATGCCCGTCAACGCGGCGGTCGTAGAGGCGTTCGGTCCGGAGATTCTCCTGGCTGACGGCAGCATCGACCACGCCGCACTGGCGGAGCTAGCGTTCGCCTCGCCCGCACAGGCGAGGGTGCTCGACGACGCCGTGCATCCCGCGCTCTTCTCGGTCGTCACCGGTGCGCTTGATGCACTCGCGCTGCAGGCCGAGCCGCCGCGCTTCGTGATCCTCGCCGTGCCGCTTCTCGCCGAGGCGCCGCAGTTCGCGGATCTTGCGGACGCGGTTCTCGCACTCTCCGCTGACGAGGATTCGCGGATCGAGCGCCTCATCGCACGCGGCATGACCGAGGACGAGGCCGAGCGTCGCATCGCGTGCCAGGCGTCTGACGCCGAGCGCAGGCGTATCGCCGACTATGTAATCGACAACGATGGCGACCTTGCTGAGTTCCGTGAGTCACTGGCGCAATTCTATGAGCTGGAGGTGGCGCCGCGTGTCGCGTGAGCATCCGCTCTCGCTACATCGCGCCGTCCCCGTGATCGTGATCGTGGTGCTCGGGGCGGTGTTGCTGCTCGCGTTTCGCGGCCCACTTTGGTGGCAGCGGGCGTATCATCCGCTGCGCTATGAGGCCGCCATCACAGCTGCCGCCAAGGACCATAGGCTCGATCCGTACTTGATCGCCGCCGTCATAAACTCCGAGTCGGGTTTTGACCGCGACCAGGTCTCACACGCAGGAGCGGTCGGCCTCATGCAGCTCATGCCTGCCACGGCAGAAGAGGTCGGCGCCGCCGAGAACATCTCGGGTAAGATTGATACCGAGCGTCTCAAGGATGCCGAGGTCAACATCGCGATCGGTGTGCGGCATCTGGCGGATCTGCTCGGCAAGTACGGGGACACGGAGACGGCGCTCGCGGCTTACAATGCCGGGTCGGGCAATGTCGATCGCTGGATCGCCGAGGGCGACAGCGAGAAGCTAGCGGAGGCCGGCTTCCCGGAGACGCGTGCGTATGTGGCGCGCGTGCTCACCGAAGAGGCGCGTTATCGAGAGCTCTATCCTGAGGCGTTCGGCAACCAGTAGCGGAGGGAGCACCGTGGGCGGACTCAAGGTCGTCTCGGAGTACGAACCGGCTGGCGATCAGCCAAAGGCGATCGCAAAGCTCGCCGAGGGTATCCGCTCAGGCATGCGCGACCAGACGCTGCTCGGTGTGACGGGCTCCGGCAAGACCTTCACGGTCGCAAAACTTGCCGAGGCAGTGCAGAAGCCCACGCTCATCCTCGCACCCAATAAGACGCTGGCGGCACAGCTTGCCTCGGAAATGCGTGACATTCTTCCCGAGAATGCCGTCGTCTACTTCGTGTCGTACTACGACTATTACCAGCCTGAGGCGTACGTTGCGTCCTCGGATACGTTCATCGAGAAGGACGCCTCGATCAACGAAGAAGTCGAGAAGCTCAGGCACGCAGCCACGGCGGCGCTCCTTTCGCGCAAGGATGTTGTCGTTGTCGCGAGCGTTAGCTGTATCTACGGCATCGGCTCGCCTGAGGACTACGCCGGAATGGCGGTCTTCCTCAAGGTTGGCGGGGAATACGACCGCGGCAAGCTCATCCGTGACCTGATCGAGGTCAACTACGACCGCAACGACTACGACCTCACTCGCGGCACATTCCGAGTGCGTGGCGACGTCATCGACGTCTTCCCACCGTACGCCGACAACCCGGTCCGGGTGGAGCTCTTTGGCGACACCATCGAGGCCGTGACCGAGGTCGACATCGTTTCCGGCGAGATCATAGCCCGGCTTGACTCGGTACCGGTATGGCCTGCCACGCATTATGTGACGCGACCGGACAGAGTCGGCGAGGCGCTGACCTCCATTCGCGAGGAGCTTCGTATTCGGCTCGGCGAACTGAGGGCCGAGGGCAAGCTTGTTGAGGCGCAGCGTCTTGAGATGCGCACTAGCTACGACCTCGAGATGATCGAGACGATGGGGTACTGCAACGGCATCGAGAACTACTCGCGACATCTCGACGGACGCGAGCCCGGCGAGCCGCCGCACACGCTCATCGACTACTTCGGCAAGGACTTCTTGTGCATCATCGATGAGTCGCATGTGACCATCCCGCAGTTGCACGGGATGTACGAGGGCGACCGCTCGCGCAAACTCACGCTTGTTGAGCACGGATTCCGGCTGCCGAGCGCGCTCGACAACCGTCCGCTACGCTTCGAGGAGTTCCGTGCCCGCATTCCGCAGACGGTGTTCGTCTCGGCAACACCGGGCGACTACGAGATGCGTTCCGCAGATCAGATCGTGGAGCAGATCATCCGCCCGACCGGACTCATCGATCCCAAGGTCGAGGTGCGCTCCACGCACGGCCAGATCGACGACCTCATCAGTGAGGTGCGCGAGCGTGCCGATCGCGACGAGCGCTCGCTCATCACCACGATGACCAAGAAGATGGCCGAGGACCTGACCGAGTACCTCTTCGAGCACGGCATCAAGGTCCGCTACCTGCACAGCGATATCGGCACGCTTGAGCGCATCGAGATCCTGCGGGACCTGCGCGCGGGCGTGATCGACGCCGTCGTAGGCATCAACTTGCTTCGCGAGGGCCTTGACCTGCCGGAAGTCTCACTCGTGGCGATTCTCGATGCAGACAAGGAAGGGTTCCTGCGCAACCACCGTAGCCTCATTCAGACCATCGGACGTGCTGCTCGTAACGTCTCCGGAGAGGTCATCCTCTACGCCGACAAGGTCACGAACTCGATGCGCACCGCCATCGACGAGACAGACCGCCGCCGCGCGATTCAGACCGCATACAACACCGAGCACGGTATCGAGCCCAAGACGATCCGCAAGGTCATCCACGACATAGCGCAGTACGTTCGCGAGACCGAAGCGGGTCTTGAATCCAGCGTCGTGGTGGCCGAGGAGCTCGGCCGCCTGCCGCGCGCGGAGCTCGCTCGCATCATCGCAACGATGGAAGAGGACATGCACGGAGCTGCCGAGGCGCTCGACTTCGAGACGGCTGCGCGACTGCGCGACCAGGTCGTGAAGATCAAGGCCGAGGTGGAGTCATCTACTACCGATGAAGTGCTCTCACGGCTGAAGCAAGGCGCGCGAAAAGGCTCATCGCACGGAGTGCGTAAGCGGAAGAAGTAGGAGGGGCACCTACGGCTCGTAGTATGGGTCTCTCGGCTGCTCTTCGATCTTCGTGCACACGCCGTTTGTGACCGTGAACCAGTAGTAGCGGTTGAGAAGCTGGCTTGAGTCTTCATCCATATATATGGCGTCGTAGAACTCACCGAAGCCGACCTTTTGCGCGGTCATGTCGGGTCCGTAGAATCCGATGGACGGCACGACCGGCCAGGTGTACATGACAACCGAGACCTTCGTTGCCGCGTTTGATGATGGCAGCTTGAACGAGGTCACGGCCGCGCCCTTTGGACGCGCATACCAGTACTTCTTGTTGTAGAAGTCCTGGTCTCCGTTCTGGATGAGCCAGGCTAGAGCGTCGCCACCGGTCAGGAACTCTGCGGCTTCCATATCGACCCACAGTGCGGTCCAGCTGCCGCCGCTCTCATCGCGGATTCCCTTGAGCTTACCGAATGCTTTGGTCGCTGCAGTAGGAGACGGTTCGACCGGCGTTGGTTGCTTGGTTGTGCCTGTGGTGGTGGCGCCCGGAGCAGTCCCGGTGACTGCGGTGGTTGCGGTCGCATCCACCGTCGCGGTGATCTCGGGCAGCAGCACTGGTACAGTGCCCCGCTTCGCGCCGCCGCTAAGGAGTACGGCTCCAGCAGCGATGCCCACCACTGCTAACGCTCCGGCAGCGATGATGCCATAGCGCGCCGCTGGCTTGAGCTGTGACCATTTCATGATGCGCCCCTCGTGATCGACTTACGGCAAGTACTGCTCGGCGATCTTGGTGATGGTTCCATTTGTGATCGTGACCCAGAACGGCTGGCCCTTGACCGTTGGACCTGCCTTGACCTTGTTGAAGTAGTCCTGGAAGTCACCGAACGGGACTGTGTACCCCTCAGGACGCACGCCGTCACTGGTGGACGTCAAGGTCACCTTAATCGCCGTGTCGACAGGGAACTCCCTGAGCTTTGGATTCACGTTGCTGATGAAGAAGTCGTTTGGTGGCGGAGATTCCGCACCGGCAGCTGCAGCCGCATCGGCAGCCTTCTTCCCCGTGAGGAACTCAGCATAGTCGAGCGTGACATATGTGCCGCCGTTCTTGTCAATCACTTTGGTGATGTAGGTGAAGAACTTGCCGTCCTCGGCGGTGGGATCAACCGTTTCCGAGGCCTCCTCGGCAATCGGTGGCACGGAGGTCTCGACGGATGTCGTGGTTCCGGCGGATGCGGATGCGAGCAGCGAGGCCAGCTCTTCCTCGGCGGCGGTGGCGCGCCTTTGTGCTTCATCGTTGGCCGAGTTGGTTGCCAGGTATACGGCCAGTCCCGCCACGATCGCGACCACGACGGCTCCGCCGACGAGTATCGCGATGGTCTTCTTCGATCGAAGGTCCATGCCGCACCCCTTTCATTGCACTCCTTGGGCTGATGATACCCACGCCGAGCCTCCGGCGATAGCGCGCTAACGCGCCAGGCAGGCCTCGAGTGGCTTCAGGAAGCGACCGGCTACCCCGAGCGCCACCGCCGCGACGAGCATCAGAACTGCCGAGAGCACGAACGGTGCGCTATGGCCGACGGTGTCCCACAAGATGCCTGCGACGGCGCTTGATGGCAGTGCTGCGAGTCCGAGGACGAACGTGTAGCTGCCGACCGCCGTTGCCCGGCACTCCGGGCCGACGAGGTCAACGACGAACGCGCGCGCCATGCCCTCCGTGAGCGCATACGGCACACCGTACGCCGCAAAGAGCAGCCACGGCGCCCATGTGTGCGAAGCGAGCGCAAACCCTGCATACACGGCACCGTAGAGGGCGAAGCCGACCGTGAGCACGCGCCGGCGTCCGATCCGGTCAGAGAGAATGCCCGCCGGAGTCGCCACTGCTGATCCGACCAGGTTGAAGATGAAGTACATGAGCGGTACTAGCGCGGTCGCTGCACCCAGGTCTTTCGCGCGCAGGATGAGCATGGCGTCCGAAGAGTTGCCGAGCGCGAATATCGCTGAGATCGCGGTGAACACGCCAAACGGTACTCCCAGATTCCTGAAGCCGAGCGGTGGGCGAGTTCCTGTGACGGGTGTCTGCGGTCTGCGTTCTCGGACTGCCAGAGCGAGCACGATGATAGCCGCAGTGCCAGGAATGGCCGAGATCAGGAACACCGTGCGGAATCCGGCTTCGCCGTGCACGAGCGAGAGGGTCGCCCACGCGATGAGCGGCCCGATCGCCGCACCGAGCGTGTCGAGTGCGCGGTGAAGCCCGAACGCTTTGCCGCGCACTTCCGGCGATGCCGAGTCCGCGATTAGCGCGTCTCTCGGTGCTGTCCGGATGCCCTTGCCGAAGCGGTCGGCGAAGCGCAGTGCGAGGACAGCGGGCCAAGAGCCGGCGATTGCGAGCACAGGCTTCATGAGGTTGGAGAGCCCGTAGCCGAGCAATATGAGCGGGCGACGCTTGCCGACGCGATCCGAGAGCCAGCCCGAGAAGACCTTCATGAGCGATGCGGTTGCCTCGGCAATGGATTCGATGATGCCGATGACGGCCACCGGTGTGCCTAGCACGCTTGAAAGGAAGAGCGGGAGGATGGGGTAGATCGCCTCGGAAGATGCGTCGGTGAGCAGGCTCACGATGCCGAGCGCCTTCACGTTCCTGAGTGAGGTGTCGGGTGCTGCGGTCTCAGCGGGGTCGGGCATCGTACCTCCTCGGCGTATCGCACGATGATACCGCTGCATCGGTGGCCTCGGGTACACTTATCAAATGCCGCCAACCGAGTCAGAGACGTTCCAACTGCTAGCGCTGTTGCCCGCGCCGTACTACTGCGTGGACTGCGCCGAGCGCGTCTGCGCGCAGGCCAGCGGAATCGGCGGCGTCATCGAGGCAACGTGTATGGCCGAGGAGGGCTCGCTTGCGGTGACGTTCGACCCGCTGGCGATCTCATCTGAACGCCTCGGCGAGCGCGTTCGCGAACTCGCGCTTGAGGTGACCGGTGCTGTCGGCCACGCGGTCTATAGACTCACGGGCCTTGATTGACCTGATTGCGCACGCGCCGTGGGCGCGTCGGTCGCAGCGGTCAATGGCGTTCTATCGGCAGACGTCAACTTCGCGAGCGGACTGCTTACCTTCGAATATGACGCTGCGGTTGACCCGAGGGCTGCCGTTGCCACGCTCGTGCGTGGAACCGGCCACGGCGTCGAGAGGCTCGGCGAGCAGGCCGAGGTCGCCGCGCCACTGTCGTGGTGGGAGCGTAACCGCGCGACCGCGGCGATAACAGCGAGCGGGCTGCTGATAGCGACGGGCTGGGCGCTCGGCGTAGCGGGGGTGCCTTCTCCGGTACCCACCGTGCTCTACGCACTCGCGATCCTCGCGGGCGGTCTCATCACTTGGCGCCGCGCATTCGTCTCGATTCGCGCTCGGATGCTCGATATGAACGTGCTGATGACCATCGCTGTCATCGGCGCGGCGGCAATCGGCGAGTGGCAGGAGGGAGCGACAGTCATCTTCCTGTTCGCCCTCGGCGGATGGCTGGAGTCTCGCTCGCTTGAGCGCACGCGTCGTTCTATTCGCGACCTCCTGGCGTTTGAGCCCGAGCAGGCGCGCGTGCGTCGTGCCGAGCGAGAGGAGCTCGTTGCGCCCGCCGACGTGCAGGTTGGCGAGACGCTCGTCGTCAGGCCGGGAGAGCGAGTCGCCCTCGACGGCATCATCGCTAGCGGCGCCTCGGCACTCGATGAGGCGCCCATCACAGGCGAGTCTATCCCGGCTGACAAGAGCGTTGGCGACCGCGTATTCGCCGGTTCACTCAACACGAGTGGCCTGTTGGAAGTGGAAGTCACGGCGCTCTCCACCGACTCCACACTGACGCGCATCATCTATCTAGTGGAGGAAGCACAGGCCGCAAAGGCGCCGGCGCAGCAATTCGTCGACCGCTTCTCGCGTCTGTACACGCCGATCGTGGTGTGGCTGGCCGTCGGCATCGCCACGTTGCCCCCGGTGGCCGCATGGGTGATCGGCGCCGACTGGGGCGGCTTCGAGTCGTGGCTCTACCGCGCGCTGGTGCTGCTCGTCATCAGCTGCCCATGTGCGCTCGTGATTTCCACGCCGGTGGCGATCGTCTCGGCCATCACTCGGGCATCTCGTGACGGCGTGCTCATCAAAGGGGGAGCGTTCCTTGAGGTGGCGGCTAAGGTTCGCGCGATTGCGTTCGACAAGACCGGCACGCTAACGCACGGCCGCCCCGTTGTGGTCGAGCTTTCCGCCGAGGAGCCACGCGAGTTTCTGGCACTCGCCGCATCGCTCGAGGCGAACTCGAATCATCCGCTCGCCAGGGCTGTCGTTGCCGAGGCCGAGCGCGAAGGCGTCGCGTTGCAGCCGGTGAGCGAGTTCGAAGAGCTCCCCGGTCGCGGCGTGGGAGGCATGTTAGCTGGTCGCAGGCTTCGGCTGGTGAGCCCGTCGTTCGCCGCGGAGATCGGGCAGGTAGGAGACGCACTCTCCCTGCGCATCGCAGTGGCGGAGGAATCCGGACGCACAGTATTCGTGCTGCTCGACGACGGAGATGCCCTCGGCTACATAGCGGTTGCCGATGAGGTGCGCACTAACGCTAGCGACACGATGCAGCGTCTCCGCTCGGCGGGAATTGAGCACCTTGTGATGCTGACCGGCGACAACGAACGCACGGCCGAGGCGGTCGCCACGCTCGCGGGCCTTTCCGAGAGCCGTGCGCGCTTGCTGCCGAGTGACAAGACCTCGGCTGTGGCGGAGCTGCGGGAGCGCTACGGTGTCGTTGCGATGATCGGGGACGGCGTCAACGACGCTCCCGCGCTTGCGACGTCCGACCTTGGCATCGCGATGGGAGCTGCCGGGAGCGACACTGCGGTGGAGACTGCCGACGTGGCGCTCATGCGCGACGATCTCTCGGCGCTGCCTGGTTTCTTCGACCTGGGGCGGCGCACCGTCGCGAATATCCGGCAGAACGTGGCGCTCTCGATCGTGGTGAAGCTTGTCGTTCTGGTGCTGGCAGTCTTCGGCAAGGCCACGCTGTGGATGGCGGTCTTCGCCGATACCGGCGTGGCACTCATCGTCATCGCGAACGGGCTCCGGCTTCTCAAGAAGCGCTAGAGCGGCCCCGCTTGCCTCGGCGGGCGGAATCCTTAAGAATGGTGCACCTGGCGGTGGAGTCCGCCATCAACCGTGGGCTGCGTGCCCGCCAATGACTCCTGTCGCGTCGTCAGCTTCGGGTGAGGAGTCGTGGCAGTGAAACGTCTTGGACCGGTACATCGTCTCGTTCAGTGGGTCGCGCTTGGCACCCTTGTGGGCATAGCCGCCGGTGTTGCCTCGGCGGCCTTCTTGTATCTGCTCGATCTTGCGACCGCCACGCGCCAGTCGCACATCACCCTCGTCTACTTCCTGCCGGTTGCCGGGCTCGCGCTCGGCTACGTCTTCGAGCGCTGGGGCAAGCCGATCGCGGGCGGGAACAACCTCGTGATCGATTCCGTGCATGAAGACAGCCCGAAGATCCCGCTGCGTATGGCTCCAATGGTGCTGTTCGGCACCGTTGTCACACACCTGTTCGGCGGTAGTGCTGGCCGAGAAGGTGCCGCGGTGCAGATGGGTGCGGCACTGGCCGATGACATCTCACACCGCCTTCATCTGAGCCGGGCGATGCGGGTGCAGCTGCTTGCCGCCGGTATCGCTGGTGGCTTTGGCTCCGTGTTCGGCACGCCGATCGCCGGCACTATATTCGGCCTGGAAGTCATCGCGCTCGGGCGAATCGAGTACTCCGCGCTTCTGCCGGCGCTCATCGCTGCGGTCGTGGGTGACGCTGTCACACGTGGGCTCGGCATCAAGCATGCGGTCTTCCCGACCGTCGAATCGTTGCCGCTCACGCTGGTGGTCTTCCTGAAGCTGGCGGTGCTCGCAATCGCCGTGGCGCTGCTCAGCAGGCTGTTCGTTGAGGCGACGCATCGCATCAAGGCGGTCTCCTCGCGGCGCATCCCGTCGCTTCCGCTGCGCATGGCCGTTGGTGGTATCGCCGTCGTTGTGCTCTGGAAGCTATCCGGCACCTCCGACTTTCTCGGCCTCGGCACCGATACAATCGCGCGGGCGTTCACCGATGCATCGCTGCCGTGGTCGTATCCGCTGGTCAAGCTGCTCTTCACGGCAGTGACGCTAGGGTTCGGATTCCTCGGCGGCGAGGTTACGCCACTCTTCTTCATAGGCGCCACTCTTGGCAGTGTTGTCGGCAGCGCGCTCGGGCTTCCGATACCGCTTGCGGCCGGCATAGGCATGGCGGCGATGTTCGGCTCGGCATCAAACACGCCGATTGCACTCTCGGTGATGGCGATCGAGCTACTGGGCGCCGCCGTGCTGCCTCACGTCGTGATCGTGTGTGTGCTGGCGTACCTGCTCACCGGACATCGCAGCATTTATCCGTCGCAGAAGATCGGCGTTGGCAAGTACGAACACCGCACGCCGACCGGACCGCGTCTGCGCGATTCCGGATCCACGTAGCTACTGCACCAGAATCTGGTGTGACGTGGATCGAGTGGCGGTAGTACGGTAGGGGTGCGGGATCTGGAGCGATAACGCCGAAGGTGCCGCGACGGGGGACGCGAACCGACTGGAGGATTCTCATGACCGATGACGTGATGCGCTTCTTTGCAGCATGGATGCTCACGCACGAAGCTGCCGACGAGGGACTCAAGGCCGCCGTGCTTCGCGGCGATGAGGGTGGACCCGAAGGTATGGGCGGCGGACCCGACGCGTTCGTCGACGGCCTGGCCGCGATGGTGGCCGAGGAGAAAGAGAAGCTCAAGCGCGATCTTGAGGCGCGTGCGCGGGGCGAGGAAGTCTCCATCGAGGCACGGCCCGATCCGGCGTTTGAGGACCTTCGCTTCGAGGTTGGGGAGCTGCGCGGTCGGCTCGACAACATCGAGTCACTGCTTGAGACCCTCGTACGCAAGTCCGGGTCGTAGGGGCCGGCTATGGCATCCCGACGCCTCACCATCGCCGGTACCGTCGCCCGACACCTCATCGGCGCACTTCCCGCGGCAGGATTCGGGCTTGCGCCCGGCACCGTCCGCCGCGCGGCCTTCGCACGGGCATGGCGGCGCTCTTTCGAGGATCTCGGTCCTGCGTTCATCAAGCTCGGGCAGCTGATTTCGGTCCGTCCTGATGAATTCTCCGATGAACTTGTCGCTGAGATGCAATCGATGCAAGACGCTGTTCCGGCACTGCCGGCAGCCGCCATCCGAGGTGTCATTCGCAGCGAGTTCGGGCGGGAGCCCGAAGAGCTGTGGGCCAGCTTCGATGACGAGCCGGTCGCCTCGGCATCGATCGCTCAGGTGCATCGTGCAACGCTCGCGCAGCCGTACAAGCCCGTGTGGGGCGCCGAGCTACCTGCCGGAACCGCGCTCGCCATCAAAGTCGTGCGCCCCGGCGCTGCCGCGTCGATCCGCGCGGATATCGCAATCGCCCGCTCGCTCATGGAGCGCGTGGCCCGGATGCGCATCGCCCGACGCTTCGATCCGATCGCGCTTCTCGATGAGTTCGCGGTAACGGTCGACCGTGAGCTAGATCTGAGGATGGAAGGCCGTTTTGCAGATCGATTCACGTACGATTTCCGAGATGACCCAAAGGTCGTGGCGCCTCGCACTGTCTGGCCGACAACGACCGCGCGCGTGCTGGCGATGGAGTTCATGACAGGCTGGCGTCTCTCGGAGATAGAGACCGCGAAGGCGCATGGCGTTGACTGCTATGCCCTGGCGGTGCACGGCGCAACGGCGTTCATGCGGCAGGTGTTCGTGTATGGCCGCTACCACGCCGACTTGCACCCCGCGAATCTCTTCGTTACGCCTGACAACACCATTGCGTATCTCGACTTTGGTATCGTCGGCTTCCTCACCGACGAGGAGCGCATGAACATCACCCAGGTGATGGCGGCGCTTGTCTACCGCGACCCGGACAGGGCGCTCAAGTATTCGGCGAAACTTGGTGTCGATGTGCCCGCGGACAGAGTCGAAGTGGTGCGAACCGCGCTCGGTGGATTGCTTGACGGTACGTATCGGCCGGACGGCACGCGGGACTTCGCGCACTTCGGCCTGGGGTTCCTGAAGCTTCTAGGCGAGAACAACATCAAGATTCCCAGCGGGTACGGACTGCTCATCAAGTCGCTCGCGACCGTGGAGGGTGTTGCTAGGGCGCTGTATCCGGAGATCGACATCGTGGAGACGGCCAAGCCGTTCACGACACGCATTCTGGGACAGGCGATGGGCGATCCGGCGCGGCTCTACGAGCGGATTCCGGCTGCGATACGCGCGGCGATGCGCGAGATCGTCGCGTAGATCAGCTGAGGATCGAGCCCTCGGGGGCGACTGGCAGCACGTCATTCATGCTGCCGCTTCGGTACCCTTCAAGGTCTTGCGAGGCATAAGTGAACCCGGCACCCTTGATGGCGGCCGCGATCTTCTCGCGAAGGTCCCAGGCGATCTGCATCTCGGCAGGCTCGACTTCAAGTCGCCCGACATCGCCATGTGAGCGCAGGCGGAACTGACGCAACCCGAGATCTCGGAGGTCCGCCTCGGCATGTCTGATGCGATTCAGACCTTCGTCGGTGATCGCATTGCCGTACGGGAATCGGCTGATGAGACACGCCATGGACGGCTTGTCCCATGTGGGCAGCTCCAGCATCTGCGAGAGCTCGCGAATCTCGTCTTTGTGCAGTCCCACCTCAAGCAGCGGGCTTACAACGCCGTACTCGACAGCGGCTTTTCGGCCCGGGCGGTGATCCGAGACATCGTCGGCATTGGTTCCGTCGAGAACCCACTTGATGCCGCGAGCGTGAGCGACCGTCCTGAAGAGCCCGAACATCTCGGACTTGCAGTAGTAGCAGCGATCCGGGGTGTTGAGGAGAAACCGGGGGTCGGAGAGCTCGTACGTGTCGACTTCGTGCAGTCGAAAGCCGAGTCGCTTCGCGGTCTCGCGTGCGTCGGCCACTTCGTTCGCCGTGTGCACGTCCGAGGTTGCCAAAACCGCGAGACAGTTGTCGCCGAGAACCGCATGGGCTGCGAACGCCACAAGCGTCGAGTCAACGCCCCCTGAGTACGCGACGAGAGCGCTGCCGAGGTTGGCGAGACGGTTCCTGAGACTATCGTACTTGCGGGCGAGCACGAGTTCCCCTGACTGTGCGAATCGAGGTAACGTTTATCCTGCCATGTTCTGAGCGCGCTTTGTAGTGCCTGAAGGGGAAAAGACTTAGCAAGCCGACGAACGGGGAGGTCTGGTATGACCGAAGAGCAGCAGGATCATCGCATCGAGGCACTTAGCGCGGAGGGCCGGGTTGTCGACCCGCCATCAGAGTTCGCCGACAAGGCATTCATCTCCGGACGCGAGGCATATGAAACGACATACAAGCGCTCACTAGATGACCCCGACGGCTACTGGGGTGACATCGCTCGCGAGAAGCTCGAGTGGATGACGCCGTTCGAGCAGGTTCGCGGCGGAGGGTTCGATAAGCTCGACAGCACGTGGTTTGCAGGCGGCAAGCTCAATGTCAGCGCCAACTGCCTCGACCGCCATCTGGATACGTGGCGTCGCAACAAAGCCGCGCTGATCTGGGAAGGCGACGATGGTTCGTCGAGAACGTTCACCTATCAGCAGCTGCACTACGAGGTCTCCAAGTTCGCGAACGTCCTCAAGAAGAAGGGCATCGAGCGCGGCGACCGAGTCGCAATCTACCTGCCGATGATCCCGGAACTCGCCATCGCCATGCTTGCATGCGCCCGCATAGGCGCGATTCACTCGGTGGTATTCGGTGGTTTCTCGGCAAGCGCACTGCGTGAACGCATCCAGGACTGCGGAGCGAAGCTCCTGATCACCTCCGACGAAGGCATTCGTGGCGGACGCAAAGTGCCTCTGAAAGCCGCTGCCGACGAGGCGCTCTTTGAGTGTCCCAGCATCGAGGCGTGCGTGGTCGTGAAGCGCGGCGCGGGCGACGTGGACATGGAGCCGGGGCGCGACACCTGGTGGCATCAGGAGATCAGCGCCCCCGAGGTCCGTAAGCCTTGCGCGGCTGAGCCCATGGATGCCGAGGACCCGCTCTTCATCCTCTACACATCCGGGTCGACGGGCAAGCCGAAAGGCGTGCTTCATACTACTGCCGGCTACCTGCTCTACACGGCACTTACGTTCAAGACGGTCATGGATTATCGGGATGAGGATGTGTACTGGTGCACCGCCGACATCGGCTGGGTGACCGGTCACAGCTACATCGTCTACGGCCCGCTTGCCGAGGGAGCGACGTCGCTCATGTTCGAAGGCGTCCCTACGTATCCCGATCCGGGACGGTTCTGGGCCGTCGTGGAGAAATACCGGGTCAACATCTTCTACACCGCGCCAACGGCGATCCGTGCGCTCATGCGTCACGGCGACGGTTGGCCCAAGCGCTACGACCTCTCGTCGCTCAGGTTGCTAGGGACGGTCGGCGAGCCGATCAACCCCGAGGTCTGGGGCTGGTATCAGGACACGATAGGCAGGGGAGAGGTCCCGATCGTCGACACGTACTGGCAGACGGAGACCGGCGGCTTCCTCATCACACCGTTTCCGGGAGCCACACCTCTCAAGCCGGGCTCGGCAAGCTGGCCGTTCTTTGGGATCGAGCCCGAGGTCGTCCGGGAGGACGGAAGTCGTGCAGACCCGGGCGAGGGCGGCTATCTCACCGTAAAGCGTCCGTGGCCGGGCATGCTGCGCGGCACCTGGGGTGATCCGGAGCGCAAACGGATGCACGAGGTGTACTTCGAGCGATTCCCCGGTCGCTACTTCACCGGTGACGGTGCGCGCGTTGATTCCGATGGCGACTTCTGGTTGCTCGGCCGGGTGGACGACGTCATCAACGTGAGCGGACATCGCCTCGGCACCGCCGAGATAGAGAGCGCGCTCGTGAGTCACGATGCAGTGAGTGAGGCGGCTGTCGTCGGCTTCCCACATCCCGTGAAGGGTGAGGGTATTCACGCGTATGTGATTCTGCGTGACGGTCAGGTCGCGAGTGATGACCTCGCCAAGATCCTAGCGGGTCACGTGCGCAAGCTGATCGGTCCGATCGCAAAGCCGGACAAGATCCAGTTCTCGCGGGACCTTCCAAAGACCCGATCGGGCAAGATCATGCGCCGTATCCTCAGAAAGATCGCTGCGGGCGAACGGGAGATGGAAGCATTTGGGGATATCTCGACGCTTCAGGATCCGAAGGTCGTGAAAGACCTGCTCGCAGGCGTGTAGCAGCGTCTAACGATAGTGCGTTTCCGGCCGGCTACGGGGTGAGCACCTCGTAGTCGGCCGGACTGCATCGTGAGGACACTCTCATCGTCCTCTCATGCTTCGTTCACGCTGCCCGTCGATACTCCTTTCGGCGAACCTCACGCGAAATACGACCGAAAGGACCCGCGAATGAGAGTCTCACGAGCAAGGCTGTTACTCGCTATAACGGCCGCAATGGTCATCGTCTTCGCAACTGCAGGCGTAGCGCTGGCGGCACCGGTGATCAAGGTCGGTCAAGGTGTCCCGAACGCAGCTCACTCCGGCTATCCGGGCTTGTGCACCAACTGCCACCGCTTCGCTACGTGGCCAGCACCTGAGATTACACAGGGTGCGACTGCGAATCACCTGAACCGCGGCACCACCTGCACGCAGTGTCATACCGTCAGCACCCCTCCTCCGGTGATCAACCGCGTTCCGGTGACGTACGTGAAGGGCGCATCTCGCTACGAGACAGCGGTCAAGGTCTCGCAGACTGCGTATCCGAGCGGAGCGTCTGCTGTCGTTCTCGCCACGGGTGCCAACTTCCCTGACGCTCTGTGCGCGGCCCCGCTCGCCACAGCATTCGGTGGGCCGATCCTTCTTGTCCCGTCCGCCAACTCGCTCGATGCAAAGGTCTTGGCCGAGATAAACCGACTCCACCCGACCACCGTTTTCGTGATCGGATCGAGTGCTGCGGTCTCCTCCGGCATCGAGAACCAGGTCAAGGCGCTGTCGTGGTCGCCCACCGTGAACCGCCTGGCTGGTGCCGATCGGTTCTCTACCTCGGCAATCGTCGCTGACGCTGTTAAGGCGAAGCTTGGAACCATCGACAAGGTCGTCATCGCAAGCGGAATGACGTACCCGGACGCGCTCGCTGTCGCCCCGCTCGCAGCTCAAAAGGGCTGGCCGATCCTGCTGACCAAGCCCACGTCGCTTCCGTCGCAGACCGCCTCGGCAGTGAGCCGGATGGGTGCGGGTTCAAGCCTCATCGTCGGTAGTGCCGCTGCCGTAAGCACCGGCGTGGAAGCACAGCTGCCGTTGCCGCTGCGCAAAGGCGGCGCGAATCGCTACGAAACGTGTGCACTCATAGCTGACTACGCGAAGTCGCTAGGCATGAAGTATGAGTACATCGGCACGACGGTCGGCACGAATTTCCCGGATGCGCTTGCCGCAGGCCCGCTCTTCGCGCAGAAGAACGGTATCTTGCTCCTGACGGCCCCCGGGTCTGTCGCGTCACCGGTCTCCTCGCGCCTCAGTACCAACAAGGCGACGGTCACATCGTTCGTAGTGATCGGCGGAGCTGTCCAGCAGACCACAATCGACACGATGAGCACGCTGCTCAACTAGTATCGACTCGCTGTGTGTTCAAGAGGGCGATCGGGAACTCCGGTCGCCCTCTTTCGTTGCACTCACAGGTGAGCCAGGCGCTCCCGAACCCGCATGGCCAGATGCCCCAGCTCTCCGGGGTCGCGAGGCGCGAAGCCTTCTGCATCGACGATATGGAACGTGTCGCTCGCGCGTCCGCTCCGGGTGAGTGCGTTCACCCGCGTGATCTCAAATCCTGCGTGAGCGATCTCATCTGCGATATCAAAGAGCAGGCCCACCCGGTCCGCCGTCTTGACGCTCAGGGCCGTGGCGAAGCTCGACTCAGTGCGCGACTCGATCTTGGTGCGTCCCTTGGTGCGTCCCTTGGTGCGCGTCGGATACTGCTGGCGTCGCTCGGCGAGGCGGCCGCGTATGTCGAGATGACCTTCCATGGCTGCCGAGAGGCGTCGCTCCAGCGCGTTCCAGGTCTCCGGACCGATCTCTGCAAGCGTCGCCGAGGCTACAGTGAACGTGTCGAGCGCCGTTCCCGAGGGGCCGGCGAACGCGGTGGCCCCCAGAATGTCCAGGCCTGAGAGCGCTATCACGCCCGCCAGGGTCGCGAAGACCCCGGTCCGGTCGTAGGTTGCAATCGCGATTCTGTGCGCTCCCGTTGTGTCCGTGGCCGAGACGCGAACGGAGGTCTGCTCACGTGACCCACGCGGACCCAGGCGCGAGAGCAGCCGTGCATCGGCTACGGCATCGGCTGCGTTTCTGGCGGCAAAGAACCGGACCGGCACATGCCGAAGGACGGCGGCGGTGGTTTCGTCCGGAGTGGCGATCAGCGCTTGCGACCTGATGCCCTCGGCTCGCTCCACCATTCCTGCGCCATCGACGTCATCGGCAAGTGCGATGTCCAGGCGCGAAACGAGCGTTCGAACAAGCGAGGCGTGCCATGCGTCCCAGGTCGTGGGTCCGGTCGCGAGACTGTCGGCGGCGGTGAGCACATACAGCGGCGCGACCAGGTCGCGTTCGCCGATACGCGCGGCCGCGTGCAGGATGACGTTCTCGTCATCGATATCGGCGCCGGATGCCGTCTCGGCAAGCAGGAGGTGCTCCCGCACGAGCGTGACCGCCGTATCGGCGACCCGCGATGAGCCGCCCAACGCGCGGGCCGTCTGCGCCGCTGCTGCCTGGCCCCGCTCGGCATGACCGGGTCCGGGGACGATCTTGCCCGAGTCGTGCGTGATGCATGCAGTGTTGAGCGCAAGGCGCAGGTCCGCAGACGTTACCGACGCGGCGATCGGGTCCGTCGCGGATAGCCCGGCTGCGAGCGCCGCTGTCAGCAGCGAGTGTGCGCCTACCGTGAACCGGTGATCGAGCGCCGGGCGTCGCAGCACCATGAGCTCGGCCAGACCGGGAGCGAGCGTTTCCAGCGCGCCCCGGCGGGCGGCGCATTCGAGACGGGGGAGCACGGAACTCCCGCGGGCGAGTGTGCCGAGCAGCTCCTCTGGCGTCCACTGTCGGGGATGGAGATCGGCCGCTGGCAACTCTCGTCGGACTGCCATGAGCAGCTCGTGGACGCTCGCCAGCGCAGAATGCAGCCCTTCGACGGCCATAGGAGCGGCTTCGGCCGTGTCGAAATCTAGGACCGCCTGTTTGCGGCCCACGCTGCGGTGAAGCAGCCAGCGCGCTGCCGAGATGCGATCTTGCGCAGCAGCGAGGTCGCCAAGCTGCGATGAGCCGAGCAGCTCGGACGCGGCGACGCCAGGTCGCGCCACCGGAGAGGGGATGGCGACTGCGGTCCGCCACGTGAGCTCGTCGATGTCGCGCTGGCCGCCTGCGCCTTCCTTCAGGTCAGGTTCGAGTTCGTACGGTGAACCCGGCCGGGGTCTGGCCGAGAAGGCTCGTAACAGAGAGGTACGCTTCTTGCCGGCGTACTTGGCAACTGCGGCTACTGTCTCGGCGGCAAGCTTTTCATCTCCGGCGAGGTGTCGCCCGGTGAGTGTCGCGGTGAGCGTCTCGACGTCTTCGGCGCATGCGCGGATGTGATCCTTGCGGGTGCGCACGGCGTGTCCGACCTCGAAGTTCGCATCCCACAGCGGATACATGAGTGCCTGGACGCAGTCGCGAGCCGAGCGTGGATCCGAGCCGACCACTACGAGCAAGTCGAGGTCCGAGAAGGGCAGCAATCGCCGCGAGCCATACGCGCCGAGCGCAAGAAGGCTCCACGGTGCGTCAAAGGAGGCGAAGGCCGCCTCCGCAAGGGCGGAGACGGCCTCGTCCGTCAGGTCAGAGAGCGTGCGCGTTGCGGCTGTTCCGGGCGTGACGCTCTCGATCAGAGCAGCACGCCGGACCATGAACTCCGCAAGCGGCTCGGTTGTCATCGCCTAGAGCGCGTCTGCGCCACGCTCGCCGGTGCGGATCCTGACAGCGCCTTCACAGTCGTAGGTGAAGACCTTGCCGTCACCGATCTTGCCGGTGCGAGCTGCATCGACGATCGCCTGTTCCACTTTGAGAGCCAGATCGTCATCGACGACGATCTCGATCTTGAGCTTCGGTACGAAGTTCACGGTGTACTCGGCGCCGCGGTATATCTCCGTGTGACCCTTCTGGCGACCGAATCCCTTGACCTCGTACGCTGTCATACCTGTCACACCAAGCGTTCCGAGGGCCTCTTTGACGTCATCGAGGCGGTGCGGCTTGATGATGGCTTCTACCTTCTTCACGGTGTGTCTCCTTGTCTGGACATCCGGGATGATTGCTTACGATTCCTATCCCACAAACGCTACGCGACGGTCTCCGTCTGAACGAAGTCGGGGTACGCACGGTTCCCGTGCTCGCCGATGTCCAGGCCTTCTATCTCTTCCTCGGCACTAACGCGGATACCCATCGTTGCTTTGATGCCGAGCCAGACCGCAAGCGATACGGCGAACACTGCGGCACCCACAGCGCCTATACCGATGAGCTGATTGAGCACCGGCGTGAAGCCGCCGCCGAAGAACAGGCCATTACCGGTCGTTCCGGGCATGAACTTGTCCTGAGCGAAGAGGCCGACGGCCAGAGTACCGAAGATGCCGCCCATTCCGTGGACCGCGATGGCGCCCACCGGGTCGTCCCACTTGACCTTGTCGAGGAAGAGCACGCCGACGACGATGAGCAGACCTGAGAGCGCGCCGATCACGAGCGAGCTGCCAACGCTCACGTACGCGCAGCTGGCGGTGATACCGACAAGACCTGCGAGTGCGCCGTTGATGGTCATGCCGATATCAGGCTTACCGAGAAGCCTCCACGCGAGAAAGGTCGCAGCAAGCGCTCCGGCTGCGGCTGACACATTGGTGGTGACCATGATGCGCGAGATGGCTTCCGGATCGGCGGCCATCGTGCTGCCAGGGTTGAAACCGAACCAACCGAACCACAGGATGAGGCAGCCGGTCATGGCCGAGGTCATGTTGTGGCCGGGAATCGCACGAACGCTGCCGTCCTTGCCGTACTTGCCAATACGCGGCCCTAGTACCAGCACGCCAGCGAGTGCTGCCCATGCACCAACCGAGTGGACGACCGTTGAGCCGGCGAAGTCGAAGAAACCAAGCTCCGCGAGCCAGCCGCCGCCCCAGACCCAGTGCCCGACGATGGGGTAGATGAATGCGACCAGGATGAATGAGAACACGATGAACGATACGTACTTGATTCGCTCGGCAACCGCGCCGGAGACGATCGTGGCAGCGGTACCGGCGAACACCAGCTGGAAGAAGAACTTCGCAAGCAAGGGAACACCCGTCCAGCTAAGCGCCGAGTAGACTCCCTGGTACGCCTCGGCAGTTGCGGGACTGTTGTCCGCGCCGCCGATGAAGAAGAGGCCCTTGAGACCCATGAAGCCGTTCCCGTCGCCGTACATGATTCCCCATCCGATGACGAGGAACGCGATGGTCGCGACCGCGAACACCACGAAGTTCTTGGAGATGATGTTGACCGTGTTCTTCGCCCGGGCGAACCCTGATTCTACGAGTGCGAATCCAAGGTTCATGAAGAACACAAGCATTGCTGCGAGCAACACCCAAACGGTGTCGATAACCACCTTCGTGTCCATGAAGTCCCTCCGTCGTCGGGGCCTGCTTTGGCCTCATGTCCGCAGGTGAGCATCCCTGTGCGTCCTGCTTCACGACGACGTTACCGCCCGCTTGTTTCACACGTATTTCTTGGGCGTGTCCACCGTGCGAAAGCTTTCGGTTGTGTTTCAACTGACTCCGAACGTGCGTTCGCTTTCATACGGGAGTACAATGAAGACTTGACCGAATTGAAGTCTTCTCCCGCACAGGAAGGGTCACTCCCTGATGTCTCTCGACCGCATCCTCATTCGTGGCGCACGTGAGCACAACCTCAAAGGTTTCGACCTTGAGCTGCCGCGTGACCAACTCGTTGTTATCACCGGGTTGTCTGGTTCAGGTAAGTCGTCGTTAGCCTTCGATACCATCTACGCCGAGGGACAACGTCGCTACGTGGAGTCTCTCTCGGCATATGCTCGGCAGTTCCTTGGACAGATGAACAAGCCCGATGTCGACCACATAGAAGGGCTGTCGCCGGCGGTTTCCATCGACCAGAAGACCACCTCGCGCAACCCGCGATCCACGGTCGGCACGGTCACTGAGATCTACGACTACCTCCGGCTCCTGTTCGCCCGCATCGGCATCCCGCATTGCCCGATTTGCGGCAAGCTCATCCAGAAGCAGAGCGCCGAGCAGATCGTCGACGCGATCCTTCAACTTGATCCCGGGACTAAGTTCCAGGTGCTCGCTCCTGTCGTGAAGGGCAGGAAAGGCGAGTTCGGCAAGCTGTTCGAGGAGCTTCGCGGTGAAGGATTCACACGTGTTCGGGTGGACACCGAGGTGCGCACGCTGGACGAGGAGATCAAGCTCGACAAGAAGTTCAAGCACACGATCGAGGTCGTCGTTGACCGCATCGTGCTCAAGGAAGGCGTAAGAACCCGCCTGGCCGAGAGCGTGGATATGGCACTCAAGCTGGCCAGCGGAACGCTAACGGTCGCTGTCACCGACGGCGAGGAGCTGGTCTTCTCGCAGGCACTTGCATGCCCCGACCACGGCGTATCGATGGAGGAGCTCGCCCCGCGCGACTTCTCGTTCAACGCGCCGTACGGTGCCTGCCCCGAGTGCGCGGGTCTCGGCAGTCGCCTGGAGGCAGATCCGGACCTCGTGGTGCCCGACCCCGACAGAACGCTTGCCGAGGGCGCGATCAAGCCGTTCTCGGGGAACCTTAACTACTATCCACAGCTTGTTGAGGCAGCGGCGAAACACCTTGGCGCGGATATCGACACGCCATGGAATGAGCTGCCAAAGAAAGTCCAGGACGCCTTACTTAACGGACTGGGCGAGCAGAAGATCCGCATCGACTACCTCACGCGTGATGGTCGGGAGACATTCTGGTTCACCAAGTACGAGGGCGCGCTTCACTCGGTCATGCGCCGCTACGAGGAGTCGGAGTCCGAGCAGGTGAAGGACAAGCTTCACGAGTACATGGCGCTCATTCCGTGCAAGAGCTGCCATGGCGCGCGGCTCAAGCCGGAGATCCTTGCAGTGACGATCGGCGGCAAGAACGTCCATGAGGTGACGGGTCTCTCGGCAAAGGACTCCCTGGCGTATTTCGAGTCGCTTGAGCTCACGGATCGCGAAGAGCAGATCGGCGCGCGCGTCATCAAGGAGATCTTGGAGCGGCTACGCTTCCTGGTCGACGTCGGACTCGACTACCTCACGCTTGACCGCGCTGCGGCCACGCTCTCGGGTGGCGAGGCGCAGCGAATCCGGCTTGCCACGCAGATCGGCAGCGGACTCATGGGCGTGCTGTACATCCTCGACGAGCCGTCGATCGGATTGCATCAGCGCGATAACGCGCGATTGATCGGCACGATGGAACGGCTGCGCGGACTCGGGAACACCGTCATCGTCGTCGAGCACGACGAGGAGACTATCCGGGCAGCGGACTACGTTGTCGACATGGGTCCCGGAGCCGGCGAGCATGGCGGTGAAGTCGTCTGCCAGGGTACGCCGGAAGACATCCTGGCGTGCGAAGGCTCTCTCACGGGCGCGTATCTCTCGGGCAGGAAGAGCATCCCGATACCCAAGGAGCGTCGCTCCGCCGAGAAGGGCCACGTGCTGATCAAGAGCGCGAGCGAGCACAACCTCAAGAACATCGATGTCGAGATTCCACTCGGCAATCTGGTAGTTGTGACCGGCGTCAGCGGCTCAGGCAAGAGCTCGCTTGTGGCCGACACGCTCGCCCCTGCACTCAGCAACTCCGTGTACCGGACGCGGCATCGTACCGGCAAGCACAAGGGCATCGAGGGGCTCAGTGCCATCGACAAAGTGATCGCTATCGATCAGTCGCCGATCGGGCGGACACCGCGATCGAACCCCGCGACTTACACAGGGCTTTGGGATGACGTGCGCTCGCTATTTGCCTCGACTCCCGAGGCGAAGGCGCGCGGCTACGCTCCGGGTCGTTTCTCGTTCAATGTGCACGGCGGACGCTGTGAGTCGTGTAAGGGCGATGGCCAGATCAAGATCGAGATGCACTTCTTGCCGGATATCTACGTGCCGTGCGAGGTCTGCCAGGGCAGGCGATACAACCGCGAGACGCTACAGGTCAAGTATCGCGGCAAGTCGGTGAGCGAGGTGCTCTTCATGTCCGTGGAAGAGGCACTCTCGTTCTTTGAGAACATCCCGCCGATCAGGCGCAAGTTGCAGACGCTGTTTGATGTCGGTCTCGGCTATATCAAGCTCGGACAGCCCGCAACCACGCTTTCTGGCGGCGAAGCGCAGCGTGTGAAGCTCGCAAGCGAGTTGCACCGGCGTAGCACCGGCCGCACGTTCTACATCCTTGATGAGCCGACCACGGGTCTGCACTTTGATGATGTTCGGCAGTTGCTGGCTGTGTTGCAGCGTCTGGTCGACGCAGGCAACACGGTGCTCGTGATCGAGCACAACCTGGACGTCATCAAGAATGCGGACCACATCATCGACCTTGGCCCGGAAGGCGGCGACCGAGGTGGAAAGATCATCGCGACCGGCACCCCCGAGAAGATCGCAGCGACGAAAGGCTCACATACCGGACGGTTCCTGAAGCCGGTGCTTGAAGGTCGCGGCGCAACCGTGCAGCCCGAGAACGGATAGCAGCCATGGCGCTCGATGCGAACGGCGCGTCACTCACGGGCGTCCCCGACGGCCCCGGCGTCTACCTGTGGAAGGGGAAAGACGGTGGGGTGCTCTACGTCGGCAAGGCGAAGTCGCTTCGCAAGCGCATGCGACAGTATGTGAGCGGGCAGGATGAGCGCGAGAAGATCCCGTTCATGATGGAGCAGGTGGCTAGCTACGACTATGTCGTGACCGACAACGAGGTCGAATCACTCATCCTCGAAGCGAACCTCATAAAGCAGTTCGACCCTCCGTACAACGTCGACTACCGGGACGGCAAGTCTTACCCGTTCATCGCGCTCACCATGAGCGACCCTTTTCCGGCGATCAAATACACACGGGAGCGGCACCGGCCGGGAACGCGTTACTTTGGGCCGTACACGGATGCGCGGGGCGCCAGGGACACGGTCGAGATCGTGCGACGCGTCTATCCGATCTGCCGTGCAACATGTCTGGAGTGGAAGCGCCTGACTGCCAAGGGCGGCGAGCCCACGGGCAAGCCCTGTTTCGACTTTCATGTTGGCAAGGGCCCCGGTCCCTGCGTGGGAGCCATCACGCCGGAAGAGTACGCCGGGCGGGTCGGGGAGGTCTCGGCATTCCTTGAGGGCAAGCGTGGCGGAATCGCGTCGGATCTCGAGCAGCGTATGCGCGAGGCAGCTGGCGAGCTCGACTATGAGCGCGCCGCGAGGCTCAGGAATTCACTCGACGCCGTGAACAGCGTGCTCGCCAAGCAGAAGGTCGTCTCGGACAGACCGCTCGACATGGACGTGATCGGCATCGAGCGCGAGGAGACGATCGCGGGCGTGCACGTCTTCCTCGTGCGCGAGGGTCGTGTGTTGGCTGGCAACGAGTTCGTGCTCGATAAGGGCTTCGACGTCCCGGAATCCGAGCTCATCGAGGGATTCTTGCTGCGCTACTACGGCGAGACCTCTTATGTACCGAAAGAGATCATCGTTCCAGCGCTGCCCGAGGAACCCGACGTTGCCGAGGAGTGGCTGTCGCTGCTGCGCGGCAAACGCGCGCGTCTGTCGGTCCCGCAGCGCGGTGAGAAGCGGGCGCTCTCAGAACTCGCGTGCACGAACGCCCGTCACACGCTGGCTCGTTACAAGCAGCGCACGCGCTACGACGAAGAGCGCATCAACCGAGCGCTCCTGGAACTTGAGAGCGCGCTCGCGTTATCGGCGCCGCCGCTCAGGATCGAGTGTTACGACATCTCCACTCTGCATGGTCGCCATTCGGTCGGATCCATGGTGGTCTTCTCGGGCGGTCGCCCCGATCGCGCGTCGTATCGTCGCTTCAAGATTCGAATGGAGTCCGAGGAGGCGAACGACTTCGCGATGATGCGTGAGGTTCTCGGCAGAAGGTTCGCGCGTGATGTTGCTGGCGATGCACGCTTCGGCTCGCGTCCTGATCTCATCGTCGTCGACGGCGGCAAGCCGCAGCTCTCGGCAGCGATCGCTGTGGCCGAGGAACTCGGCGTAAGCATCCCGATCGTCTCGCTCGCCAAGCGCGAAGAGGAGCTCTATGTCCCGGATTGGGATGAACCCATCACGCTGCCCACTGGCTCATCATCACTCTATCTGGTGAAGCGCCTGCGAGATGAGGCGCACCGCTTCGCGATCGAGTATCACCGTAACCTGCGCGACAAGGCGATGACCGCTTCGGCGCTCGATGATATCCCTGGTGTTGGGCCCAAGCGCCGCAAGGCCCTGCTCAAGGCCTTCGGTTCATTTCGCAGGCTGCGTGCCGCATCGGTAGAGGAGATCGCGGCCGTTCCCGGAATCCCCGCAGATGTTGCACGCGATATCCTTCGCTTTGTGTCACCATTGGCGGCAACGGGCGATTCTACATCCGAGGGGCGGATCGCGGAGTCCGACTGACGCAGCCAAGCAGGGGGAGCCGATGTACGAGCGCGAATGGGCGGAGCTTGGGAAGATCGACTACCTTCTTGAGCAGTTGGCGCGAGCCGTGGAACGTGGTGAGGTGCCGTTCGCGTCGTACGAAGCCTTGGCACCCCGGTATCTGGAACGCAGGGCTGAGATCGCCGAGGTCCTTGAGCGGGTCGCCACGAGAACCCCGCCTCAGAGCGCGCCAAGCGTTGTGCAGCATGTGAGCTCAGGCGAGCCGCCGCTCCCGGTTCCACCGGCAGGCACGCCAGAGCCCTTCCGGCAGAGCGGCCCGCCGCCGATTCCGGCTCCGCGGGTGTCCCAGCCTTCCTTGCCCGCGCAGAGAGTGCGTGAGCCGGTGAGCTGGACGACAGTGCTTATCGCCACGGGCGCATTTCTAGTCATCGTCGCGGCAGCGGTCTTCGCGATCGCTGCCTGGCAGCTCGTGAGTCCGGCGCTGCGATTCCTGTTCCTCGGCGCGCTCACGCTCGGGTTCTACTCGGCGGGTGAGCGTGTTCGCACCAAGATGGGTATCGCGACCGGAGGAATCGCCCTCACGGTCGTTGCCTCGGCCATGCTCCTGTTTGATGGCTGGATACTCATCGACGGCTATAAGATGACCGGCCCGTTACCGTTCGCACTCTGGCTGTTGGTCTGCTCGGCGGTCTACTGGTTCACCGAGGTGAGGCTGCAAAGCGGCTTCTTTGGCATCACCGGCGCTGCAGCTCAGGTTGGATGGTGGTGGCTGCTCGGGGAAGGCCTCGGTGCGTCTTCGGAGATTCGACTTGCTGGCATCGCCATAGTCATGGCGGCGTGGGCACTGACGTCGCGCAGCGTGGACGAAGAGTCGCCGTTCTTCTCGCTTGCACGGATTCTGCGGATGGCTGCCCCGATCGGGGCAGCTCTCGTGGTCTTCGGGTTCCTGGCTGGATTCGACTCAGTCGCAGGCCCTGGCACAAGTGCAGGGCTTGCGGAGTTCTTCGCGGCCGCAGTGATCGGGGTCTCGATTACAGCGATTGTAGACTCGCTCGGTCACAATCCGAGCTTCGGGGCGATAGGCCATCTCCCAGTCGTGCTGGTCGCCACGACCAACCGGCTAGATGCCTGGTGGCAGCTGGGCTTCTTCGCGGTTCTCGCAGCGGCATATATCACCTACGAGCTTCGCCGAGGCGGCGTTGGCCACGGCGTGTTCGGACTCCTGTCGATGCTCGCGGCGACAGTGACGCTTGGCGGTCTGTTCGATTGGAGCAACAACACGATTGCCGCAGCGCTGGTCTCCCTGGCGCTCGTGTGGACGTTCGCAGGCTGGCAGCTTGCTCAGGTTTCGATTCCCGAGGAGTTCAAGGCGAAGCGCGTGGCAGTCGCCGCGCTCATAGCGGAGTTTGGCGCTTGGATGCTGCTGGCGGCGCTCGCGGTGTTCTTGCCCGTGATCACCCAGGCGTTCCCTGCATTTGGCGAGGCCGCCACTTACTCAGACGCGGCGCTTTCTGTCTTTTTGACAGTGGCTGTCCTGATCGCCTTGGTGCTACACAAGCGTCCCGCCGTTCCCGCAGCCTTCTTGCTATCCGAGTACGCACTGTGGACGCTCCTCAGCGCCTCGCAGCTTGCGGCCGGTGCGCCGCTCAGGGCAGTGGCGCTCATCACGCTCGCCGGAGCCTGGTCACTCGGCGCCGGAACGATCGAGCGCTTCCTTGAATTCGACAGGCACCTCATGCGCGGTCTGATGAGGGTCTTCGTGCCGTTCGTGCTGATTATCGCCCTGATGATGGATGGCTGGTACGCCGAGTTGCCCTCATGGCAGAGCGCAGCACTGCTTGCTGCGGTTGCAGCCTGGTTCCTTCTTGATGGTGTGCTTGCGCGTATTCCGCAGTCGCTGGCAGTCGCTGGCGCGTCAGCAACCGGCGCAGCTGCGATGTGGGCGGGCTGGAACGTGGACGGTGCTACGGCAGCGGTGTGGGGCTCGGCGACTGCACTCGTCGTCTCGGGAGCAGGCGCTGTCGCCCGACGCGTTCGCGGAGCTGGCGACTGGGCTCCCTGGGCCGCCGTTGCCACGGCCGCCACTCTCGCGGTGTTCGCCTGGGGCGATGAGGCCATGCTCTCGGCGGCCTTCGCTTTGCCGGCCGTCGCAGCGATAATCGCGGTGTACTCAAGCAGATGGTTCGAGGGAGTGTTCGTTGCAGGCGCTCTCGCCGCCGCCGCCACGCTCGCACTACTCGCGCACCTCTCAGTCCTTCCATGGACAACCGTTGGTGTCTTGGCGGTTCTTGCGGCTGTTCAGCTTGCGCCGGCGTTCTTTGTTGGTGGCGCTGCCGACAGTGCGAGCGGGAGGGTGGTTCGAGCTCTTGCGGTATCGGGTCTGATTCCGCTGCTGATGCTCATCGTCTTTGGTTTCTGGTCGTCACTCACGTGGATAGCGGTACCCGGATGGATCGCGCTGGACGCTCACGCGCTCGCGGTATCAGTCGTTGCGCTCGGTGCGTACGTGCTCGCGGCTGCGACGGCCTTTGACATCGATCCCGGGATCTACATCGGGGTCGGATTGTTCCTTGTGGCGTACTGGATCGAACTCGCCGAGGGGACCGTCACGGGAATCGAGTGGTATTCAACACCTGCCGGTGTGTACGTGGCATGGTGCGGGTATCGGTGGTCGTGGAAGAGCCCCGGCAAGCCGGTGCCACTCGTTACCGACCTTGGAGCCGTTGCGCTGGTCCTGGTGCCGCCTGCGCTAGCGATGCTTGATCCTTACGCAAGCCAGGCTACGAGTTGGAGCCATACGTTCTGGACGTTCGGACTTGCCATCGCCGTGATTGCCCTGGGCATACTTCTCAGAGTTCGGGCATATCTGTTCAGTGGCGTTCTTGCGCTGGTCTGGACACCGCTTGTGCGATCGTGGACGTATCTTGTCGAGTACTGGTGGATCGTTCTCGGCCTTGTAGGGACGGGCATGATCGTCGTTGCCGTCACACGTGAGCTACGTCGCAGCGTAGTGTCGGGTGTCAGGGACGCGATGGCCGGGTGGCGCTAGGCGCGCTGCTATACTTCAACCAGCCCACTTGTCGACTGCCCAGGAGGATGCGATGAAGTTCATCTTGCGAATGCTTGTATCGGCGGCAGCGCTTTTCGG
>DDWM01000022.1 GCA_002345925.1 Actinobacteria bacterium UBA2286 | reverse complement strand
GGTGTGTTCGATTCGCACACGCCTCCGCCATAGCGTGAACCAGTGGGCGCCCAATGGGCGCTCGCTGTCATTTCACGATGTCGCGTAGGCTCCCGTAGATGGCGAGAGCTCGCAACCGGGCCGACGTATGATCGACGATCGGCCGAGGGTACTCTCGGCCAAGCGTTATGCCTGCCGAGGCAAGCACGCCGGAAGGTGCGACCCACGGGCGGTGCACCCACGCTGCGGGGAGCGCTTCAAGCTCAGGCACCCACTTCTTGGCGTACGCTCCATCCGGGTCGAACCGCTCACCCTGGAGCACCGGGTTGAAGATGCGGAAGTACGGTGCGGCATCCGCGCCGCAGCCGGCCACCCACTGCCAGCCGAATGTGTTGTTCGCCAGGTCGGCGTCAACAAGGCGTTCCCAGAACCAGTGCGCGCCATCAGCCCATGGCAGAAGCAGGTCCTTCGTGAGTAGCGATGCGACGAGCATTCGCACGCGGTTGTGCATCCAGCCTGTGGCAAGCAGTTCTCGCATGCCGGCGTCCACGATCGGATACCCGGTCATGCCCGATTGCCAGGCCTCCATGGCGATCGGGTCGCGACTCCATGGGAACACATCGAAGCGGCTGCGGAGCGGCCTGTCTGTGGTGCTTGGGTGGTGGTGGAGCAGGTGATAAGCGAACTCGCGCCAGTACAGCTGCCGGATGAACGCCGCCGCTCCCTCTTTGATGTGGCACGTGCCGTTGCACTTGACCATCTCGGTCGCTTCAGCTCGCAGTACCCGCGCGGAGATCTCGCCAAAGGCAAGGTGAGGAGATAGCCGAGACGTGCCGTCCAGATCCGGTCTGTCCCGGTCTTGGGCGTACTCATCTGCAATGTCGTGGAAGAAACGGTCGGCCAGCGCACGGGCGCCGGATTCTCCCGGCGACCAGAAGCGGGCGACATCGGGCGCTTCTGTGAGGCCTGCGGCGACCTCTTCGGGCGGAATGCCGACAGGTAGATTGGCAGGCGCCGGCAATGCGACCGGAGTCGGAAGCGGATAGTCGGGCATGCCTGCACGAAGGCTTGCATTGAAGAACGGCGTGAACACCTGAAACGGCGTGCCACTTCCCGTGACCAGCGCGTCCGGCTCATGGATGAGAGATCCATCCATGACATGAACCTCCAGCCCGGCCGATTCAAGCTGCCTCGCCACCTCGGCATCAAGGGCCGCGCCGGCGGGTTCGTATCGGCGGTGCCAGTAAACCGCGCTTGCGCCCGTTCGCAGCGCGAGCGTGAGCAGCGCCTCGATCGTGGGGCCCGAGAGAATCGTCAATCTGCCGCCGAGACCCTCGATGTCCGAGGAGAGTGACTTGAGCGACAGAGCAAGCCAGGCGCGCGATGCGCTGCCCGGTGCCCAGGAGTTTGCTTCGGCAGGGGAGAAGATGAAGACGGGAGCCACTGTGCCAAATGCGTCGGCGGCGGTCGCCAACGCGGGGCTGTCGGCCAGCCTCAAGTCATTGCGAAGCCATACTATTGCGGTGCCGGCAGTCACTCGACTCCCTTCGCGATTGAGCATCTTTGCATACTATCTAGTTCCCTTTGTATGAGCGGTTCACCCGCAAAGGGGGAACAAGAACAGCGACGGACCGACGAATAAGGAGCACGGATTGATGGTAGAGCTGCTGACGGCCAAGGTTCCTCTCGGCGTAAGCGCCTGTCTGGCTGATTGTCCTGTGCGCTACAACGGAAAACGGTTTGATGCGCTCTCGAGTCTTGGTCGCGAGAGAGGAGATTTCTCGATCACTCCGGTGTGTCCGGAATGTATGGCCGGATTCGGTGTGCCGAGGGAGCCGATCCATCTCACCGGCAGCGGTCAGGAGGTCCTCGCGGGCACCGCGAAAGTGGAGAACCGCTTCGGCCGCGACGTCACGGCGGCAGTGATCGCGGGCAGCCAGGCGTGCGTGGAGGCGCTCGATCGGGCTGGCGTGCGCGTGGTGATCCTCAAGGAGAGGTCACCCAGCTGCGGGCTGTTCGCTGCGAAGGTCGGGCGCAGCCGCCGCCGGGAAGCTCTCGGCAGCGGCGTATTCGGGGCGATGCTTGCCGAGAAGGGATTCTTCCTGATCCCGGATACCGCGTTCAACTCGCCGCTCACCTGGTGGGATTGGCGGCGCCGGATGCATGCCTGGCTCTGGCTGAGTGACCGCCCGATCGCGTCCAACGGCGATCTGACCTCGGCATGGCATGTGATCAAGTTCGTGCTGCAAGAGACGGGGCGCGCGACTGCTGACGAGGTCGGACGAGCGCTCGCGGCGCTGCCCAAACGCGCATCGGCCGAGGAGCTCGAAGCGCTGCGTGCGAGGATGCTGGAGCTTCTCAAGGTGCCGACAACGCGCCAACGCGCAATGAGCTACTTGTGGAAGACCTACTCTCACGCCAGCAAGAAGGGTACTCTCGATGGTATCGACATGCATGAACTCACGGTCCGCTCACCCGAGGTGCAGCGCAACGTGACGACCATTGCCGAGGAGATGATCGGGCTCGAGCGGATCTCGTTCGAGAACGACCTGCTCTTCGGGACGAGTCCAGTGATCTACCGCGAGAGCCGACGTGTCCGCATGCGGGACGAGGCGCTCGGCAAGTCCGACGACTGACAGGAGACCGACATGGACGCACTAAACGCGATCATGGGTCGCAGAAGCATCCGCAAGTACACGAGCGAGCCCGTTTCAGCCGAGGCGATCGAGACGATCCTGCGCGCCGCGATGGCGGCGCCGTCGGCGGGCAACCAGCAGCCGTGGCGCTTCATCGTGCTGACCGAGCGCGAGCAGCTCGATGCGGCAGCGACCACGACGCCGTACGGCGCGATGCTGCGCGAGGCTCCGGCCGCGATCGTCGTCTGCGGCGATCTGCGCGACCTCAAGCACGACATCATGTGGCAGCAGGACTGCTCGGCAGCGGTCGAGAACGCGCTGCTAGCCGTTCACGCGCTGGGACTCGGCGCGGTCTGGCTCGGCTTCTGGCCGAAGATGGATCGCGTGGGACCGCTCAAAGTCGCGCTCGAGATGGTCGACGGTGTCGAGCCTCTGGCCGTGCTGGTGATCGGTCATCCTGCCGAGGAGAAGCCGCCTGTTGACCGCTATGACGCCGAGAAGGTTCGGTTCGAGCGGTGGTCGTAGCGCCGCCGCTCCTCTCGGCCAGCGGGTTGGTCGCCACGCGCGCTGTCGACGGGCGCGAGTTGCGCGTGCTCGACGGCGTGAGCTTCGAGCTACACGCGGGCGATATCGCGGAGCTGCGCGGCCCTTCCGGCGCGGGTAAGACGACGCTTCTGCTCGCGCTCGCGCGTTTGCTCCCGGGCGCCGGGGGCGAGCTTGCGCTTGCGGGCGAGTCGGCATCAGGGATCGAACCTGCCGAGTGGCGCACGAAAGTCGCGCTCCTCCCGCAGCGCACGGCGCTCACTTGCGGCACGGTCGAGGGTAACCTGCTGCTCCCGTTCGGCCTCAAGGCGCGCACCGGTGCGACGCCGCCATCGATCGAGCAGCTGCGTGCTGCGCTCGACGAGGTCGGGCTTGTCGACGTCGCGCTCGATCGCGATACAGCGCGACTCTCGGTGGGGCAGGCCGCGCGCGTCGCGCTTCTGCGAGTGCTGCTCACCGCCCCGCGAGTGCTGTTGCTCGACGAGCCTGATGCCAGTCTGGACGACGCAAGCGCTGCCGCGGTTGGGATGATGACAGCAAGATTCGCTGCCGAGGGAGGCGCGGTCCTTCGTGTGAGCCACCTGCGTGCCGACGCAGCCGCGAACGTGCGAATGCATCTTGAAGGCGGCCACCTGAGCGGCGGTGATCGCTTTGGAGCCTAGTGGCGCCGTCGTCATCGGCTGGCCTCAGCTGGCACTTGCGGCGAGCTTCATAGTCGTGACCGGAGCGCTGTCGGTCGCAATCGGTCTCGGCATCGTGAAGGACCTGGCTATCGCCTCGGCACGCACGTACTTGCAGCTCTTGGCACTCGGCTTCGTGCTGCGCTGGGTCTTCGAGGTCCGACTCTGGTGGATCGTGATCCTTCTGCTGGGCTTGATGACGCTCATGGCGACGCGCATCGTGGTGAAGCGCGCACCGGACGCGCCCAGGGGTCTGTTCGGTTCGGCATTCTTCTCCATGGCTGTCACCGGGATCACCGTTACGTTCGCTGTCACTGCGCTCATCGTTCGCGTTCCGGTCTGGTATGAGCCGCGCTACGTCATCCCGATTGCAGGCATGGTGCTCGGCAACTCGATGACGGGCATCGCGCTCGCGCTTGAGCGACTCTTCTCGGACCTGGATTCGCGGAGCGGCGAGATTCTCACGCTCACGGCCCTTGGTGCCGACCGATGGGAGGCCGCACGCGGATCCGTACGCATGGCGCTTCGGGCCGGGCTGATCCCCACGATCAACTCGATGGCCGCCGCAGGTATCGTCTTCATCCCCGGAATGATGACCGGTCAGGTGCTCGCTGGCGCCGACCCGCTTGAAGCCACCAAGTACCAGATCGTCGTGATGCTCATGGTCAGCGCAGCTACTGCGATCGGCTCGATTCTCTCGGTCATGCTGGCGTATCGAAGGGCTTTTTCGGCCGATGGGGTCTTCCTGGAGAAAGGTTTGCGCGCTCCCGCGTCGTAAACCGCACTGAGGGAACGAATCTCTCACGGCCATGCGGTGTGACTTCAAGGCGCGCGATTGTATACTGGTGCGCACACACCCGCCGTCTGGCGTTGCCCGCGCGGACGGTTTTCCGAGGAGACACATGACTGGTTTTGAGCTCTATCTGAATCTTAACGCGAAGAAGTTCGATGACTATCTGCTCAACTTCTTCTCTAACGGCTCGCATCCGGACATGTCCCGGTATCTGTACGCACCGCTTCGTCAATTCTCGGACAATGCCGGCAAGCGGCATCGCCCGCTGATTTGCCTCCTCGCTTGTGAGGCTGTTGGCGGAGACCCGAAGAAAGCGTGGCCGTCAGCTGCGGCCATCGAGCACTTCCACACGGCGGCGCTCATCCACGACGACATCGAAGACTCCTCGCTCACTCGCCGAGATGAGCCTTGCATGCACATCTCTGAGGGCATCGGGCTTGCAATCAACGCCGGTGACCTCGCTCTCGCGCTCGTTTGCGGCACCGTCATCGACGATGCCGGCCTGGAAGACGCGATCAAGCTTCGCGTCCTCGGCGAACTAGTTGCGATGACCACGCGCACGATCGAGGGCCAGTCGCTCGACATCGGTTGGGCACGCGATGACCGCTTCGACCTCTCAGTCGAAGACTACCTGGTGATGGCGAATCACAAGACCGCGTTCTACTCCGGCGCGATTCCGCTCGCGGTCGGTGCCATGATCGGTGGCGGCACCGAGGAGCAGGTCGAGGTGTTGCGCGACTTCGGCATGGCATCTGGCCTTGCGTTCCAGATTCAAGACGACGTGCTCAATCTCGTCGGTACTAAGGAGTCCACCAAGAAGGATTTCCGTAGTGACCTCACCGAGGGAAAGCGAACCCTCGTTGCCATCCACGCGCTTGAGACCTCCAAGAGCCGCGAGCGCCTGCTCGAGCTTCTTTCGTCGCGAACGACTAATGCGACCGAGCTTCAGGAGATCGTGGACATTCTCACCGAGGCCGGCTCGATCGACTACGCTCGTGATTACGCCCGTGAGCTGGTCGTCAGCGCCAAAGACCGCCTGCACGAGGCGCTTCCGGCGAGCAAGGCTCGCACGCTGCTGCTCTCCATGGCTGATTTCTTCGTGAAGCGCTCGTCTTAGAGGCTAGCCCTGCGGTTCCAGCGCACGGTCACCGAATCCGGCAAAGTCGCTCGACGGATATGCCTCCAGGAATCGGTGCCACTCGGCGCGTGCATCCTCGGTCTTCCCGAGCGCGAGCATCACGTGCGCCAGCCGGAAGCGGGCACGCTCAAGCGCCGCACAGGCGATTCCGCAGCCAGCGGCCTCTCGGTAGAGCCGCTCGGCAGCCTCAAGGTGTCTGGCGCTCTCGGCAGCCCCGGCGACAGCCACCAGGGACTGCGGGGTGAGCCCTGAGCCGGAGAGAACTCGCGCAGCCTCGTCGGCCGCGTCGTGCGCCTCGATGGCCTTGCCTCCCCTGGCAAGAAGGTCGATGCCGCTCCTATACTCTGTGGCGGCCTTCTCGGCGAGTGGTGGGTTCAGTTGAACGAGCTCGCGGGCGTACTGAAGGCGCAATACGGCGTTCGTGGGATCCTTCGCGGCGAGTTCTGCATACATTCCTGCGGCCACCACGTGTGTGCCGCCCGTCGCGTACCGAGAGGCACTCTCAGTCATGTACTCCGCGGTTGCGGAGCGGATGCCTCCGGAGAGAAGCGCCATGCTGACCCCTGCAAGCAGTCCGCCGACGTGCGCCCAGTTCGCGACTCCGCTGCCTGCGGTCCCGATTGCGAGTGCCGAGTAGATGATCTCTCGGCCGCCCCACAGCCCGATGGCTACCGGCGATGGCATCGACGCGGTGCTGAAGCGGTACATGAAGCACCAGACGAACTTCACCTTTGAGCGATACAGTCGAACAGCAAAGATTCCCATGATGGCTGCGATTGCGCCCGACGCGCCGATTGCCGGGATATTCCGGGCCGCTGGCATCAGCGTCAGCACGAACAATGCGTGCACGACAGCCGCGCCAAGCCCACCGAGAAAGTACAGCAGCAGGTAGCGGAGGCGCCCGATAGCGTCTTCGACCACTGAGCCAAACAGCCACAAGAAGTACATGTTGCCAAGCAGGTGCCCGAAGGGATCGGCATGGAGGAACATCGATGACAGCCATGTGACCATGCCAGCGGCGTTCGGGCGAAAGCCAAACATGGCGATTGCCCGATCAAGCCCCGTTGATGCAGCGATTGCGAATATGATGACGTTCGCAGCAATCAGCGCGATCGTGATCCACGGCATGCGGAACGGACGATCTACCTTGTAAGGCAACAGGAACACACGGATCACCCCCGAAGACAAGATATCAGGTGCCAGCGGCAACGGACATCGGGGTACAGTCTTCAGGAGTACAAAAGGTGAGCGGAAGGAGCCGCAATGCGAGCGGTACCAGTTAGCGACGGAATCTGGTGGGTCGGCGTCATCGACTGGGGTCTGCGTGACTTCCATGGCTATGAGACGCCGCGCGGAACCACATACAACGCATATCTTGTCCGCGGCGAAGGCACGTGGGCGCTTATCGACACCGTGAAAGCCGGGTTCGTGCCCGAGCTACTGTCAAGAGTCTCGGAAATCATCGACCCTGCCGAGATAGGCCTCATCGTCGTCAATCATGTTGAGCCCGACCACAACAGCGGTCTTCGCGAGGTCATGGCTGCAATGCCCGCTGCGCGCGTGGTCGCCTCAGCCTCAGGCGTGAAGGGTGTGGCCGAGTACCACGACGGCCTGGTGGTTGAAGCCGTTGGCGCTGCCGACAAGATCGACCTCGGCGGAAAGACTCTCGAGTTCATGCCCGCGCCCATGGTGCACTGGCCCGACTCGATGTTCACCTACTGCCCCGAGGTCAAGACGCTCATGCCAAACGATGCCTTCGGGCAGCACATGGCCTCCTCGGAAAGGTTCGCTGACGAAGTGGGCGTGGACCTGGCAGTCGAGGAGCTGGGCATCTACTACGCGAACATCCTCATGCCGCTTGGCCCACAAGTGACCAAGATGGTCGCAAAGGTCGCGGAAGCCGGCTGGGCACCGGAGGTCATCGCGCCGTCGCACGGCGTCATCTGGCGGGGAGATGCGTTAGGTGCCGCACTGGCGGCCTATGGTCGCTGGACTTCGGGTTTCAAGCGCGACAAAGCTGTCGTGGCCTACACCACGATGTGGGGCTCCACAAAGCTCATTGCCGAGGCGATCGTTGACGGCATTGCCGCCGAGGGCGTGGAAGTCGACCTCTATGACCTGGCGCTCACGCCGGGTGCGCATATCACGTACGAGTTGCTGGAGTCCAAAGCGATCGTCCTCGGGTCGCCGACTCTGCATCACGGCATGCTCTACCGCATGGCCGGCTACATCCAATACCTCGAGGGTCTCAAGCCTGTCGGGCGGATGGCGGCGTTCTTTGGTTCCTTCGGCTGGGGCGGCGGCGCGATCAAGCAGATGCGCGAGCGCGTGACCGCTATCGGCCTGGATGTTCCGCTTGAGGATTATGCCGAGAAGTTCAAGCCGACGAGCGATGACCTAGTGGCCGCCCAAGCGTGGGGTCGTGAGGTGGGTCGCGCGGTCAAGGCGAGGGAATAGCTCGCCAGAAGTGGGTGACAGCAGCGATCTGGCGCGTCCTGCGCCACAGTTGCGAGATTACGCTTAACCTCCGGGGAACGCGTGTCGATTAACCAGGAGACGAGCGGGTTCAGTGTTGAACGTGATTACGGGGGAGTCATGCAGCGGAACCAGGACGGGTTCACATTGGTCGAGCTGATGGTTGCGGTGCTGATCATCGGTGTTCTTGTGTCGCTTGCGATTCCGAAGTTCACCCAAGCGAGCACTACCGCCAAGCTTCGTACGTGTCAGTCGAATCAGCGCACGATAGAGGGCGCGTGTCAGACTTACCGCGCCCATGTAGGCGCCCTGTGGACGACGGCGGCCGTGTTTGACGGCAACAACACCGCTAACACTGCCGATCTTCTTGTGTCTAAGTACATCCTGAGGGCTCCGCGGTGCCCCACGACCGCGCTGTTCTATTACGTCAATGCCAGCGGGACGGTCACTGGCGACAGGAGTGCCGCTAGCTGGATTACAGGTCACATCCACTACTAGGTCGAGCCGACAGGAACTACGGCTCTGGTAATCGTCCGAGAGTCGCGATAGACAACATTCACGCCTGACTACCAAGTCTGGCCAAGATGCCTTGGGTCAGTGCAAGGGAGGTCGTCACACGTGCTGTCGAGTCTGACAGTCGCATGCGTAGCGCTGACCGCGTTCGGTTGCGCCGTAGCACTGGTCGCAATCCGCGCTGGCTCGCCTGGCGCGTACGTCTTCTCGAAGTCGGCGGCGTCTCTCGGTTTCATAGGAACCGCGCTGGCGGTGGGCGCCACGGGCACCGCGTGGAGCACCGTGGCGGTGGGCGCGCTTGTTCTCTCGGCGGCTGGTGACATCGCGCTGTCAACGCGCGGCAAGAAGAGCTTCATCATCGGGCTCGCGTGTTTCGCTTTGGCGCACTCTGTGTACGTTGTCGCGTTCGGCCTCTACGGTACGGGTGGCGAGATCCTCGGCATCACTGGATCTATTGCTGCGCTGATTGCTGCTGGTGCATGGCTTGCGCTTCGCCGCCGACTGCCCGCTCGCATGCGCATTCCGGTTGGCATGTACGTGGTGATCGTCATGTCGATGATGGCTCTCGGCACCGCAGCCGGAATCACGCATCGAGCATGGATGCTTGCGGCCGGGGTCGTGCTAGTCGCGGGTTCAGACATCGCTGTTGGCCGAGAGCGCTTTGGGACGCCCGCGTTCGCGAACAGACTTGTCGGACTGCCGACGTACTATCTCGGACAGACGCTCATTGCGCTGAGTTTGGTTGGGTCGTAGTCGCCCGCAAAGCGGCGCGGCGGTGTGCGAGCGGCGGTAGAACCGGCCAGCCGACTCAATACATGGCGAAGATTCTGAGGCTATCGCATGCGTGTGGACGTGTGTTACCGGTGTTAACCAATGTGAGTATCGGCCGTGAATCTGGTGTATTCTGTAGCAGGGTCGCCAGATCAAGCTTCATCTCTTGCGCGTACGTGTCGATACACCATTCGATGGTATCGTTCAAGTGATCGCCGTAGTACGGGGGAGTTATGCAACGACACCAAGACGGATTCACGCTGGTGGAGCTGATGGTCGTGGTTCTGATTATTGGCGTGCTTGTGTCCATCGCGATTCCCGTGTTCAACACCGTGAGCAACACCGCCAGCCGTCGTACGTGTCAGTCAAATCAACGCACGATAGAAGGCGCATGCCAGACGTACCGGGCTTACACCGCTGAGCTGTGGACACAATCGGACGTGTTCGATGGTAACAACACCGCCGATACAGTCGATCTTCTGGCAGCTAAGTACTTCCTTGATGCTCCGAAGTGCCCCAAGACCAGGCAGTACTACTACGTCACAAGTGCGGGTGATGTGACGGGCGACATGAGTGCCGCTACCTGGGCGACTGACCACTATCACTACTAGGCGATAATCGCCCGGCACGGGTATCTTCCTTCAGGCCGCGGTTAGCGGCTATCAAGCGGCCGTGGAGGCACCTCATGCCCGAAAAGACCGTTGCCGAGAAGGCCCGAGTGAAGCAGGGCGCGAAAATCGCCGTGCTCAACGCAGTTCCGGGCGTTGTGGAGTCTCTTGGCCTTCCTTCCGATGTCGCTCTTGTCGATACGCACGATGCGGATCTTGTATTCCTGTTCGTGCAATCCAAGGCGGAGCTTCAGGAGCGGATGCCTGCCGCAGTAGCGGAGCTCGCGCCAAGGGCGGCCATCTGGGTGTTCTTTCGCAAAGGCTCCAAGAGCGTCGGCCTGGACATGAATCGCAATGACATTTGGGCCATCGCTGAGAAGATGGACATGCGACCGCTAGGCCTTGTGGGCGTGGATGAAACTTGGTCCGCCTTCAGGCTTCGCTCGGTGCGCTAGTCCGTGATGCGGTCCTGCATCTGCTTGTAGATGAACCCTGCTGATCGCTTAGGCATGAGCTGCGCCCCCTTTTCTGAATCGCCGAGGACCCTGAGGCGAGTGTGCTTGGTTTGCCGCCTGCAACGCGATCACCCTCCGTTTCTAGCTCTGACAGGCGGATATGTGTGCACATCGGATGGGGAAGGTCATCTTGAAGCCGAACGAGCTGAAGGAGAGCACCATGTCATCCATCAAGACAAACGGAGCGGGTACCAAGGACGACCCATGGGTCCTCAAGACGCCTCCCGGTACATCTGAGTACACCATGTACAAAGACGAAGACGCGGATCCTCCGGCGCTCGTCTGCATCGTGGGCAAGACCAAGCTGGGGTATCAGCTGCGCGCCATCAAGGATCTTCACGCGTGGCTCAAAGAGAGCGGCGACTGGGTGCTTCTCGGCGCTGCTGACGAGCAGAAGACTCCGGCTCCGGACACGGTTGAGGCCTGGGGTCGTTCTGAGGACAACCCAGTCGGCGGTTGGTATGGGACGAAGAAGGGTCTCCGCGGGAGGTTCGGGATGTACATGCCGCCGCTTCTGGAGGCACTCGGCCTGGCGGAGCTTGAGCACAACGCACGCAACAACCGGATGAGAGCTCTGTAGGGGGCGCCATGGGCTACTTTCATACCGAGCGAGGCGTTGAAGAGTACACGGAGATGGCCAAGGGATTTGACGGCGCACACCTGATCGAGTTCCTCGGCAAGCATTTGACTCCGGGCTCCACGGTCCTTGAACTTGGCATGGGCCCCGGCGTCGACCTGGACTTGCTTGCCCGCACTTACAAGGTGACCGGCTCGGACTACTCGCAGGTGTTCCTGGACCGATACAAGAGCAGTCATCCGGAGGCGGATCTCGTGCTTGTCGACGCGGTCTCACCGCATGTCGATCGTCGCTTCGACTGCATCTACTCCAACAAGGTCCTGCATCACCTCACGCGCGACGAGATGCGTGGCTCTTTGCTCGCGCAGCGCGACTTGCTAAACGTCGACGGGCTGGCGATGCACTCCTTCTGGTGGGGCACCGGAGAAGAGGTGATGGCCGGGCTGCGATTTGTCTACTACACCGAGGAGACACTTGCTGAAGCCATCGCAGACACCGGGTTTGAGATAGTCGAACTCAGCCGGTACTCCGAGATGGAGCCTGACGATTCCATCATGGTGCTGCTCAAGAGTACGCAGTAGGTACCGCGCGTGCGCAACCTCACTTCCCGCTGAGCGTGCCCTCAAACGTGTACTTGTGTCCGCTGATGACGATATTGAGTGTCACCTTCGACCCCTGGGTGTTGATCTCAAGCGTCTGGCCCGAGGTGTTGGAGAATCCGCCGCCTGCTGCTCCGACGGTGCCGGAGCCCGCCGCATCCATGACGATGCTCCCGGTTCCCAGGTAGATCAGCTCCTCCTCGGTCAGCGGCATCAGTGTCCCGCCAGCCGAGTCGAACCCCTCCTTGAGGGTGAATTCCAGCTTCGAGCTCTCGGCGATAGCGGAAGCGTTGAGCTGCTGTCCGCCGATGTTCCCGGTGGAGTCGGTCTTTGCAGTCGCGGAGCCAGTGTACGTACCGGCTCTGTCCTGGGTCGGGTTTGTGGCGGTGAGGTTCAACGCGATCGAGTACGTGATGCCGCCTTCCTCGTACGAGTCGTCATCGTTGATGTAGACGACCCACGAGTCATACCCGATCGGCTCGGCAGACGGTTGCTCTTGTGAGGCAGCCTCTCCGGCCGGCGTCGTGTCCTGGCTGACCTGGTCGTCCCCGGAGCAGCCCGGCATCGCCATTAACCCCACGAGCAGCAAGAACACCATCGTGAACCTAAGAATTGCCGAGCGAATACCAGTGTCTGGCATCATGGCCCCCTCCGCCGATAATCAATCCCCAAGACTCTTTTACCACACGGTTGACAAGTCAGTCCCATCTTCTAGTCTCACAGAGGACGGCGGGAGTTGGGCGGGCGCTGTTTGGTCGCACGTGCGGAGAGTATCGGTGGCGGGATTCGACATGCCGGAGATCATCTACTACGTCGCAGCGAGCATCGATGGCTACATCGCCACTCCTGATGGGGGAGTCGATTGGCTCGCGCCGTTCGAGGGCGGATTGGAGGATTATGGCTACTCGGCGTTCTATGACTCCGTTGACGCGATCCTGCTCGGGAGCCGCACATACGAGCAGGTCTTGACATTTGGGGATTGGCCATATCCCGGGAAGCCGTCTTGGGTGTTCTCGGCTCGCGAATTCCCGGTGGAGCCAGAGGTCACCTTCACGCATGCAAGCCCGGTCGAGATCGCGGCGGATCTGGATGCGCGAGGAACCCGTCGGGCATGGCTCGTGGGGGGAGCTGCGCTTGCGTCCTCATTCCGAAACGTGGGGCTGATTACCGAGTACATCATCTCAGTCATGCCGGTCGTCCTCGGCGGAGGTATTCCGCTGTTTGCGAAGCCGGGCCCGCGTGAGAAACTGACGCTTGTGTCTGAGATGCGCTATGAAGATGGTGTGGTGCAGCTGACATACCAGCCAGACGCGTGATACAGCCGACAACCAGGAGGCAACATGTCGTCGAGTGCAACGATCATCATCACGCTGGCGCTGGTCTTCTACTCAGTAGGTGTCTGGGCAGAGCGAATCGCGGGGCGGCTCAAGCCGTGGCACCTTGCGTTCTTCTGCCTCGGACTGATCTGCGACACCTGGGGCACCGCCATGATGTTCGACCTTGCCGAGGGGATCACTCTCGACGTCCACGGGATCACAGGGACCCTCGCCATCGTGCTGATGTTCATACATGCACTCTGGGCGGCGATCGTTCTGTGGCGGCGTGATGAGGCCTGGATCACCCGGTTCCACAAGTTCAGCATAGTGGTCTGGTTCATCTGGCTGGTGCCGTATTTCAGCCCGATGTTCTTCGCGTTGGCGTAGCTGTCTGGCTAGAAGGAGACCAAATGCCTCTCGCAATCGCTGGCATATACGCCGCACTTAGCGTATTGACGTTCACTGTTTACGGTATCGACAAGTCCGCTGCCCGAAGAGGCACCCAGCGTACGCCCGAGGCCGAGCTACACCTGCTCGCGCTTCTCGGCGGATGGCCGGGCGCTCTTGTCGCGCAGCGTGTCTTCAGGCATAAGACACGGAAGCAGCCGTTCCGGGCGTATTTCTGGGTCACGGTCGCAGTGAACTGTGGTGCACTCGTGTGGCTGCTGAGCCGATTTGCCTCGGCGTAGGGTCGGCTCGGCAAAGGAAAGCGCCATGGACAGCACGTACCGGAGCGATGTGAGTTTGCGCCCCTGGGCCGAGGGTGACTTGCCGCTGCTCACCCGGCTGCTCGGAGACCCTGCGATGACCGTGCATATCGGCGGTCCCGAGGCGCCGGAGAAGCTCCTGTTACGCCACAATCGATACCTGGAGTTCCCGCAGTCCGCCGGTCGCGTCTTTGCGATAGTGATCGGTGCCGAGAAGACCCCGGCAGGATGGGTAGGGTACTGGGAATCCGAGTGGGCGGGGGAGGCGGTCTGGGAGACCGGCTGGAGCGTTCTGCCCGAGTTCCAGGGGCGGGGCGTGGCCACGGCTGCGACTGCGCAGATGATCGGGCATGCTCACGGGGACGTCGTGCACAGGTTCATGCACGCCTTCCCGTCTGTCCACAACGCCCAATCGAACGCTATTTGCCGCAACCTGGGATTCGAATTGCAGGGTGAAGTCGACATCGAGTATCCGCCCGGCACGCCGATGCACAGCAACGACTGGCGTTTCGACCTGCGGGGTACGGGAGTCTAACGCGATTCGCTATGGCAGCGGGCACGCCGAGCCGCTGGCGGTTTCACCCACTAGCGAGAACAGGTGCGTGCGGGCCGAATCGCTCAGGCCGAAGGAGTCGAGCTCTCCCTCAAGTCGGGCCCGTGTGCCGGCTCCGGCAACGTATCCGTTCACGCGCATGGCCGCAGTGCTGTCGCGCAGCTCGAGCTCGCTTCCGCCGAGCATCCCCCGGAACTGCGACAGCAGCGTCCTGTCGTTGCGAAGGTAGTACTTTTGGTGGTAGTCCTCGGCAGGCCAGAACTCCTTGAGGGGCTCAATGCGTGTGGCGAGCGGTTTGCCGAGCTCGGCAGATACCGCTTCGGCGCGTTCGTGGGCTATCGCCAGCTGTTCATCGTCGCTGGTGAGGATGAGCGACCTGTACTGAGCATATCCGGGGTCGGCGCTAGGATCGTGCAGCGCGAACATGAGGTCGACGAGCTCCTCATAGCTGATCACGGTCGGGTCGAAGTCGATCTGGATGCACTCCGACTGATCGCCGAGGCTCTGGTACGTGGGATCCTGCCGGTCGCCACCTGCATAGCCGACCCGGGTCCTCCACACTCCGGTGACAAGCCCGAACTGGGCTTCGACGGTCCAGAATCAACCTAGGCCGAAAGTGGCCGTGGACAGATTTGCCGGAACGGCAGAGTCGATTGCCGCAGGTGCCTCGCTCGGCGCAGCGTCAGGCTTGGCGCGGCTCAGCCCGACCACCACAGCGGTCAGCGCGATCACGAAGATCAGCGGCAGCGCGATGTTGCGTATGTGAGCGAATCGAGGCATGAGAACCCTTCGGTCGTTGATTCGTTCTCGTCAGTAGAGCTGCAATTCGTGTGCCGCGTGGCTGAGATCAACGAGCAAGGCCCCCTCTGATCGCAGAGGGGGCCTTGCTCTAAATCGTGTGCGGGTGATCCGGGGTTATCCCCATGCTGTGAGGATGGGCACCGTCTTGTCCGAGGTGACGGTGATCGCGCCAACAGGGCACAGGTTGGTGCACATCTGGCAAATCTGGCACTCGGCCGGGTACTTCGCTATCGCCTGTTTGCTCTTCTCGTCGTAGCGGAAGACATCGACAGGGCACGTGAGAATACAGGTCTTGCATCCCATGCATCGCCGTGGATCTACGTTCTGAATGGCCATGATTCTTCCTCTCTCTACTCTAGCCCGAGATAAGCGAGCTCACCGGGGAAACGTGACTTGTAGCGGGTCTGGTAATCAACGCTCATATCCGGCTTCCACTTGTCGGGCACCGGCTCCTTGCTAAGCGACATCGAGCCGTCCTTGCCCTTCTCGATCAATATCCACGCCAGCCAGTTGTCGTCGTCGCGCGCCGGGTAATCCTCGCGATAGTGGGTTCCCCGGCTCTCGGTGCGCATGAGCGAGGCGCGTAGCTTCATCTCGGCATTGAGGAGCATGTTCTGCGTCTCGTGCGCGAGTTTGAGTTCGTGAATGTCAGACGCCACAAGCAGCGGCACCATATGCTCCTGCAAGAACATGATCTGTGTGAGTGCTGCTTCAAGCCGATCCTGCTTCTGCACCATCAGCACGTAATAGGGGAACATCGTGTTCTGCAGCAGCTGAGTCACCCATGCGGGCGAGTAGCCGTTCTCGATCTCGCGGGGCGCCATGATGGCGGTCCGGAGCGTCTCCAGTGCGGTGTCCGAGATGCTCGGGGCCGTCGCAGTCGCGGCGTACGCCGCGGCGGCCGCACCGGCCCTCAGACCCTGGACTGCGGAGCCGGAGCTCGACAGCCCGACGCCCGCGTACGACGCCCCGCAGAGCATAGAGGCCATGCCGTCGCCAGCTGCCCACAGACCCACAAGGTTGCTGGCACCGGTCAGATCCGTTGGCCACACGCCTTCGGCTTTGTGGATGCCGAGGCCAGTCGCCGCGCCGCCGACCTGGATTCCCATGGAATTCCCGGGTCTTGAGCCGCCCGAGGACTTCCCGTCGGACGGGGGACCTCCGGCGGCTTCCCCTGAGCGGGGCTCGCCGCCCGACGGAGGACCGCCAGCCGCCGCTCCGGCAGCGGAATCACTGCTGTCGGAAGGAGGACCGCCCGCGCTGTCGTTAGGGGGCCCACCGCCTGTCGTCGACTCGCCCGTGTGGGCCGCGATCGCCTCGGAAAGTATCATCCCGCCGCCTGACGCGCCATGCGTCTGGGTCACGCCGGCTTCCCACATGCCCTGCCACTGACCGTAGCAGTCAGCGGGGTTCTCGGCAGATGCTTTATGGAAGTCGTTCCACTCCTTGCCCGAGATCGTTGCGCCGACACGGTAAGCCATGGCGTCGCCATCGGAGGTGAGACCGCCGATGGGGAAGCCTGAAGCCTTGAACGAGCCTGCGCCCGCAGCAAGAACGGTCGACTTGGCGATGATCGCCACGGTCTGCTCCTCGTCGAGCGAGAATCCGATGGCGCCTACGACCTTGCCGTTTTCCGTCAGAAGCTCGGTGAGCATCGTGCGTTCCACAATGCGAATGTCATCACTCACGAGCTTGTCGCGCAGAGCGAAGTGCGGGTGACGAATCGACTTGTCCTGGAAACCCCACTCGGTTATGGCATCCCAGCAGGTCTTGGAGTCTTCGAACTGTGCTTCGAGCCAGTCGGGATTGTTGAGGTACTCGCTTGAGGCTGCAACGCCCGCCAGCATCTCGGTCTTGCTGTCGCCTGCCGCTTCATCGAACACGTTGAAGCCGTTTGCCCAGGGCGTCTGCCCCGAGCGACCAACCATCCCCTTGTCCACGAGCACGACGTTGAGGCCGGCCTTCTTGGCTTCGACGGCCGCGAACACGCCCGCGTAGCCGCCGCCGATCACGAGCACATCGGTGTCGATGCGAGAGAGCGGAAGCTCCTCGGCGTTTGCGACCGCCGCGTTCGCTGTCATCAAGCCGCCCATCCCCGCGAAGGTCAGCGCCGCCAGGCCGAAGCCGGTGGTCTTGAGGAAGTCGCGTCTATCCATCTTTTCTAACATCACTGCGCTCCTTTTCTTGGCTGTGAGTTATGCGGCGTCGTTGACTGGCTTGGGTTCGGTCTTGCTGGACTTCCGGTCGCCCTTGGCGCCAGGCAGCATGCCTGCGCCAACGGCAAGCATCCAGCCCCAGTGCAGTGCGATGTGAATAAAGCCGCGCGGCGATCGCGACTGCGAGCGATCCGGCGATGGCCCACGCCCAGAAAATGCTGGTGAGGATTCCGGAGCCGACATCAGGACCACCGGAAAGTTGAGCCTCGACGAACCCGGCACCTGTCCCCGGCCCGAGCGGTTGCGTGACGACCTCATCCGAGACCTGAATGCCGGTGTCGTCCAGTGTGTACTCGGCGATCACGGCGCCCGATGCGTCGGTCAGACGTACGCTTGCTCGATTCACTTGAGCGAACTGTTGTAGCTCGGCCTGGAGTGCGGCGGTATCGTCTTGTTCAAGCAGCCGGGTCTCCCGAAGCCGGGCATCGAGGCTGCGCCCCGCGTCTTGCAAGTACGTTATCTCCAGCTGCGTGAAGAACGGCGGTAGCGCAACGGCCAGAATCGCCCCAAGAAGCAGAGCGGTCAGCAGCGCGATTCCTGCGTACTCACGCGATAGACGCGTCTTCAGAGATATCGGTTTGGACATCGTGCTCCTTCGGCTGATGTCGCCAATCAGGTGTTCAGCTTGTAGCCCAGGCCGCGCACGGTCACAACCAGCGTCGGTTCCGCCGGGTCACGCTCGATCTTCTCACGCAGCCTGCGGATGTGGACGTTCACCGTCTTCTCATCGGACAGGTCTGCCGAGTAACCCCAGACCGACTCCAGCAGCTGGTCTCGGCCAAAGACCTGTCCCGGGTGCTGCGCGAAGTGCACCAGCAGTCGGAACTCGGTGGGCGTAAGGACGATGTCTTCTCCCTTGCGAGATACCGTGCCGCGGCCGCGGTCGATGACCAGGTCCCCGGCGTACAAGATGTCCGCGCCAGTCGACGCCAGCGAACCGTATGCGCGACGAAGTTGGGCGCGCACCCGGGCGAGAAGCTCGCGAAGGCGGTAGGGTTTGGTCAGGTAATCATCTGCGCCTACTTCAAGGCCGACGACCTTGTCGACCTCATCGTCTTGGACGGTGAGGATGATCACCGGCATGCGCAGCCCGAGTTCGCGCATCCGCCGACATACGTCAAAGCCGGATCCGTCTGGCAGTCGGACGTCCAGGAGCACCAAATGCGGGTTGATCTCGCGGGCACGGGCGACGGCACCCTCGGCGGTATCCTCCCAGACGACCTTGTAGCCCTCGCGTTCCAGCGCATCGGTCAGACTTCGTGCAACTGCGGGATCGTCTTCGACGACGAGTATCTGCGTTTCGTTCAGCATGATGCCGAGTGTCCTTTCGCCCTGCGCGTGCGCGGCCGGGTTGTTTTCACTCCTGATACTCGCCTGGGCGCAGTACTCGCCAGGTTGTCCTAAGATTACAGTCCCACAACCTGACGTGCTTGTCTCACTCCGGCGCAGCTAGCGCTACCATAGACGCACACACTCAAGGAGGCACCGTGCAACTTCGCCCGCATCACGTAGGTATCATCGTGAGCGACCTCGAGCGCTCCGTCGCTTTCTACGAAGCCCTCGGCTTCCATACCACCAGCGTCATTCCCAGCGATGACGGCTCGCGCACGATCACGTTCATGGAGCTCGCGGGCATGCAAGTCGAGCTTTTCTGGTATGCCGAGACACCCCGCACTGTTGAGCGCGGCGAACGGCAGCTTGGCTTTGTTCACTTCGCCCTGCAGACCGACGATGTCGAGAGCGACCTCGCCGAGCTCAAGGCCAAAGGTCTCGTTCCCGGGGATGTCCAGACCCGCTCGGTGCCGCCGCGATTCACGCTCGCTTTCATCCTCGACCCAGATGGTGTCGAGATCGAACTCATGCAGGAGGTCTAGCCCATGTCGGATATGCGCCGTTTCCTGATAGTCGACGTCTTCACCGATAAGCCATTCGCCGGCAACCAGCTTGCCGTGTTCACCAATGCCACGGGCATGTCCGACGAGCGGATGCAGACGCTTGCGCGTGAGATCAACTTCTCGGAGACCACCTTCGTCCTTCCTGCCGAGCAGGGCGGCGACATCCGGGTGCGTATCTTCACGCCAGCTCGCGAGCTGCCCTTTGCGGGGCACCCGGTGCTTGGTACCGCGTTCGCGATCGCCGGGCCGCTGCAAAGCGTGCTCATGAGGATGGAGACCGGTGCCGGCATCGTGCCGGTGTTGCTCGAGCGAGAGGGCGCCAAGATCGTCTTCGGCAGCATGCAGCAGCCTGTCCCAACGTGGCAGCCGTTCGGTGCCGCCGACGAGTTGCTCGCGGCGCTCGGCGTGTGCGGCTCGGAGTTGCCGGTCGAGGTCTATGACAACGGCATCCAGCACGTGTTCGTGATGCTCTCAAGTGACGCCGAGGTGTCCGGGCTGAGGCCCGATCTCACCAGGCTCGCAGCAGTCGCAGGCGAGGTTGGAGTCAACTGCTTCTCGGCGGGGGGCGGCACTGCGAAGACGCGCATGTTCTTCGACGATATCGGGATGGCCGAGGACGCCGCCACCGGATCCGCGGCCGGACCGCTTGCGGTGCATCTCGCGAGGCACGGTCTGCTCGGCTGGGGCGAGGAGCTTGTGGTCTCGCAGGGTGCCGAAATCGGTCGTCCAAGCACGCTTTACGCCCGCGCCGATGGTTCTGCCGAGGAGGTCACCGGCGTGAACGTCGGCGGCTGCGCCGTGGTGGTAGCGAAGGGCGAGTTCTCGCTGTAGTCCGGCGTTAGGCGGTTTTGGGTCGCAGCCACTTCTTGAAGAGCCGGGTGATCTGCGGCATCACGACCCATGTCATGAGCACGACTGTGACCGCAGTCGTCACTGCCGAGCGTGCAGGTTGCGGCCATGGTGCCGTGAGTACCCCGACGGTGTAAGCGACGAGGAGCGCCGTCGGGTAGAGTCCAACCCACGTGAGCAGCGCCTGCTTCCAGACCTTCGGGCGGGCCTCGCCGGAGCGCGACGGGTCCGAGAACCAGAACTCAAGGCCGGTGACCATCTCGATTCTCGGCTCGCCTTGAACGAGTTCACGGGATTCCTCGATGTAGCGCATTCGGATATCGGATTTCTGCCACGCGTCGAGGTGCTCGGCGGAATCGAAGCGATACACGATCGTGTGCTCGCAGCCTTCGCCGGGCGACCGCAGATGTCCGGAGCCGAGGTGTCCCGGGAATGTTGCGGCTGCTTCCGAGATTCGGTCGGCCCAGGCCTCGAAGCGGCTTTCGGCGCCGGGGCTTATGCAGCGGGATATGGCTACGGTCACAGGTGCTGTCTTTTCGGCCACGGGGAACTCCAATCCAGTGCTATCGCCTAGCACTTCTTCCAGGCATCAAGTGCTCCGGCGGCTTCATCGACCGTGAGCGCGGTGACAGGCGCCGTCGGGTCGAGTTCTCGAAGCCGAGTGAAGAGCTCGGCAAGTATCGGCGGCTTGATATTCCCGCGCGCGAGCACCGGCGCGTTCGCGAAGACCTCGGCCGGCGTGCCACGCAGCGCGATAGTGCCGCCGGGCGCGAGTACGTATGCGAAGTCGGCGAACTCCGGGACGGTGTCGATGTCGTGCGTGCTGAGTACCACGGTCATCCCGCGCTCCCGGGAGAGCTTCTCAAGCAAGTCGAGCAGGCCCTGTCGCGAGGTCGGATCGAGCCCCTCGAACGGCTCGTCCAGCACCAGCAGCTCTGGGTCCATCACGAGCGCCCCGGCAAGCGCGACCTTGCGCTTCTCGCCGCCGGAGAGGTTGTGCGGCACGCGGTCTGCAAGCTCCGTGATGCCGAGCAGCCCCAGCACGCGCTCCACACGCTCGCGCACCTCGGCCTCGGGCAGACCGTATTGTCTCGGCGAGAAGGCCACGTCGTCGCCAACGGTGGGGGAGATGATCTGCTCGTCGACGTTTTGCAGCACGACGCCAACTCGGCGACGGATGCTGCTCCATTCCTCGGAAGGGGAGACGCCAAAGACCTCCACGGCGCCCTCCTGCGGCTTCAGCAGGCCGAGGATGTGATAGAGCATGGTCGTCTTCCCGGCGCCGTTCGGGCCGAGGACAGCCACGCGCTTCCCGCGGTGCGCCAGGAAGTCGAGGCCGCAGAGGTGCACAGACGTGCCGTCCTCGTAAGTGTGCCGCACGCAGCTGATGCGCACGATCTCCTCGGCGGTGGGGTCGTCGGCGTGGATGTGGTCGGTGTGCGTGTGACTCATCGGTTCCTCCAGCGCAAGAGAAGTGTCGCAGCCAGGCCCAGCAGCGCGAACGCCAGTGGCATCCAGCTGTAATCGATGAAGCTGATCCAGTACGCCCGCCAGAGCGCAGCGGTACCCAGAATCGCAGCGGCTCCGGCGATGAGCGCGCGGTCAGTGCCGGGCGACGTCGAGGGCCGCTCGGCAACCTTCAGGCGTCCGGAGTAGCCGCGCAGCACGAGCACGTCGTACTCACGCTGCGAGAGGTCGAGCGAGTACAGAAGCAGTCCGCCGAGCGCGCGAGTCGTGGCCTTTGCCGAGCGAATCGGGTGCGCGCCCGAGAGGCCCGCGCGCAGTCGCACGGCGCGTGTGAGGTCGGCGAGCTTGTCGGCGAGGATGAATATCGCGCGGTACGTCATGAGGAGCGCGTCGCCGACGAGTCCGGGCGTAACGCGCTGCAGTGCCGCGAAGACCTGTGGGTACGGCGTCGTGAACATGAGCGTGACGGCGGCGAGCGCCGCGGTCACGGCCTTCGCGATGATGAGCGCCGCCGCAAGCGCATCGGGTGCCGAGGCGAACGCGAACACCGCCGCGAATAGCGCCGGATACGCCGCGAGCGGAAGCATCGAGCGGGCAGGGAGTCGCTCGGCGGCGATTATGGCCAGCAGCACGAGGGTGACCGCGAGCACGATGAAGAGATTGGTGCTCACGACGATGCTCGCAAGCACAAGCGCAAACGCCAGCAGCTTGGTGCGCGGCGCCGCGCGGTGCAAATGCGAGCTGCCGTTGACAGCCGAGCGGTCGAGGACGGCGACATCCATCAGTGCATCGCCTCGTCACCGGGGATGATCCGCTCGGCAGGGGAGAGCGCGCCCGCGAAGATGAGCGACGGCCGTACACGCGCCACATAGCCGAGTACCGCCGAGGTCACGAGCGCTTCAAGCAGCCAGCCGAGCGGCCCGAGCGTGTACACGATCGTGGCGAAGCGGCTCAGTCCCACGCCAGGCTCCGGTTCGTGCGCCTCTTCGCCTCCCGAGAAGAGCCCAACGGCGACAATGCCGTCCGAGAACGGCGAGGCGAACGTGAGGTTGCCTGCGTCGAGCGCTCCGGTCTCGCGCGCGGTGGCACCGGTGACACCAGAGATCGCCACGAGCCCGACGAGCAGCGTGGTCGTGATCGCAAGGGTCACGACGGTGGCGATCGCGCTTGCGCCGCGCACGCGTTTGCGCCCAAGCATTGCGATGAGTCCGCGGAACACAGCCCACCCGAGGAGCATCTCGGCCGCCGTCATGAGCGTGTTGAGGCCGATGACGGTCACGCCGCCATGGCCGAGCAGTGCGAGCACTATCTGCACCACGAACGCCGAGACGATCGCCAACTGGGGGCCGAGCAGTACGCCGGCAACCACGGTTAGGTTGATGTGATACGCGAGCGGCACGATCTCACTCGACATCGATACGAGCACGAGTGCTGAGATGATCCCCACAAGCGGTATCTTGCGGCGAACGTCCACGCTGCCGCTGCGTGAGCTGGCGAGCCACACAAGCGCCAGCGCGACGACCCAGCCGCCGAGCCAGAGCCAGACGGGCAGAACGCCATCGGGGATGTGGATGTGCGACATCAGGCACGCTTCCCGGAGCAGTCGCGGCACAGGCCGTAGAGCGTGACCTCATGTGATGTCACGGTGTAACCAGCTTCCTCCGCCGAGCGACGCAGCGCGCCATCGATCGGGCACCCGATGCCCACGACGGTGCCGCAGCCCGTGCACACCAGGTGATGGTGATGCTCGCCGCCGGTGCAAAGCGCGTAGAGCGTGCTGCCGTCCCGGGCGCCGACTGCCGCAAGCGAACCCGCAGCCGTCATGGCCGCGACAGCCCGGTAGACGGTTGCGACGCCGATGCCGGGTCCGTCTCCCGCCGAGACGACCTCGTGCAAGTCCTCGGCAGTGAATGCGCCGCCGATAGACGGGACGGAGGCAGCGATACGGAGACGGGCCGCGCTCATGCGCCGTCCGCCGAAGAGGTCGGGTAACGGCGCGTGTTGGTGGGTGTGATGTGTCTCGGGCATATGTGACCTTACTGATAATGATTATCACATGCAGCCTATACCCTGCCGCACTTCAGCTCAAGCATCGCCCCCGCGCGGCGTTTGCCGTACTATAAGGAAACGCGATACAACCTGTAATCATCATCAGGGGGACCGAATGAACCTCTCACAGCTCCGCACCTTCGTCGCCGTTGTCGAGCACGGGTCGTTCTCGGCAGCGGCACGTGCTCTCGGGCTCTCGCAGCCAGCAGTCACCATGCAGCTGCAGGCGCTCGAGTCCGACCTCGGCGTGACGCTACTCGATCGCCGCTACCGCAAAGTCGAGATGACCGAGGCAGGTCGCGCGCTGCTTCCTCACGCACGCAAGCTCATGGCCGGCGTGGAGGATGCGCGCCAGGACCTCGAAGACCTCTCGGGCACCGTGTCCGGTCGCCTTACGATCGCCGCCAGCACCACGCCCGGGCAGTACGTGTTGCCACGACTTCTGGGCGGATTCCTCAAGTTGCACCCGGATGTCGGCGTGACGCTGCGCGTCTTCGACACCAGCGGTGTGGTCTCACACGTTGAGAGCGGCGAGGCTAATCTCGGCATGACCGGCGCGGAGATCCACGGTGCGCGGGCCAACTATGAGCGCCTTGGTAGCGACAATCTTGTGATGGTGTGCCCGCCGGATAATGCCCTGGCCTCGCGCAAGCACCTGAAGATGACCGATCTGGTCGACGAGCCGTTCATCGTGCGCGAGGCCGGCTCCGGCACGCGCATGGTCTCCGAGGATTCGATGCGCCGAGCGGGCATCGACCCCGCTGAGCTGCGGGTCGTCATGGAACTCGGCACCAACGAGGCGGTGCTCTCCGCTGTTGAGGGTGGCATGGGTATCGGCATCGTCAGTACCTGGGTTGCCGAGAAGGCCATCAAGCTCGGCACCGTGGCGACTGTCGACGTTCCGGAGTTCCCACTTGCCCGACCGCTCTTCCTCGTTCTGCCGAGAACGACGCTCACGCGCGCAGCTGATGCGCTAGCCGACTATCTGAGATCTGTCGTCTAACCTAGTGTGTTCGGGCATAGTCCACTCTGTTGCGGTTCGTCGAAACTGAGAACGGAGATCCGTATGAAATCTCTGATGTGGACACGCTATGTGGCACCGATGCTGGTGATCGCGCTCTTCATGCCGCTTGTCGGCGTGGTGCCGGCGTACGGGGCGGCGTACTCTTTCACTGGGGGTGCGACCGATTCCATCCTGTACATCCCGAACGACCACACGCCGATCGGGTTTCGCTTCAGAGCTGATGCGGGCATCCCCGCGAGTGCCTCCTTCTATCTGAAGGTGCGCTTCACCACAGGAACATCGCCTAACCCGAGTACGAATCGCGGCATGACCTGGAATGCCACGACCGGAATGTGGGTGCCGGACCTTGGCGGACCGAACTGGAACGAATACCCGGTGATCGCTTCAGACTCCTCGGGTCTGATCTCAGAGCAATGGGTGTTCGCGAAGTTCGCCGATGAGAGCAAGTCCGGGCAGTATTACGTGATGATATCTATGCAAGACGTTGCGACCGGCAATGTCTACAACTCATCGACGCTTCCGAGGTTGACCGTACTTAACATGGCAACAGGCGGCGCATGGGTGCATAACGGCACGACAATCGCCTCGAACCTCGGGAACAAGCGTGTCGAGTGCACGATGGAGTCCTCATCGAGTGCAATCTACTCGCTCGCCAAGACCGAGACCGACGCCATCGACAGTGACTCCGACGGCGTCGTTGACAACGAAGATTACGGTCCTGTCGGCAAGGCCGGGGACTTCCGGCTGGCGGTTCCGATAAGCATGCCCTTCGACGCGCTCCTGAGTCGCACCACTACGTACGCCGCCTCTCAGATAATCTCCGTGGCAGACACTGACATCGCTCTCACCGCTAGCGATCAGGTTGCACCGTCCGCACCGTCAGCACTCACGGTGACGCCGGGGGTGTACAGCAATCAGCTTGAGTGGGGGACGGCCACCGATAGCGGCGGCTCGGGGCTTTCCGGATATCGCGTCTACCGCTGGACAGCGTCTGGCTCCGCCTCATACACGTTGCCGAGAGCGGTTGTTGCAACGGTGGCGGCAGATGTCACCTCTTATTCCGATACGGGCCTGACTGCGGGTACCGAGTACTTCTACGAAGTGCGAGCGGTAGACACGGCGACCAACGTGGGACCCCGCTCCGTTATGCGCAGCGGCGTGCCCACGGTCACACCTCCCGTAGCGCCAGAAGTCGACCGGACGTTTGGCGAAGACCGCTACGCGACCGCGATCGCGATCTCTCAGTCGACCTTTGCGCCCAGCAGTGTAACGACCGCTGTTGTTGCCACCGGCAAGAACTTCCCGGATGCTCTCTCGGCGGCCGGACTTGCGGGCGTCTACGACAGCCCCATCTTGCTGGTCCGCGATTCTGTCACCGCTTCTCTGACAGCCGAGCTCGATCGTCTCGGCGTGACTGATGTCGTGCTCATCGGAAGCGACAAGGCTGTGTCCGCGGACACAGAGAACGCGCTCAAGGTGAAATACGCGGTGTCACGCGTCTTCGGCAGCGACCGTTACGCAACCTCTGCAGCGGTTGCCGAGAAGATATCCGCTCTCACGGGCGGGGTCAGCCATGCATTCTTCGCTCGCGGCGACAACTTCGCTGATGCGCTCGCGGTGTCGCCGTTCGCGTATGGACGCATGGAACCCGTGTTGCTCGTGCGAACCGATAGCGTTCCTGCGTCCACCTCGGCCGCGATCGCGACGCTTGGCATCAACAACGGCCTGATTGCGGGCAGTGAGGCCGCAGTCTCGGCAGCTACGATGAGCGCGCTTGACGGGCTGATGTCTGGGACTCCCGTGCGGCAGGGTGGCGTGAACCGCTACGAGACGGCCCGGATGATAGCGGATTACGGTGTCGGCGAGGGCTGGGGGACGTACGGTTACGTCGGGCTTGCAACCGGCCTGAACTTCCCGGATGCGCTCGGCGGCTCGGCGGCGACCGCGCTAAGGGGCGGCGTGCTCATGCTGACTGCGCCGACATCACTCTCGGCTCCGGTTGCCTCGGCAATCACAGCGAACAAGGCCTCGATCAGCCTGGTCGAGATATACGGTAGTACCGCAGCTGTCAGTCAGGGTGTACGCGACGCTGTGGAATCGCTTCTGAATTAGCACTTGATAGCCTCCGAACCGCCCGCGGTGAACTTGCCCCGCGGGCGGTTCGCGTTTACACTCAAAGCCCACGCTAAACAATTCCTTACAGTAGGTGATACCGATGGCCGGCACCATCAGGATGAACCGAGACGACCAGATCGAGGCTGTAGGGGACGCAACGAGACGGGCGCTGCTGCGCCGGCTCATGGCGGCCCCGGCTACCCTCTCTCAGCTGGGCGTTGCTTTCGGGAAGCATCCCGCCTGGATTCGGCATCACCTCATGCGCCTGGTTGATGCCGAACTGGTTGAGTTGTCCGAGGTCAAACAAGTGCGCAACTTCACCGAGAAGTACTACCGGGCCACCGCGTCGGCGTTCGAGGTTCACTTGCTGTTGGCACCGGATTCGGGCGGAGCGCCGTCGGTGACGGTAGTCGGGAGCAACGACGTTGCGCTCGACGCTTTCGCGAGTGCCCTCAGCGGAATGACCGTGGTGCCCGTCGCGATTGGCAGCCTCGATGGACTTGTCGCACTCAGGCAAGGGCTTGCAGACATCGCTGCTTGCCACCTCTTTGACTCTCGTGAGTCCGAGTACAACATCCCGTTCGTGCGTCACCTGTTCGCGGACCGAGAGGTTCTCGTGGTGACGCTCGTCCATCGCGAGCAAGGTGTGATGGTTCCGGCTGGTAATCCGCTCGGTATCAAGACCGTGGCCGACATCGTAGAGCGCGGAGCACGTCTTGCGAACCGCAACTCAGGCTCCGGGACTCGCATCTGGCTCGACAGCGAACTCCGCGCGATCGGTGCCGAGGCACTCACGCTTCCCGGATATGACACGAGTTTCGTGACGCATTCAGCGGTCGCGCTTGAGGTTGCCAGGGGCGACGCCGATGTCGCGCTCGGAATACGTGCCGCCGCCGAGGCTGCGGGGCTTGGGTTCGTTCCGCTAGCACAAGAGCGATTCGATCTTGTGATTCCGGCCGACAAACTCACGCAGGTGAATGTCGGTGACTTCATCAATCAGCTAGAGACACGTAAGGCCCGAAAGATGATAGGCGCGCTCAGTGGCTATGACGTTTCTCATACGGGAGACGAAGTAAGGATTGCAGGCTAGCGGTGCGATGTTGGCGCCACCCGAAGAGAGGGAGAACCACATGATCAAAGGACTATCGAGAAAGAGAGTGGCCGTTCTTCTGTCGCTCACGATGCTGGCATCGATCGTGGGTGCTATTCCGTCGGCATCTGCCGCAGCGGGGACATATACCGGCGGCGCGTACGACATGCCCAAGTACATTGCAAACGATCACACTCCGGTCGCACTCCGCATCAACGTTACGGACGGGCTGGAGGCCAGCACGTCGTACTACCTGAAGCTTCGTTTCACCGTGGCTCCGGCGCCTGATTCGGCGACCAACCGCGGCTTCACATGGAACTGGACGACCACCAAGTGGGTACAGGAGCGCGATGCCTGGACCGACTTCCCGGTCGTCACGACCGACGCGAGCGGTCTCCTCGACACATGGGTGTACGCCAAGTTCGGCGACGAGATGACGAGTGGCACTTACTACACGCTTGTCTCGCTCTCCAAGACTGGTGCGTCGTCCACCTATAACGGCTCAATTGAGTCGACAGTAGTGGTGATGGACATGGCCACTTCCGGTGCGTGGGTGCACAACGGTACTGCGACCGGAGCATCGACCGCAAAGCGTGCCGAGATCACCTCGGCCAGCTCGACGACCACCGTTTACGGACTCAGCAAGACCGAGGCGGATGGGGTGGATAGCGACTCAAATGGCGTGGTCGACGGCGAGGACTATGGTCCCGCAGGCACCAACGGCGACTACCGTTTCGCGGTACCCATGGATATGCCGTTCAGCGTCTACCTGAACCGCAACTACACAACCAGCACCATCCTGAACAAGACCGCGACCGTCGCGGACGTCGATATCGCCCTCATGGCGTCTGATGTTGAGGCGCCGAGCGTCGCTGGCAACCTCTCCGCAGTGGCCGGATCAGGCGATGCGCTGCTTGAGTGGGATGCAGCGACCGACTCAGGTTCATCCGGACTTGCCGGCTACAAGGTCTATCGCTGGCAGGCGTCTCCCTCTTCGTCCTACACCAACCCCAAGACGCTTGTAGCAACAGTGGCTGCTGGCGCCACGAGCTACCTCGATACCGGGCTGAACAAGGGCGAGGCTTACTACTACGAAGTCCGCGCCGTCGACGTCGCCACTAACGTGGGCCCGCGTTCAGCCACTGTTTCGGTCACCCCTGTCGGCACGATGGACACTGACCGCACCTTTGGCACCGATCGCTACGCAACCGCGATAGCGCTTTCCGAGTCGAACTTCTCGGACAGCTCCGTGACAACGGCCGTTGTCGCAACCGGCAAGAACTTCCCCGACGCGCTGTCGGCGGCCGGTCTTGCCGGCGTCTACGGCAGCCCGATCTTGCTCGTGCGTGACTCGGTCACGGCATCGCTCACCGCAGAGCTTGACCGCCTCGGCGTGGAAGACGTCGTGATCATCGGCAGCGACATGGCCGTCTCGGCAGATATCGAGAGCGTGCTTGAGGCCGACTACGACGTCACCCGCGTCTACGGCTCCGACCGCTATGCGACCTCGGCCGCGGTCGCGACCAGGATCGCGGCTCTCACCACAGGCCTGACCGATACGTACATCGCACGCGGGGACGACTTCGCCGATGCGCTCGCCGCCTCGCCGTTCGCGTACGGTCGCCAGGTGCCCGTGCTGCTTGTGAAGACCGATGTCGTTCCGACGGTCATCGCGACCGCCATCGACGCACTCGATCTCACCAGCGGCATCATCGTCGGTAGCAGCGCCGCAGTATCCAACCCGGTGCAGACCGCCCTTGACGGCATGATGGCTGGCACCGTTACGCGCATCGGCGGCAGTGACCGCTACGTCACGGCCCGCATGATCGCCGATGACGCGGTCTTGAGCGGCTGGGGAGATTACTCCTACGTCGGCGTCGCGACCGGTCTTAACTTCCCCGACGCGCTCGGCGGCGGACCTGTCGTTGCCCAGCACGGCGGCGTGATGTTGCTCACGCGCCCGACCGCGCTCTCCGCGCCGGTCAGCGAAGCCATCACTGCGAATAAGAGCACGATCGACATGGTGGACATCTACGGTAGTGCCGCGACTGTGACAGATGCAGTTCGCAACGCCATCGAAGTATTGCTCCAGTAAGGAGAATCGGGTGAGCACAGGCCGCAGTCGCGCGTTGCTGGGACTAGGAGCAGTTTTGGTGCTCCTGGTTGTAGCGGCGTGGGCTGCGGCCTCCCTGCTCGGCCCGAAGAGCCAGTATGAGATTCGGGTGCTCGATGGGTCGAAGGTCCTGGCGACGTATTCCATCGACAAGCTTGAGGCTCTCGGCGTCGAGAAGATCGTCGTTCTTGGCAAAGAGGAACAAGGTCCGAGTCTCATGCGGGTTCTTCAGGCATCAGGCGTGGAGTCATTCCAGAAGGTGACGATTCGCGGCGCGGGCGTGCGCGATGGCGGGGTCATCGTGCTTACTCCCGCCGAGGCGTCCAACGACGTCATCTTCGACGTTGCGAACAGGGGAACCGTGAAGGTGGTCGGTCCTGACATTGAATGGGGCGACAGGGTGCGCGACGTCACCGACGTTGTGGTCGAGGGGGCGAAGGGATGACACCGCGCGTGCGCAAGCCGCACTTCGCCGTCAGAGACCTCGTGCTGCTGGCGCTTTTGGCCGCGCTCATCGTTGTGACCAAGATGGTGCTGCGGATTCCCATCAAGGTACCCGGGCACTCCGGCGTGCTATGGATGGCTGCGCTTGTGATCGGCCGAGGACTCGTTCGTCGCCCCTGGGCGGGGTCGATACTGGGCTTCGTGTCCGGCGTGCTTGCCGTCGCACTCGTCGGCGGGGCATCTGGCCCTCTGCTGTGGGTGAAGTACCTCGCTCCCGGCATGATGCTCGACCTCATCGACGTCGTCATCCCCGGCGGCTTGCGGGACCGGTTCGTCGGCACGCTGGCAGGCGCCATCGCCAACTGCGCAAAGTTGCTGAGCGCCACCGTCGTTGCGCTGCTGATGGGGCTCGATGCGGGTTTCCTCGTGGTCGGCCTTGGTGTCTCGGCGGTGTCCCATGCGTTCTTCGGTGGCCTCGGCGGGTGGCTTGGCTCTTATTTGCTGCGCCGTCTGGAGCCACTTCTCGCTACGCGCATGCCAGCGCCCACGGTAAGCGATGCGCGGGTGGAAGCATGAGGCCCGCACGCTTGCTTGTGGTAGCACTCTTGGCCGCGGCAATGATGCAGGCCTCCCCGGCGTTGGCGAAGACAACGTACCGAGAGGGCACGTCCACGCGACCGCTCAGTGTAGGGTCGCTTTCGGGTGGACGTGTGGTCGTCGAGGGTGGAGATCCGGCGCTTGTCCCAAAGACGGCGATCTTGTGGAAGTACGCGGCGCCAAGCCTCGACCCGCGCAGCATCCAGCTGCTCGACAACGGCAATGTGCTCATAGCCAGCCGAGACGGGAATCGGGTCGTCGAAGTCGACAGTTCCGGACGCGAGGTCTGGACGTACACGACAGCCGAGTACCAGGCTGCATTTGGAACGAGTGCACCCTTCCTGCCATTCTCGGTCCATCGCTTCACTGCTCCTGATCTTACTCAGCACACGCTCATCACGCTTCGCAAAGGCCAGCCTGTCTTCGAGCTGGACGCGCAGAAGCGGGTGGTATGGAGCTACGGCACCGGTATCGCCGGTTCCGGACCTGGTCAGCTGATGGATGCCTTCTCGGCAAGCAGGCTCCCCGGAGGCAACACGCTCATTGCGGACAACCAGGGATGCAGGGTCATCGAGGTCACTCCCGCCGGCGAAATCGCGTGGCAGGTAGGCAAGGCCGGCGAGCTTGCTTCCGAGAACGGATACGCGCCTGGCTACATTGACTGGCCCAGGTCGGCCCAGCGTCTCGACTCGACGCCTGGTGACGGGCGCTTCACAACCCTCATCGCCGATGAGATGGGCCAGCGCGTCATCGAGGTCGACCAGAACGGGAATGTTGTCTGGCAGTTCGGGCAGAACGGCATGGCTGGCACAGGTCCAGGGCAGCTCTTCGATCCGGCTCATGCAACGCGGCTGCCGGATGGCACCACGGTGATCGTCGACAACCCGAACAAGATCGGCCGGGTTCTGCGTATCGCGAAGGACCGCACGGTGTTGAGCGTTTATCCCGACCCCGATGACACTCCGGAAGACGGAGCTCTTGGCGGAGCGCGCGCGGGCGCAGTTTCTCCTTCAGGAGTGAAGTTCCCCGGCAGCGTGATAATCGCCGATGAAGGCAACGATCGAGTCATTCGTATCGGCCCAGCGCCGACGGTCAAGCTGACTTCTCTGGACATGGACTGCGGGCTACCTGGGGTGCAGAAGGACTTCCTGGCCCTGAGCTGGGAGGGCACGATCCCTAAGGGCACGTCTCTTACGATGTACTACGCAGTCGATGACGGCGCATGGATGACGGCGGGATCGGCCAAACGAGTGGAGCTGCCCGCCTCGGCAGTTGGAAAGCGCATCAAGTACCGCGCCGTGATCACCACGACCGACAGTTCTCATAAGGCGCAACTTGATGCTGTGAGCATCGAGTGCGCGCCAGCGGCAGACCACGAGCGCACAGCAGCTGCCGGAGACGGCGAGGCTGATGGAGGCGAGACCACCACAGAACAAGGCACGTCAAACACAGCAACCAACGGGAGTCCTTCGGTCGCTCCGACACCCTCCGGAGCCAAAGGCAGCGCTGGCGCCGCTCTTCTGAGCGACACCGGGGTCGAAGGCACTCTCGATGGTCCACTCGAGACGGCGGCGGGGCAAGTGCTCGCCGCAGGCGCAATGTCGATACCGGGGCTGCCGGGCCCCGGCGGGGCGACGGACGACAATGGCGGAACCGCCGCCGCTCTCGGGTTAACTTATCTGGCAGGACTTGCATGGTATCCCGCGAGCGCCGGGCTGGCACGACTCCGCCCGGGCCGCATACGTTTCGGATCAAAGGGGCGTGGCTGACAAGTGATCGATGCAATCCGATATATGCTCACACATCCGCAGGCGATCATCTATCAGACCGCAACCTCGCTCCTGTATCCCGTTCTCGTCATTGAGGTCGTTGCGCTCATCTGGGCAGTGTTTGAGCTCGGAACGCTCACATGGGAGGCCATTCGTCGTCGGGGCAAGCGTTCGCTGCGGCTCATCGATGATGTTGCCGCAAGCGCATCTCTGCACATGACGGAGGGCAAGTCGGCCGAGGGGCTCTTAGAGCTTAGGAAGCTCCGCTCGGCGGGGTGGGTTCGCATCTTCTTCGATGAAGCCGAGGGTGCAGACTGGCATGAGCGAACGCGACTTCTCAAGCGCCTGACAGACCTTGAATCGCGGATCACCAAGAAGCTTGAGCGGACGAGAATGCTCGTTCGCCTCGGACCGATGCTCGGGCTTATGGGCACGCTCATTCCGATCAGTCCGGCTCTCATCGGGCTAGCCCAGGGCGATGTGCAGACGCTGTCCGATAACCTTGTCGTGGCGTTTTCCACTACCGTCGTCGGTTTGCTTGTCGGCGGTCTCGGCTACGTGATCTCGACCATACGCGATCGCTGGTATGGCCTTGACATAAGCGACATCGAGTACACGCTCGACCGGATCGAGGAGCATCTCACATGATTCGGCGCCGTAGAGATTCCGGGTCGTTCATGGAGCGGCACCGGACGAGGATCCCTGACAGGAATGGCGATCCGATGGATGCTGTTTCAAACCTCTTCGACGTTGCGATGCTGATCGGCATCGGCTTCCTTGTGATGGCGTTGTCGTCCTTTGGTTTGAACGAGCTCCTGAGCCAAGAAGACATCACAATCGTCAAATCACCGGGCACACCCGAGATGGAGATCATCACCCGGGTGGGGGACAAGGTCGAACGGTTCAGCACAACGCCGGAGCAGGCCGCTGGCCAAGGTCTGCCTATCGGCACGGTGTACCGTCTGGAAGATGGTCAGATCGTCTGGGTTCCGGAGTAGTACTAACCCCGGGACACGGGAATAGTCCGTTGTGTATGTGGTCGACCATAGGAGGGAACCAGAATGCGTCTATCTGCGAGAAACGTCATGAAGGGCAAGGTCGTCGAGATCGAGCTTGGCAGTGTCAACGCCGTGGTGAAGATCGACGTCGGCGGGCCAGTATTGAGTTCAGTGATAACACTCGACGCGCTCAAGGATCTTGGGCTGAGTGTTGGCTCTGATGCGTATGCAGTCGTTAAGTCGTCGAATGTGATTCTGGCAGTCGACTAGCCAGCCGCTTCATGCAGCACTACGAAAGCCCGACACGTGTCGGGCTTTCGTGATTCCTGGTCGTTGAGTGCAGCGCGCCGTTGGGCTATTCTTAGTCCTGCTGCGGGGGCCCCGCGGCACATCTCCGAGCTCCGGAGTCCTTCTGTGGTTGGTCGCCGCAATGGCGCCGGAGCCGTTAGGGTTGGATTGGAAACGATTCAGCCTTCCGTACTCGAAAAGGAGAGTCATATGAAAGACCGTTCTGTTCGGCCTGCCTCTTGGCGGGTAGCGAGCGCAGCGCTCGCTGTAGTTCTGGCATTCTCGCTTTTTGGCTGCTCGGCGAAGACGACTGATGACGCCAGCACTGAGCCAGCCCCGGTTGAGAAGACCAAAGTCGTCATGGCGTCTACGACCTCGACGCAGGATTCTGGTCTCTTCGATGTGCTTATTCCGGCATTTGAGGCCGCCAACCCCGAGTACGTCATCGAGGTCATCGCTGTTGGCAGCGGTGAAGCGCTCAAGATGGGCGAGAACAAGGATGCGGACGTACTCCTCGTCCACTCGCCTGCAGCCGAAGCCACCTTCATGGAAGCAGGTTTTGGTACCGAGCGTCGCGACGTCATGTACAACGACTTCGTGATCGTTGGCCCCGAAGCCGACCCCGCCGCCGTCAAGGCTGCTGGCGACCTGAATGCCGTCATGGCCGCGCTTGGTGCGGGCAAGGCACCGTTCACGACCCGCGACGACAAGTCGGGCACCAACGCGAAGGAGCTGAAGCTCTGGGCAGACGCCAGCGTGAGCCCGACCGCCTCGGCCAATGCTGCCGACTGGTACCTGTCCACGGGACAGGGCATGGGTGAGACGCTCAAGATCACGAGCGAGAAGCAGGGGTACACCATCTCTGACAGAGCCACCTTCCTCACTGCTCAGGATTCGCTCGATCTCGTGATCTTGCGCGAAGGCGACAAAGGCTTGCTCAACCAGTACGGCGTAATTCCGGTCACGGATGCAACGCACCTTGATGGTGCGAACGCTTTCATGGACTGGGTCACGAGCGCCGAAGGCCAGAGGGTCATCGGCGATTTTGGGATAGAGAAGTTCGGCCAGGCGCTGTTCACACCTAACGCTAAGTAGACTTGCGCTGATGCGGCCGGCACCGCTGAACCAAGGGTAGGGATCAATGGGAATCTTCGTCGACGCGTTCCGAGACGGGCTCGCGATGCTCGTCTCGGGCGCGACCGATGTTTGGACGATCATCCTCGTGTCCGTGCAAGTCTCGGGCGCTGCGGTTCTCCTTGCACTTGTACTCGGTATTCCGGCAGGTTTTGTGCTCGGCTCGAAGCGATTTATTGGCCGGAGAATGATGCTCGTCATCGCAAACACGGGGATGGGTTTGCCTCCCGTGGTAGTTGGTCTGGTTGTTGCGATGCTGCTTTCCAGGCGGGGCCCCTTCGGCAACCTAGAGTTGCTGTACTCTCAACCGGCAATGGTGATAGCGCAGCTTGTGATCGCGCTTCCTGTTGTCGCCGCAGTCTCAGCGGGCGCCGTTTCGGCTGTTCCGCGCGAGCTGCGACTTCAGGCTCGCTCGCTCGGCGCTTCCCGCTTTCAGGAGGCGTTCATGACGCTCAAAGAGGCCCGCATGGGTCTCATTGCGGCAGTCGCCGCAGGTTTTGGCTCGATCATTTCCGAGGTAGGTGCCGTGACGATGGTCGGTGGCAACCTCGCGGGCAAGACGCGAGTGATGACCACAGCCATCGTGCAGTACACCCGCATGGGCGACTACGGCCCGGCGCTAGCGCTGGCAGCGGTTCTCATGGGAATGGTGCTTGTAGTGAACATCTTGCTGACTGGCATCCAGTCATCAGCTGAAAGATACGAGCGGTGATTGCATGAAACCTGCAGCCATCACCGTCGAGGGAGTTCGTAGGTCTTTCAGGGGAAAGATCGCGGTTGATGTGGAGCGCCTGGAGCTTCAGCCGGGGCGCACACTGGCGCTGCTTGGACCGTCTGGGTCCGGCAAGTCGACTCTGCTGTCTATCATCGGCCTTCTGGAGCGTCCGGATACAGGGCAGGTGATGTTGGATGGTACCGTTGTGACACCCAGGGATACTGATGCTCGTCTGTCGATGGCGGCGGCATTCCAGCGGCCGTACCTGTTCAAGGGCACGATCGCCGACAACGTGGCGTACGGGCTGCGGCTCAGGCGCGTACCGCGCGAGCGAGTAGCCGCCCTTGTCTCAGAAGCGCTGGCCAGAGTCGGGCTGCCGGGCTGGGAGTCCCGCTCGGCGCTGACGCTTTCCGGCGGAGAGGCTCAGCGTGTAGCACTCGCACGCGCAATCGTTCTGGAGCCGAGGGTCTTGCTGCTCGATGAGCCGCTTGCCTCGCTCGATCCGCTCATGAAGTGGCGCCTGGCCCGCGACTTTGATTCGATACTCCGGCAGAGCCCCATCACGACGCTCTATGTGACCCACGATCAGGATGAGGCGCTCACCGTGGCCGATGATGTGGCGATCATGCGTGAGGGCCGCGTTGTTGCGAGTGGTCCGGTCGACGAGGTCTTCGGGCTGCCGGTGGATGAGTGGACGGCCGGGTTCCTCGGCATGGAGCCTGCGATCCGCGGCCGAGTCGTCGGGGTCACAGACGGCGTTGCCGAGATAGACTGCGGCGGGATCACGCTATACGCGGTCGCTTCGGTCAAGCCTGGCGAGGCGGTATCTCTCGGCGTGCGTCCTGAGGACGTGCTCCTTTTTGAGGCGGATGTGGAGGTTCCGATCTCCTCGGCGAGAAACCACTTCGAGGCTATGGTGACCGAGGTCGTGGCTTCTGGAGCCACGTTCCGGGTGGTCATCGAGCGCGGTTCGGTGCGCATCGCAGCCCGCATATCGCGTGCATCCCTGGCTGACTTGAAGCTCGCAGTAGGTGTTCGGGTGAAGGCGCTGTTCAAGGCGACGGCGGTTCGCGTCGCGTCGACGTGAGGTACCCTGCAGGGTATGATTCGGTACTGTTCAGCTCGGCGCAATCACGCGCTCCAAGGCAGGAGGCGGATAGGAATTGAGCAAGACTGGTGATGCAAATCGTCTCCCCGTGACCGCGGCGGTCCTCGCCGGCGGCCGCTCCATGCGCATGGGCGTAGACAAGACGATGCTTCCGGTTGACGGCGAGCCGCTGGTGGCGCGCGTTGCCGAGATGGTCGGAGAGCTGTGCCAACACGTTGTGGTGGTCACCAACCGCCCAGAGGTCCTTGAATCCGCAGATCTTCCTGCGGGTGTGCGAGTCCTGCAGGATGAAGTGGCGTATCAGGGGCCGCTCGGCGGGCTTGTCACGGCGCTTGAGGCTGCCGAGGATGACTGGGTGCTTGCGGTCGCGGCGGACATGCCGTGGCTGCGGCCTGAGGTCGTCCGGCTGTTATGGGAGTCACGCGATGGCGCGCAGGTCGTGATCCCGCTCACCGAGAAGGGCTCCGAGCCGCTGCTAGCTCTCTATCACCGCGACTGCCTTCCGGCCGCCCGCAAGGTGCTCGACTCCGGGCGTCGTAGGGTGGTGGCGATGCTTCCGTCGCTCAAGGTCGTTGAGGTCTCACTGGTCGAGCTTCGCGCTGTCGACCCGGATCTTGCCAGCTTCGTGAACGTGAATACTCCCGATGACCTGAGCGATGTCCGCGAAGGCTCCGGTCCTGCGCACAGGGCCAAAGAAGGTCGCGAGGTGCGCGTTTCGATCATCGAGGTCGGCACACGCCGCCCGCGCGGAATGCCAAGCGAGCGCGCTGTCACCATCGACATGAACGGCACTGAGATCGCGACCGTCCAGGCCTCTCCTGGCGACCTTGAGGAGATGGCGGTCGGCTTCCTCGTGGGCGAGGGCCTGCTCACTGACCGCGAGGCTTTCCTTGGCGCGGATGTGGATGCGAAGCGCGGACTCGTGTATGTGCGCAGCAACGAGCCGGTTCCCGAGGACCTCGTCTATCGCCGACGCTATATCACGGCGGGCTGCGGCAAGGGCGTCACGTTCTCTTCGCTCGGTCATACACTCGGCCTGGAGGCCGTGACCTCCGATGGGGTCGTGGATTCCGCCGAGCTCTACGACATGATGGGCCAGATGTCGCGCCAGTCGGTCGCCTATCGTGACACTGGCGGAATGCACTCGTGCGCACTTGGCCGAGACGGCCAGGTGTTGCTTGTTCGCGAAGACGTTGGCCGTCATAACGCAGTCGACAAGGTGCTCGGTCGCGCGTGGATCGATCGCATTCCGGCCGAGGGAGCGGTACTCCTCACAACCGGCCGTATCAGCTATGAGATGGCCGTCAAGGCCGCAAAGGCGCGCGTTCCTGTGGTGGTTTCGCGTACCGCGATCACCGATCTTGCTGCCGAAGTTGCAGAGACTGTCGGCGTGACGCTTATCGGGTATGCCCGCGGTGGAAAGCTCGTGGTGTACACCCGTCCTGAAAGAGTGTCGATCGCAGAGGAGGATGACCTGTGATATCAGTCGAAGAAGCTCGCGAGAAGGTCCTCTCTGGAATCGCCGTCCTTGAGACCGAGCGTGTCAGCACCCTCGAGTCCATCGGCCGCGTGCTCGCTGCAGATATCGTCTCGGATATAGATGTTGCGCCGTTCGACAACTCGGCGATGGATGGCTACGCCGTTCGTGCTGGCGATCTTGCGGGCGCAAGTGAGCTGACGCCCGTGCGTCTGCGTGTAGTGGAGCACGTGCCTGCGGGGGCGTTTCCGACGGCTGCCGTGGGCCCCGGCGAGGCCACTCGCATAATGACCGGCGCTCCGGTGCCCGATGGTGCCGACGCGGTTGTCATGGTAGAGCGTACTGCCGAAGAAGATGGCGGCGCGGTGGCTGTCATCATGGCGACGGTGCGCGCCGGCGAGAACATTCGCCGCAAAGCCGAGGACGTGCGCTCTGGCGAGGTAGTTCTGTCGGCAGGTGAGGTCGTGAGCCCTGCGGCCGTCGGGCTGATGGCCGCTGTCGGGTGCGCGACGCCGCTCGTGTACCGCCGTCCGCGAGTCGCCATCGTCGCGACCGGCGATGAGCTGGTCGCGATCGACGAGTACCCCGGCCCGGGAAAGATTCGCAACTCCAACTCTTACTCGCTGGCTGCTCAAGTGCTGGACGCGGGCGGTGAGCCAATCGTGCTCGAGGTCGCTCGCGATACTGTCGAGCACACGACGTCGATCCTCTCACGCGCTCCCGAGTTCGATCTCATGGTCAGCACCGGTGGTGTCAGCATGGGCGACTACGATGTCGTCAAAGACGTGCTTGAGCGGATCGGGAAGATGGACTTCTGGAAAGTCGCGATGCGTCCCGGCGCTCCGCAAACGCACGGCACCATAGGCGGCACGCCGTTCTTCGGCCTGCCGGGCAATCCCACGTCGACCATGGTCGGCTTCGAGCTTTTCGTGCGGCCCGTCATCCTCAAGATGCAGGGTCACTCGGCCCTTGATCGGCCGAGACACGCTGTGACGTTGGCGCACGACGTGAAGAAGAAGCCAGACCGCCGGTACTTCCTGCGGGCGACCGCTACGCTCGGTGCCGACGGCACACACGTCGCCACGCTCTCGGGCGCGCAGTCCTCGGCCATGCTGAGCTCCATGCATCGCGCAAACTGCCTGTTGGTTCTACCTGAAGGGGAGTCGTTCTTCCCGGAAGGTGCTATAGCCGAGTGCATCCGAATCGATCGCAAGGAGGGTTCAGAATGAGCAGTGACACCCCTAAGACCATTGACCCACGTTGGGCCGAGCAGATCACGCCCGAGCTGACTGAAGCCGTCAAGGCCAAGGCCGTCGACGGCCGAATCACCTGTCCGGTGCTGCGCAAGCTTGCCGAGACGCACGGTGTCGTTTACAAGGTCGCCGGTGCTGCGGCCGACGCTGCCGGTATCAAGGTCAAGAACTGCGATCTGGGCTGCTTCTAGAATGAACGAAGGGGTCGGCATCCCTGTCGTCTCGGTGGTCGGCAAGAGCGACTCCGGCAAGACGACTCTCATGGAAGGCCTAATCCGAGCGCTCACTGCGCGCGGATGGCGCGTCGCCACGTGCAAGCATCACGTGCACGAGATCGATATCGACCAGCCCGGCAAGGACTCCTGGCGGCATGCGCGCGCAGGCTCTCGCGTGACCATGATCTCGTCGCCCACGCAGTTCGCCGTCGTCCGCAGAGTCGAGTCCGAGCGCTCGCTCGATGAGATCGCCGCCGAGGCGGCCGCGGGAGGTTGCGACATCTTGCTCACAGAGGGGTTCAAACGCTCCGGCAACGTCCGGATAGAGATCTCGCGGCTCGCGCGTTCCGACGAGATGATCAGCGAACCCGGCGCAATCGTTGCGCTTGTAACAGATAACCCAGAACTCCGCCCTGACGGTGTCCCGGTATTCGGTCTCAGCGATGCTTCTTCGCTCGCCGGGTTCATCGAAGAGCGGTTCTTGTCCGGCAGTACCCCGCAAGGAGATGCGCGCAATGGCGACTGACTCTCACGGCCGGAGGATCGACTACCTCCGCATCAGCGTGACCGACCGGTGCAATCTACGGTGTGTCTACTGCATGCCGCCAGACGGCGTGCCGTGGAAGGGTCATGAAGAGATCCTCTCGTGGGAAGAGATAGAGAGGTTTGCATCCGTCGCGGCCGGAGAAGGTATCTCCAAGATCCGACTGACCGGCGGTGAGCCGCTCGTGCGGGCCGGCATCGTCGATCATGTCCGGCGCCTGCGCGCCGTCACCGGGATCGAGTCGATCGCAATCACCACGAACGGGACGCTTCTGCCCAAGTACGCGGCCGAGTTGGTCGAGGCCGGACTCACCCGCGTGAACATCTCGCTCGACACCCTTGATGCCGAGACGTACACGAACATCACGCGCGGCGGGAAGCTCGACGACGTGTTGGCTGGCATCGAGGCGGCGTTTGACGCGGGGATGGCCCCGGTGAAGATCAATGTCGTCGTGGTGCGCAGCCTGGAGCAGGACCTGCTCGGCTTCGCGCGTATGACGCTCGACCGACCCGTGCATGTGCGATTCATCGAGTACATGCCGGTGGGTGGTGCCGAGGATGGCGTCGCCTGCGCCTCCACGGATGGCGAAGGATGGACAGAAGCCGACCACGTACCCTCGGATGAGACGCTCGCGATGTTGACTGCCGAAGGGGCTGCGGCCGGCTTCGGAGAACTCATGCCCGTGGCACGCGACGACGCCCCTGGCGGCTGGGGGCCGGCACACTACTACCGGTTCCCCGGTGCGAAAGGTACGCTCGGCGTCATCTCCCCGCTTTCGCATCACTTCTGTGGCGAATGCAACAGGCTGAGGCTAACGGCCGACGGTCGTCTCCGGACGTGCCTCTTCAGCGATGATGAGCTTGATGTGCGCACCATACTGCGCACAGGAACCGAAGCCGATATCCACGAACTCATACAGCGAGCATTGGCGAACAAGCCGGAGAGTCACAATATGCGCGTCGGTACGCTCAGACGCATGTCCCAGATCGGAGGCTGAGATGGACGACGCAGCACGCTTGACGCACCTCGATGAGAACGGCGCAGCACGCATGGTCGACGTTGCCGATAAGGCCGTCACTCACAGACGCGCTGTAGCCTCGGTAGAAGTGCGGATGCTCCCAGAGACGCTCGCGATGATCGTCGAAGGGCGCGCGGCAAAAGGCGACGTCTTCGCTGTGGCACGCGTTGCGGGCATCATGGCCTCTAAGCGCACAGCAGACCTCATTCCGATGTGCCACCCGCTCGCACTCACGCATGTGAGCGTCACCCTTGAACCTGGCGACGCGACGGTGCTCATCACCGCAGTCGCCGAGACGGACGGCAAGACAGGCGTTGAGATGGAAGCGCTCACCGCGGCGTCGGTCGCAGGACTCACCATCTACGACATGTGCAAGGCGGTCGACCGGGGGATGGTCGTCGCAGATCTCAAGCTGCTTGAAAAAGAGGGCGGGAAATCCGGCCATTACCTGCGAGAGGACGTCTGATGAGCGAAGATACCACCCTTCCCGGACCGGGCACCGTCACCTCTGTGAATCTCTCGGCGAAGAAGACTGTTCGCAAGACGCCCGGAACCGAGGGTGTCCTGCGCGTCGATCACGGCTTTGAGAGCGATGCGCACGCCGGCGACTGGCACCGTCAGGTGAGCCTGCTTGCGCAGGAGTCCATCGACAAGATGGTCGCCAAGGGCCTGGATGTTGCCGCCGGGGATTTTGCCGAGAACATCACCACCGTCGGGATCGATCTGCTGGAGCTGCCGATCGGCAGTGTCATCCGTGTAGGCGATGACGCGCTGATGGAGATCTCACAGATCGGCAAGGTCTGCCACACCAAGTGCGCCATCTACTACCAGGCCGGTGACTGCGTGATGCCCAAGGAGGGCATTTTTGCTGTCGTGCGTCATGGTGGTACGGTACGCAGTGGAGATTCGATCGTGGTTGAACACCTGGAGGAGCGTGCATGAGCGAACTGCGCATCGGAGTGCTGACGTGTTCAGACTCGCGCTCGGCCGGAGAGGCCGAGGATACGTCGGGTAAGGGACTGGTCACGCTTGCGCAAGACCGCGGATGGTTCGTCGCGGCTTATCACGTCGTTCCGGACGACCAGGAGACCATCGCCACCGCGATCGTCGAGATGGCCGATGTCGACGAGGTCGACGTCATCCTGACGACCGGCGGCACCGGCCTTGGCCCCCGCGACGTGTGCCCTGAGGCGACGCTCAGCCTCTGTGACCGCGAAGTCCCTGGTATCGCCGAGGCGATCCGTGCCGAGAGCATGGTCATCACAAAACGCGCGATGCTGTCACGTGGCGTGGCTGCGATGCGAGGCAAGACGCTCATAATCAACTTCCCTGGCAGCGAGAAGGCCTCCCGGGAGTCATTCGGGATCGTGGCAGATCAGCTAGAGCACGCCTCCAAGATGATCGCCGGCGGCGGGCATGCGTAACGCTGGCACCACGGAAGGCATCAGCTACTTCGACCACGCAGCCACATCGTGGCCCAAGCCGCAGCCTGTCATCGATGCCGTGGTTCACGCGCTCACCAAAGCGGGGGGCAACCCCGGGCGCTCGGCTCACGCGATAGCGCTGGCCGCTTCGCGGCTGATCTTGGAGTCACGCACGGATATCGCGTCGCTTCTCGGCGTACCGAACGCACGGGACATCGCCTTCGTGCCGGGCTGTACCGCTGGACTCAACCTCGTCCTCAAGGGGCTGCTCAAACCGGGAGACCGCGTCGTAGTTGGTTCAACCGAGCACAATGCGGTCGCGCGTCCGCTACATGCGCTCGCTGCGGCGGGCGTGCGCGTTGATGTCGTGCAGGCGGACCAGGCCGGCCGTATCGACCCCTACGACGTTGAGCGTGTGATTGCCGAGGCGCCCACTCGCGTCGTCGTGTGTCAGCACGCATCGAACGTGCTCGGCACGATACAGCCGGTCGGTGACCTTGCCGATATCGCGCACGAAGTCGGCGCGTACCTTGTTGTCGACGGCGCTCAGGGCGCAGGTCATCTCAAAGTGAACCTTGCGGCGCTCGGCGCCGACGCCTACGTCGCCTCTGGACACAAAGGGCTGCTCGGCCCGCAGGGCGTTGGCGTGCTCTATCTTGCGCCCGGCGTGGAACCCGTTGAACTCGTACAAGGCGGGGGCGGCTCCAATTCGGAAGACCCGGTGCAGCCAGTTGCGCGCCCGGATCGCTATGAGGCGGGAACCCCCAACACTCCGGGCATCGCCGGTTTGGGCGCTGCGGCTCGGCTACTCTCGGCAGAGGGTGACGCCATCCGCGCGACAGAACGTCGACTGACCCGCATGCTCCATGAGGCACTGGTCGAGATACCGGGACTCCGGGTGCTCGGCCCGCCGCCCGCCGAGGAGCGCGTGCCTGTTGTGAGCGTCGTGCACGATCGCGTGGATAGCGATCGCATCGCCTTTGAGCTCGACTCTCGCTACCTGATCGCCGTCCGGGCGGGCCTGCACTGCGCGCCCTGGGCGCATGCTACCGCTGGAACCGGTGGCAGCGGCGCGGTGCGCTTCGGCATCGGGTACGGCGTGACGGAGCATGACGTCGAACGCGCCATCCGCGCAATGCACGAACTCTGCGCGTGATTCAGATGGCACCGTTCATCGTCTACGGATTCGCGACCACGCACGATGCGCTCGTCGGGGAGCGAACTCTCCTCGAGGCAGATATCATCCACGCGACCATTCCAACCCCAAAGAGCCTAGGAGCGCTGTGCGGCATTGCGCTCAGAGTGCCCGAGGATGTCGCGGAGGACGCTGAGTCAGCGCTCACAAGCGCAGGGTGCAGTTGGACCGCACGCGTCCGGATGCAGGATCGCGTCCTCTAGCGGATGATGTGGACCGGCGTGCCGACCTCAACGCGAGGGTAAAGATCCTCGACGTCCCACATGTGCATGCGCATACACCCGTGTGAAGCAGCGCTGCCGATCGAGTAGTCGCTTGAAGTCCCGTGGATCCGGATACCCGAGGCATTGAGGTTGAGCGCGCGCGTGCCGAGCGGGTTGCCCGGTCCTGGCCCGATGTACGCGGGCATGTCTTTCGCCCAATCGGACCCCGGGTTGCTCCACGTTGGACGGTACCGCTTCAGTGTGATCTCAAAATCGCCGAGCGGAGTCGGATAGCTCGGAGTACCCACTGCGATCGAGTACGTTTTCACGAGTTTCCCGTGATCGTACAGGTACAGCTTGCGAAGCGAGCGTCGTACGAGAATCGTCGAGCCAAGATCCGCCTCGGCGATTTCCGGTTCTGTGATGGCAACAGGCAAATCGACGTTCTTGATGCCATCATTCAGCGCGGCGATGATCGCCTCTTTCGCACCGCTGCGATCGACCAATGCGCCGCTGCGTGCAGGAATCGTCTTGAGCGTATTGCCCGCCACGACCATCTCGGCATCCGCAGGCGCGGTGTCGATCTTTGACGCGACGTCGGCAATCCATGCATCCAGTGCGGCCTCATCGACCGTGATCGCTGGTGCTACAGCAAGACCGGTTGTGCGTTCCATGACACGCGCGCCAACGCGGGCCGTGAGCGATGCGGTGGCCTTCGGTTCGAACGCCGTCTCAACCATGCCTTCAACGTCGACTGTGATCATCGATCCGGCATCGAGTGTGAATGTCTTCGCGCCGTGCGACACCGTCAGTGGCTGGGCGAGCGGCTCGGCGACTTTCTGACGCACTACGTCGATTGCTTCGGCGCGTGTAAGACCTCCGAGTGCCTCTCCCTCAACCGATGCACCAGCGGGCAGGATCTCACGGGCAGCGAAGTCGTCGGCCACGGCGAATGCGGAGCCGCCTGCAAGCGCGAAGAGCAGCAGGGCGGTGAACATCGCCAGGATACGTACGGAAGTGGATGCCCGGGACATGAATTCTCCTTGCGCGCAGATGAACCTGCCGGTTGGTTGCCGCATATTCTACAATGGCGAGGATACTTACGTACAACGGGGGTGTGATGGAGGGCCGACAGGCCGATGCGGTGTACCGGGGAAACCTGACGCGCCTACTCGACAAGATCCGCGACGCGCGGGGGCTCGACATGGCGCAGTATCGCCCGCGGTATGTAGAGCGGCGTCTCGCTGCGCGTCTCCATGCCCTGAACCTGCACACCTACCGCCAGTACGCGATTTACCTCGATGAGCACCCTGAAGAGTACGCCAAGCTTCTCGACACGCTCACGATCAATGTGACGCAGTTCTTCCGAGACGCGACGGTCTTTGAGCTCTTCCGCAAAGAGATACTCCCGGCGCTGCTCACCGAGAAGGCCGCGCGGCATCAGCGCATGATCCGCGTGTGGTCGGCAGGTTGCGCGACAGGGCAAGAGCCGTACTCGCTCGCCATGTCGTTCCTCTCGGCAATGGGACCTATGTCGACGGACTTCCTGCTCACCATTCTCGGTACGGATCTTGACCGCAATGCGCTTGCAGTTGCCAGGCGTGCCGAGTACGACATCTCTATGATCGATCAGATCCCGCGAGTGGACCAGCAGCGCTACCTGGATGTGAAGGCTGATCACTTCAAGATCAAGCCCGAAGTCGCGCGCCTCTGCAAGTTCGATTACTTGAACCTATTCGAAGACAAGCCGATACATGTAGTGGACGTGATCTTCTGTCGCAACGTGTTCATCTACTTCAATCGCGAAGAGCAAGAACGGGTGCTCGGTGTGTTCTGGTCGGCGTTGGCACGAGGCGGCTATCTTGTACTCGGACGTAGCGAGAGAATCGGCCCGCAGGTGGAACACGATTATGAGCTCGTCAGTGGTCGAGAGCGCATCTATCGCAAGCCGCTGAAGCTGCGGTGAGCGCTTGGCTTCTGTTATTGTTGTCAAGGTGACCCAGCTGGTCACGGCGTTCACTTGAGGAGGGAACCGCAGCATGCAGAGGGAGCACCGCAACAGCTCGGTTAAGCGGGGGTTGTCTTTCACTTTCACCATGTACACATGGCTTACGATCGGGCCTGCTGTATTCATAGGCCTGGTAGTGACGGGCGCATTCGCACTCCTCGTTCTCAGAATGCCTCCGTACGACTTGATGTATGTCGCAATCGTCGGCGCGATTGCCATGGCGATATGCGCCATACCCGGATCGTTGGCCTGGCGTTGGGTGTTCAAGCGCAGGGTCCTGGATCCACTTCGGGGGCTCGGCGCAACCATGATCGAGGCTGGCAACGGCGATCTGACAGTGCGTGCGGCAGTAATCCGCCCGGATGAGATCGGCGTGCTTGCCGAGGAGTGCAACAGCCTCATCGAGTCCCTCGCCGACATCGCCGGCAACGTGCGTCGCTCAGCCGAGTCGGTCACAAACGCCGCGACCCAGCTCTCGGCATCGTCGGAAGAGATCAACTCGTCGTCGATGGAAATCTCGTCCTCGGTTCAGCAAATCGCTCACGGCGCCGAGCTGCAGTCTCGCAAGGTCGAGGAGACATCTTCGGCGATCGAGGCCATTACCAAGACAGTCGGCGAAGTTGCGCGCCGTGCCGATGAAGCGAGCAAGACGAGCGAAGAAGCCGCCAAGGCGTCCGTTCTCGGCGAGGCGGCCACCGATGAAGCGATCATCAAGATCGCCGAGGTCCGCCAGGCCATCGAGACCCTTGCGGGTTCAGTCGAGGTGCTCGGCCATCGTTCCGAGGAGATCGGCAACATAGTCGATGTCATCACCTCGATCGCCGACCAAACGAACCTGCTCTCGCTCAACGCTGCCATCGAGGCCGCACGTGCCGGCGAGTCCGGACGCGGCTTCTCGGTAGTTGCAGAGGAAGTCCGAAAGCTTGCAGAGGGCTCCGGCAAAGCGGCCGAACAGATCGGTGAGCTCATCAAGGATGTGCAGACTGAGACCGCGAAGGCTCTCAAGTACATGCAGATAGGCACCGCAGAGGTCGCCAAAGGCACCGAGGTCGTCGGCCGCTCCGGCGACGCGCTTCGCCAGATCACCGAAGCCGTCTCGCGCACAGCCACCCTTGCCGAGGAAATCGCGGCCGCGATGTCCGGCCAGGCGCAGCGCACCGTAGATGTAGACCGCGCGATGCACGACATCGCCGCAGTCGTCGAGGAGAACGCAGCGTCTGCTGAAGAGACTGCTGCCGCAGCCGAGCAGCAGACCGCGTGTATGGAAGAGATCTCGTCCTCGGCACAGGAGCTGGCCGACATGGCCCGGCGCCTGGAGGACTCCGTGCACATGTTCCAGGTTGATTAGGAAGGTACCGGGGTGGAATCGACGCTCGGCACCGTACATCGACAGTTTGTACTCTTCCGTCTTGGGGCGGAGGAGTACGGGCTTCCAATTGAGCGCGTGCAGAGCATCATCCGCTACGAGGTTCCGACGCCGGTTCCACATGCGCCCGAGATGGTCGAGGGTGTGATCAACCTGCGCGGCCAGGTCATCCCGGTCATAGACCTTGCACAGCGCCTTCTTGGTGCGCCGATAGAGCACTCTGCCGCCTCCAGGATCGTTGTTGCAGAGGCCGGCTCGGGACTCGTCGGTCTTGCGGTCGGCTCGGCTCATGAGGTTGCGACATTCAGTGTCGATGAGATCATGCCAACACCTTCTGCCGCTCTCTCTGCGGAGACTGCCGAGGCATTTCAAGGTGTCGCGAATCGCGATGACCGCCTGGTGATCCTTCTAGATCCGGACAAGGCGTTGCCTCGTGTGTCGTACGGACCGCCGATTGCAACCGAGGAGGCGCAAGACGATGTCTAAGTCGGTGCTCGTCGTTGACGACGCTGCGTTCATGCGCATGATGATTCGTGACATTCTCGCCAAGGAGGGTTATGTCATACACGAGGCGGTCAACGGTCGCGATGCCGTTGAGAAGTTTGCCGAGCTGCGCCCTGATCTCGTGACGATGGACATCACTATGCCCGAGATGAGCGGTCTTGATGCGCTTCGACTGATCCGGGAGCAAGACCCGGCGGCGCGAGTGCTCATGGTGAGCGCCATGGGACAGCAGCGCATGATAGTCGAAGCCCTTGAATCCGGAGCGATGGACTTCCTGGTCAAGCCCTTCCAGCCCACGAAGGTGCTCGAGACTGTCAAGAAGTGCTTGCAGTCCACGCCGCGCTGCTGAGGCGGCCATGTCCTCTATCATCAAGGTCCTCGTCGTAGATGACTCGGCGCTGACGCGCCAGATGCTGACCCGCGCTCTGGGCGTGGATCCGCGCATAGATGTCGTCGGCACGGCGAAGACAGGCGTAGAGGCGATCGAGAAAGCGCACAGCCTCAATCCAGACGTTATCACGCTCGATGTCGAAATGCCGGAGCTCACAGGTATCGAAGCGCTTCCGCATCTGATTCGGAGCTCAGACGCACGCGTGGTCATGCTGAGCGGTGTCGATGATCCGGACATGGCCTATCAGGCGCTTGCGCTAGGCGCGGTCGACTTCATCTCAAAGCCGAAAGCTGGCTTTGCAACGTCGCTGTCCGAGCTTTCTGAAATGGTTATCAAGAAGATCAAGACCGCGTACCGGATCAGTCCTGAGCGCCGTCTATCGCACGGCGTGTCTCCTGCGGCATCCTCTGGCAGCCGTGCTCTGGTCGGGGGCGGTGCGCCGCGAGGCAAGGTCTCTCCCGCTCCGGCGATGAATCGAATCGTGGCGTTCGCGGCATCGACTGGAGGACCGCCGGCGCTTGAACTTGTCTTCTCGGGCCTGATGCGGTCACTCCCAGGCACATACCTTGTAGTTCAGCACCTACCTGCAGGCTTCACATCATCGCTGGCCCGTCGTCTCGGCAAGGTGACCGATATCAACATCGTCGAAGGACGAGACGGAATGCTCCTTGAGGCGGGCACTGCCTATCTCGCTCCGCATGGTTCCCATATGGTTGTTTCAAACGCTAAGAGGCCGAGAATCGAGCTGCTGGATACGCCGACGCTTCACGGCGTTCGTCCGGCAGCGGATCCTCTGTTCTCGAGCGTTGCGGCGTTATTCGGTTCGCGGGCTCTGGGTGTGGTTCTAACGGGGATGGGCTCGGACGGTGCCGTAGGGCTGAACGACATTCACCTCGGCGGGGGCGACACGATCGTGCAGGACGAAGAATCCAGCGTCGTATGGGGAATGCCAGGCTCTGCGGCGCGATTGGGTGCGGCGGACAAGATCGTTCCACTTTCAAACGTCGCTGCAGAAGTCAGACGGACAATCAGAGGGGAGGTCTTGCGATGAGTGACGACATGTCGGCATACAAGGATGTATTCCTCTCGGAGAGTGCGGAGTACGTGCAAGCTATCACCGAGGGCCTTCTTGCGCTGGAAGGTAACCCCAATGACCTGGAACCGGTCGAAACCGTCTTCCGGGGCGCCCACAGCCTCAAGGGTATGTCGGCGACTATGGGCTACGTTCGAACAGCTGAGCTTACCCACAAAATGGAAAGTCTCATGGACACTGTCCGCAAGCGCGAGCAGCAGGCGGACTCATCACTGATCGACCTCATGCTTCGGGCGGTCGACGCAGTTCGCGAACTCATTGCTGACGAGTCCGACGGCGGGACGGCGGTGGACGTAGCCTCACTCGTCTCGGCGCTAGTTATGCGTACGGACGCGACCGTTCGAGCGGAAGAAGTGACCGAGTCAGATAAAGCCGCTGTCCAGGTGAACGTACCTGCGGACGCCGACGATGGCGCGTTGTGGCGTGTGGACACCACTCTCGCCGAGACGTGTGTGCTGAAAGCCGTGCGCGCGTACATGGCAATCAAGAGGCTGGGGAATATGGGAACGGTCATTGAGACCGAACCGGGTGCGCGGGAAATCGAAGACGAGAAGTTTGATCGTTCATTCGCAGTGATCGTTCGTACGCGCGAGTCGGCTTCCGCGATCTCGGCCGCAATCTCTGCTATCAGCGAGGTTGAGTCGGTAGAGGTCTCTGCTGCGGATGTGGTTGAACCGATCATCGAGGTTCGGCCCACGGAGGAGCGCCAGCGCAAGTCAATCCCGAAGCTGGCGGAGACCCAGACGGTCCGTGTCTCGATCGGACATCTCGACAGCATGGTCAACCTTGTGGGCGAGCTGGTCATCATCAGATCGCGGCTGAACCGGCTTGCCAGAGGATTTGACTCGCACGAATTGATGGACGCGCTTTCGGCGCTGGAACAGATAAGCGGCGAGTTGCAGCACGAAGTTATGCAAACCCGAATGGTTCCGGTTGGGAACATCTTCAACCGGTTCCCGCGGATGGTGCGCGATCTCGCGCGCGACCTTGGCCGCGCTGTCAGCTTCGACATGGGTGGACTGGACATCGAGCTGGACCGCACCGTTCTAGATGAGATCGGCGACCCGATCGTCCACTTGCTCAGAAACGCGATAGATCATGGTATCGAGTCAGAGGAAGAGCGTGTTGCAGCTGGCAAGCCACCCAAGGGCACTATCCGCCTTGAGGCTGGCCGCGATCGTGATCAGGTGCGCATAGTCGTTCAGGATGACGGCAAAGGCATGGACTGCGATCGTATTTGGGCCAAGGCCGTCGAGCGTGGCATCGTCACGCCATCCGAGCGAGACTCGTACTCGGTCTCCGACATCCTTATGCTGACATGCGAGCCCGGGTTTTCTACCGCCGAGAAGACCACTGCGGTCTCAGGTAGGGGCGTCGGCATGGATGTCGTTAAGGGCAAGATCGAGTATCTCGGCGGAACTGTGACGATCCATTCGGAGTTCGGTCGGGGCTCCCGCATAGTCCTTACGTTGCCGCTGACGCTCGCGATAATCCAGTCGCTTCTGGTCGGTGCAGGTGAACAGGTATTCGCGCTACCGCTATCGGCGGTCACTGAAGTGCTCTCCCGCGACGAGGTGAAGCTCAAGACCGTTGACGGAGCTCCGGTGGTCGTTCTGCGAGACGGTTCAGTAGCGCCGCTCTTCCGACTGGACGAGGTCATCGGCTCCGTGCAGCATCGCCGCATGATGCCGGAGGAAGGCGACCACATCGTCTTACTGGAGTCAGCCGAGCAGATCCGCGCGCTCGCGGTGCAACAGCTCGTTGGCAGACACGAGGTGGTCATCAAGCCGCTCTCGCCTATCTTCAAGGAGTTGCGGGGTCTTGCTGGAGCTACGGTGCTTGGCGACGGTCGGGTCGCGCTCATCTTGGATCCTCGGACGCTCTTCGGAATGGGGGTGTGACCCTTGAAACCGGAACACATGTCGGCGTTTCAGATCGACGCCCTGCGTGAGCTAGGCAGCATTGGTGCCGGACATGCGGCGACCGCGCTGTCTCAGTTGCTGGACCATCCCGTCGAGATCACGGTGCCGGAGGTAAAACTTGTTCCGGTGAGCGACGTGCCTATGCTCTTCGGCGGTCCCGAGACTCTCGTGGGCGCGGTCTACTCGCGACTACTTGGCGACATCAGCGGAGGCATGCTATTCATCGCGCCACGCGCTGCGATGCTGGGGCTCGTTGACTTGCTCCGCAGCCGTGAGCCGGGAACAACCAAGTCCATGAATGCCGAGGAAGAGGCACTTGCCACTCACACTGGTTCGATTCTCATCTCGGCGTACCTGTCGGCAATCGCTCGAATGGCGGATCTGAGCCTTCTGCCGTCACCGCCAGCTTTCGCGTTTGACATGATGGGCGCCATTCTCGAGGTGGCGACCGTTGATATTGGCATGAAGGCCGATACCGCGATCCTCGTCCTCACGAGTTTCATCGACGAGCGTGCGGTTGTGGATGCAGCCCTGTTCTACATGCCGGACCCTGATAGCCTCGACGTCATTCTCGGCAGACTGGGAATCGTGTGAGCGACGGGCGAAACAGATGAGCGCGGGCTTCCTGAGCAGCCTTAGCTATGGTGACTCGGCCGCCGACGTGATTCACGTTGGCACCGGGGAATTCGCCGTGGCCGAGCATCCGGCCTTGCTCATGACGCCTGCGCTCGGGTCGTGCATCGGCGTTGCGGTGTGGGATGCATTCCGGCATCGAGGTGGGCTCGCGCACGTGATGCTGCCCATGCCTTCAGATGTAACGCACGATGGTGATCAGGACCGCTTCGCATCAGTTGCGATCCCGCGCATGATCGAAGAGCTCACCGAGGGGGTCGCTGCCAGGCGTTTGGTGGCGAAGATCGCCGGCGGCGCGGCCATGTTCAAGTCAGACAGTAACCTCTCGAACGTCGGGGAGCGAAATCTGGAGGAAGTTCGACACCAGTTGAGCCTCTTGCGCATCCCGATTCTGGCCGAAGATATAGGTGGAAGTCACGCACGAACTGTGGAGCTGCATCTGGACACAGGGGTGCTGGTTGTGCGTAGCTACATGTATGGCATCAGAGAACTTTAGTTTTCTTCAATCGAAAAGGGCGTTATCGATGATGGAGTATTCTGCGGCACCTGCCGCAGAGACCGCTACTCGGTCCGGGCAGGTGAGAATAGCGATAGCTGGCGGCGGGCTTAGAGCCACGTCGGTGCTTCGTCTGCTCTCGGATGTCGAGAACCTCATTATCGTCGCCGTGTGTGACTCAAATCGTGCAGCGCCAGCAGTCCGCCTGGCGGATGACCTTGGGCTGTTCACGACAACCGAGATATCCGAGCTATCTCAGATCGGCGAGCTCGATCTGATCCTCGACATGTCCGAAGAACCATCTATGCAGAGGGCGCTTGAGAACCAGAAGCCGCCTAATGTCGGCATCGTCGCAGGCCACGGCGCCGAGCTTGTATGGGACCTTCTCATCGCGAAGAAGCGGAGTGAAGAGCAGGAGAAGATCTTCGTCGAACTGCAGGTGGCGTATGACAAGATTCGCAGCCACGAGCGTCGGCTCCAATCCAGCAAAGAGGCGCTTGAGAAGGCGAACGAGGAGCTTGAGAGCCGTCTCGCGGAGATCTTCTTCACGCATGAGTTCTTCAAAGCTCTGACAAGCTACTCCTCGGTAGAAGACGTCGCGAGTCTGATGGTCGATGGTGCAAACGGCATCCTCGGCGCAGAGATCTCATGCGTATACCTGTTCGAACAGAAGGACTGGACGCTCAAGTTGCGTGCCAGTCAGGGGCGGCCAGAAGAGGCGTTTCGGGCCGTCGTTCCCGTCTCGGAGACGATTCTTGGCTCGGCATTCAGGGACGGATTCACCCAGCAAAGCGACGTACCGCTCGGATCTGAGCTTGCCGAGTGGTCCGTGAATCCCGACGACATCCGCTCGCAGGCGGCACTGCCGCTACGCTCCGGTGAGTCGATCGTGGGCGTGCTGTTGGTCGCATCCTCCACGTTCCGCGAACTCACCCCCGCCGAGCGGGACAGACTGCAGGTGATTGGAAACCAGTCGTCGCTTGCGCTCCAGAACGCGCTGCTCCACGAGGAGCTGGAGCGTCTATCGGTCACGGACCGACTTACGGAGCTTTACAACCACGGGTACTTCCAGCAACGCCTGGAAGAGGAACTAGGTCGTGCCGCGCGATTTGGGCACAAGCTCTCGGTGATCATGCTCGATATCGATGACTTCAAGCAGTTCAACGATAGCTACGGCCACCCGAAAGGGGACAAGGTTCTGCAGGCGCTCAGTGCGATCATGCTGCAGAATCTCCGCGAGATAGACGTCGCCGCCCGATATGGCGGTGAGGAGTTCATTCTCGTGCTTCCGGAAACAGATATCGGCGGAGCCCTTGCAGTTGCCGAGCGCATACGAAAGAGTATGTCTCAGTTCGAGTTCTTCACGGGCGAGGACAATCGCCCTGTCACGCAAACAGTGTCTCTGGGCGTTGCAACGTATCCAACGCACGCGACCACACCTGCACGCCTCGTTGAGACGGCTGACAAGGCCATGTACGAAGCAAAGCGATACGGGAAGAATCAGGTCAAGGTCGCGAACTGAGCATAGCCCGACGGGGACGGTCGGGCGGAACGGAGGTAGACGTGAGCCTAGCTCGAGCGCTTTCGCGTCTGCCCGACGACCACGCCACAGAGGTCGTCATCCGAGATGTCGTCACATTCATGTCGCACCACGCCAATGAGTGGCTTACCGTTGAAGATGTGGCACGGCGTACCGGCAATCTCTTGCTCGAAGTCCGGCCGATACTGAACGCGCTCAGTGATGCCTTCGTGCTAGACTTCGACGACGTACCGCAGCTCTTTCGGTACCGCTATGACGTGGGAGTGAGCATCGAGCTCGATCAGTTCCTGCACAGGAGCCACGCCCAAGACAACCATATGCAGACGAACGTCGCCCGGTTCAGGGAGCGGTACGGATCATCCTGACCGCGGATCGCCGCGATAGACTCGGAGTACCGTCAGTGAGCACACCTATCGAGCGCGGGGCCCGTGGCCCCGGCGTCGAGGACATTCAGAAGAGACTGCTGCGTCTTGGCTATGACCTCGGCTCATCCGGGGTGGATGGCGTGTTCCTTGGCGCCACCTACGATGCGGTCCTCAGCTTCCAGAGCACACGCCTACTGGCCGAGGACGGCGTTGTCGGAGCAGAAACGTGGTCGGCGCTGGTTGATGCGACGTTCGTTCTTGGTGACCGTCTTCTCTATCTCCGCTTTCCGCACTTCCATGGAGCCGACGTCGCCATGCTACAAGGCGCGCTGAATGCGCTCGGATTCGCATGTGGCGATCCCGATGGAATCTTTGGGGCGTTCACAGAGCGAGCCGCCAGGGAGTTCCAGCTGAACACCGGCTACCCGGCTGACGGCATCGTAGGAGCAGACACGGTTCGTGCCGTCATGCGTCTGAGACACGTGTGGGAGGACAAAGACCCGACCGCGCCTGTTGCGCTTGCGGTTGCGCCAGCTCGCGCGGCAGACGTGCTCTCCCGGACGCGCATCCGGGTTCATTGTCTTGATGCGCGCGGCAGAGCGGTGGCGGAACGCTTCGCGAACCTCGCGATCGCTACTGAGCCAGCCTCCCGCGTCGAGGTCTGTGATGATGTGGATTCTGAGACAGTGGACGTATTGCTGCACCTAGGTACATGCTCAGACCCTGAAACCGACTTCGCGGGGGTGCCACTCGTGCGGGTCGGACTCGCCGCGCAAGAAGCTGTAGAGGCCCGTTTAATGACCGCACTTGCGGCTGCAGAGGGGTGCCGAGAGGCGCTGATCGACCTGGGCGATGTGGCCGAGGACGAGCAGGCGATGCAGCGATTGGCAGTACGTTTGCTTGATGCTGTATGCCTCGCGCTGACGCCCGGGGCTCCGAGTATGGTATTATGACTCGGCGTTTTGCCCATTAGACAACCGGTGTAGGAGGCGTTCGCCCTGCACAGCAAATACTCAAAGATTCTCGCATTCGCACTCAGCTTCGCCGTCTTGGCGGCCATGCCGGTTCGCGCTCTTGGCGAACCCGTTGCCAGCAAGCGCGCTGAGGCCGTTGCCGTTCAGAAGCAGGTAGATGAGCTCGATACCAAAGTCGAGATCGCGTCTGAGGCCTACAACGAGGCGAACACAGCCTACAAGAAGGTCACCGCAAAGGTCACCGCGGCCGAGAAGCGACTGAAGCAGCTCAAGGAGCGTCAGGATACTCTTCAGTCGCACTTGGACACGCGGGTCGACGGTATGTATCGCTCAGGCCCGTTGGGCTTCCTTGAGATTCTCTTCGGCGCAAGCAGCTTTGAGGAGTTCTCGACCAGCTGGGACTTGCTGCAGCAGCTCAGCGAACAAGACGCCGATGCTGTTGCCGAGCTCAAGTCCACTCGCATCGAGGTTTCGGCGACACAGGCCGAGCTGAAGACCGCACAGGCGCAGTCGAAGAAGGAACGCGACTCCCTCGAGGCGCAGAAGAAGTCGATCGAATCGCAGCTCGCCGGCCGCAAGAAGCTCCTAAATGGCCTTGAAGCCGAGATTGCGCAGCTTGAAAAAGAAGCGGAAGCGGCAGCAGCCAGGAGCTGGAGTCCGTCCCCGTCCAGTGACTCCGGCGGCGACCCGGGCACTGCTCCCAAGGGCGGCATAGTCGCTATTGCCAAGAGCAAGCTAGGTGCGCCATACGTCTGGGCCGCTGATGGACCCAACAGTTTTGACTGCAGCGGGTTCACTATGTGGGTCTACGCCCAGGTTGGCGTGAGCCTTCCGCACAGCTCCCGCGCACAGTACAACAGTGGTCCTCACGTGTCTAAGTCAAATCTTCAGCCCGGTGACCTTGTCTTCTTCGGGTCACCGATTCACCACGTTGGCATTTACGTCGGCGGAGGCCAATACATTCACGCACCGCACACGGGTGATGTGGTCAAGATCTCCAGCCTTAGCCGCAGTGACTATGTGGGTGCTTGCAGACCCTAGACAAGCGGTCTGGTTGCGGTCCATGCTGGAACTGGGGAGAGGCGACCTTGAGGGGGGTCATGGCAAGCCCGAGTCTGATGGCACCGCTGCGCTCGAGTGATTATCGGATGCTCTGGGTGGCGCAGCTAGTGTCCGTTGTCGGCGACAAAGTGCACCAGATCGCGATGAGCGTACTGGTCTATAAGCTCACGGGCTCGGTCGCTCACGTTGGCGCTATGCTTGCCGTGACGACACTTCCGGCGGTCTTCTTCGGAGTGCCGGCAGGAGTTTTCGTCGACCGATGGGATCGCAGGACGACGATGATTGCCTCCGATGTATTGCGAGCCGCCATCGTCCTCTCTATACCACTGCTCATTCAAGTCGGCATGCCTGCGGTGTACGCTGCCGCGTTCTGCGTGGCCACAGTGTCGCTCTTCTTCGAGCCCGCCAGGCTCTCTCTGATTCCAGAAGTCGTTCCAACAGATGATCTCATGGCCGCGAACTCACTCGACAACGTGACCGCGTCCGTGTCGGAGTTGCTCGGCCTGGTCGGGGCCGCGGGCATCGTTGCGGCGATGGGTGTAGCCAACGCGTTCTACTTGGACGGTGCAACGTTCGTTCTGTCCGCAGTGTTCGTCGCATTTGTTGTTCATCGTGGTCGTGCTGCGGAGGCAGAGCCTGCGGCACCGTTCGTTCATGAGCTCAGACGGGGGCTTTCGCACATCAGTGATACGAACGTCTTGCGTGACCTCGTCAGCGTCTACTCACTTGCGGCAGCCGGTATCGCAGCTGCGGTCCTCTCGGTCAACGGTCTGGCGCTTCAGCGCTACGGCTCCACGGACAGCTCAAGGGCAATCGGACTCGCTCTCCTGGATGGCGCGATTACCCTCGGCCTCTTGGTGGGAAGCGTGAGTATCGGCCAGAGTGGCTCGGGGGCGGCTGGGCGCAAGTTCCTCAGCAGCCTCACGGTATTTGGATTGGCATTCGTGTTGGTGGCGTTCGCACCTGGGATCTGGGCGACGGTGCCGCTCCTGTTCATAGGCGGCGTGGCGAACATGTGGTTCTACGTTCCCGGTGCAACGCTCATCCAGCGGATAGCTCGTCCCGAGCTGCGAGGTAGGGTGTTCGCAGCGAAGAACGCGATGTCCCGCGTTGCCACGACTGTGGGCTTCGTTGGAGCCGGCCTGCTCGCGGATCGCATCGGGCTCTCCAACACCGTGCTGGTGGTTGGCGTGGTAGTCGTTATGGTTTCTGCATTCGGTTGGTCGCGCCCGGCGTTGCGAGAGGCCTAACGCGCGGGTATCCGAGAGCACCGTTCCTGCGGTATTCTCATATGTGCCCAGGACTCTCGGATCGGATGTGGTGACACCGCATGGCAGAGATCGACTCGCTCCTCAAACTCATGGCAGACCGCGGCAGCTCCGATTTACACCTCAAGGTAGGTAGCCCGCCGGCAATCAGGCTTAATGCGAGGCTCGTAGTCCTTAGGGATCTGCCATCACTTTCTCCGGACGCGACCAAGACGTTGGCGCTCGGCATGATGGACGAGCGGCAGCGCCAGTCATTTGAGAACCACCGTGAGATCGACTTTGCATACTCCGTTTCAGGAGTCGGACGCTTTCGTGTGAACGTCTTTCACCAGCGAGGTAGTGTTGGCATCACGCTGCGCCGCGTGTCCACCACGCGTTCCTCGATAGAGGATCTTGGCTTGCCGTCGGTAGTGCGTCAGTTGGCCGATGAACCCCGCGGCCTCGTGCTTGTCACCGGTACCGCTGGATCAGGCAAGACCACCACGCTTGCAGCGATGATCGATCACATCAACCACACTCGTGATGGCCACATCGTCACGATCGAGGACCCTATCGAGGTCCTTCATCAGGATGACAAGTGCATCATCAACCAGCGCGAGATTGGCATTGATACCGATAGCTACGCCGACGCGCTGCGCCACGTCGTACGCCAGGACCCGGATGTTGTGCTCATCGGAGAGATGCGCGATCACGAGACCGTCTCGGCAGCACTTACCGCCGCTGAGATTGGGAACCTGGTCTTCTCGACGCTCCACACGATCGACGCCACCGAGACCATCAATCGCATCATCGACTTCTTCCCGCCGTATCAGCAGAAGCAGATTCGACTCATGCTCGCATCCACGCTCAAGGGCATCGTCTCACTCCGGCTGATTCCGTCGATCAATGGCGGCCTGACCCCGGCGGTGGAGGTCCTTGTGATGACCGGTACGGTGCGTGAGTACATCCTCGACCCCGAGCAGACCTACAAGATCCGGGATGCGATGGAAGAGGGCGAGTACTACGGAATGCAGACGTTCGACAAGAGTCTGCTTGCGATGTATCAGCAGGGGAAGATCACCCTCGACGACGCCGTCGCGATGGCCGCGAACGCTCACGACTTCAAGATCAAAGTGCGGCAGCTTGGTGTTGCTCCCGAGCAAGCCGCGCAATCAGGCATCTACTAGCACCCTACGTGCTTTCCACTGTTGCGGTCTAATGCGGGCGCGTGGCGTGTCTGTTTAGGGCGTTGCGCGCGCATCAACGGTGGCAGGCATTGCAATTGCTGTTGTGCGATAGAATCCCCTTGGTGCATTCAGATCAACGAGAGCGAGTTCCGATGGCGAAGATACTCTTCATAGTACCGCCCTACCATTGCTGGGGCGTTCAGACTATTGGCACGTGGCCGCCGGTGCAGCTTGCGTATCTGGCAGGCACAGCCGTTGATGCTGGTCATGAAGCTGTCATATGCGACGCGATGAACAAGGACTTCTCATTCGATGATGTGCGCGCGGAGATCGAGCGGGTTGCACCGGACTACGTCATGACGATGGATTACCTGCCGGTCTCGGGCGCAGTGAGCACCGCGAGTGTGCCGGCGGCCCTCAAGACCCTCGGTCTCGCCAAACTCGTTGACCCGAGCATCATCACGGTCATCGGGGGGCCGCACCCGACATTCCTGTATGACGAGATTCTGGGAGACGACACTGGCGATGTTGACTATGTGCTGCGAGGAGAGGCCGAGGAGACGCTGCGCGAGTTGCTCTCGGCAATCCCTGCCGGACAGGCGGCTACTGTGGCCGGCATTGCATTTCGCGATGGAGAGCGCGTCATTGCCACCGAGATGCGGCCTCATATCAAGGATCTCGATACGCTAGTTGCCGCGTGGCACTTGCTCGACTGGAACGACTATCACTACAACATCGATCCCTGGGGCCGTATGGCGTCAATACTCACTACCCGGGGCTGCATGATGGGCTGTTCGTTCTGCTCACATAGGGCGTTCTGGCGAAGCGACTGGCGCTCGCGCGACCCGCGCCGCGTCATCGACGAGATGCGGCTCCTGGTCGAGGAGCATAAGGTGGAGTTCATCACCTTTATCGACCCTTACCCGACCTTCGATCGCGATCGCTGGGAGCTGCAACTGGATCTAATCATCGAGGCGAACCTCCCCGTGAAGCTGCTCATGGAGACGCGGGTCGAAGACATCATTCGGGATGAGAAGATCCTCCACAAGTACCATGAGGCAGGTGTCATCCATGTGTATGTTGGCGTTGAGAGTGGCTCAGACTCGATGCTAGAGAGCCTCAACAAGGGCACCGATGGTGATATGAACAAGCGCGCACTCGATTTGCTGCGCGAGAACGACATCATGAGCGAAGCGTCGTTTATGGTCGGGTTCCCGGATGAGACATGGGAGTCCATAGACACAACCATCAAAGAGGCTGTGCGACTCAATCCTGATATCGCCGTCTTTCCGGTAATCACCCCGATGCCGTTCACTTCTCTGCACGAAGAGATGAAGGACCGCATACGGGTCACCGACTACTCGAAGTACAACCTCATGACACCAATCGTCGAGCCGTACGAGATGTCTCTCGACGACGTGTATCGCGCGCTCGCTAAGTGCTACATGACGTTCTACGGGCACAAGATGCGCGAGGTTGCTCTGCTCGAAGACGGGTTCAAGAAGCGTTATATGATGAGCGCGTTCGAGGAAATGATGAAGGATTACGGCAAGCAGTTCGATTTCCTCGGTGAGAAGATGCCCGATGGCATGAAGGGCATCGTCGGAATGAAGTAGCGTTGCTTTTGTCTCAGATTAGCGGGCACACCTACGTTCTTGGGGTCCGCATCATGTCTGGATGTCTCTGACAGCGTTCGTCTTCCGAGCGTATCCGCCACAGCCTAAGGAGCGTTTCCATGTGCAAGAGGCTCACCGTGGGAGTTCACGGTGACTGATAGGCACATTGAGAAACTCATTGCGCGAGCATCGCGGGGCGATGCTGCTGCATTCGGGCGTCTGTACGACTTGTACGTTGATCGCGTCTTCGCGTTCGCCCGCAGCAGAGTTCGTACCGTTCAGGATGCAGAGGACCTTACCGAGGTCGCGTTTACGAAGGCGTGGCAGGCTATCGGATCCTACGATGACCGCGGTCTACCGTTCACAGCGTGGCTCTTCAGGATCGCTCGCAACGCGGTCATCGACTGCCATCGCAAGAGTGAACGACAGCCGGAGACCGTAGACATCTCGGCCGCCGCCGCCCTCCCGGACAGCCTGAGGGTTGAGGACGAAGTCATCATGCGGCTCGACAGCGAGCAAGTACGAGCTGCGCTGCGCGAGCTGACTGAGGAGCAAGCGTCGGTGATCATCATGCGGTTCATGTGGGATTTGAGCCTCAAAGATGTCGCGGATGCCCTTGGAAAGACAGAGGGTGCCGTCAAGGCGATGCAGCATCGCGCAGTGCGTTCTTTGGCCACACTTCTGGGCAAGGAGGCCGACGAAGATGACTCATGACGAATATACGGAAATCACGCCCGGCGACGAGCAACTCATCGCCGGTGCCGTTGCACGTTCCGCAGATAAGATGTCGGCGCGCTCAAAGCGCGAAATCCGGCGCAGAGTGATGATCGCCGCTGGCGGGGCACCGTTTCGGGTGCAGCAGTTGGCATTTACGCGCGCCGCAGCCGCGTTCACTGTTACGGCCACGCTTCTCGGCGGGGTCTCTGTAGCAGCAGCCGCATCGCTGCCTGGAGACATGCTCTACTCCCTCAAGCGTGGTGCCGAGGATGTTGCGGTCGCCGTGCTTCCCGAGGGCGCGGCCGAGCGGGACTTCCTGTTCGCACTTGCTGCTCGGCGAGGCGACGAGGCAGATCGCCTGCTGAGTCGCGGGGCGAGTTCGGCTGAGGTCGATAGCGCCATAGACGCATTCAAGCGGGCGGTCTCGCTCGCCTACGGTGTCGACAGCGTGCCGGCAAACATTGGACGCACAACTGCCGCTCAGACGCGCCTTATGGACAGTGTCAGGACGATGGCCGCTTCAGTGCAGGCCAGCTACGAGGCTGCAGTTCGCGAGCAGCAGGGTTCGTCAGGCAGCGATGGCGCCGGTAGTGCGGGAGCGCCTGGCGGCAACCAGCCCTCAACGACGCCATCAATCCCGGGTACGGGTGGATCCGGTTCTTCTACTGGGTCGTCGCCATCCGAAAGCGCCCAGCCCGGGAGTGGTGGTTCTCCAGGAGGCTCAGAGACCGATTCCGATTCCGGATTGGGAGATTCGCCCGGCACGGGGACCCAACAGGGGAGCCGCGAGACCACCGGTGGTCTCAAGGATATTCGCAAGCCGTAACCTCACGACGATTCGACTCGTTTCCAAATGCGGATGGCTACGGCCGACGGAGGTGTGAACGATGAAGGTCAGACGGACTACGGTCGCGATCATGTTCCTCGTGCTCGCACTGGTGCTAACTGCGACGCCTGCGTTTGCGGGCGGGCAGGGCAGTGGTGACGCGACGAAGGCACAGGTCAAGGCAGACGCCCCGGTGGCCGGTGGCGACGCCGATCAGGATTGCACGCAGGACCGGACACAAGATCGCATCCAGGACAAACTTCAGGATGGCACCTGCGATTCCGAATGTGACGGTCCGGCAGCGGGCGACGGTGAAGGAAGCGAGACCGCCCTTCGCAGCCAGACGAGGACTCAGTCGCAGATTCGGGTCAACGAGAGCGAAGAGGCCTCTGGTGTCGCAACGAGAACGCGTGTGATGAGCCGTGTTCGCGCCATGGATCAGGACGACATCGATGATGTTGTTGTGGCCCCGGAGCCCGAAGAGGTTCTTCAGGCCGAGACCGCTGGTGAGCTCGTCGGCTCGGTGTTTCAGACGATGACCCGGTTTGTTTCCCGGGTGTTTGCATGGATCGGTTTGGCGTAACCGGCGGGGGCCGGTTGCACCGTTTGGCGGGCGCCTACGGGCGCCCGCTGGCATTTCTGGCGCTGATGCGCCGCCACGCCCATGCGATGGCCGCAGCACCGATGAGCGCGCCGGTGGTATCCACGATCCAGTCGATTGGGTCGGCGTGCCGTCCCACTACGAAAAGCTGATGCAGCTCGTCGGTAACACCATATGCCGAGGCAAGAGCGACAGCCTTGAGCAGCCGCTCGGGGGCATCCAGCGCAATCAGGATCAGGGCACCGAATATCGCGTACTCTCCGAAGTGTCCCAGCGGACCAAAGCGACCCGGAATCTGAGTACCGGGTAGGCTGGAGAACCAGAAGATCACGCCAGCCCAGGCTGCGACTGCTACCCAGGCGCTGTACCTTCGAATCTTGCGTATATTCACGATTAAGCTCCCTGGATCTTTGTTCGTCGGGGAAGTCTATCATGCGCGAATGTCCTGCTCGCTTGACCCGGAGCACTCCGTCATGCGACCGTGACCGTTCAGAATGCCGTTACGGGGGGTCACGTGAATCGTAAGGTCTCGCTTGTCGCTGTCGTGGCATCAGCCGCGTGCTTCAGCACCCTCGGCATACTCACGCAACTGGCGTACCGCCAGGGCGCCTCACCGCTTCCACTGCTCTCATGGCGCTTCGCGCTCGTGTCGCTTCTCATGGCTGCGTATCAGCTTGTGCGCAATGCCCGAGCGCTTCGTGCGGGCTTGCGCGACCTCGGCAAATACGCCGCGCTCTCGCTGACCGGTTACGGCGCGGCATCGGTCTGCTACTTCTTTGCCCTCAGGTTTGCGACTGCATCTGTGGTTGCTGTCCTGCTATACACCTATCCGGCGATGGTGGCGGCGCTGAGCTCCATGCTCTTCGGTGAGCGCCTCACCCGCGCGAGGATCGTGGCAATCGCACTGTCGTTCGTCGGCTGCGCGATGGTGGTCGGGTTGTTCTCGGCAGACGTGCAAGCGTCTGCTACCGGCATCCTGCTCGGCCTTGGCGCGGCACTCGGATACTCGGTGTTCAACCTGCTTTCGTACCGCTGGATGGGCGAGAAGCCGAGAATCGTGCTGATGACGTACACATTCGGTATCTCGGCGGTTGCGCTTGGTGGCATAACGCTGATCTCCGGCGGTTCACTCTCGGTCGCCGCGTGGACTCCGACCCTGTGGGGTCTTCTGGGTCTCATCGTCTTGGTGCCCACGTTCATCGCGGTGCTGCTCTATCTCAATGGAATTCGCCGGCTCGGTCCTGCGCAGGCGGCTATCGTCTCCACCACCGAGCCGCTCTTCACGATCGCATTGGCGGCGCTGGTGTTGGGGGAGCGCCTCGTCGGACTCCAGTTGGTAGGTGCGGTCTTCGTTGTCGCTGGGGTCGTAGCTGCCGAGTGGCGTACGCCGGGTGAGCCGAGAGTGCGCGCTGACGAACTCGCCGCAGTCTAGAGGAGCGACGCTAGGGCTGCGATGCCGCCGCGGAGCAGCCATCCAAGGGCGACCACGCCAGCCTGACCGCCAAACGCCCACAGAACCATCGTCTTCGCCGTCTGAGGCGATTCATCCAGGGAATTGAGCGCGCCGAGGCATAGCCAAGCCGAGGCCAGCAGAGCGATGAGCCGCATCCCCTCGGTAGCGCCAAGCGCGAAGGGAATCAGCGACAATGCCCATGCCGTGTACGTACGTGATCGTGCACCGTGGCGGCGAGGCGCGAGCGCCATGAGAATCGCCAGCCTGGCAATTGCCCAGATGAGCATTCCCAGTGCTTGAGTGATCGGTACGCCGAACGAGCCGCTGGTGAGCCTGCCGACCGCGACGCCTGCAAGTGCGCCCAGAAACAGCGAGCCGAATCCCACTGCGGTCACGCGTTTGACTGCGTTCGCCTCTAGACGTCCGAGTGTTGCAGGATGGCGTACGAAAGATGCCGCATCGCGGAGAACGGTCCCTATGCGCTTGAGTGGCCCGATGGGGGAGAGTGCGGCGCCCACTCGGGCCAGAACGCGCTTCCATCCCGAGAAGAGCCAGCTGACGCTGTCGCCCATCTCGCTGGCGGTCTTCGCGGGCGCTGCTACGGCTACGGCGCTTGTCCTTCGAGCTGCCTGCACTGCGGATGCGCCGCCCTGTCGCGCCGATGAGCACGCACGTCTGACGCCCTGCCCAACCGTTCTCGCCGAAATGTGAGCCGCGTTCTCAGTTGACTGTTTCACGCGCGTGAGCAGTTGCCTCCACGCCACAAAGCACCCGGTCAGGAAGCCGGTTCGTGCGGTGTCACCTGCGGGCGAGCGTGCTACCATGAACCCGAACAGCTCCTCGGTGTGCCAGTGTGTCTTAGCACTGATAGCATACTTGAGATGCACGACTCCGTGGTCTTTCGTCTGCGGAGGCACTCCTCGTCCGCCGCCGCGGGAGGTCTCGTGGGTTCTCCACGCCTTGCACGTACATTGCGCATCACAGCGGCCCTGCTCGCGGGCCTTGTTGTCATCTTCCTCGGTCTCGGTGCGTACCTGTATCAGCTATCAACTACGCTTCCCGACCTCCGGGTCGACGCGAACGCCTTCAAGCCGGCGCAAACTTCTGTGGTGTACGCAGCGGACGGCACAGTGCTGGCCGAGTGGCACGGCGAACAGGACCGCACGATCGTTGCATTCGATGAGATCCCTAAGACGATGAAGGACGCCGTCGTTGCCATCGAAGACGAGCGCTTCTACACACACACCGGCGTTGACTCTCAGGCTATCGTTCGTTCACTCAAAGTGAATGCCGAGTCGGGGGAGTATCGACAGGGCGGGAGCACGATCACCCAGCAGGTAGTGAAGCTCCTGTTTACCGAGGGCGAACGAACGCTCTCCCGCAAGGCTCGTGAGGCGCTCATGGCGTTTCAGCTCGAAACCAAGGCCGATAAAGGGCAGCTGCTTGAGACGTACCTCAACCTGGTCTACTTTGGCCAAGGTTCGTACGGTGTGGAGAGTGCTTCACAGCGCTACTTCGGCAAGCCAGCCTCGGAGCTGACGCTTCCCGAGTCTGCCATGCTCGCGGGGATCATCAAGTCCCCAACGAACTACTCCCCAACACATAACCTGGAAGTCGCCACGCAGCGCCGTAACGTCGTGCTCAACAAGATGCATGAGCTGGGATACATCTCGGCTGCCGAAAAACAAGACGCTCAAGTTGCCGAGGTAGTGCTTGCGCCGCCCGCAGACGTGCCCCAGATCGCACCGTACTTCGTCGAGTACGTGAAGCAGGATCTTCTTGATGAGCTAGGCGCAGACTTGGTGTTCCAGGGCGGGCTCCGGGTGTACACCACGCTTGAGCCGTCGATGCAGAAGTCTGCCGAGGAGTCGGCGCGAAAGTTCCTGCCGTCGGACAGCGATCCCGAGGTGTCGCTCGTTTGTCTGGACTACACCAATGGTGACATCCTCGCGATGGTCGGTGGCAGGGATTTCAAGGCCGATCAGTTCAACCTGGCGGTTCAGGGGAGGCGTCAGCCCGGCTCGGCGTTCAAGCCCTTCGTGCTGGTGACGGCCCTCGACCAGGGAATCCGTCCGAACGCGGTGTTCTCGGCGGCCCCTTACTCTGTCGAGGTCACCGACGGCGTCTGGAACGTTCAGAATTACGAGAACGAGGTCACTAGCGGCTCGATGACGCTGTCGGCAGCAACAAACTGGTCGGTGAACGCGGTGTACGCGCGGCTGATCATGAAGGTGAAGCCGGAGAACGTTGTGAAGACCGCAGTCGCGATGGGCATCACCACGCCTCTCGACCCCAACCCGGCTATCGCGCTCGGAGGCCTCAAGTCCGGAGTGTCACCGCTCGAGATGGCGTCTGCATACGGGACAATCGCATCAGGTGGCTTGCGCCGTGTTCCTCGGGGCATCGCTAGCGTCACGGATGGCTCAGGGAAGACCATCTATGAGCCTGAACGCACCGAGTTGCGTGCAATTGACGCAGGCGTCGCAAAGACGGCTGGGCTCATGCTGCATGACGTCGTCGAGAAGGGAACCGGCCAAGCTGCGCGTATCGAGACATGGGCAGCGGGCAAGACCGGGACCACGCAAGCGTATAGGGACGCGTGGTTCGTCGGTTACAGCAGTGGCATGTGTACTGCGGTGTGGGTTGGCCGCCCCGAGGGCCAAGTCTCGATGACCAACGTTCATGGAATCAAAGTGACCGGGGGCAGTTTTCCCGCGAAGATCTGGCAGCGGTTCATGCTGAACAGCCTGAAATCCCGCGAAGCCACCGCTTCAACCGGCGCTCCGCAGCCCGGTGAGGATGGAACATCCGGCGAAATAGGCATGGAGAAAGTCATCATCTGCACCGATACCATGCTGCTCGCAAACCCCAGGTGTCCGAGCACAGTCGAGATGTACCTGGAACCATCGCTAGTACCCCGCATTAGATGCAAGGTGCACTAATGGGACGTGTGGACCATTACCAGGAGCTGCAGGTCGCGCGGGACGCCGAGCCTGAAGTCATAGAGAAGGCCTTCCGAACGCTTGCGCTGAAGTACCACCCTGACTCGGGCGAGTCGGGGGACGCACGGCGCATGCAGCGCATCAACGCGGCGTACGCAGTGCTTCGTGATTCCGTTTCCAGGAAGGAATACGACAAGACGTTCACGAACGCAGACGCGGGTGCGTCCGGTTGGGATGTGTTCTGGGACTCAGGGCTTGTCGGACTATATAAGCAGCATAGGATCACACGAACGTGAAGCGACCCGGGCAAGATCGCCCGGGTCGCCATGTCGTGCACTGAGTTTGGGAGCTAGCAAACCGTGTTGAGCCTGGTCTGAACTGCCCTCAAGATGGCGGGGTAGGAGACGGCTCCTTCGTAAAGCGGCTCGCCGTCGATGACGGTCACGGGATACACGAGACCCTGCTCGCGAATGCGCTCTACCATCTCCGCCCGGGTTGCCATGGTCTCTGACTGGCTAGTGTCGTAGTAGAGAATGGAAGCGGCCTCGCCGAAGCGGGTCGTCATCTCGGCACGGATTATTGCGGTGATCTCCTCCGGAGACCAGGTGGGGCCTCAACCGCCGCCACCGCATGCAGTTTCGGCGGGGAAGTCGAATACCTCGACCGTGACTATTTTGTCCATGATATTCCTCTATCCCAGGTTGACGGCGCCGCCGGGGCATACGCGTGCGCATATCCCGCATCCGACACACAAGTCTTCGCGAACAGTGTATCCGTTGGAACCAGGGTACACCCCACCGCCGATCGGTACGATAGCGCCTTTGGGGCACACGCGTCTCGCAGGACACGCCGGGGATCTGTCGCAGGTTGCGGCATCGATGCTTACAGTCTGCACAGCGCTGGTTCTCCTTCTTCACTCGTGGACTACGGTGAGCAATTGTATACCCCATGGGGTATCTCTTGCAACCTCCCAGGGTGTCGATGCTCGAGCCGTGCGGTCCGCACAGTGCACGGGATGGTTCGTCTCGGATACTATGGTGTTGGTATCACACGCACGGGACACACAGAATGCACGCTCAGACGGGAGCAGTCGTGAACGAGGACTCAAGACTAGGGGACACCGGTCGCAAGATGATGCGGGTCATGCTCGGAGCAGGACTCGCCGTCGGCATTGCGTTCCCGTTCGTCGCACAGGTGTTTGTCGAGCCAAAGAGCACACTTGCCTGGTGGATCTTCGTCGCTGCGTGCATTGGCGCGGGGCTCGGACTTGGCGCACTATGCCACTTCGCATCCTTCCGCGTGGCCGAGGACGTGTTGGCCAGCGTGCTCAATGTGGCCGGACGCTCATTGGGAATCGCGGTTCAGGAGAGCAAAGGCCTTGATGCTCTGACTGGCGAGCTTGAGCGGGTGCTGAACAATGCATCAAACCTGCTCGATCAGATACGTGGCGCGAATACGAACATCAGGGCGCTGACGTCGCAGGTTCTTGCCGCGACCGAGCAGCAGGCATCGGGCGCCACTGAGCAGGCTGCAGCAGTCACACAGACCTCGGCCACGGTTGAGGAGCTCGCACAGACATCAAGTCAGATCGCCGACAATTCTGAGTCCGTGGTTCGGGTTGCCGAACGCACGCTTGCGAGTGCCGAGGAAGGCATGCAGGCTGTGCACGAGACCAGTGCAGGTATCGAAGACATCCGGCTGAGCACCAAGCAATCCTCGGATCGCATTCTTGCCCTGGGCGAGCGTAGCCAGGAGATCGGTCGTGTCCTCACCATAATCGATGAGATCGCCGAGCAGACGAAGATCCTCGCGCTCAACGCAGCCATCGAGGCCGCTCGTGCGGGCGACGCGGGTAAGGGCTTCTCGGTCGTCGCCGACGAGATTCGTAAGTTGGCCGAGTCGGTCACTGAATCCACGCAGGAGATCAGTCGGGTCGTCCGGGAGATACAGGCATCTACTGCAGCGCTTGTGATGCAGACCGAAAAGGCTGCCAAGAAGGTAAGCGAGGGCCTGCATCTTGCTTCCAACACGCAAGATGCGCTTGAGCGCATTGTCTCGCAGGTTGAGGAGACCACTGATGCCGCCAAGCAGATCTCTATCGCCACGCAGCAGCAGCGGACGGCCTCCGATCAGGTTGTCATTTCAATGAAGGAAGTCGCGCAGGTGTCCCAGCAGGCCGCCCAGGCCTCTCGGCAGATATCTGTGGCGATCCTCGAGCTGAACTCGCTCGCCGACACGATGGTGGTTCGCTAGAAATGGGCGCGGTCACCGATCGACTCGCGGAACTCGGCCTGGAGCTTCCTTCTCTTGCGGTCGCGCTTGGCTCCTACGTGCCGGCTGTTCGCTCGGGCATTCATGTCTTCACTTCTGGCCAACTGCCGATGCAGGGTGGGGAGCTGCTCGCGCACGGCAAGGTTGGAGCCGAGGTTTCCGAAGAGACCGCGAATGCTTGCGCGCGCCGCTGCGCTTTGAATGCGCTAGCCGCTGCGTCAAGCGTCTGCGACCTGGATGAGGTTGTTCAGATTGTTCGCGTAACCGGGTACGTGGCTTCGATCCCGGGGTTCGTCGCGCAGCCTGCTGTGGTCAACGGGGCGAGCGACTTGCTTGTCGCCGTATTCGGTGATGCCGGGCGACACGCTCGCGAGGCTGTAGGAGTCGCCGCACTCCCGCTCGATGCACCCGTGGAAGTATCTCTCGTCCTTGAGGTGCGCGCGTAGCTCCACGTTGCTTCGTTGCTGCATCTCGTCGCGACTAGTTGTGAATTTCCTGCCGAGAACTCGTGCTTGTATTGTCGATTCACAAGCGTTGGACTAGAGTTGTCGCGATAGGGCGGCGCGAGGGGCCGTCTGTTCACTGTTTGTCGGGCTCGGGATGCAACAAGGAGAGATGCGAATGGCCAAGATTTCTTTGGCCGGGTTTAAAGACCCGGTCCGGCGACCGCGGTACCTCATCTGGACAGGCGTTGCTGTCTTGGTGTTGGCCGCGTTTGTCGTAGTGGCGTTTTCCGCCACGTCAACGTATTGGTTCTGTGCTGAGGTGTGTCACAAGGTGCAGGACGACTCGATCGCGGCGTATGACCGTTCATCGCACAGCATGGTCTCATGCATGTCGTGCCACGAGCCGGTGAACGCGGACCCCATCACATTCACGCTATACAAGGCAAAGGCTCTCGGCGAGCTCGTACTGACCGTCACAAACAACTACGAATTGCCGCTGAATGCCACAAGCCACCTAGCGATGGACTCGGACCACATGGGCTCCAAGCAGTGCACTCAGTGCCACTCCGCGAACCGCGTGATCACGCCGAGCGAAGGCATCATCATCGATCATGAGGTTCATGAGGAGGAGGAAGTCCACTGCACCGCGTGTCACAACCGTGTGGCTCACAACGAGAGCGGCGCGTGGGAACCTGTTCTTCTGAACCCGGAAGATAACGTCAAGAGCGTCAAGCACGCCAACTTCATGTCGATGACGGCGTGTTTCCGCTGCCACACACTGACGAATGAGGCACCCGAGGGCGGTCTCAAGGCGCCGGGTAAGTGCTCGGCATGCCACCCGAAGGAATTTGATCTCAAGCCGTCGAACCACGACGACAAGGGCTTCTATCCGAAGGGACATGCGGAGCTCGCGACTGCAATGGTCGATCGTTCGACCGGCAAGCCCGTCCTAGGCGCTGAGAAGGAGTCCCACGAGGGCACCGGAGCTGCCGAGGCGGATGGTCATGAAGCCGAATCGACGGAGGAAGAGGCCGAAGGCCTGCACCTCGTCGCTGTCGACGAGGTCAATTACTGCAGCACCTGCCACGTCGTCGACAAGTTCTGCATGGACTGTCACGGCATGGACATGCCTCACTCGGAGGAGTTCGAGACCAAGACGCACCCTGAGGTCGCCAAGACCAAGATGGACAAGTGCGACCTGTGTCACCAGGTGAAGAAGACCGACTACCTGTTCTGCAACAACTGCCACCATGGCTCGGCTTCCAACTGGAAGTACGATCCGAAGGTCGAGTGGCAGACGCAGCACGCCAAGACGGTCAGCACCAACGGCGTCGCAGGGTGCCTCGGCAAGTGCCACGAGCAGAAGTTCTGCGTGGACTGCCACACCAAGCTCAAGCCGGTCCCGACGTCTCACAAGGACGCCAAGTGGCTGCGCGACAAGCTGACCGTGACCAAGTACGGCAGCACCCCTGCTGCCGCATCAGGCAAGCATGCGCTTTCGGCCGCCAAGGCGATCGACAGCTGCGAGGTCTGCCACGGTTCCGGAGGCACGGATTCGAAGTTCTGCAAGAGCTGCCACGGCATGGAGATGCCGCACCCTGACACATTCAAGAAGAACCACGTGTCTGGTGCCAAGACTCCGAAGCTCTGCTCGAACTGCCACACGTTCAAGGAGCTGTGCTCGGACTGCCACCACAAGGACGCCAAGAACGGCGTCAAGTGGACCAAGCAGCATCCGGTAGCAGTGGCCAGCGGTGGACCGAACCAGTGCTTCGAGAAGTGCCACGAGGACAAGCAGTTCTGCGTGGACTGCCACGTCAAGCTCAACGCGGTGCCTGCATCGCACAATGCGAAGGACTGGACCCGCAACCTGGCGCTCGGCAAGGATGCCAAGCACAGCGCTGCATACAAGGACCAGACCGGCAGCTGCGACTACTGCCACGGCGCGAACGGCGTCGAGGCGAAGTTCTGCAAGAACTGCCACGTATTGCCGATGCCTCACCCGTCCGGCTTCAAGGACACGCACAAGGCTGATTTCGCAGCCAAGAAGCTGACCAAGAAGTCATGCACCAACTGCCACAACGACTTCTTCTGTGACAACTGCCACCACAAGGGCTCTGTCGAGAAGCAGGAGTGGCGCACGTACCACCCGACAATCGTGAAGAAGAGCGGCGCGGAGCCATGCTTCGAGTGCCACAAGGAGACCTTCTGCTCTTACTGCCACGTCAGGCTGAACAGCTAGCCTGAGCAAGCTCAGTGGTGCGAATAAGGTGCCCGGCCGAGATCATCGGCCGGGCACCTTTGCTGCTGAATGGAGCGAGATATGACTCCATCGAGTAAATGCTTTGCCCTTAGGGGCGCGACCATGTATCATAGCCCCTCGTCGGGATGTGGCTCAGCTTGGTAGAGCGCTGCGTTCGGGACGCAGAGGTCGTGGGTTCGAATCCCGCCATCCCGACCATCGAAATCCCGCGGCAGGTGCGACCTCTGGTCGACCTGCCGTTGTTGTTTCTGGAAGGTGTGAGATGCTCGAGGCGGTGCTTCACTGGGTCGGATTCGGCCTGTGCCATCAGCTTCCGGAGCGTTCGCTGTTCGCGGGGGGCTATCAGCTGCCGGTTTGCGCACGTGACACCGGCCTCTATGCGGGCTTCCTTCTCTCACTGATCGTCATCGCGCTTGTCGAGCGCGGTCGCCGCCCCTCCGAACTCTCTCGGCCGTGGTTGCTGGTGATTGGCGCTATCTTCCTCGGCACAATGGTGGCTGATGGGGTTTCGTCCTACGCCGGATGGCGTCTGACGACCAATGACCTCAGGCTCGTTACTGGACTTCTGGCCGGGTACTCGCTTCCGCTTATTGTGATTCCCATACTGAACGCTCAGATGTGGAAGACCGTCTCTGGCCGAAGACTGCTTGATGGATGGCGCGCTGCGGTTTGGCTGATCTCGGCGCCTGCTGCCTTCGCTGTTCTCCGTTGGGTGTTGCCGCTCTCAGGCGTCGCATACCCACTTCTTCTTGTGTTTGCAATCGTCGTGACATTCGTTGTGGTGAACATGATTTTCGCGACGTTGGTTCCCGCGTTCGAGCACAAGTCCTCGGTGCTGCGTGACGCCTGGCTGCCGATGACGCTCTCCATCGCGCTCGTGGCTGCGGAACTGCTTGCGGCATCCTGGGTCAGGCTAGTCGTTGAACGGCTGGCAGCGGGCCTCTGAGGACGTTTCCAATCGTCACGTTGATGGAGTACAGTTTCAGATGAGGGCAGGGGACGGAGCCGGCGAGAGGATCTTCGATGGTGTACACGAATAAGAATGCCATCCGGGTGATGATCATCACCAAGGATCACCGGATCGAAGGCGAGATGTACATTCTCGAGGGCAGTCGGCTCACGGATGCGCTGAACGCGAAGAGCAAGGACTTCTACGCGCTCACCGCAGCGAAGATCTGGCGAGTCGGAGACGAGACGCTGATCGCATCGCCCGAGTACGTTGCCATTGCCCGTGAGGCCATCACCGCAATCTTCCCAGTGGAGTAATTGCGCCGAGCTGTTTCATGTCAGACCGCCTTGTTAGTGTCTCCTCGAACACTCGTTCGAGGAGGTATTCATGCAAGCGGCTATCAGTGCTCCAACACAGGCAAGTTTGGATTCCGTGCTCTCTCGCCTTGCTCGCGACGCTGTCCTCAGGCTCAAGTCAGATCCTGAGACTGCTCGAGTTGCAGCACGCGAGACCCGACGAGCTCTGCTCGGCAGGATGCGGAGCCAGGGCCTGAGCCCAGCCGAGGAGAAGCGCGTGCAGGCGTACTTCGCCGCGGTGCTCCGGTCTCAGGCGCTGAGGTGTCGTCGGCGCGGAGATGAGAGCTACAGGAGTCGGCTCAGAGTCGCGTCGCTCATCTCGGATTTGCGCTCAGTCGATACTCCCGTCGACCGCATCCGCGAAGAGGTTCAGGCGTTTTTCGGCGAGCAGGGTCTCCAAGTGCTTGAGGCAGCTGAAGTCGCCTAGCGATATGACGATGAACCAATGACTTCGAGCGTCGTCCTGTCGATTACCCAGAGACGCCTATGAGTCAGTACCTCACCCTCGTCTCCCCATGCTTCGATGACTAGCCAGACTGGCACTCCGTCGACAGTGGCAACCTCGACGCGCAGGGGTACGGCAGCGGTCTCGCTCGGGAAGTCTACGGTCAGCATGTCGGCAAGCGCCGACGCTTCGTCGCCATTCGCTCTGAGTTCTGTCAATCGCTCAGTCCGAAGGGTGGATGCATCTGCGGTCATGACCTCGTCCACACCTTGAAGGCTGACCTCGGCTGCCGCAGTTTGCGCGGCTTGCATGGTGTAGGTGCCGCCTGCGGGTATGTACTCAAGACCAGCCTTGCTGCAGCCGCTCGCCAGCACGATGATTGAGAGAAGCGCCATGAGCAGCGTGAGGGGCCTTCGTGACATTCTCATTGTCTCGACCTCCTGGGGTTTCTTAGCTCAATAGTAGAGCAAACAGTAGTGAGACGCAGCGTTGAGGGGAGGTCAGGTGCAGGCGATAATCTGCTTCACTTCTGATTTCGGTATGGGCGACACTTGGGTAGGGATGTGTCACGCCGTGATATACCGTGCTTGTCCTCAGGCGCGTGTCGTCGATCTTGCGCATGATGTGCCGCCGTATGACATCCGCAAAGCTGCCGCAGTCGCCGCCTCAGGCGTCTGGCAGCTCCCTGAGGCGATCCACCTGGTCGTGGTCGATCCGGGAGTCGGCAGAGGAAGACGCGATCTGTGCATCGTGACGGGAGGCGGGACCGTGCTCGTCGGACCCGACAATGGAGTCCTAATCCCTGCAACCTGGCGATCTGGCGGAATCTCCGAGGTGTTCGCCATCGAGCCCGAGGCGCTCACGTTCAGAGCGCCACTCGCCACGTTCCATGCGAGAGATGTGCTTGCCCCCGCGGCGGCTGCTCTGGCGTGTGGTGTTGATCCCGCTGCTGTGGGTTCCGCAGTTGATTCCGCAACACTGGTGAACGCCCCGTTCGAAGAATCGCGAATGGAGAACGGTGTCGTTATGGCCGAGGTTGTCGACATCGACCGCTTCGGGTCCGTTCGTCTTGCGATTTCGTCAGATGACCTCGTTCGCTTTGATCTGCGGCGCAGCGTTCTGGAGGTGGTCTTCGGGAAAGTCGTTCTTGAGGTTCCCTTTGGTGCGACGTTCTCAGATGTTCCAGAAGGTGAAGCGGTGGCTCTGATCGACTCTTCGGGCTGGCTGACACTGGCGGTACGGATGGGAAGCGCCGCCGATCGGTTTGGTGTTGAACCCGGACAAATAGCCCAAGTGAGGGGAGTCCCCTCCGAGTGATCTTCATGTCAGACCCGCGCGCGACAATGCTGATAGCGGATGTCGAAGCGGAGGTCGATCATGAAAGCTGTCTATATCGGTTCACTCAAAGAAGGTATGAAGGTCGATTCCGTATTCGCCCTGCGCAGCAAGGAGCTCCGATCGACTCGAGCTCGTGAGGCGTACCTGTCGATGGAGCTGGCTGATCGCAGCGGGCGCATGGTTGCCGTGATGTTCAGACCAGACAGGGCCGCCGAGGCCGTCCCCAGTGGCTCCATTGTTCGCGTGTGTGGAACTGTAACGGTCTACAGGGGAGTACTTCGGGTGTCGGTAGACTCGATGACGCCCGCAGTCGACTATTCCGCAGCCGACATGCTGCCGTCGGGTCCCCGAGACATCCAGGAACTGGTCACAGAGCTACGCACTCTTGTGCGTTCGGTCAGAGAGCCGGGTTTGTCGAAACTGCTGCGTGTGATCTTTGGCGACAAGGCCTTCTTCGAGAAGTTCAAAGAGTGCCCTGCGGCACAGGCGTATCACCACGCATATATCGGTGGTCTCCTGGAACATACGGTGACGGTTGCGACGATGTGCGCGGGCCTCGCGGGGTTCTATCCGACGGTGGATAGGGACTTACTGGTGACGGGTGCTCTGCTGCACGACATCGGCAAGGTCGATGAACTTACGTTTGGAACCTCAATTGAGTACACCGACGCAGGGCGACTCCTTGGGCATGTTGTTCTTGGCGAGCGGCGCCTGTTCGCCGTTCTTAGGAGCATGCCGGACGTACTGTCATCAGATCTTGCGGTCAGACTCTCGCATGTCATGATTTCGCATCACGGAGAGCTGGAATGGGGTGCACCGAAGCGGCCAAGCACTTTGGAGGCGCTCATCTTGCACCACGCGGATAACACTGACGCTAAGGCAGCGGGATTCGTCGAAGCGGCGAAGGCGGCGACAATCGTGGAAGAGAGCTGGACCGACGCGACGAACCTTTTCCGGCGACCGCTTCACGTGCCCATGTCCGTGGAGGCCGGACGATCAAACGTCAAAGGTGAAGCGGAGTTCGGTCTACGCAAAGGCGCGTGAGCCGAGGGCGTATGGGCTACAATCCTCAAGAGCCCGAACACGCGCCGTGACTGGCGCCCGATCGATTCAAGGAGTACCCAATGCAGTACCCTAAAGCGGAAATTGGCGTCTTCGGAGGAAGCGGATTCTACTCACTCTTGGAAGACCCTACCGAGTTCAAGGTCGACACACCGTATGGCGCTCCGTCCTCGCCGGTCATGTATGGCGAGATCGGCGGCCGGAAGGTAGCTTTCCTGCCTCGTCACGGCAAGGAGCATCAGTATCCTCCGCACATGATCAACTACCGTGCGAACGTCTACGCCATGAAGATGCTGGGCGTGAGCCGCATCATCGGGCCGAACGCCTGCGGGTCGTTGCAGTCGGATGTTAAGCCCGGGGACTTTGTGATCTGCGACCAGTTCGTAGATCGTACTTGGGGACGCACCGACACATTCTACGATGGTCCCACGACCACGCATGTGTCCTCTGCGGATCCTTACTGCCCGGATATGCGGGCGGTTGCGATTGATGAAGCAAAGAAGCTTGGAATCACCGTTCACGAGCGGGGCACGGTCGTCGTTATCCAGGGCCCCCGTTTCTCGACCCGCTCTGAGTCCAAGTGGTTCGCGGCACAGGGCTGGGAAGTCATCAACATGACGCAGTATCCCGAGTCTTATCTCGCGCGTGAGCTGGAGATCTGCTACTGCAACATCTCGTTGATCACCGATCATGACGCCGGAGCAGAGGGCGCCGAGCCCGTGTCGAACGAAGAGGTCGTTCGCGTCTTCGGAGAGAACAATGACAAGGTCCGCTCGCTGCTGTACGCGATGATTCCGGCAATGCCTGCCGAGCGTGACTGCGTGTGTTCGCACGCGCTCGATGGCGCTGCATTCTAGCTACGGTGTAGGTGGGGCGGCCGGCGTCGGTCGCCCCTGAGAAAGGCGGGATGTGTGTTCGGGCTGCGTTCGTTCACCATTGGCCGGTTCTTCGGGATACCGCTCGAGGTCAACTCGAGCTGGTTCCTGATCTTCTTTCTTGTGGCGTTCACGCTTAGCACGAGCTACCTGCCGGCGGCTCTGCCTGAACAGAACTCAACTGTGCATGTCTTCATAGCCATTGCGATGACGGCGGCGTTTTTCGCGTCAATCGTGATTCATGAGTTCGCGCACTCTCTGGTGGCCCGTGCCGGAGGACTCAAGATATCTCGTATCACGCTGTTTGCTTTCGGCGGCGTGTCGCAAATGGAGGAAGAACCCACAGGCCCCGGGCTTGAGTTCCTGATTGCCTTCGCCGGACCCGGGATGAGCCTGATTCTCTCGGGAATCGGGTTCGGTGCGATGGCGATTCTGCGCTCTATCGAGGCCAGCCCCATGTTGCAGATACCCGTCGAGTACCTCACATACATCAATCTGACTGTCGCGATATTCAATCTGCTCCCCGGGTTCCCACTCGATGGTGGCCGAGTACTGCGCTCGATTCTGTGGGCCGTTACCGGCGATATCCTGAAGGCGACTCGTTGGGCAAGTCGCATGGGCCAGCTTCTTGGCTATGCGCTCATAGCAGTTGCGGTCGTCGGGGTGTTGCGCGGATCTCTCGACCTGATCTGGTTCGCGGTCATGGGTTGGTTCCTGTCATCGCTAGCTGGAGCCGCGTATCAGCAGCAACTCGTGAAGTCCCGCCTTTCGGAAGTTCCACTGTCGTCGATCATGTCGTCGCCCGTGACGTTAGTGCCCGCCGATACCACGCTTGAGGAGATGGCGCATTCGTTCTTTCTCGGTGGGCGGCACTCTCGTTATCCCGTGGTTTCTGAGGGCCGCGTGATTGGATTGATCGAGCTTCAGGCCATACGTGATCTTGCTAGGGATCAATGGTCCACCCTGACCGCAGGGGAAACCGCTAACAAGGACTTAAGCCAGGTCGTTGTGACTCCTGAAGTCACCGTAGACCAGGTTCTTACGCGTCTGGAGCCGAGCGGTCCCGGAGCGGTGCTAGTTGTCGAGGATGGTCGGCTGTCCGGAATCGTGACACGGGCTGACGTCATTCGACTCGTCGGTTCACTGAGCGCTCCGGAGTCTTCATAGACGTTTTGCTTGCCGGACTTTGTAACAACTGGTTACCATTGGGGCAAGATATTCTCCGGCGGAGGGCATGTCGTGGCCGACGAACCAAGCAAACGTATTCCTGAAGGCGTTATCGAGCGGCTGCCCCTGTATCTCGGCGTGCTCATCCAGTTGCGTCAGGATGGTCAATCGACGGTTTCATCCGCGCGCCTCGGCGAGCTCACTGACGTGAACCCTGCCCAGATCCGTCGCGACCTGACGCACTTCGGATCGTTCGGAAAGCGTGGCGTCGGGTACGACATCGTGAGTCTTGTGGATCGCGTGCAGAGGATACTCGGTGCTGATCACGTACACCGCCTTGCGTTGGTTGGGGCGGGGCATCTTGGTTCAGCCATCGCCAACTACAACGGCCTACGACAGCATGGGTTCCACGTGACCGCCATCTTTGATGCCGACTCCCGCAAGGTCGGGACGAGGATCGGCGACATCATCGTCCAGCACATCGACGACCTAACGCGGACGGTAGCCGATCAGAACATTCGCATCGGCGTGCTGGCGGTTCCGCCCAACGCGGCTCAAGAGGTAGCAGACAGACTGATTGCTGCCGGCGTGCGGATCATGCTCAATTACACGCCAGTGATCGTGCGCGTCCCATCAACCGTTACTCTGCACAACACGGATCCGGTACATGAGTTGCTGCACACCCTGTATTACCTCTCTCGCATAGATGGTGCGGACAGAGTCTAGTAGATGGCGCTCGTAGCACCTGGCACATGAAGGTGGTACGCTAGCGTTCGTTGTGCGAGTAGTATCCGACGGCCAGTGTCCGTCGGGTGTTCCGATAGGAGGAAGACATGGCGGCATTTGGGGTTCCTGGTGGCATGGAGATCTTCGCGATTCTGGCCGTCGTTCTGTTGCTCTTCGGTCCGAGTCAGCTCCCTAAGCTCGCAAAGACTTTCGGCAAGTCCGCCAAGGCGCTCCGCGATGGCATGAACGATGTCACCGGAGACGATGAGGACGAGAAGCCGACGGACTCAGCGAAGGCAGCGAAGTCCGAGGACGACGAAGCTTAAGCATCTCATTCCCACGCATCATTCGAAGGCGCCCGCGGGCGCCTTCGTGCGTTCCGACTTGTGTGTTGGTTGCGATGTTGTATACTCTCGTGAGCGTTTTGGCAGCCAGTCGGCGCCAATCAAGTGAACCCAAAGAGTGGGAGCGTTAATGCAGAAGGAAGTCGCCCTCACCCCCGAAGGTCAGGCCCGCCTTGAGCAGGAGCTGACCCATCTGGAGACCGTTCGCCGCCGTGAAGTAGGCGAACGAATCAAAGAGGCCAAAGAGTTCGGCGATATCTCAGAGAACTCTGAGTACGACGACGCCAAGAACGAGCAGGCGTGGGTCGAGAGCCGTATCATCGAGGTCAACGTAATCCTCGCGCACGCAACGATCATTCAAGCTCCTAAGAACAAGAACAAGGTCACCCTTGGTTCCAAAGTTGAGCTTCGGGATGTTGAGACTAATGACAAGCACACCTATCAGCTTGTCGGTTCTGCCGAGGCAGACCCCATCCACGATCGTATCTCGAACGAGTCACCCGTCGGCCAGGCCGTTATGGGCGCCAAGAAGGGTGACACCGTCTGGGTAACCACCCCACGCGGTAGCAAGATCGAGTACGAAGTCGTCTCGATTTCCGCCTAATAGACGATGACCGACGGCGAACTCACACCCGGAGAAGAGCGCACTGTAGACGACCCTATCGAGGTTCGTCGGGCGAAGCTCGACGCCTTGCGGTTGTCTGGCGAGGAGCCGTACAAGGATAGTTTCGACCGCACTCACGCTGTCGCCGAGGTCATCTCAGAGTGGGATGCCCTAGAGCCGGGTGAGGACGCCGCTGAGGTAGTGGCGGTAGCCGGACGCGTGGTCGCTAAGCGCGATCAGGGTAAGATTCTCTTCATCGTCATTCGAGACGGCATCAGCGACATCCAATTGTTCTGCCGAGTGAACGTTCTCGGCGAGTCGATCTTTGGTCGCTCGGCCGATCTTGATCTTGGCGATTGGGTCGGCGCAGTTGGCACAGTGTCCCGCACCAGGCGTGGCGAGCTCTCAGTCGTGCCTACGGACGTTGTGCTGCTGAGCAAGTCCTTGCGCCCGCTTCCCGAGAAGTTCCACGGCCTCACCGATGTTGAGACCCGGTATCGTCAGCGATACGTGGATCTCATCGTCAACCCCGAGGTTCGTCGAACGTTTGACGCACGATTCAGGTGCGTCTCGGCGATACGGCGGTTCATGGAGGCGCGCGGTTTCATCGAGGTGGAGACCCCGATGCTTCACCCGATTCCGGGTGGGGCGACGGCGCGTCCTTTCACCACCCACCACAACGCGCTCGATATGGATGTCTACCTACGGATAGCGCCGGAGCTGTATCTCAAGCGCCTGCTGGTGGGCGGTTTCGATCGCGTCTTCGAGATCAACCGTTCCTTCCGCAACGAAGGTGTATCCGTCCGGCATAATCCGGAGTTCACTATGCTCGAGGCGTATCAGGCCTTCACGAACCTCGATGGCATGATGGAGCTGACCGAGGGCATGGTCACAGCCGCCGCGATCGAGGTTCTCGGCACGCTTGAGATCGAGTACCAGGGCACCGCGATCGATCTCACCGGTCCATGGCCGAGGCGGACGATGTTCGACCTCACGAGCGAAGCAGCCGGCGAGGAGATCTCCTTCGCTGTCAGCGACGCGCACCTGCGCCACCTTTGCGACCACCATGGCGTGCCGCACGACCCGTCATGGGGCAAAGGCAAGCTCATCACCGAACTCTACGAGAAGCTGGTTGAAGGCACCCTGATTCAGCCAACGTTCGTTACCGAGTACCCGCTGGAGACCTCGCCCCTTGCCCGTAAGAAGCCATCCGAGCCTGAGCTCACTGAGCGGTTTGAGCTCATCGTGTGCGGTCGCGAGCTTGCTAACGCGTTTTCGGAGCTGATCGACCCGGTTGACCAGCGTGAGCGTTTCGCCGAGCAGATTCGCGCCAAGGGTGCCGGAGACGACGAGGCGATGGGTTACGACGAGGACTACCTTCGCGCCATGGAGTACGGAATGCCTCCTGCGGGCGGGATGGGCATCGGCATCGACCGCCTTGTCATGCTGCTTACCGACTCTGCGTCGATTCGCGACGTACTCCTCTTCCCGCACCTTCGTCCGGAGGCGTGACGCCGGGCTCTCGCAAATACCTGAGTGCGCTACGCTCACATCTTGTGGCACTTACCTTGCTTGATGTCTGTTCAGCCCCCGTGTCATAGCTTGGGGGTAGAATAGCCATTGCAAAGGATCCGCCGGTATCGGCGCGGCATAGAGAGGCGATCCCATGTTTGAGCGATTCACTGAGAAGGCCCGCAGGGTCGTTGTGTACGCGCAAGAAGAAGCGCGCATGCTCAACCAGAACTACATCGGCACGGAGCATCTGCTCCTTGGCCTGATTCGCGAGCAGGACGGCATTGCCGCCAAGGCCCTTGAGAGCCTTAGCATCTCGCTGGAAGACGTTCATCAGCAAGTCGAGGAGCTTATTGGCCGAGGTACTTACGTGCCGACGGGTCACATCCCGTTCACGCCCCGAGCCAAGAAGGTCCTCGAGCTCTCGTTGCGCGAGGCGCTTCAGCTTGGCCACAACTACATCGGTACCGAGCACATCTTGCTCGGCTTGATCCGTGAGGGTGAAGGCGTGGCAGCGCAGGTGCTGCTCAACCTAGGCGCAGACCTGGAGAAGGTTCGCTCGGCAGTTATCCAGCTTCTTTCCGGCTACTACGGCGGCAAGCAGTCCGAGGGTGTCGAGGACCGTCGCGGCGGTCGCGCCGGTGAGAGCCAGCTGCTCGACGAGTTCGGTCAGAACCTCACACGGGCTGCGAACGACGGCAAGCTTGACCCGGTCGTCGGTCGCGCGCAGGAGATCGAGCGCGTGATGCAGATCCTGTCCCGGCGCACGAAGAACAACCCCGTGCTCATCGGCGAGCCCGGCGTGGGTAAGACCGCGGTCGTCGAGGGGCTGGCGCAGAAGATCGCCAGCGACGAGGTCCCGGAAACGCTCCGTGACAAGCAGCTCTATACACTCGATCTGGCTGCGCTGGTTGCCGGAAGCAAGTATCGCGGTGAATTCGAGGAGCGTCTGAAGAAGGTCATAAAGGAGATCCACGAGCGCGGTGACATCATCTTGTTTGTCGATGAGATGCATACACTCGTTGGTGCTGGTGCGGCTGAGGGCGCCATCGACGCTGCAAGTATCATCAAGCCTGCCCTCGCGCGCGGCGAGCTCCAGACCATCGGTGCCACCACGTTGGATGAGTATCGCAAGTACGTAGAGAAGGATCCGGCGCTTGAGCGGCGCTTCCAGCCTATCGTGGTCGGAGAGCCTTCAGTCGAAGAGACCAAGCAGATCCTGTTCGGCTTGCGTGATCGCTATGAGGCGCACCATCGCGTATCCATCACTGACGCTGCGGTCGATGCGGCCGCTACTCTTGCCGATCGGTACATTTCTGACAGATTCCTGCCGGATAAGGCGATCGACCTCATCGATGAAGCGGGAAGCAAGATGCGCATCAAGATGATGACCGCACCGCCCGGCATCCGTGAGGTAGAAGAACGCCTCAAGCGTGTTCGACAGGAGAAGGAAGCGGCCATCGAGGCGCAGGAGTTCGAGAAGGCCGCCGGTCTGCGCGACAACGAGAAGCAGGTCCTCTCCGAGAAGCGCGGCATGGAAGAGGAGTGGCTCAAGCCCGACAACACCCGCGTGGTAGAGGTGACGGAGCACGAGATTGCCGAGGTCGTTTCGATGTGGACCGGCATTCCCGTCTCAAGCCTTACCGAAGCCGAGACGCAGAAGCTGCTTCGCATGGAGGGCAGCATTCACGAGCGTATCATCGGTCAGGACGAGGCGGTCATTTCGGTGAGCAAGGCGATTCGCCGTGCCCGTGCCGGACTCAAGGATCCCAGCCGTCCGTCGGGTTCCTTCATCTTCCTCGGCCCATCTGGAGTCGGGAAGACTGAGCTTGCCAAGGCGCTCGCTGCGTTCCTGTTCGGAACTGAAGACTCACTTATCTCGCTCGACATGTCTGAGTACATGGAGAAGCACACCGTCTCCCGGCTTGTTGGATCACCTCCGGGGTACGTTGGATTCGATGAGGGCGGTCAACTGACCGAGTTGGTTCGCCGGAAGCCGTACTCAGTCATCTTGTTCGATGAGATCGAGAAGGCGCACCCAGACGTGTTCAATGTCTTGCTGCAGATTCTCGAAGAAGGGCGACTCACCGACGCCCAGGGTCGCAAGGTCGACTTCAAGAACGCGATCATCATCATGACGAGCAACATCGGCGCGCGTGACATCGTCAAAGGCAAGAACATCGGCTTCACGATGCAAGAAGATGGAGCGATGTCTTACGACACGCTCAAGGAGAGGGTCACTGGAGAGCTCAAGCGCGTCTTCCGACCCGAGTTTCTCAACCGCGTCGACGAGGTGATCGTCTTCCATGACCTTAGCCATGACGAGATTCAGTCCATCGTCGACCTCATGGTTGCCCGTCTGCGCGACCAGCTTCTTAGCCAGGGACTCGGCATTTCAATTACACCGGATGCGCGCGAACTCCTCGCGAAGGCCGGTTTCGACCCCACGCTTGGTGCGCGGCCGCTTCGCCGTGCGATTCAACGACTCGTCGAAGACCCGCTCTCGGAACAGCTACTGGCAGGCGACTGGCAGCCAGGCGAAGTGATCGAGGTTGTCGTAGAGGGCAAGGAGCTTGCGTTCCGCAAAGGGACCGGTCAAGTCGTCCTTCCCGCTGAGGACAAAGTCGCGTCTGCAACGCGCAAGCCGAAAGCGTCGATGCCTCCCCGGGGCGGTTCGTCAGCGCCGCGCGGGTCTGTCGCCGGCGGGGCGGCTGGCGAGTAGCAGAGATGGCCAAGCCGCGCACCGGATGGCGATGTCAGCAGTGCGGCTACGGGGCCCCGAAGTGGCTGGGTCGCTGTCCTGACTGCGGCGAGTTTGGGACGTTCGTCGAAGAGGCCATAACCTCGGCCTCAATCGCTGCATCTCGCGTTGTTGTGGCCAAGCCGATTCGACTAGGCGATGTCGTGTCGAGCGATGCCGCTCGAACGCCCACGGGCATACCCGAGTTTGACCGCGTGCTCGGCGGCGGGCTTGTCCGCGGTTCACTCGTGCTGCTTGCGGGAGAGCCCGGCATCGGGAAATCAACCTTGCTTCTTCAGGCGGCTGCTTCGCTCTCGAACGGCGGCTCGTCCGTCCTTTACGTCTGCGGCGAGGAGTCTGCCGATCAGGTCAAGCTCCGGGCCGAGAGAATCGGTGCTGCTGACAGCATTATGCTGCTGCCCGAGGTCGATGCGGCCGTCATCGAGGCCACCGCGCTTGCGGAGCGTCCGGACGTTCTCATTGTTGATTCCGTACAGACGATGGTCGACGCCTCGCTCGATGGAGTCGCGGGAAGCGTTGGCCAGGTTAGGGCGTGCGCTGCTCGGCTGATGCACCTCGCGAAGAGCGAGGGCATGACGGTGCTCGTTGTCGGCCACGTTACCAAGGAAGGCACCGTCGCCGGGCCCCGTGTGCTCGAACACACCGTAGATGCGGTGCTCTCGTTCGAGGGCGACCGGGATCACGTCTTCCGCATAGTCCGCGCCACAAAGAACCGGTTTGGTTCTGTCAGTGAGATCGGCGTGTTCGAAATGGCAGAGCGCGGGCTCGTCGGTGTGGCAAATCCATCCGCAGTGTTGCTTGCAGATCGTGCTGCCGATGTACCGGGCTCATGCGTGCTCGCTACTGTGGAGGGAACGAGGCCTCTGCTCGTAGAAGTGCAAGCGCTTGTGACACCGTCCTACCTCCAGATGCCCAGGCGACTTTCGGTCGGTGTCGACAATGCACGCGTTCTTCAGATGCTGGCGGTCTTGGAGCGTCGGGCGGGACTAGTGTTCGGCCAGCACGACGTCTATGTTTCTGTTGCCGGAGGGGTCAAAATCGCTGAACCTGCAGTAGATCTTGCGCTTGCGTTGGCGCTCACCTCGGCACGGCTCGACCGCGCGCTGCCTTCTGGCACCGTCGCATTCGGCGAGGTCGGGCTCACGGGTGAGCTTCGAAGCGTGCGTCATACTCAGCCCCGGTTGGCCGAGGCTGCCCGCATGGGTCTCGACCGCGTATACCTTGCTTCTCCATCCGGAGGCTCGAAGGCTCCCGCAGGTACACGTACGATTTCATCGGTCCGGGAGATTCCGGGAATCGTCGGATCCTAGCCGGGTGGCGAGTGTCAGAGCGTCGTGGCACAATCGGGTAGTTGAGCACGCTGTAATGTCTCGGCTCTGAGGGGATGCCTGTGGACGTCAAGCCTGATGACCTGCTGCTAGGGGCCTTGTCGGCCGTTGCGCCAGGAACAATCCTCCGAGAGGGCCTGGATCATGTGATCTCGGCACGTACCGGAGCGCTCATCGTGATCGGTGACGAGAACGGCGTCGAGGAGATCTGCAACGGCGGCTTCATCGTGAAAGTGCCATACACTCCGCAACGGCTCTTTGAGCTCGCAAAGATGGACGGCGCCATAATCCTTGACGAGGGTGCGGTGCATATTCTGAAGGCGAATGTGCACCTTGTTCCGGACGCGACGCTACCCACCGCTGAGACCGGCATGAGGCACCGTACTGCCGAGCGTGTCAGTCGACAGACGAACGCCTTGGTTATCTCGATATCTCAGCGGCGCGACGTTGTCAGTCTGTACAGCGGCGGATCGAGGCTCATCCTCGAAGATATCGAGGTCGTCCTCGCAAAGGCCAATCAAGCGTTGCAGACGCTGCAGCGCTATCGCAGCAGTCTCGACGAGGTTGCGACTCGACTCACGATGCTTGAATTTGAAGGCGTCGTGACCCTCGGTGATGTGGTCAACGTCATTCGCAGGTCGGAGATGCTCCTTCGAGTGGCACGCGATGTGGGACGGCTGGTTGTCGAGCTCGGATCAGACGGGCGACTAGTCCGAATGCAGGCCGATGAGCTCGTTGCGGGCGTTGAAGACGACTTCGTGATGCTCGTCCGGGACTACATCCAGGGCGGCTCAGCTCGCAAGGCCGCCACCGTGCGCAGCAAGATCGCTGCTCTCACGCCCGATCAGCTGCTTGAGGCGACAGTCATCGCTCAGGCTCTGGGATATCCGGCGTCCACGGATAGCTCAGAGCTGCATGTTCAGCCCGCAGGTTTTCGGATGCTGAGACATATCCCGATGCTGCCCGCGACGGTTATCAACCGACTCATCGAGCGCTTCGGAACGCTCATTGCCTTGTTGTCGGCTTCAGAGGCACAGCTCGACGATGTCGACGGCGTCGGAGAACGCCGGGCCAGAGCAATCCGAGAGGGTCTGCGGCGCATGCGGGAGCACGCGGCCCTCTAATCTTACTGTGGTAGTATTTTGGGCAGGGCAGGCGCGTCTGCCCTGCCCTGCCTTTTCTGTTGGCGTTGTGCTCAAATTGAGGAGGTGAAGGCGCTCGGACGGAATGACTCGTCTTTATGGCGTCGAACACAATGATAGTTCAGCTAGCACGGATGGTGCTGCTGACGGCCGGTGCACTTGGTGGCTTTGCGGTTTCACGGCTCGCTGACTGGTCTACCCAGACAGGTCTCTCGCCCCAACTCGTTATCTTCATTCTCATCATTCTTGGGGCCTCGATGGGTTATCTTCTCGGCGGCATCATGGGTCGCGAGCTCACCGGGCAGTACGAGCGCATCGTTCAGCAGCTACAGGACTTCGACACCACCGACTTGCTACTTGGCGCTCTTGGTCTTGTTGTCGGTCTCTTGGTGGCTTTTCTCGTTTCGAATCCGCTCCGCCTGGTTCGTCCGGAGTGGCTCGGGTTTCTCACCATGGTTCTTGTGTATGGGCTGCTCGGCTATGGCAGCACACAGTTGTTCCTTACCAAGCGTCGCGACGTGCGTCGCCATCTGGGTGACGCTTTAGGCAAAGAGGCATTGCCGCAGTCCGAGCCCTTGAAGTTCCTCGATACTAGCGCCGTGATTGACGGTAGGTTCCAGCAACTGATGGAGTCAGGGTTCCTGGAAGGCAAGATCGTTGTGCCGAGATTCGTCTTGGTCGAGCTTCAGACGCTTGCGGACTCTGCCGACGATCTTCGCAGGGCGCGCGGCCGCAGGGGGCTTGATCTGCTAACGACACTCTCAGCTGGGCCGGACGCATTGCAGGTTTTCGAGGCCGACTATCCTGAGATTCCCGGCGTGGATGCAAAGCTCGTCAAGTTGGCAACATCGAGCGCCGGCGTGATCGTCACAGTCGATCATAATCTCACGCAAGTTGCGCGAGTAGAGGGCGCACAGGTCTTGAACGTCAACGAACTCGCTTCAGCGGTACGACCGCTGTTCATACCCGGCGACACGATACGGATCCTTGTCGCGAAACCCGGCAAAGAGGCCGGACAGGGTGTCGGGTATCTGGAGGATGGCACGATGGTTGTCATTGCAGACGGCAAAGATGCCGTGGGCTCAGATCAGACGGTCGAAGTCACTTCGGTCCTGCAGACGACGGCCGGGCGAATGATCTTTGCGAAGGTGTCGACATGATGAAAGCCTCGGCGATCATCGTTGCTGGGGGAGTTGGTGACCGGTTCGGTCGTCCCGGTGGAAAGCAGCTTGCGCCCGTGGCTGGACGCTCCGTGCTTTCCCATACCCTCGCGGCGTTCGAGCTGGCCGGCAGCATCGATGAGGTTGTCGTCGTAGTTCACCCCGACAGGGTTGGCGAGTTCGCCATGGAACTCGATGGGTTCGACAAGATCACAGGAGTCGTCGCAGGTGGACAGACACGACAGGCATCTGTCGCTGCAGGCCTTGAGGTTGTTGATCCGGGAGCTGAATTGGTCGTAGTACATGATGGTGCGAGGCCGATGGTGACACCGGACATGATCGACTCGGCAGTTCATGCTCTTGTTGAGGCCGATGCAGATGGCGTGGTCGTCGGACATCCATCGTATGACACCATCAAGAGGGTTGGGGCTGACGGAGCGGTTGTCGCGACGGAGGACCGGTCTCAGCTCTGGGTCGCCCAGACACCTCAGGTATTTCGTGCCGCGCCGTTGCGCGATGCGTATGCAGCTGCAAGGGAAGAGGGATTTGTGGGCACAGACGACTCATCACTAGTTGAGCGTGTTGGCGGGCGCGTCGTGATGATGCTGGGTCCCCGCGATAACATCAAAGTCACGGTGCCCGAGGATATCGTGGTGGCCGAGCAAGTGCTGGAAGCGAGAGCGAGGCAGTCATGAGTGACCTGAGAATCGGCATAGGGTACGACGTTCACGCATTCGTCGAAGGCCGGGCGTTGATGCTGGGCGGTGTCCATGTGCCATTTGATCGCGGTTTGCTCGGACATTCAGACGCCGACGTACTCGTTCATGCGGTCATGGACGCGGTCGTCGGGGCGATGCGCGAGGGCGATATAGGACGCCTCTTCCCCGATGACGACCCGTCATACAAGGGTGCCAGCAGCATCGAGCTCCTGGAGCAGGTGGCTGCGCTTGCGACCACACGAGGATTCCGCATCGTCGACGTCGACAGCACACTCGTGCTTCAGGCGCCAAAGGTCGCCCCTTATCGTGAGCTGATGCAGGAGAACATTGCGCACGCACTCGGATTGCCGGTCGACGCCGTCGGAGTGAAGGCCACCACCACAGAAGGACTCGGGTTTGTCGGACATGAGGAGGGAGCCGCTGCTTATGCGGTCGCCCTGCTGGAACGGACCTGGGCGTGAGCGTGCGAGTTCGATTCTCCCCAACAACGGCTCGCGCGCTTGATATCGGAGACGCCAGAGTCGCGCTGCTCGCTCACCTCGTCGCAAGCAAAGATGGTGCTCTGGTACTGCGCATTGAGGACACGGATTCTGCGCATATGTCGCCTGGCGCCGAAGACGCATTGCTCGCAGATCTGCGCTGGCTCGGCGTAGACTGGTCCGAGGGTCCGGACGTTGGTGGTCCGTACGCCCCGTATCGGCAGTCCGAGCGAGCAGATACCCGCGCGCTGCGACTTGCGGAGCTAGTGGCATCGGGTGCAGCGTATCGCTGCTTCTGTGCCGCCGAGGCTATCTCACCGGAGTCGGCGGGACGGACGTCCCACTGCCACGGAACGTGCCGGGCGGTGTCCTCGAAAGAGTCCGAGGCGCGCGCCGCTTCGGGCGAGACGTATGCCTGGCGATTCGCCATCCCTGCTGCCGAGACGATCGTATGGGAAGACGCAGTCCAGGGTGAACTCACGGTCCGCTCGGAGGACATCGGGGATTTCGTGATCGCTGGCTTCGATGGGGCCCCCAGCCCGACATTCGCATCGTGGGCTGACGATGTCGACATGCACATCACGCTTGTCTTGCGAGGTGATGATGATATCTCCCTCACGCCGATGCAGATCCTTCTGTCGCGAGCTGTGGGGATCGAACCTCTAACGTACGGTCATCTTCCGTTGATGACAGCGCCCGATGGCGCGCTTCTCCTCGAGTCGGCCGGCCACACCGGAATCACCGAACTCCGCGACACGGGGTATCTTGCCTCGGCGGTCGTTGAGTACCTTGTGTTGCTCGGCTGGCTTAATCCCGAAGAGCTCGAGAATCCCACGCTTTCGGACGTCTGGCAGTCGTTCTCGCTCGACCGGGTCTCGAAGGCACCTTGCGTGCACGATCCCGAGCGACTGCGTACGATAAACGCTCATCACCTAAGAGCGCTACCTCATGATGCTCTCGTGAGAGTGCTCGGAGCGTACATGTCCAGGCCTCCGGGCTGGGCAGACTTCGATGCTCTCTTTGAAGCCGCCCGCGATGAGGTCGTGGTGGCTTCCGACATCGTAACGATTGCGGATTTCGTCGTTTCGCGACCAAGCCAGCTCTCGCTCGATGCCGAGGCGCACGCCGCACTTGCGGTTGTCTCGGCCGCACTCGAGGCGGCGGATCCCGAGTCGTACAACGGCGAGGCGCTGCTCGGCCGTATACGCAGAAAGCTCAAGACTGCCGGGCTGCAACCTGCCGTAGGTCTGCAAGCGCTTCGCATCGCCCTGACCGGTCAGGATTCGGGTCTTCCGCTGCCGTCACTGCTGAGCATCATGGGCGTTGCCGAGGCACTCATTCGCATAGACTCGACACAGGTTGACACCCACAGAGCGAGAAAGAGATAGTATCGGGCTTCACTGATGCTCGTACGTACTGTCAAGGAGGCCGAGAAACGCGATGTTCGCCCGAATGCGCGCGGACATAGTAGCCATCAAGGAGCGGGACCCCGCGTGCACGTCGACACTCTCGGCGCTCACGAACTACCCGGGGCTCTGGGCTGTCTGGTGGCATCGTGTCACGCATCGGCTGCACAAAGCAGGCTGGGTGTGGCTGGCCCGCGCGATCTCTCAGTCCGTTCGGCATCACACCGGAATCGAGATTCATCCCGGCGCAACCATCGGACAGGACTTCTTCATCGACCACGGCATGGGCGTTGTGATCGGTGAGACCACCGTTATCGGTCGGTGCGTCACCATTTACCAGGGTGTGACTCTTGGCGGTACCGGCAAGGAGCGCGGCAAGCGCCATCCGACCATCGAGGACAACGTCGTTGTGGGCGTTGGGGCGACCGTGCTCGGCGATATCATCATCGGTCACGGGTCGAAGGTCGGCGCTGGCGCGGTCGTGGTCCAGGCCGTTCCTGCCAGTTGCACCGTCGTAGGCATTCCGGGACGCGTAGTGGTTCGCCAGGGCCAGCGTGTTGAAGCGGTGGACCTGCATCACGAGGATCTGCCGGACCCGGTCATCGAGATGTTCCGCACGATGCAGCATCGTATCGATCGGCTTGAGAGCAGGCTCACTCACGATGAGGCAGCCTCCGAGGAGGAGGGACGCCCTGCGTTCCCGCTCGGCAATACAGACACAGAAGCGAAAGGGTGACCGCATGACGATCCGCGTCTACAACACCATGACGCGCGCCAAGGAGGAGTTCGTTCCCCGGGAGCCGGAAAAGGTCGCGATGTATGTTTGCGGCCCGACCGTCTACAACCATATCCACATCGGTAACGCCCGGACATTCCTCACATTCGATATCATTCGCCGCTATCTATCGTGGCGTGGCTTCGACGTCACATTCGTACAGAACGTGACCGACGTCGACGACAAGATCATCAAGCGCGCCGCCGAGGAGGGCCTCTCGGCAGCAGAGGTCGCCGAGACCTACACACGCGAGTTCAGGCTTGCGATGGAGGCGCTCGATATCCTGCGGCCGTCCAGGCAGCCGCTTGCGACCGAGACGATTCCGCAGATGATACACATGGTCGAGCGGCTGATCGCCAGCGGACACGCATACGAGGTGGACGGCGACGTCTACTTCTCCGTGCGCTCGTTCGCCGGATACGGCAAGCTCTCAGGGCGTGACATCGATGATCTTGAGTCGGGTGCGCGCGTGGACGTGGATGAGCGCAAACAAGATCCGCTCGATTTTGCCCTCTGGAAGACCGCCAAGCCGGGCGAGCCGCATTGGCCGAGTCCGTGGGGTGAGGGGCGTCCCGGGTGGCATCTGGAGTGCTCGGTCATGTCCGAGGAAGAGCTCGGGCTGCCATTCGATATTCATGGCGGAGCCAGCGACCTAATCTTCCCGCACCACGAGAACGAGCTCGCGCAGTCCGAGGCCGCAACCGGTGAGATGTTCGTCAAGTATTGGATGCACGGCGGTCTGCTGCAGGTGAATGCCGAGAAGATGAGCAAGTCGCTCGGCAACTTCATGCTGCTCAAAGATGTGCTTGAGGTCTATCCGACGCCGGTCGTTCGTCTGTTCATGATGCAAACGCATTACCGCAGCCCGCTCGAGTTTTCGACCGACCGTCTCGACGAGGCTGCGACCGCCTACGAGCGTATCACAGGGCCGCTGAGGGACCTCGAGGTCGTCAAGCGCAGTCGTGCCCGCGAACGAGCCGAGACAGGCACAGGCGACGGTGTTTGGGCCACCCGGCTGACGAAGGCCGTCGAGGACGCGAAGGTTCGGTTTGTAGAAGAGATGGACGACGACTTCAACACTGCAGGTGGTCTTGCTGTAGTATTCGGCCTCGTTCGCGAGATGAACGCCTTCATCTGGGAGGGTCCAGGTGTTGGCGAGCATGGTGAGCACCTGCCGCTGTTGGAGCGTGCTGCTACTGCGATCAAGGAGCCGCTTGAGGTTCTCGGCATCGAGATCGACCTGCAGCCGGTCCGGGTCTCGGAGTATCCGGCCGAGGTACTCGAGCTTGCAGCCGACTATGCAGGCTATACCGGCGTTGTAGGCACTGAAGCAGTCGATGCGCTGCGCAAGGCGCGTGACGTGGTACGCAGCGAGAAGAACTGGGCGGTGGCCGACGCAATGCGCGATCGTCTACAGACCCTTGGTTTCACCGTTGAAGACAAGCCAGACGGATCACACATCACTTACGGGAGGTAACCGTGTCTAGCAGAATAGAAGGCAGAAACGCAGTTGCGGAGGCGCTGCGTTCCGGCCAGGCAGTCACGCGACTTCTGGTTGCAAAAGGCATGCGCACCGACCCGTTGGTCGATGAGATCATCATGCTCGCGAGTGGGGTCGGCGCGAGCGTTACGTACGTGGACCGCGTTGAGCTCGATCGCGAGAGCGAGCGCGGCAGACATCAGGGCATCGTCGCGTTTGCCGGTGAGTTCAAGTACGCAACGTTGACGGCGCTTATGGCGAAAGTCGCTGATAAGGACCGCAGCCTGGTTGTAGTCCTCGATCATGTCACCGATCCGGGCAACTTCGGTGCGGCCATCCGCTCGGCCGAGGTTGCTGGTGCCGATGGCATCATCGTGGCCGACCGGCGTTCTGCGCCTGTTACGGCAGTCGTTCACAAGGCTGCCGCCGGCGCGACCTCGCACCTTCCCGTCGTGCAGGTGACCAACATCGTCCAGACCCTCGGTCTCTTGAAGGACGCGGGCTATTGGATCGCCGGTGCAACGGAGCGCGGTCGTGACTCGCTATGGACGGCCCCGCTCGACGGCCGCCTGGTCATCGTGCTCGGCTCGGAGGGCTCCGGCCTCTCCCGACTTGTGGCCGAGAATTGCGACTTCCTGGTGCGTATTCCCGTGGCCGGGCAGGTCGAGTCCTTGAATGTAGCCCAGGCAGCCACGCTGCTTGCCTTCGAGTGGATGCGCCGCGGCGCCGACTTGTAGTGCGTCGTCTTGTCGTAGACGGCTACAACGTCTTGCATGCCGATGAGGTCTATCGTCGCATCGCGGCCGATGATCTCGACAGTGCGAGGGCACGTCTTGTAGAGGACGTTGCGGCCTTCTGCGCCGGAGAGCTGCGTGGCACTGTCGTGTTCGACGGTGCCAGCAATTCGGCCTCCGACGGGACTCCGCACCATGTGGCGGGGGTGACCGTCTTGTTCTCCCGGGGAGGGGAGAGCGCGGACACCGTCATCGAGAGCCTTGCCCGACGGTCGCGTGATCGTGGGGAGGGCGCCACTATCGTGACCTCGGATGCCGCCACGCAGTGGACAGTGGTGGGCGGCAACGTGACACGAATGTCCTCCGCGGAGTTCGTGCGCGCAATCCGTGAGACCGGTCGCCAGTGGACAGAGCACAGCCCGGCCGGCGCGCGGAAGGGTGTGCTTCAGGAGCGCATCGATCCCGATGTTCGTGGCGTCTTGGCCCGCTGGGCCCGCGGAAATCAGGCTCCAACAGATTAACCAAGCTTACGCCGGAGGCAACTTCCGGCACGGCGCCTTCTCAGGCTTCTTCAGGCTCCCTCTATGGCGTTGACAGCCCGTTGCCTGGTGCTATGGTCACCTTGGGGCAAGCAAGTGCAGGAATTCACAAGTGCGTTCTTTGAGCGCCATTCCTCTCCTCGGGTTTCTGGGGAAAGCGGGAGGGAATCACATTGCAAAGGCTGGCAGAAGCTCCGCGACGTAGACTCGGGCATCCCGAGAACGAACTGGCGCTAATCGATGCAGCACAAGCAGGGGACGAGCAGGCAAGTGCCTTGCTCATGCACCGCTACCGGAGTTTTGTCCGGTGCAAGGCCCGCTCGTACTTCCTCGCTGGCGCCGATCGCGATGACGTGATCCAAGAGGGAATGATCGGCCTGTTCAAGGCCATCCGCGACTACGACCCTACTCGCCAGTCGAGTTTCCGCTCATTTGCCGAGCTGTGCATCACCCGCCAGCTCATCACGGCGATCAAGTCGGCCACCCGGCAGAAGCATTCGCCGCTCAACACGTACGTCTCTCTGAGTCGTTCGGCCAGCCCGGAAGACGAAGGCGATCGCGTGCTCTCAGACATCCTCGCTGCCAAAGAGATCTGCGACCCGGCCGAGATCGTCATCTCCGCTTGGGAGGCTGCGAGCATCCAGAAGGGTTTCATGCAGGTGCTCTCGCCGTTCGAGCTGGAGGTACTTCGCCTGTACGTTGAGGGCAAGTCGTACCAGGAGGTCGCGGTTGTGCTTGACCGTCATGTGAAGTCTGTTGACAACGCGTTACAGCGCATAAAGCGCAAGGTCGAGTTCCAAATTGAGCGCTGCCGCGTCTGCTAAGTCGATATTTTGGGTTGGCGACACCCGCACCGTCGGACTACAATAGGCGAGTTTCGCCGACGTGGCTCAACGGTAGAGCAATCGCCTTGTAAGCGATAGGTTGTGGGTTCGATTCCCTCCGTCGGCTCCAAAGTCATGAAAAGGTCCGGACCTCCAGGGTCCGGACCTTTTGTATTGGACACCACGGCAGGAGGTCTCTACCCGAGCTTCCAGAGCACCTCTGTGACGTCCACGGGTTTCTGGATGTTCTTCAGTTCGTACTCGCCAAGGTCGTTGCGTCCGGCAGGCTCAACGCCGGCCATATCCGCAATCTGAGATGCGACCATGATGCGGTCTCCGTCAGCGAGGTCCATGATGCGTGCGGCGAGATTGAGAGCTGCCCCGATGAACGGACGTCCGCCCTTGTCGAGCACGACCTCGCCGGCTGCGATACCGATTCTGATCGTCATGCGCTCGGCAGAGGGGCGCGCTTTGCAGTTCGCAGAAAGCTCACGCTGCATCTCGATCGCTGCGGCAATCGCGTCGACCTCGGCATCGAATGCCGCCACGAGACCGTCGCCACCGGTCGATTTGCCGTGACCGCGATGTCGATCGATCACTGGAAGAAGCAAGTCGCGCTGCCGCTGTACGAGCTTCGCGGACGCCATGCTACCGACCTCTTCGGTCATTCGGGAGAACGACTTCATATCCGTGAGCATGACGATCTTCTCTGTGGTGTGCCGTGACGCAAGTTCATCTTCTGCCGAGGAGATCATACGTAGCAGTTCGTCGACGTCTGCATCCTCGGCCTGAACGCCGTGGATGGGTGCGGTCGTCGCGGTCCCGGGGCTCAGGCCGAAGAGGGTCTCTGTCACCAGCCCAACGCCGGCTGCGACAAGCGTCGAGACAACCGCGCTGGTACCGAGTGTCCCGAGCGGTACGCCGGCTCCGAATGCCTGCAGCATCAGTGTGCTGGCGGTCGCAACGAGAATCGTCACGCCGGCGAGGCCGGCCACCGCAGAGAGGCGACGCGACCCCTCATGGGAGCGATGGAATATGCCTCCGAGGGCAGCGCCGACTCCCCAGATCAGTGGCTGCGCCACCAGAGGCGTGATCGGCGAGACTGAAGTGATCGCCGAGACGGCGTCAGACGGCCTTGCCGCAGCGATGCTCTCGGCAAGCCACTTGAAGGCGAGCGGTGCATCTGGTGCGACAGTGAATGACACCACTCCCGGCGCCGTGCTGCCCACGAACACCGTTCCCAGATGCGGTACACCGAGCAGTGCGCCGGTGACCTGGATGAGCAGGCAGGCGAGCAGTGCGGCTATCGCGCCAGGCCCGGCACCCATGAGGTAACCCGCAAGCACAGCGATGGCCCACTCGGCATGGAAAGCCACCGCCAGAGCCGCAAGGGTGATGACGATGAACCCCTGCGCCCTGTCCGCGCCGAGATACTGCGTGGCGCTGAAGCCGGCGATCAGGAAGAGTGCGCCGACCACGAAACTCGCGGCAAGCACGGGGAGTGAGACGACGCCTACGAGCAACAGTGCCGCCAGTGAGGGCGTTGCGTAAGCCATCACAGCCACTCCGAGCGACAGCAGGGCGATCAGGTACTGGGGATAGAACGGCATTGCTGTCAGGGCCACAGCCGTTACGCAACCGAGAGTGATCGCTCGCATCCACGCGAGATATTTGGCATTGCGTCGCACGAGTCTTGCGTGCGGCATAGGTGCAACCTCCTCGGCTATAGACTGGTAGCGGATACGGCAACGATCAGGAGCCAGGCGAGCGTACAGGTCAGCAACCCGATCGTGGCGTCGCTCATGTGTCGCGCACGCCCCGCAGTCGAGCGGGTCATCGCGAAGACGATCCTGGGCAAGAACGCCGCCATTCCGAGCGCCGGAATCGGTGCCACAAGGCTTATCCCAAGTGCTAGGCCTCTCTCGGCAAACCCCAAGATCCGGTCTGCGTCCATTCCGAGAATCGGCCCGGTCGGCGTTGAGTCTGCAGCGCCGAGCGCGGCGGTTCGGACTTCGAAGGCGAGGATCGAGCCAAAAAACATGACGGCGACCAGGCCGCATGTGGCTGCAAGTGCGGTAAGCGTGACGGGCCAGATGGCGATGAACGGACGGCTTGCCCCGCCGAGGCAGACCGCGAGAATCACAAGCGACACCACGTGAAGCGCCTGGTCCAACAAGAACAACACGAGGCCGCTTGCCTCCATCATCTTCCTGGCGCGAATCGTCAGGTACTCGATGCCCATGTGCGCTGCGCCGGAAAGCAGTACGGCGGGCCACATTCGCGAGATGTCTCCAAGCAGCACAATGGCCGTGCATGCGGTCACGATGCCGGTGTGCAGTAGCACGCCTCGGTTGCCATGGCGCTTTGCGGCGACCAGTCGGCCGGGTTGAAAAACGAAGTCTCCCAGGAGATGACCCAGAAGCAGCGCCAGGAAGAGAGCCACGCGAGCCTCCCACTGATTCGATGTCTGCACATCAAGCTAAGCACTGGCTGTGTCCATTGTGTACCATCGTGTGCGGTGGCGCATCCATGACGCGCCCACGCGTTTCGTACAGCGCACATGGTGCTCGAATCGGGATGGCGATCACGCTGAAGAACCGAAAGCTCCTCATCATATTTGGCGTTGTTCTCGTTGACATGCTGTCCTTCAGTATCGTCTTGCCGCTGCTGCCGTACCTGGCGAAGTCGATCGGGGCGACTGCAACGCAGATCGGCCTGTTGACCGCAGCGTATCCGCTCGCTCAGGTGTTCTCGGCGCCGCTTCTCGGCCGCCTGTCTGATCGTGTCGGCAGGAAGCCTGTGCTCGTCCTGAGTATTCTGGGAACCGCCGGCGGCTTCGTGGTACTGGCTGTTGCCAGCCTCCTCCCGATTCTGTTCATAAGCAGGTTCATCGACGGCATCACGGGGGGAAACATCAGCGTTGCCCAGGCATACATCGCTGATGTAACCGAGCCAGAAGAGCGGGGAAGAGCCCTGGGACTGATCGGGGCGGCGTTCGGGCTGGGCTTCATTCTCGGTCCGGTGACAGGCGGTCTCCTTTCCGGTATCAGTTACGCGCTGCCCGCATGGATCGGTGCCGGACTTGCGCTTGTCAACGCGGTGGCAGTGGCGTTGTTGTTGCCCGAATCCTTGTCCGCCGAGGATAAGGTTCGCCTTGCCGCGCGCGATCGCCGTCATGCACTCGATATGGGTGCGCTGGTGGATGCTCTGAAGCACAGGACAGTAGGACCTTTGCTTTGGATCAGACTGGCGACCGGGTTGTCCTTTTCCATCTTCGAGACGAGTTTCGCATTGTGGGCTCTGGCTGCCCTCGGTCTCACTGCTCGGACAAACGGCCTCGTGCTCGGGTACGTCGGCATCTTGAGCGTGCTCGTTCAGGCATTCCTCATAGGCAGGCTCACGGGTCGTTTCAGCGACGACAAACTCATTTTCGGTGCTCTCGGGCTTGCCGGCTCAGCGCTGCTTCTGTGGGGTTTCGTCCCCAACCTCTTGTTGCTCATCGCCCTGATGCCCGCACTCTCGGTGGGGCTTTCGGTCACGAACACCATCACCACGAGTGCACTCTCAAAGGCTGTCGAGCGCGATGAAGTGGGCGGCATACTTGGAATTCAGACATCAATACAGAGTTTCACTAGGATTCCTGCGCCAATTCTCGCGGGGTATCTGATCGGACGAGTGAGCGTTTGGTCGCCTGGCCTCATTGCCGGCTTGATAACTCTGGCAATGATGCCTTTAGCGTGGTCCACGTTGTCCCTGCGGCGAGATAGCGTCCTTCGTGGGGAACAGGGCGTTTCACAGCACTAAGCCTGCTTAGGGGCCATGTCGGAGGTAATCCGCGCCTACTACGCTTTCGCACAAGTCGGGTATGGACTAGCATAAGAAGATGCTCGGCTGATTGTGGAGGCACAGACATGACACATGAGGCGTTTCTCGGTCGCGTTCCCATTTTCGAGCATTGCACTCCGGATGAGATCGCGAGCATCGTAAAGGTTGCCCAGGAGCACTCTTACTCGGCCGGGCAGCTCATAGTCACGCAGGGCACGCCCGGTCAGGCGTTCTATCTGATTCTAAGCGGGCGTGTTGGAATAGAGCGGGACGGGAGCGTTCTGGGCGCGTTCGGGCCAGGCGACTTCTTCGGAGAGATGGCGCTGCTGGACAACGCACCGCGGTCTGCGACAATTCGTGCAATTGACGACACATCGTGTCTGATGTTGTCGAGTTGGGATTTTCGGGGGCTGCTCGAGCGCACCCCTTCGATCGCAATCAAGCTGCTTGAGGTTCTGAGCAGAAGGCTGCGCGTAGCAGACGAACGGATGGCAAGGTAGCAAAGGGGGCGCCGCCCGTGCATGGCGGCGCGAGGGAGGAAACACATGCTCAGCGGTACTGTCTTGCTACACGAGGTCACGAAGCGCATCATTCTGCGCTACCTCCACACTCGGGGATTCTCGGATGCCATGATTGCGGCTGACATGCTCGATGAGGCCGAGGGCATTGATTTGACTTATACGACCGGGGGGAGACGCACGACGGTCAAGGTCAAGGCGGATGCGTACTATGGTATCGACCCGGCCAAGGTGTCGAATCGCGATCTCATCTACTACCGTGCCGAGACGTCGAGCTATGGATTCGAGGCCATCGCGGACTCGGTGACCCGCCGCCCGGGCTGGCTTCAGCGCTCCAGTGCCGACGAGCTGTTCTACTATCGCGTCGCCCTCGGGCAGACAGAGGCCGAGGTCGCCGCCCTCATGGGAGAGCCGGATGAGGTATTCTTCGCCGAACTCAGAGTTGAGCGCGATGATCTCAAGGTTCTGCCGATGCGCGCGCTCCAGGGTTGGTTTGATGCTGTGGGCGACCGATTCATGTCACGTCCGGTGCTAACCGACGGTCGTTCAGCCTGGCATCGAATCGTGCCTGAGGCCGATGTAGAGGCGAATGTGGCCGGTGTACGGGATCTTGGCTCGCTATTCGCGTCAGTAGCTCTTCGGTAGGCAGGGACGTCTTTGCGCTCACAGTCGGGTCTGTGTTTCGATTATTAGACACGCCCGGCACCGTTGTAGTCGTTGACACTGCTCGAAGCGATAGAGTAGTATTCACCTGCCTTTCGTCCAGGCAAGCAACTTGAAAAGTGAGTGAGCGCGGCTTTTTTGTTGTTGGGGGTGTGCCCGAGTGGCTAAAG
>DDWM01000043.1 GCA_002345925.1 Actinobacteria bacterium UBA2286 | reverse complement strand
ATTCCTCCGGCGCCGTCGTGGGTGGGGCTGCCCGGCTGAACTCATATCATCACGTCTTGGGGTCCGCCACCCGGGACGGCGACTATACCCCCGCGACGAGTTCGCTGTACCCGACGTCGACTACTGACGTCTTCTGCCTGAGTTGCCACGTTGACCACGACAAGTTCAACGCTAACAAAGGTGCGAACCTTCGCAACGGACTGACTTCGAGCCCTGCGACAGCAGCAAGCGATTACAACGTCACTACCGGCGGCGTGTGTCTCGGCTGCCATACCGCTGTTCGAACCAAGGACACGGCGAACCAGAAGGTGGGCGGATCGACTCAGACACCGGCGATCGGATCTGCGGCGTATGACGCCAGCCCTCACCAGTACGGGGTTACGTCGACATTCTCCGGCCCGTCCAACTTCTCGGCAGACTGCGTCAAGTGTCACAACGATGAGCAGACCAAGGTCTACCAGACCTCAACTAACAAGTTCGGGGCTCACTTCTCGGCCGAGAGCCGTCTACTGAAGGCGCTAGGGGTTCTTCTCGCAGGAGCGAGTACCTCCTCCGAGGAGAACATGTGCTACAAGTGCCACACGGGGACCGGCGCTGGCACGGACGCTTACTCGATGGCGGCGATGACTGCGGCCTCGCGGAGCCTTCAGACGATCTTCACGACCGCGACCAACTACTACTCACACCCGGTTGGCACAGTGAGTGGAAAACANNACCTCCGGAGAGAACCTTGCCGGTTTAGCGGTAGCCAATCGTCATGCCGAATGCGAAGACTGTCACGACCCGCATGCGCTCAGGGCCGGGCTGCACACTAGCAAACAGTCTGCCGCTGGCGGTGCCCTGCGCGGTGCGACCGGCGTGCGTCCCACTTGGAGCGCTACCGAGTGGTCGACGGCGACCACGTACACGGCGACAACGATGACCGGTCTGTCCACCGATTACGAAGCGTACGTGTGTTTCAAGTGCCACACGTCGTACACGAATCAGCCAACGTCCGTCACCCGCAACTCAAAGACGTACACGCCGACCAACTTGGCCCTCGAGTTCAACCCCGCCAACGAAGGTGGCCACAACGTCATGGCCGCGACTTGGCCGAAGACGAGCGGTGTCGGTGCTGCGAACAACCGCACATGGCCGCTGCCGACGACGAGTGCCTGGTTGGACACCGGCTGGACAGCTTCGTCGATGGTGACGTGTTCGGACTGCCATACCAGCGGCGGCGGAACCAAGGCCGCTGGTCCGCATGGGTCGGCCGTCGAGTACATGATCGACCCTGCGTACACCACGCCATGGGAGATCGCCCGCGGAGATGATCCGGACACGTCCGGAGATCAGAGCAACTACCTGACCACGATCTGCAACAAGTGCCACGCAGACAACTACGTGAACATGAACGGCGTGCACGGATACACGAAGCACTTCCGAAACGAGTACTCGGCGGCGGGCAAGTGCATCGGATGTCACGTGAAGATACCTCACGGCTGGAAGCGACCCCGACTCATTGGATACACCACGGATCCGATTGAGTACCGCTCAATATCGGTGGTCGGCATGCTCGACGAGAACCAAGCGCCAGCAAGAGGCAGCTCTCCTGGCTGGTCGAAGAACGATTGCGCTACTANNGACTCGCATCCCACGTCGATGGCGACGAAGTGGCCGTAGGCGGATATCGGATGAGCTGGCGACGCGCGCCCTTCGTGCTGGTCCTTGTTCTCGTGTGCACATTCACCCTCGCGCTGTCAGGTTGTGCTCGGGCGCGCAACACAGCACCGTCAGGGCCTGTGGTCGAGACGACCGCCTCGGTATTAGAACCGACCTCCACCTTGACTCNNGAAACCCTCCGCAACCCCCGAGGCCGCTGTTGCCGCATATCTCGGCATAGTGCAGGATGCCTACTTCAGCCTGGACAGCACTCTTGTCGCTCCGTTCGTCACCGAGGGGCAATGGGTGCGAGAAGACGCGTACATCCAGCTGAATCTGACGCAGAATCAGGCCATGGAGATGAATCTGCTTGAGTTCAAAGTCACCGCTCAGCCTTCGTTTTCTGTTGAGTCGACATCCGTAGCTCTCGATGCCAGNNGAACATTGGCAATGGCGCTACTGGGACCTGAAGACCCGTAAGCCCAAGGACGAGTGGGTGGAGACGACGTATTCCGTTCGCTACACTCTGGAGCGTTTGGATGGCGGTTGGCTCGTAGGGCAAACCAAGGTTCTGGAGCAGTCCGGCGATGAGACACCCACATCTACCCCGTGACGGTGACGGCATGACAGCACTNNGCTCGCGCAAGCTCGCCGTGTGGCTGATTGCCATCTTCATCGCGTACACTGCGTTCGCGACGATCACAGCCAAGGGCGGCGACTACGGCGCGCCCTACTCCCACCCCATCTTCATCGCCATAGCGGCATTGCTTACACTTGCTACGGCTGCCTGCGCCTGGGAGCGCACGGCTGCGGCGTATCGTGTCTGGCGTCGCGGTGGGGGTGCCTCGACCGGGTTCGTAGAGCGACTTCGTGATCGACCGCAGATCGCCGTCAAACTAGAGGGCGTCGCACCCGTCGATGAGCTTCTGGAATCCGTATCACATGAGCTGCATCGCATTGGGCTACGTGTACGACCGGGGCGCGATCGGGTGGTTGCGTCGACCGGGCGTCTTGGATTGATCGGAAGCCCGGTATTCCATTGGTCCCTGGTTCTTCTCTTCGTGTTCGTGGGTTTGGGACAACTCACTCGCTCTGAGGGACTGATGGGTATTCCGATCGGCTCCAGTCGATTGGATGCAGCGGACGCGTACGGCAGGGTAGATGAAGGACCGCTGCACAACCCCGGATTCACCGGACTGACTCTTCGTG
>DDWM01000070.1 GCA_002345925.1 Actinobacteria bacterium UBA2286 | reverse complement strand
GCCGAGCCGCTCTTCTTCCTCGACTACATCGCCGTCGGCAAGCTCGACGCTGCTCTCACCGCGCAGATCGTCGAAGGAATCGCCGAGGGGTGCCGCCAGTCGGGCTGCTCACTTGTCGGCGGGGAGATGGCCGAGCACCCCGGCGTCATGGATCCGGACGACTACGACCTGTCCGGCTTCTGTGTAGGTGTTGTCGACCGCCCCAAGGCAATCGACGGCTCCACTATCGCGCCGGGCGACGTGATCCTCGGACTGGGGTCAAGCGGTGCGCACAGCAACGGATTCTCGCTCATCCGCCGCGTGCTTGTAGACGGCCACGAAGCCGAGATGACAGTTCCGCGCGTCGACCTCGGCGGAACTACGCTTGGTGATGCTCTGCTGGAGCCGACGAGGCTCTATGTTCGTTCGATCCTGGCACTGCTGCGCTCGGGCGTGAAGGTGAAGGGCATGGCGCACATCACCGGTGGTGGTATCACCGAGAACCTGAACCGCACGCTGCCAGAGACGTGCGACGCACGCGTGGTTCGCGGCTCCTGGAAGGTCCCGCAGGTCTTCGGACTCATCCAGGACGCGGCATCGCTTTCCGACGATGAGATGTACCGCACGTTCAACATGGGCGTCGGCTTTGCACTAGTGCTCGATCCTCGCGATGCGCCTGCTGCTGCGGCGGCGCTGCTTGCGGCTGGCGAAGTCGTCTCGGAGATCGGCGAGATCGTAAGCGGGAAGGGGGAGGTCGTGTATGGATGACACAGCGATTCCCGGCGGGGAGCTCTTTGATAACCGCGATGGCGAAGGCCGACTGCGCGTGGGAGTGCTCATCTCGGGAAGCGGCACGAACCTCCAGGCGCTCATCGATGCCTGCGAGCGGCACGAGATCAATGCGACCGTGGCTGTCGTTATCTCCAACAAGCTCGACGCGTTCGGCCTGGAGCGCGCCCGCAAGGCCGGCATTCCGGCCGTCTTCGTCGACCGCACCGCATACACCACCATCTCGGCGTACAACCATGCGATCGCTGAGGCGCTCGATGACCATGCAGTCGAACTTGTCGTGATGGCGGGATACATGCGTCTGCTCGGTCAAGAAGTGCTTCACGCGTTCCCGGGTCGGGTCATGAACCTGCACCCGGCGTTGCTGCCGGCGTTCGCCGGAGCATCCGGTATCAAAGACGCCTTCGAGTACGGCGCCAAGGTGACCGGCGTGACAGTGCACTTTGCCGACGAGCACTTTGACCGCGGTCCGGTTATCGCGCAGGAGGCCGTCCGGATTGCCGAGGACGACACGGTCGCGACACTCGAGGCTAAGCTCCACGCCGTTGAGCACAGACTCATCGTTGAAGCTGTTGGGCTCTTCGCGGACGGCCGACTTGAGATCGACGGCCGCAAAGTACGAGTGCTTCCTGAGCGATAATCGCCTGTAATCTGACTCCGATACCCCATCTGACCTGCCGGTTTAGATTCTGTTTAGGTCGACGTGCCACGATATGTGCGGGTTCTGTCGTGGCGCGAGGGGGCGCCTCGGCAGACCCTCTCCGGGATACTGTATCCGAGGTCGTGACGGGGGTAGGTTCAGGTGTACTCATGGACGATGTTTGGTCCCTTCGCAGGGGCACCGAGAAGGCAGGAACCGCAGTTGCCAAGTGATGCCACTCCAGCAATACCACTCAAGGAGACGTGTCGCGTCGCCGCTGGCTGCGAGATTTCCCTATGGGATTATCATGTCAGGCGCCTGAGGGCAGGTGGCTGTGGTGAGAATGCCATTCAAGCGGTCGAGACGGCCATCAGCGGCGCTCTGGCGGCCTATGACGGGCCAATGACCTCCATGGTGCGCCTAACGCTTGTCGTGGGCACAGACGGCCTCCCTGACGTTGTCATCGAGCGTCGGCTCTCCTCTCTTGATGTCATCGACGGTGTCCGTGCTGTTCCCGTTGTCGTCGATGAGGAGCCGCAGCTGCCGATCGGCGCCGCCAAGCCGGCGGATCGCGCCTTCTGGGACGCGGCGCACCGCGAAGCGCGCGCAGCAGGTGGCGAGCAGGCGATCATCGCTCGGCCGGGGGGTTACATCATCGACGGCAGCACCGCTTCGATCTTCGTTCGCCTCGGCACGGTTCTGGCGACGCCGCCATCACCGTCGGCGATTGCGGGCGTTGCGCGCCGGTGGATCCTCGACAACTGCTCATCGGTCGGCTACTCCGCGCTTGCGGCGCCGATCAGCCTGGATGATCTCGAAATCGCTGATGAGGTATTCTTCGCCAACGCATTCGGGGGCATCCGTGAGATGCAGGGTCGCGGCGGCGAGGCATGTATCGCACTCAGCGAGGCGATGCGAGACGTGTGGGAGCGCAAGCCCCGCGTTCGTGTCTGATGCTTCCTCTCAGTGCCGGTCTGCTGCTATATTCATCCCCTTGTAGTTTCATGCAGCCAGGTGCATAGCGCTTCCGCTATGTCGGCTCGCACGGAAAGGAACCGGCATGAGGAATACGAAATTCAAAGGGCTGGCGCTGCTGCTCACTGCCGCGGTGCTGACTACCGGCATGCTAGCCGGCTGCTCGGCTAAGACCGAATCGGTCGATGGCGACACCGCACCAGCTGAGATGAAGGTCGTGAAGGTCGGCTTTGCCGCTCCGCTCACCGGCGATAATGCCGTGTACGGCGAGGGCATGAAGCGCGCTGTTGAGATGGCGATCGAAGAAGCGAACGCGAGCGACGAGGCCAAGGCCGCGGGCTACAAGTTCGAGATCTCCGCACAAGACGACCAGGCCGACCCGAAGCAGGCAGTGAACGTCGCCAACCTGCTCGATGGCGACCAGGGCGTTGTGGCCGTTGCCGGTCACTTCAACTCCGGATGCTCGATTCCCGCCTCGGCGGTCTACGACCGTGCAGGCATGGCGATGGTCTCGGTGTCCACCAACCCGCAGCTTACCGCCCAGGGCTTCGACATCGTGAACCGGATCGTTGCCAAGGACGACGCGCAGGGGATCTTCGCTGCTGACCTCGTCTACGACCAGCTCGGCATCAAGAAGGTCGCCGTACTCGACGACTCGACGCCGTACGGCTCCGGTCTTGCGACCGAGTTCGTGAAGCGGTTCAAGGAGAAGGGCGGCGAAGTCGTCGTCCAGGAGAAGGTCCAGGCCAAAGAGGTCGACTTCAAGGCCGTTATCACCCGCGTGAAGGCCGCAACACCCGAGGCCCTCTACTACGGTGGCGCACACACCGAAGGCGCACTCATCTCCAAGCAGGCCAAAGAAGCCGGGCTCAAGATTCCCGTCATCGGCGGCGACATGCTCTTCTCGGCAGAGTACGTGACCATTGCGCGTGCCGAGAACGCCGAGGGCGACATCTGCACGAGCCTTGGACTGCCGCTCGAGCAGCAGCCGAGAGGTGTCGAGTTCAAGGCCTCGTACCTTGCGAAGTACGGCACGGACCCCGAGGCGTACGACAGCTACGCGTATGACTCGGCATGGATCATCATCAACGCAGTGCTCGACGCAGGCACCGACCGCGCCGACGTGGCGAAGGCGATTCGCACGCTCTCCTTCGACGGCGTAACAGGTGTGTCCTCGTTCGACGCGAACGGCGACACCACCAACCAGGTCATCTCGGCATACAAGGTGACCGGCGGCGAGTGGAAGCAGATCGTCAAATAACTACAGCATCCCATCCGAGGGTTGGGGGAAAGAACGGCTCCGGCAACAACACCGGAGCCGTTTTTGTTGCACAATACGCAGTACAAGTCATCTGGGAAGGGGCATCCTCGTGAATCTCGTCAAGGTAAAGCGCGCGCTGGTTTCCGTCACCGATAAGACAGGCGTCGTCGATTTCTGCCGCACGCTGTCTGAGGAATTCGGAGTGGAGATCGTTTCCACCGGAGGCACCGCAAAGGTCCTTGCCGAGGCGGGTGTACCCGTGCGCCCAATCGACGATCTCACCGGCTTCCCGGAGATGATGGATGGCCGAGTCAAGACGCTCCACCCCAAGGTGCACGGCGGGCTTCTCGCGCGCCGCGACGTTCCCGCGCACATGGCGGCTGCCGACGAGCACGGCATCGGCATGATCGACCTCGTCGTCGTGAACCTGTACGCCTTTGAGGCGACGATCGCCAAGGATGGCGTGACCGAGGCCGACGCCATCGAGAACATCGATATCGGCGGACCGAGCATGCTTCGCTCGGCAGCAAAGAACTTCGAGAGCGTGACGGTCGTGACCAACCCGGCCGCCTACGACTCGATCCTGGCCGAGATGCGTGCCAACGACGGCTCGACGCTGCCTGAGACGCGCCGTGCGTGCGCGACCGAGGTCTTCCGCCTCACGAGCGCCTACGACAGCGCGATCTGGTTCTACCTTTCCGGCTACAAGAAGACGCCGTTCCCTGCCGAGGCCCGCTTCCGCCTGGAGAAGGTGCAGGATCTGCGCTACGGCGAGAACCCGCACCAGCAGGCGTCGTTCTACCGCTTCATGGACGCGAAGGAGCACACGCTTGCCCGTGCCGAGCAGGTGCAAGGCAAGGAGCTCTCGTACAACAACATCCTCGATACCGACGCAGCATGGACCGCGGTGCGCGAGTTCACCGACGGCCCTGCGTGCGTGATCGTGAAGCACATGAACCCGTGCGGCACTGCAATCGATGACGACCTCGTGGCCGCGTACAAGCGCGCGCATGCGGCGGATTCCATCTCGGCATATGGCGGCGTCATGGCGTTCAACCGCACGGTGCCCGCCGAGATCATCGAGGCGATTTCCGAGAATAAGCAGTTCGTCGAAGTCATGATCGCCCCCGACTACACTCCTGAGGCGCTCGAGCTCCTCTCGGCCAAGCCGAACCTGCGCGTGCTCAAGACCGGCGGCGTGCGTCCGGTGGGCGGCCACTACGAGTCGCGTGCGGTCGAGGGTGGCATGCTGGTGCAGACTTCCGACACCGTGGTTGAGGATCCGGCCATCTTTACGGTCGCAACGAAGCGCCAGCCCTCTGCCGAGGAGATGGAGCAGCTGCTCTTCGCCTGGCGAGTCTGCAAGAGCGTGAAGAGCAACGCCATCCTGCTTGCGAGGGATTTCGTGAGCGTGGGCGTGGGCGCCGGCCAGATGAATCGCGTGAACTCGGCGCGCATCGCCGTTGAAGCCGCTGGCGACAAGAGCGTGGGCGCCGTGTGCGCGAGCGACGCGTTCATGCCGTTCGCCGACTCGCTTGAGGTCGTTGCGGCCGCTGGCGTCACTGCGGTCATCCAGCCGGGCGGCTCCATCCGCGACGAGGAAGTCATCGCGAAGGCCGACGAGCTCGGCGTAGCGATGGTCTTCACGGGGCACCGCCACTTCCGCCACTAAGGGAAGTTCGGGAGCTGTTTGGTGCCGGTTCAGTCCGGCCTGATAGTCTCGTTTCGACATCTTGTCGACGGGAGGCTATGTGACTACAATTCAGGTCATGACTGAACACTACTCATTGGCGCACACCAAGGCGCACCTCTCGGAGATCATCGACGAGGTCGAGGCCACGCAAGAGCACGTGGTGATTACCCGACGCGGGAAGCCAGCGGTGCTCCTTCTTGGCATCGACGAGTACGAGAGCATCATGGAGACGCTCGATGCGCTCGCTACACCCGGGCTGGTGGAGGACTTGAAGCAGGCCGAGGCGGACTACGCCGCGGGCAAGTACTTCACGCTCGAAGACATCAAGCGAGATCTTGAGAATCGTCGGGAGTGATGCTGCGTGAGCTCGTATGAGCTGCGCATCGTTCCTTCGGCGCGCCGCGCTCTCGGCCGACTCCCTCTGCGGTTTTCTGCTGCCGTCGTGGCGTTCATGCAGGGTCCGCTGATCGAGAATCCGTGGCGGGTTGGCAAGCCGCTTCGAGATGACCTCGTCGGTCTTCACGCGGCCCGGGTTGGGATGTATCGCGTGATGTACAGAATCATCGACAGCGAAGACGTCGTTCTCGTAACGCGCATCGACCACCGGGCGGACATCTACCGACCTCGCTGAGCCTCGCACTTACGCCTGATGCACAACCCGCTGCGGGAACGGGAACTCGATTCCCTCCTCGGCAAAACGGGCGTGCAGGTTCTTGATGAACTCGCTTCGGAGCGCGTATTGGTCGCCGTATTCGAGCACCCTCAGGACGGCAACGGCCTGGACATCGGACTCCCCAAAGCCGCTGAAGCGCACGAGCGGCTCCCAGTCGGTGATGTCGGGCTGCATCTCGGCCATCACACGGGCGGCCACATCGAGCGCCACCGCCTGAACCTGCACGAGGTCGCTGCTGTACGCCACGCCGAACTCCATGATCACCGAGAGCGGCTGGGCGGGCAGCTGGAAGTTTGTGATGATCGCCTGCCCCAGCTTGGAGTTGGGGACGACGACGAGGTTGTTGGCTTGGGTGCGCAGTGTCGTGTAGCGCCACGCGATGTCGGTGACGCTGCCTTCCTGACCTGTCTCGAGCAGCAGATAGTCACCGGGGCGGACCTGCTTGGACGCCACTATCTGCAGCCCCGCGAAGAGGTTGCCGAGCGTGTCTTGGAGTGCGAGCGCAACAGCCAGACCTCCAACGCCCAGAGCTGTCAGCACCGGGGTGATCGAGATGTTGAGCGCGTTCAAGATGATCAGCGCGCCGAACAAGACGATAGCGATACGTGTGAGGTTCACGAAGATGCTGGTGGAGGGGAGTGGACCGCTCTCGGCGACGGCGTAGCCACGCACGAACCCGGTGGCGATTCGCATAGCAGCGATCGTCACGGTCACGCCGGCAAGCACCACAAGCGTGCGGTTCGCGTAGAGGGCGGGAAGCGTGCCCCACGTGCCCTGCTGTAGTGCCACAGCAGCGCCCGAAAGCGTGAGCCACCAAACAGGCATATGGCCGAGGCCCTTGAGCGTGATCCGCCAGGGCCTCCAGTCGCGTTTCTTTGCCACACCACGAAGCGTGCCGAGAATCGACAGGTCAAGCAGCCACCCCGCAGCGAATCCAATGGCGGTGTAAAGAGCCAGGATTCCTATCTCGGCGGCACTTGTTCCGGGAATGGTCATGAGCGTCCTCTCGCGTGGTCGATGGCACAATTATACGTTCTGGCGAGGTTCTCCGTTGACCCTCGGTTCCGGCGTGGGCTACACTACGCGTTGCACTTCTGGCCGAAAGGTCGCCCGTGGGCACGTTATGTGCTCGAACAAGGGCCGTTAGCTCAGTTGGTAGAGCAGGGGACTTTTAATCCCAAGGTCATAGGTTCGATCCCTATACGGCCCACCACAAACTCATAGGCCCCCATCGTCTAGAGGCCAAGGACTCCGCCCTTTCAAGGCGGCAACAGGGATTCGAATTCCCTTGGGGGCACCATTTGTTCGCAGGTCAGAGGGGGTGCGGCCTCTGATTTGTCGCCCGATTTGTCGCCCGATTTCTTCTCCACTGCGCCCAAAGCGCCGCTGAAGAGGTCGCCGATACTGTCTGCTGCGGCTCTCATCGTGGCGCGATCGGACCAGCAGTAGGTGTCCATCGTGTACGCCGACGAATGGTGACCGGCAATCTCTTGGACGACCTTCGGGCCGTTGCCCTGCCGGAGCATGAGCGACAGCGCGGTGTGCCGCAGGTCATGGAATCGCGGAGCCACTCGCGAGGACTTCCTGAACTCCTGCCAGGCCCACTCAAAACGTGATGGCCACCACGGCTCGCCATCCTCTTCAGAGAACACCAGCGGGCCGTGCTCCAGATGGTAGCCCTCGCCGGCGAGTTCTCGACGCGCCCGGCGATCCTCGTGTTCATCCTTCGCGAGCGCCAACGCACTCACCAGGATTGCGGGCATTTCTATGGTTCGGCGCGATCGCTCGCTCTTTGGGCCCTTGAGTTCGTAGCCTTTGGACCCCTCATCCCACGCCCGAACGACCGAGATTGTGCCACGCACGAGGTCGATGTCATCCCACGAAAGTGCCAGGATCTCGCCGCGACGCATCCCAGTCGTGACAGCGAGCAGCACGGGTAGATGCAGTCGAGTCCCCTCAACGGCATTCAGAAGCTCGGCAACCTTGTGTTCGCTGAGCACCTCTACTCGATGTCGCTTGGGTCTCGGCAGTTCGACACCGCGCTCGGTGTCGGCCGGGTTGAACGCGATCTTGTCCAGCCGCACAGCCTGTGAAAGGGCCTTGTGCAGCACCGCGTGTGTCTGAATCACGGTGCGTTCCGAAAGCCCGAGTCCGCCGTTCGCCTTAGGCAGCTGCATGCGCGTGTACATCGCCTGGATGGCCTCCGCGCTCAACTTCTGAAGGCGCAGCTCCCCGAGATCGGGCTTCAAATAGCGTCTGATGATTCCCTCATAGCCCCTGAGCGTCGAGCCCGCCCGCCCGATCGGCGCGTAGTCCTTGGTCCATGCGTCGAGCCAATCGGCCACGCTCTGACCTTCGGGCTTGACGTACACACCCTTGTCGCCAGAGGTGAGTAGTCGTCTCATCTCTCGCTCGGCTGCGGACTTGGTGCCGGTGAAGTAGTAGTAGTCCCGTTGGCGTTTGCCTGCGCCGTCTCGGCCACGGTCAATGGCGATTCGCCACCGATCGCGGACCACTACCCCGTTTCTCTTGTAGGGCTGTACGTGACCCTTCACGCGGTACCTCCAGACGCAATTTGGCGGTGCATTCGTTTGCGACATCGATCGCTGCAGGTCTTCCTGTCAGATCGGGCCTCGGTCGCATCCCACCAGTCGCCACAGACCGGACACGGGCGATACTCTCGCTGCCCATCGACCGCGAGCGCGAACTGCAGCCACATGGCCGCTATGAGCGACCGAACCTCGAACGTCAGCCGGAGTCCGTCCGGCTGTGCGCTCGTCACGCGCATCACCACGCGCGCACTCGCGCACATCTCGGACACGAGATAGGCGAGAGCGGCGCGAGCCGCTGCCTCCGGAAGGCTGGCCCTCATGAGTGGCACGGCCGGCTCGAACTCGGCGTTGGACGTCTGCGACGCAGTCAGTCCCAGGTCGCGTTGCGCGGACGCCGTGCGAGTCCAGACCATGTACTTGGGCACCGGCTTGCCTGGCTCGACGAGCGAGTCGTACGGCTTCACGAGCAGCTCCGCGCCGATGAGCTCATCAGCCCGCCCTTCGTTGATCGCATCCCAGAGCCGCAGCGCGAACGCGAGCATCCGGCGATGCCCCCGCCATATCTCGAACCTGCGACCCTCGGAGTACACGAGGAACGGATCGTCGGTTGCCATCTCCTTGCCGGTTGCCAGGTGATCATCCACGACCACGACGCCGCCGCTCTCAAGGTCGCCGTACCTCATGGCGAACTCCGCAAAGGCGTCTTCGGTGTCTCGCACATCGGCGAACTTCCGGAACAACGCCGGCTCCCTCTTCAGCGGCTGGTAGCCGTCATCCGCTGGGTGGCCGGCCAGTAGCCGTTGGCTGCGCGGACCAATCCATCGACCATCTGCCATGCGCCACCACTGGAAGTCCACAAGGGCGGCCGGTGATGCTGAGCTGATTCGCGCTGTCACGTTTCTGTCCTCCATAGCCGTCTACCTATCCGCAGACACGGACAACATACTTCGCATAGGACAATGCCTGCAAGAGAAAGGCGGATTGATGCTGAGGATTCAGAAGCTCCGGGAGGACAGGGGGCTTAGCCGGTCGGCTCTGGCGCGCATCGCCCTGATGCATGCGGCGACGGTCGGGCAGATCGAGAGCCGCTACATCGGGCGGCCGTACCAGTCGCAGCTCGACAAGCTCGCCGAGGCCCTCGAGTTCACGGGCGAGGCGGATGAGCTTCTCGAGGAAGTCGACATCGATGACCGGCCGTAGTCTCGCCGAATACGGTGAGCTTCTGACCATGGACGAAGTGTGCCTGGTGCTGCAGCTGTCAAAGAACACGGTCTACGAACTCGCGCGTTCAGGTGACGTCCCTACCATCCGTTTCGGGCGACAGCTGCGGACGCCTCGAGCTGCGCTGGAGCAGATGATGGCCGGTGCGTCTGAATGCGACGGTGCCAATGCCTAACAAGGAGCTTACCGACACGGATTGCATCAGCGGGGGTTCACAACCGAAGGGGGGCAGCACGATTTCAGAGAATTGCGAATCTGACATTTCCAGTGGCGCCGGGCTCGGGGCCTCAATCGAGCGCGGACGCGATTCCGGAGACGACGCGACGCAGCTCGACGAGAACGGTCTCACGATCGATGAGGCCTGCAAGGTGATCCACTGTTCGCGCGAGTGGCTGCGCAGGAAGATCCACTCGGGCGAAATTCCAGCGTATCGCGTCGGGCGAGGACTTCGTGTCACGCGGGCGGCCATCTCACAGGTGGCGCCGAGACGATCCCCTGGCGACTCCACCTAGACCATTGAGCATTTCGGTCATGAGCGCGGTCATCAAGCGCTACGGCGGCAAACCCCATCTCAAGCTCACGCTACTGATCCTTGCCGACAGGGCAAGTGACGACGGCTACTGCTGGCCGTCATACGATGAGCTCGCGGGCAAGCTCGGCTGTTCCAGGCGATCCGCGATCAACAATGTGAACGCCCTGATTGCCGCCGACATGCTGCAGATCATCGTCAAGGGCGGTCGGTTCACCGACCCGCAGACCAAGAAGCACCGCGGGTACTCCAACCGCTTCGCCATCAACGTCGCAGCGATCGAAGCGCTGCCTTTGCTGTACCAACCGCGGCGGGGTTGTCCACAGGACGCGGTGGACGGGTGCAGCACACTGCAGAAGATGGGTGAAGTGGGCTTCACCCATGCAAGCACGGCAAGAGTGAAGCCCACTTCACCCGGTACATCAGACAAGACATCAGACTCAACCGTCACCGGCGAAATGCCTGTGGATAACCTCATCCAGGGCCTTGTCGAGGCCTGGAAGATGGCAGGTCGTTGAGTCATCCCCTGAATTGCCATCAGTCACGCCGTACGCTACACTGAGCGGAGGATCAGCACGTGAGGGAGTTCAAGGACGTCAAGAAGCGCGACGTGATACGTGCGTTTGCCACGATCCGCCTGGCAATGGAAGAGAAGTGCGACAGACTCACCGACTGGACGGACCAGGGCAACGCTCTGGAGCAGGCGCTAAGTCTCAAGACCGAAGAGAACGTGACAAGAGGGCTCAACTTCGTGGAGAGATTCCTCCTCGGTACACGAGAGGGGGTCAGTGAGGAGGTCGTGGCCCATGACCAAGAGAACGGCGCACGCTGAGTTGGTCGATCGACTGGGAGTTGCCGAGGCCGATCGCCTCACCCAGATGTTCTTGGAGGATCTCATGACGAAGCGCGAGGCGGCGGCCGAGCTCGGCATGTCGCTCAGCGTCTTCGAGTACCGGCTGTCGCAGGGCGACACCAAGCACGCAAGACTACTGTCCGAGTCGGTCAAACCGCACGGTCAACCCCGTTGGGTGATCGTGCGTGAACCGATACCCGGCCGCCCGCAGACGGCGCGCGAGGCTCTAGGCGAACTGCTCGGACCGGAAGAGGCCGATCGCCTGGTCAGTCTGTTCCTGTCCGAGTTGATGCTCGCCGACGAAGCGGCGGCGATTGTCGGGATGCCGGCCAAGACGCTGCGGGCCGACATGTACAAGGGAGTCGTGCCGTACTCGAGGAAGCTCGACCCTTCGGCTCACAAGAGTCCCTGGGTCGTTCTGCCTGATGCGCTGCCCGCGATCAAGAAGAAGCGGGAGGGGCGATGAGGTTGTACGAGACTCATGACACCTACCGGATTGTTGCTGCGGATGACCGCGGTGTGCGGGTGCTGATGCCCGGCGGACTCGCCACCACCGCGCTCGAGGAGCGCTACCCGAACGCAATTGAGGCCGCAGCGGCGATTGCCGAAGCGATCAAGCGCGGCATGCCGGCGTTTGAGGTTGTGGACGAGACCGCGGTCTCGCGCGGCACCCGCGCGTAGAAGGCGTCGCGATTCGCCATCCTCTCGAGCACGCCAATACTGAAGGGACCTCGGCAGGCACGCCGGGGTCTCTTGTCATATCCTGTGATGAAGACTGCAGAATCCTTGCTGGACGCACACTGAAGCACCGAACGAAGGATGGGGGACCTAGGTGACGCAAATCGTACCCGCCGGCTGGTATACAGATCCGGAGAACCCCGCGCAGCAGCGGTACTGGGATGGTGCCGCATGGACCCAAAGCACGGCGCCAATCGCCCCGCCTCAACCAACTACCCAGCCGCCAAGCACCCCGGTGCCGGCCCCAGATTCAGCTCGGGCCGGTGCGAGTGGCGCAGTGGGATCCGCGCTGAACTTCGTTGAGAGTCAGCAGAAGAAGAGAGAAGACAAGAAGCAGCAGGAGAAGGAGGCCGCGGAGGCAGCCTCAAGGGCGGCAGCCGAGAGGTCGAGAATCCAGAACGAGCAGGCGGTGGCATTCATACGGCGTTATTGGAAGGCCTTGCTGGCTGCGCTAGCCGTCCTCGTGCTGGTGATTGCGATCGGCGCATTGAGTGAGGATAGAGACCAGCCTGACGTCACTGCCGCCGCAATGCCAGAATCCGCCGCTGACTTCAAGGGCGACGACTATCAGGACGTGAAGACCAGACTGCAGGATGCCGGCTTCACCAGTATCGAGACAACTGCGATACCTGACTTGATCACTGGCTGGCTGACAAAGGATGGAGAAGTCGAAGAAGTATCTGTCAACGGCGAAACCGACTTCGGCGCCGGCAGCGAGTTCTCGAAGGACGCCACAATTGTCATCAGGTATCACACATTCCCAGAGGAGGATCCGCACGAGGCTGCTGAGAGCGACTCAGTCGAGAGTGAGACTGCGGATGGCGCCGCCGAAGAACCAGACGACACGATACTCACTCCGGAGAACAACGCGGAACTGGCGGCTGTCCTGGCGGCTGAGAATTACGGTGACCCGCAGGTCCAAGCGTTCATACAGAAGTACGATGGCAGAACAATTGAGTTCGATGGCTACATATGGGATTGGATGAACCACACCAGCACCTCCCCGCTTTCGGGGGAGGTGAAGACGTACGAGTCGGTGTTCGACACCAACATCTACGTCGGAAATGTGGAGGACGCAGACAAGCCCTCCGTGGGTCCCATGTTCAGGGTGGAGGGCTTCTCGCAGCTGTATGGGCCGGTGGTCGATCGGGCGAATGTCCACGTCAAGGCCAGAGTCGACGGTTATGACGCGGACCACGAGTTCTTCCTCATATCCGTGACTTCCCTTGAACTCAGGTAGTTGGAGCGTCGCCCATTCGCATTTCCGGATGCCATGGCGGCATCAATCTGGACGGTCGCCGGGTCTTCGCGGCAGCGTCCTTCCCGACACCCCTGATCAAAGGAGCCCATATGTCCCGACAGCGTTACGGTCTCTGGAACTTCGCACTCGACATCGTTCTGACCACCATCACCGGCGGGCTGTGGCTCATATGGATATTCGTACGTGAGATGCGCCGCCGCTGATAGAACGGGGTATCCGCTCGTTCAAGCCCGAACTCGCATCTTCGGGTTTGGCGCGGCCACGGCTGGACCCTCGGCATGGAAAAGGCGGGGGTAAGCGGCGGGCAAGCGATCCGTGCTAGCCTCCCCGCTGTCAGAGGCGATGAGAGGATCGCGCGTGAGTGCAGACGACCGAGCCGCCCGAATCGACGCCATAGCGGCCAAGGCGCTCATGCTCGCGCCTGGCGACACGTTCGCGGTGCCAGTGTCGGGGGGCGAGCGCGAGGCGGATCGAGCGCTTGCGGACATCGAGCGAGCAATCGAAAGCCAGTACGATGCGGGTCGCGACATGCTGTCCGACCTTGCACACCCCGACGAATTGGCGATGAGCCGCATCCGCACTCGCCAGGCCTGGCGCATCATCATCGAACGTGGAGCAGCTCCCCAAGAATAGGCCCTTTACCTGCTTCTTCCCTCTCTCATGCGCTTGCCATCGGTTGGGCGATACGCTACACTAAAGGTGTCAGCAAGTCAGCCGAAGGGAGCGCGACAGATGAGCGAAACGAAGAAGCGGGTGCGGCCGGCGACATCGATCCCGATCGACCCCGCGAAGTTGCGGCTGGTGCTGCGCCGCCGGTTCATCAACAACCGCGAAGCGGGAGAGTTGCTCGGCAAGTCCTCCGAGTGGATGGCAGTCGTTCTGCACAAGAGGCGCATCAACTTCTACGCGCTCGACGACCTGGCGGCAGCCCTCAACATGAACTTCGCCGATCTGTTCGAGGAGATTGTCGACGAAGAGGAGTGGCTGGCGCTGTAGTCAACCAGGGCCCCCGGCTTATCCGGGGGCTCACCACTCTGCACTCGTGCATAGCCCAGGTTCGGCTAGGGCCGAACGCCCTCACCCGCCGCACCGCCCCGGATGTCGTTCGCCCTCGGCACGATCGGCCGAGGACTCCTCACCGGCTGCGCCTCGGCTGAGGCCGCTAGACCCTCGGCATGGAAGATGGGGAATGTGCTCGGGGATGCACGGATGCCGCCGGAGAAACGTCGGGGGGTCTGCCAAAAAACATGCTCTGAGCTGCAAGTATTTCTAGAATAGTGCTTGCCATTAGTTGCGCGGTACGCTATACTAGGTACTGTCAGCAAGTCGCAATGAAGGGAGCACCACAATGGCAAGGAGCAGGAAAGGTTACCCGCAAGGCATGACGCTGCAGGTGGTTTCCACCTACCTCGTGCGAGAGTCAGTATCGAGCGAACTCGACACCGTGAGCACGCCCGAAGATGCAGCAAAGGTAGTTCGTGACCTGTTCGACTTCGACCACCTCGACCGTGAGCAGTTCGTCGCACTGGCGCTCAACACCAAGAACCGTGTCATCGGTGCGTGGGCCGTGTCGGTCGGAAGCCTGAACGCCTCAATCGTCCACCCTCGCGAACTGTTCAAGCCCGCTGTGATGCTCTCGGCAGCCTCCCTCGTCATCGCCCACAATCACCCGAGCGGCGACCCGACTCCGAGCGGTGCCGACATCCAGTTGACCCGCCGTATCGTCAAGGGCGGGGACGTTCTCGGCATCGAACTTCTCGACCACGTTGTCGTTGGCGACGAGTCCATCGCCTCGCTTCGGGACTTGGGGTTGATGTAGAAAGCACACGGCGTGGGGGTCGGGTTCGCGCCCGGCCCCCAAGCCCCCGCAAGCGGGAGCTTGGGGGCGTCGCCCCACGTCGATCGAGACCGTTCCGCGGGGCAGGCAGCGCTTCGCGCCTGCGCCCGCTATCATGATCGTGACGGCTCTTCGTTGAGCCGTGTGCTTCCCGGACTTGCTGACACTTCTCCGGGGACGAGGCATCCAGCTCAATCGAGCCGGGTGCCTCGTCGCTTTGTGGCGACCTGAGCGGGCCGGTCCGCCGGCCTGACCACAGGCATTCACCCTGTGGACAGCCCGACCGTCTTCGACCTGCATCGGGGTCGAAGACTCGGACCTGCTGCACCACGTCCTGCGCGCCACGCGCACCGGACCCTGCGAGTCCGGGCCCCGGAGAGAGAACGCCGGAGAGAGAACGCCGGAGAGAGAACGCCGGAGAGAGAACGCAGGATAAGCAGAGCCGCTCAGTGCGCGGGTCTGCGAAGGGAGCGCATCACCGGCTAAGCCGGTGAGCACCTGAAACGCATCCAGTCTCTCGCCACGACACGGAGCCGCTATCAGCGGCACACCGCGACCCTGAGCGGCTCGCAGGCGAGCGTGACAGCTGCTCGCGAGTCGGCCCTCTCGGCGGTCGCCCGACCTCAAAGTCCTGTGCACTCGTGCAGAGCGCGTACCATGCGCACCTACGAAGCAGTCCCGGACGAGAGGAGTGTCAGCCATGTCCAACAGGCGTCCAAATCTGGGGAGTGCCGGAGAGCCAAGGCGGCTGACGATCCGGCTGACACCGGGGGACTACGATAGGCTCTCAGCGTTGGCGGCGAATGAGGGCATCGCAATGGCGGCCAAGGGGCGCGAACTCATGCTCTCGGCGATGGATCCGCAGATCTTCGGCGAGCGCTACCACGACGTCGAAGGCCTGTTGCGGGGCGTCGTCCGAGATGAGATGGCGACTCATTCGGAGCGTCTGCACAAGAGGCTCTACCGGATCGGCGGCATCACGGCCGCGATGGTGTTCTTCGTCCGCGACATTCTTGGCCAGGTCTTTGAGTTCACGCCGCAGGCCGTCACGCAGCTCTGGCGGGAGGCCGAGGGTCACGGGTTCAAGTACGTGGGCGCAAAGGCGCCCGAGCCGATGGCGGAGGAAGCCGCAGATGCAGGGAGTACGCCATGACGCTCTGCCCCCTCGTCGTCAAGGTGAGCTACGCCACGCCGAGCGCGAAGGACGGCGCGCATGCCGAGTACATCGCCACACGCCCCGGCACGGACCTGAGCGTCACTCCAGATTCGCTCGCGCGCATGGTGAGCCGGGATGTCTCCGACGGCGCCACGTATACCCGCTACATCGCCGAGCGCCCCGGCGTGGTCGCTGACGGCGAGGCGCACGGACTCTTCGATGAGCAGGGCGTGCCGGACCTCGGTTCCGTCACCAGCGAGCTTGCGGAACTCACACAGGCCCCGCTCTATCGCGTGATCGTGTCAGTCAACCGGGTCGACGCTGAGGAATTGGGGCTGGACTCGAAGGCGCAATGGGAGCGTCATGTGCGGTCTAGCGTCGGTGCGTTGTCCGCCGCCACCGGGATTCCGCGCGAGAACGTGCGTTGGGTCGCAGCACACCACGACCCCGCAGCCGGCCATCCACACGTGCACATCATGGTTTGGGACAAGACCGACAGCCTCGCGTACAAGCGCGTCGGCCCGTCACATGGTGGCTCGGATGGTCACATCCCTGCTCCGCGATTGAAGGCGCTTCGGGGGGCGTTCACTCGCGAGATTTACGGCGCGGTGCGCGAGGGCGTGTATGAGGCGAAGGATCGCGCGCGCTCTGAGATCCGCACGTTCGGCACCACATCCCTCTCACTCGCCGTCGAGGAACGCCGGCGGATCGGAGCGGGGATTGCCATCCCGATGGTCTCAGGACTCACGCGCGATCTGGAGGCCTTGTCTCGCACACTGCCCGGGCGCGGCCGAGCAGCGTACAAGTACGTCTCACCTGAGACGAAGGCCGCAGTCGATCGAATCGTGGACAAGCTGATGTCAGCGGGTCCGATCGCCGAACGCGCCGCCGCGTATGCTGACGCGGCCGTGGAGCTCAAGCGCCACCACACCGCCGATCCCGACGAGCTCGTATCCGCCCGTGCCAGCGCCGAGGCGGATCTGCGAGAGCGGCTGGCGCCCGAAGTGTTGCAGGCCGCCGTCAGCATCCAGTTGCTGCGGACGGCCGAGGGCATCGTACGGACCGCTCCTTTGGTTGCCCGCAACCACCTGCTCGCAGGGGCGCCCGAGGCGACGCGCGTGTTCTACGCCCGGGCTCTCAGGACCGCACGGATCGACGAGAACACCGCCGCCAGCGTGATGGTCAAGGCGTGCCGGGGCGATGAGCCGCTCGAGGCCACGGCGGCCCGCATCGCAGCCGTCTTCGCTGAGGATCAACCGCTCCGCCCGTCCGAGTGGGCGGCGTGGCGTAACGAGAACATGCTGCCCGAGCTCTCGGCGGGGCTACAGCAGTCCACAGCCACGCTCCACCTGCTCGAGCAGGTGTCACGGCACCTGTCCCCACAGAGCTCACCGGCGGCCCAGGAGATTGCACGAGTCGACTGGGGCAGGCTCGGACGTGCCACACGCCCGAAAGGACGCACGGACGGGGGTCGTGGAATGACGCTCGACCCACGCGACGGACTGTCGTCTTAGAAGAACACTCCCGGAAAGGTACTGCCAATGGATGCTCGGTACGCTCGGATGGGCGCTGCCAGCGAATCGATGAGGGGGACACAAATGCAGAGAACGACCAGACGGATCGCCATCGCCTCGCAGAAGGGCGGCGTCGGAAAGACGACGACCGCATGGAACGTCGCGGCAGGGCTCACCGCCAAGGGACGAGACGTGCTCGTCGTGGATCTCGACGGACAGTGCCACCTGACCACGGGTGTGCTCGGCACGCCACCCGCGCGCAGTCTGTGGGATGTGTTGGCGGGCAACATGCCTGCTCACGATGTCGTTGTGCCAGGGGCGGAGTTCGACCTGCTGCCCGCTTCCGAGATGCTTTCGCGCGCGGACTACGACCTCGGTGGCCGGCCGGGGCGCGACTTCCTCCTCTCCCGGGCTCTCAAGGGTCGCCGTGATCCCGCAAGCAACACCCGCGCTCCGGGTGTGCAGGACGACTACGACTACATCATCCTGGACTGCCCACCCTCTCTCGGCATCATGACGGCCAACGCGCTGGCATATGCCAGCGAGGTCATCGTGCCGGTCACCCCCGGGCTCTTCGCCGTCAGCGGCCTCGGGATGCTCGGTTCCGTCATCGCAGAGACCATCGACGCGGGCGTCAACGAGGATCTGGCGATCTCTGGAATCCTGCTCACCCAGTACGAGAGCGGTACCGGCTTGCACCGCAGCATCGCGTCTGCCGTTGAGGAGCAGTTCCCCGGACTGCTCTACCCGCTCGCAATCCGCAAGAACGTGGCTGTGGGTGAGGCCCATGCCGAGGGTCGAAGCGTGCTGTCCTACGCGCCGAAGAGCCACGGTGCGGCCGACTACACCGAACTCGTCGAGCACCTGATCAGGCAGGAGGGTTAGGTATGGGGCGACCGAGGATCGAGCGCGGCGCGAAGCAGGACGATGTGATCAGGGATCGCGTGGCGGCCGTGGCCGCACGCGCTGCCCGGCCAACCACTCTGCTCGGCCAGAAGACGGACAGGTCAGTGACCGTGCCGTTGGACCAGTTGCACCCGGACCCGCGCAACAACGAAGTGTTCGAGCTCGGAGGCATCGAGGATCTAGCGAGGGACATCGAGGCCAACGGACTGGCTCACTACCCCGTCGTGCGTCCTCACCCCGAGTTCGAGGACGAGTACATGATCGTGGCCGGCCATCGCCGCCATGCGGCGCTTTCACTGCTCGTCGAGCAGGGTCATGGCGCGCGCTTCGGACAGGTGGCCTGTCACCTCGTGCCATCCGATGACTTGGACTCCGGCGTCCTGCTGCTCACAACCAATGTTCGGCAGCGCGATCTCTCCACACTGGAGCGAATTCACACGATCACCTTCGCCCAAAGCCTTGTCGCCGAGCTTCGCGAGGCGGGGCGCCTTGAGGTGGGGACGACCACTGACGGCAAGATCGCTGAACTCGTCAACCTCGCGCCACGCACCGTTGCCTACTACCGTTCGCTGACAAAGCTCATCGAGGGTCTTCGGGCATTGCTCGACGAGCGTCGTATCACGTTCACGACGGCACGCGAGCTCGCGCAGCAGCCGATCGATGTCCAAGAACGCGTGCTGGCACAGATCGAGGCGGGTGAGGACGGCGCACTGAGCGGTGCGCAGGTTGCCGCGCTGACAGAGTCGGCGACGGCCAAGGAGCCGACCCCGCCCAAGGTTCCCGATGCGGGGATTCTCGTCAGCGCGCTCGAGCGTGCCACCAGCAAGATGCTGCGTTTCGATGCCGCCACGCCGGACGAGCTCGACTCGTTCATTGGCCGCATCGCCGCGATCGTTGAACGCCTGGACGCCATCACCGCAAAGAGGGGGGTCTAGCACCATGGCTGAAGCATGGATAATCACCTGCGAGGAGCGCCGGGTCGGCGCGCTGACGACCGGCGTGCTTGAGGCTGGCGTGGTGCCCGCCGGAACAACCATCGCCGACGTGGAGACGCTGAAGGACGCGGGCGGCACCGCGGCAAACGCCGGGGTAAGCGTGCTGGTGCTTGATGCAGCGAGCAGCCCGTCAGAAGCCGCAGTGAAATCAACGATCGCGGCCATACGGCTCGTGCGCGGTGATGCTGTGCGGATCCTTCTCGTGGTCGATGAGTTCACGCGCCCCGGCGAGTCGCTCGTGGTGTCGGCGCTCAATGATGGCGTGAGAGACATCGTCGCTGCATCACCCGAGGAGCTCGCGGACACGCTCGCGATGGTGCTCTCGGTCGAGACCAGCTACGCCGACGCGATGCGTTGGCGAGGCGAGGATGCGCCGACTTCATCCAGGAGCGGCTTCGCGTGGCCTGCGGCCTCGACCAAGGCGCACGTGGTCGAGCGCGTCGTGGAGGTCGAGCGGGTCAAGTGGGTTGGGACTCCGATCGTGACGGTAGCCGGAGCACAGCACCGTGTAGGGACGACGCACCTTGCGCTGTCTCTGGGCCGCGTGCTCCAAGCCCGAGGGCTGCGAGCCGCGGTGATCGTTCCAGCGGTCACGCTGGCGGCGCTCGGAGACACCTACGAGCTTGACTTCAGCGGACTCGGCGGAGGGCAGCGTACCGACTTCGATGGCCTGACACTGGCGACCGACGTTACACCGGGCGACCTGGCGGACGCCGAAGTCGTCGTGTGGGACACCGGTGTCTACGAGGACTCCGCCGCCGTCTTCAAGCTAGGCGCCGTGCGTTGCCTGGTGTTCGGCGGATGCGAGTGGGAGATCGGCCCGATAAGCGCGATCGTCAGCAGCGAGCCCGAGGATGTGATCGCCGGCTTCACCTACTGCGTGACGCTCGCGACCGAGGACGACTTCGCGATGTGCGTCGAGGATCTGGCGGGCCTGTCGTGTGTGCGCATCGCCTTCCCGAGTGACTGGAAGGACGGGGCGACGCGATCCGACCTAGCCGGAATCGTCTCCGCGATCGTGGGGGAGGCCTAGCGATGCTTCCCACCCGTCGTCCGCGTCTGCTCGCGCAGCGCCGTGAGGGAGAGGCCAGAGCGGCACGCGCCGCCGAAGCGGAGCGAGCCGAGAGGCTCAAGGCGCGCAAGGTTGCCGAGGCGATTGAGCGCGACCGCGCTCGCAGGCGCAGGGCTGCCAGTCCTCTGGCACGGGCCCTCGAAACCGCTGGCGGCTGGGTCCTGTCGATCCTTGGCGCGCTCGCTGTCTCGCTCGCTCTTACATGGCTGCTTCGCCACCCTCAGGAGCTCGACTCGCTGATAAGTGCGGTGCGATCGATTCTGCGGCTCAAGTAGGGCGCCGGACGGCCGCGTGAGACTCCGCTGAGCACAAAGTCAGAGACGGTCAGAGCGTTGACGTACGATTCCGTTCCGAACGACGGGCGAGCTCGGGGAGGGATCTCATTGCGGTTCATTCGCGCAGGAGTCGCCACAATGGTCGCGGCGCTGATCTTCTGCGCGCCTGCGTTCGGTGCGGGTGGGCTGGTGACCCGCGAGGTCATCGGTGTCGCGGAGTCCGACGATGCGCTGTTCGCGCCGTCGGTCGAGGAGAGCGGCACGGTCTATGTGCTCGACACGATCGAGTGGACCGAGCGTGTCGAACGCGACCGGAGCGTCTGGCACGAGGTTGAGTACGACTTCGGCGCGCAGGTGGGCAAGGTGAAGCCCCCGGCGACGCTCGCCGCGCTCTACCACGACCGGGTGACGGGGGTCACGGTCGACGCGTCGCTCCGCTTCGAGCGGTTGGTGAGCGCCGGAGCGTCGACACGCGGTCGGGAGGTCGAGGTCTTCGTTCACACGAGCTACGACACGGCGGCCTACGAACTCGCGCCGGGGGCGCTGGCTCGCTTCGACGCGCCAACGCCACAGATCTCGGGCGTTGAGGTCTCGCAGGCGCTCCTCAAAGCACTTCACTACGACCCTGCGGTCTACCGGCTGGTCGAGGCCTCATGGACGGGAACAGCGCACAAGGAGGGGGACAAGACCGTCCGCGAGGCGAACTACACCGTGGAGCGGGTCGCCGAGGTGCAGCAGGCGGTCTACGGCGGGGACGTGGCCTTGCCGGACGTGCTCGTCCACGACGGGATCGCCACCTACCGCGCTCCGACAGCGGCGGAAGTCGTGAAGACGGCAACCGCCGAAGTGGTTGGGACGGTGGTAGATGACCCCACGTCGCTTGTGCCGTGGATTGTGGCTGGCGGCGTTGCCGCGACGACGGCCCTCGGAGCGATCGTCTACTGGCGGCGGAGACGCCGTCGGGCGCTCGACGAGGATGACGCCATCTCGGAGTCCGGTGACGCTGAAATGGAGGGCGAGGATGCGTAAGCACCCGGTACTGATCTCTGCTGTTCTCACCGCGCTCGTGTGCGGTTGTGTGGGCGTGGTCGCCTCATGGAGTGCGCCCGATGCCGGGCGCGCACAGACGGCCGCAGATCCCGCATCCTCCGGGTCTGCTGGCTACAGCGTGTACTGGGACGAGTGGCCGAGCACGGTGACAGCGGCTCCTGCCGAGGTGGCCGAGGCCACCGAGCCGGTCGTAGTCGTCGCGGCGCCCGAGACGTCGGCCCCTGCGGGCGAGACCGGGTCTGCGAGCTCAGCGGGCAAGACGACTGCGCCGAGTCCGAGCAAGCCCTCTCCGGCCCCTGCACCTGCGCCTGCACCTGCACCTGCGCCAGCCCCTCCACCCGCTCCCGCAGCACCCGAGGTCGTCGGCGGGTATGGCGCGTCAATCGCGAGCTACATCAACCCGTCGGCGACCTATGACAGCACGCTCCAAAGCCAGTGCATCGCCCAAGCGAAGCGCATGGCGCTCGCCGGGGCGCTATCGCACTCAAGCTACGCGCCGGAGAGCTGCGCAAGCTTCGGTGACGGGATGACAGCGCTCGGTGGGGGTGGGGGCGGCGTGGCCGGCGCTCTCTACGGTCACTGTCCGCAACTCGGCTCGTGTTCACGTCTCGGTGTGGGACTCGTGCTCTACAACGGTACGCTCTGGGCTGTCGTGCAGGGCGGCGAGTAGCCCGTGACCACGCGCCGGCTCACCTCACGCGCACTTCTCATCCTCGTGCTGCTCTGCGGGTCGGCTGTGGGCCTGCCCGGCGCCGCTTCGGCGGCCACGGTGTCGACCGGCGGCGCGGGGACCTCGTACTACGACGCCTACTACTCGGGCTCATGGCACGATCTGCAGACGCCGCCGCACACGGTCGACGGCCAGATCGCCTACTGTCTCGAGCAGGCGAAGGACTTCCCCCTCAACAACTCGACGTACGGCCCGTTTGACCCGGCCGCGCTCTACAACTTCAACACGTACGTTGGACTGCAATCCATTCTCCACCGGGGGTACCCGTACGTGACCCCGGCCGGACTTACCGCGACCCAGGCGCGCTACGCCACCGCGAACGCCATCCGCGCATGGATGCGCGAGGCGGCCGGCGTTGGATACGTGTTCATGGACATGAGCACATACACGCAGGACGCTGGGACGTGGTCGCGTTTGCGGCCAGCTTCGGGCCTCGCGGGATCCGAGCAGATGTTCCGCTGGACGATCGACCTCGTGACCGGCGCGCGCAACCGCGTGCTGCCGGCCCGGAGCGTGAGCGCCGCGGCCATCACGCTCCGGCCGAACGCGGACTACACGCGGCTCGTCGGCCAGACGACTGTCTCCTTCAACGATCTCAACGGCTACTACACCGTCGACGGACCGCCGGGTGTGTCGCTCTCGGGGTACACAGGCGGCAACGGCGACGTGTTGACGGTCTCAGTGCCATGCACGCCCGCCTGGATCGGTCAGTCCGTGGCGCTCACGCTCTATGCCTACGACAGCCGTGTCCCCGCAAACATCTTCTACTTCGCCCCTGGTGACACGTCGTACCAGCGGGTGGTGTCTGCCCAGGCCTCCAGCTTTCAGGTCTCGGCCTCGGCTTCAGTCCCCGTTGGGTCTGGCTCCGGTGCTTTGCGGATCACGAAGACTGACGTGGTCGATGCGGCGCCGCTGGACGGCGCGGTCTTCGAGATCCTCTGGAACAGCACCGTCGTCGCTGCGGGCACGACGGACGCCGCGGGGGATCTCACGTTCACCGGGCTTGCCCCTGGCACCTGGACGGTCAGGGAGCAAGCTGCTCCGCAGGGCTACCTGCTCGACGTCACGCCGCACTCAGTCGCGGTGCCCGATGGCGGCACGGGTACGATTGGACTCACGAACGAACGTGCCTTGCGGCCGGTCCGTGTGCTGAAGGCGGGGGAGGCTGGCGAACCTCTCGCAGGGGCCGTCTACGAGATCCGAGAGGCGGGAGGCAGCGTCGTGGCCACGCTCACCACGGATGCCGACGGCACGGCCGAAAGTGAGCCTCTGCAGTTTGGCGACTACGAGCTCGTCGAGACCGTCGCCCCGCTCGGACACGTACTAGACCCCACCCCGCACGCGTTCACCATCGACCGGATGACGCCGGTCACGCTCGAGATCTCGCGCACGGACGCCCGCGTCCGTGGAACAGTCCGGATCGAGAAGCGCTCTGACGGGCAAGACGCGCGGCTTCTGCCGGGCGCGGTCTACGAGATCTGGCGCCGGCGCGACACATCACCGCTTGTTTCGCCGTTCGATCCGGCCGAGGACCCGATGGACCCGGTCGTCACTCTCACGACCGACGCCCAGGGCGTCGCAAGATCAGAACCGCTCGAGTACGGGTGCTACTACGCGGTCGAGACGACCGCGCCCGTCGGTCACGCGCTCAACCCCGCTCGTCACTTCTTCGAGATTCGTGAGGACGAGGCGGTGATCTCCCTTGAGCTCACCGACGAGGTTCTGCCGGTGAACCATGGCGGGGTGATGCTGCGTTATCGGAACATCTGGGACGGCACGGAGATCGCCAAAGCGTGGGGTTACAACGCCGAGATCGGCACCGAGTACATGCCGCGTGTCTGGGCCGAAGGCCTCGACAAGATGCCGATCGAGGGCTTCTCGTACGTGACAGCCGACTACGCACCCTATACCGAGCTCGTGGACGGCAAGCTGCTGGTCACGTACTGGTACCGGCAGACCGTCTCCGGGGACTGGCTGAAGGTTCGCACCGGCGATGACGGCGGAGCACGGCTCACGGCGAAAGACCGCGAGACCTACGGGCTGCTTTCGGATGCCGAGCTCTACTCTCGGCTGCTCGAGGCGAAGGCCGCTAACCCGGACGTGATCGGCTACCTCTCGATTCCCGGCACTGAGCTCCATGAGCCGGTGGTGCAGACCACCGACAACGTGAAGTACCTCACACACGCGGCGGATGGCGATGCCGACGCGCGTGGCGCGATCTTCGCCGACTACCGCTCGCCGCGCTACGCCGGCGACAGCTCGCGGACGACGCTGCTCCACGGCCACAATATGCGGGACGGCTCGATGTTCGGCGTTCTCGCCTCCTATGGAGACGCGGACTTCTGGGCGGCGCATCCCTTCATCCAGTACGTCGACGCCGCCGGCAACGGTGGGACGTGGCTCGTCTACTCGGCGCGCATCGCCGATGGCTTCGACGATGCGTTCGCTTTCCCAGTCATGCGGTCGTACTCGGATCGCATTGCGCGATGGGCGGATCGTTCGTTCCTGGATCCAGAATTCCGGCCGGATTCTGCCGGGCGGACGCTTACGCTCTCCACGTGCGCGTATCACGCCGAGGATGGCAAGTTGCTCGTGCATGCCGAACTGATGGACTAGAAATCCCCGACGGTCCCCTTCGCCTGGCAGTTCGTGGCACCCGATGGACAGGTGACGCTACACTGCCAAGCGAGGAGGAATGATGCCGAAGGGCGTACATCATCAATCAGATCGGCCGCAGACGCAGAAGAAGCTGGAACTGCTGGCCCAGGCCTTCGATGTCTGGCTGGCCATCTGGCTCGGACAGAAGGGCGGCAAGGGCCGACCGTTGGTCGTTCTCGATCTCTTCGCCGGTACCGGCAAGTCGTATGGCGCAGATGGCAACATCATCGACGGCTCCACGCTCGTGCTGATGAACCTGATCTCGGACCATGCGGCCCAGCTCAAGTCCCAGGGCCGATCGGTCATCATTCGCTCCATTGAGGCCAAAGCAAGCAAGTGCGAGGAGTTGGTCGCAAATACCAGCGAGATGCTGCGGTCGATGCCAGCCCTAGCTGATGTTGTGGACTTTCAGCCTGTGTGCACGAGTGCGAACAAGTGGATTGCTGGCAGCATTGAGGAACTCCGTGCCATCGGTGCTGCACCCGCCTTCGTGTTTGTTGACCCAGACGGACTCCAGGTCGACAAGGTGAGCATCGACGCAATCATGGCACTGCCGTGGCGGACGGACTTCTTCTACAACTACATGGCCGAAGGTGTTGCACGGGTCGCAGGGGCAGCCGCCTCAGACTGCGCAACCTCGCAGGGCAATAGAGTGAAGTTGGTCAAGTACCTCGGAGAACGCACCTCCGGGACAGGTTACTTCGACGCTTCGGCCTACGCAGACAAGGTATTCACGCCTGCCGGCTTCTTCTCAGTCCCGTTCCCGATGCCGAATCCGAGCAAAGACCAGACGCAGTACATCCTGATCTACGCCTCGAAGAACGAAACGGTGGTGGACAAGGTCATCCGTGACGTCTTCGCACGATCGGCAAAGGTCATGTACCGAGGGCAGGGGTCGCTCTTCGACCTAGACACGCTGAAGACGTTCGTGCCGAGCATGGGTCCCAGAAGGAAGACACGCGAGTGACTATCACGCGACAATCACTACTCTACGAAAGCAAGGTCGAATACGGCGGCTGGACCATCAACCATGCTCTTGGCTGCTCGCACGGATGCAAGTACCCCTGCTACGCCATGTCGCTGGCGAAGCGCACTGGTCGGGTCAAGACATACGAGCAATGGTGCTCTCCTCAGCCCGTTGAGAACGCCCTCGATCTACTCGAGTCGGAACTCAGTCGCTACAGAGGACGCGTCGAAAGCGTGCACCTTTCCTTCACGACGGACCCCTTCATGTGGGACGCCGATGCCCAGGCACCGAATGCCGAGATGGCCCAGCTCACCACCGCGATCATCAGACGCCTCAACGACGCAGGAATAAGGGTGACTGTGCTCACGAAGGGCGTCTATCCCGAAGAGTTCATCGATCAGGTCGCGGGTCTCCACGACGACAACCAGTACGGTGTCTCAGTGGTCTCACTCACCGAGGAGTTTCGCAGGCAGTGGGAGCCGGGCTCGGCACCGATCTCCGCAAGACTCGACTCGCTCAGGCGGCTGTCGCAAGCCGGCACAACCACATGGGTGAGCATGGAGCCCTATCCAACGCCAAACGTAGATCCATCATCGGCTGATCCAACCGCACTACTGGAGGCAGTGGGTTTCGTCGACAAAGCCGTATTCGGGCGCTGGAACTACAACAAGTTGGTCAACTCGTACGGCGGAGTCGACTTCCACTACGCCAGCGTGGCAACAACAGTCTCCGATTGGGCAGCCGAGCATGGAATCATCCTGCACATCAAGCGGGGGACACCCTTGTCTGCAGAACATGAAGCGGACGTACTCGCGATTCGATAGGCGGGGCGCGGAGCACAAGTCTCACGAATCTGAACGCTCTCGATCTACTTCTCGCTCGCGCACCGAATCCGAGTCTACGACCCGACAGGGTCTTCATCGCCGTTCCTGCAACTGGCGTCGACCACGTCCCGCTTCGCGTGGTCCTCTCTGAGGCGTGCGTGCGTCGCGAGTGAACGCACAGCAGAGTCCCGATGTGAGAGCTATGACGTAGAATGAAGCCAGCTACGGACGTCAGCGACCCTCACCTTCAGTCCGTCTCCCGACGGCGCTCCTTGTGGGGACTCAGATCCGGTTAGAATCCAGTAAGGATTGATTCAGGGCGGCCGGCAATACTGAGCAAGACAGGCATTACGAAACGAAGGCGGGCTCTCGTGCATGAACTAGTACAGACGGTTGATGATGCAGTGGCGTGTCTGGCCAAGACGAGGCCGGATATGGCGGCTCATCCGGAAATACGAGCATCAATCACCCACCTGATTCAGTCTCCGGACGGACAATCCATTCTCCTGGATCCGGCCGGAGCCGAGTGCGGAACTCGGCTCCTTGAGTTTCGTGCGAAGGTTGCCTCAGATGAGAGCGCTGAAGGGTACGACGTACCCTTTCCTCCGCCAGCTAGCCCTCGCTTCGCATTCGTCGACCTATTTGCGGGGATTGGGGGCTTTCGCATCGCCCTACAGGGACTGGGTGGCCAGTGCGTCTTCTCAAGCGAGTGGGACAAGGCCGCCCAGGAAACGTACTTCGCGAACTTTGGAGAAGTGCCTTTCGGCGATATCCGACAGTTCACCGGCGAGAACATCTCCGACGAAGAACTGGCGGCCCTGATTCCTGACCATGACCTGCTGGCTGCTGGGTTTCCATGTCAACCGTTTAGTAGGGCGGGGGTCTCGGCCAGATCGTCCCTTGGCATCAACCATGGTTTCGCGTGCGAAGCACAAGGGACCTTGTTCTTCGACATCGTTCGCATCGCCAAGGTGAAGCGGCCGGCGGTGTTGCTGTTGGAGAACGTGAAGAACCTCGCGAGTCACGACGGAGGTAGGACTTTCGAGACCATCAGGCGCACCATCGAACGCGACCTCGGCTACTCCTTCTACTCTGCTGTGCTGGATGCTCGCACGCTTGTCCCGCAGAAGAGACAGCGTTGTATCATGGTCTGCTTCAGAGACCGAGTGGATGACTTCCACTTCCCCGAGTTCACGGGTGACCCCAAGCCACTCAAGAGCATACTGGAGCCCGACGCAGATGAGGCCTACGGAATCTCCGAGGCGTTGTGGCAAGGACACCAGACGCGAACGCAGCGCAATCTGGACCGAGGCGTCGGGTTCACGGCGTTTGAGGCTAACCTGAATGAGCCGGCCAACACACTGGTTGCCCGATATGGCAAGGACGGCAAGGAATGCCTGATTCCTAGACCAGGCAGGACACCCAGGATGCTCACGCCCAGAGAATGTGCCAGATTGCAGGGCTTTCCCGAAGCTTTCGTTCTGCCTGCGGCCAAGGCAAGGGCGTATCGACAGTTCGGTAACTCAGTGCCCGTTCCCATGGTGCGAGAGGTCGCTCGGGTGGTTCTCGACCAGACGACTGCGCTGAACAAGCAGGATCACGCCTAGATCTCACTCACGCTGGGTCGTGACGTCCTGCCCGTCGAAGCGCCTTCTCAATCAGATCGACGCACGTGTCGATGTCGGCCTTCACCTCGTGCTCCCAGAACCTGAGGACGGTCCAGCCGGCTTCCCGAAGCAGCCTGTCAACTTCTTTGTCCCGGGTGCGGTTCGCTGACAACTTGGATTGCCAGAACTCGCTGTTGCTGGAAGGGGCTTTGTAGCAGTCTGGGCATCCATGCCAGAAGCAGCCGTCGACGAACACCGCAACCCGCCATCGAGTGAAAGCAACATCCGGACGCCCCGTGATACATGGGGCGTTCTTGCGGTACCCTCGAATCCCACGCCCGCGGAGGCCCATGCGCAGTTGTTGCTCCTGCTTCGTGTCCCTACTGCGTACGGCCTGCATATTGCGGCGACGCTGATCTGGACTGTGGACGTCGGTCATGCGAATCGGCACTCCGGTTGGTGAACAATTGCTCGATCTCCGAGGCGGACTCCAGCATACTCGCGATTAGCATGCCCCCGAGTGGGGGCACCCTGTCCTCTATGATAGGCTGCGTCTGAAATCGCAGTGCGGGGAAGGGGGCACACAACATGAGGTTTGGCGCCGCCCAGGTCAAGGTTTTCGGTACGAGAGACGGCTCGTACTCGCAGGTTACGGACCGTGAGAACTACGATTCACAGGTCACCCTAACGGACTACGAGGCAGAACTCGCTGTCGGTCACTTCGGACGCAACTCCATCCACATCGGCAACGTCACGTCCGACCGTGCCGCTTCCGCCAAGCAGTTCCGGCTCTACCCAGACGGCGAGTACGTCACACTCAATCTCGTCTTTCCGAAGCCAGGAAGCCAGGAGCTGCGTCTCTACCTGGCCGAAGGTCGTGGCTTCAAACCCGACGGCGGCTCGATCTGGTTCATGTACCTTCTGGACGATGAGCTGTGGATTGGATCCTTGGGCGAACCGGAGTGGCGTAGCCTCATGTCGGACCTGCGACTGGATGAGGCCGATGTTGTCTATCAGGAGTCGATCCACGACCCTGCATTGATAAGAACCTCCGTTCTCGCTGCACGAGACGTCTATCAGCGAGACCGTCGGGTGGCGATTGAGGCGATGGAGATAAGCGGCTATGCATGCTGCGTCGACGCTGATCACTACACGTTCACCAGCAAGGCCTCTGGACAACCGTACGTGGAGGCTCACCACCTGATTCCGATGTCCGTGCAGAGCGAGTTTTCCGTCCCGCTTGACGTCGTTGAGAACGTCTACTGCCTATGTCCTACGTGTCACAGCGCCGTTCATCACGCCGAGGATTCCTTGGTTCGAGAGATAGTCGAGGGTCTCGCGTCACAACGGCAAGTACTCGAGAAGTTCGGAATCATGTGTAACGAGCTGCTCGGGTACTACTCAGTGGAAGACATAGACTAGCCTTCGGTCTGCCGATCATTCTGAGTCTGGCCCCGCGTTTCATCACGAGTGTCTTGCCACCATTGATCATCCGGACTGTCACGAGGCCAAGCTCGCCGTAGTCAGCTGGTTTGCTTCGCTAGGCGAGAGTAGATTCTGAGGGCGCCGCATGCGATGAACCCGTGTCACGAAGACACGTGCCCGCTAGTGTCCCGAAGGCTCGCTGGCCTGCATCAATCCGGTGGCAGCTTTGCCGTCGCCGACGCATCCCACGACGGTCGTCTGATCGACGCGATCGTCGAGCTGCGTGCAGAGAGCTCCGAGATCTTCACGACGTCGCCGGTGCGCGGCGCGTGGACGTACTTGCCCCCGCCGATGTACATGCCGACGTGGTGGACGTGTCCCGCCTCCCAGAAGATCATGTCGCCAGGCTGGATCTGCGACAGGCTGACGCTCGTGCCGAGGGTGTTCCACATCGAGGCTGTCGTGCCGCGTGCGGTGAAGCTCGTGTAGTGCCGCATGATCCAGTCCGCAAGCCCGGAACAGTCGAAAGTGTCCGGGCCGGTCGCGCCCCACACGTACGGGCAGCCGAGGACGGACAGGGCGAGCCGCACCGGCGGGAAGTTGACCGCGACGCCCGACTTGTCGAGCTCGCCCAGTACCTCAGGGGTGAGTGCCGTCGCTCCAGGGCCACCGGCACCGTTGAGCCCGGAGGCATCCAGCACCTGCCCGGTCTCGTCGAACGTCCCGAGGATGGCGAGGTAGCGCTCGGCGGCCTGTCCGGCCTCCGTGCCCGTGAACGCCGCGCCAGCTGGTGCCAGCTTCGGCGCAAGGTCGGCGACCGGTGGGTACGCGCTCGTGGCGAGCACCGTGCTCGTACCCTCGGCCGTGTACGTGTAGGCGATCGAGGAGCGCACGAGGTCGTAGACGGCCTGTGGGTCGGCTCTTGTGAAGTTCTGGTCGCACTGGATGGCCGACAGCGCCAGGAGGTAGCGCCACGTCGGCAGGTCGAGGTTCGCTTCCACCGTCTTGCCTGCCGGCGCTCCGGCAACTGCGTCGTCGATAGCGTCGTTCTGCAGCCGGTTCTCAAGATCGGCGTATGTCTTGATCTGCGCCGCGATCGCGGCTGGATCCTTCTGGTGCCCGAACAGGAAGGACGGCACGGAGGCGGCGAACGCACCCGCGAATGCCGTGCCCATGAAGAGTGCCGCCACCAGCGCGACCCCTGCACCGACGAGAACCTTGCGCTCGATAGACTCCTTGTCGACGACGCCGCGCACGGCGGCCGCGGCGATGCGCGCAATCGTCAGGGGTTCAGCCATGATGCCTCCCCCTACGTCGTCGGCGACTTCTCGCTGCTCGTGGACAAGAGCTGCACCATCTTCGGCGTCCGCTTCACGTCGAGGATGCACTTGCGCTGCCCGACCATCAGCAGGCACCGGCCGACCGCCTTGCGTGCGACTGCGTCCGCCTCGGCACGCGACAGGTCGTAGAGCTCGACGATGTGTGTCAGCTCGCGGCCGTCAGCGCCGAAGACGACCTTCGTGCTGGCGTTGTCGAGCACCGCTCGGCCCTGGCGCTCGATCGCTGGATCGAGGAAGTCGCTCACGTTCTGCGTGGCGACCATCAGCGCGCCGCCGTACTTGCGGATCCGTTTGGCGAAGTTCTTGATCGCTTCGAGCGTCGCCGGGGTCTTGGGGTCGATGGCCAGGTGCGCCTCGTCCATGACGACGAGCAGCTGCTCGCCGGTGTCGCGGTTGGCCTGAATCTCGCGCCACATCAGCTGCGTGATGAGGTGGTACTGCGCGGCGTACGTGGACGAGTCGGCTTCCTGCAGGGAGTGGGTTGAGAACACGAGCACGTCGTTTCCGAGCTTGACGTTCGTCTGCCCGTCCCACATCAGCCCCCGTGGGCCCTCCGTGAGGTTCTTGAAGAACAGGTCGAGTCCCGCATAGGCCTCACGCGCGCCGGCCGAGAGCTCCTCGGCAGCGTGGACGCGCGAGGCGATCTGCACGCGCAGGTCCGTAAGGGTGGGCCACTTCTTCAGGTGCTCGATGCTCGTGAGGTCCAGAGTCAGGCCGTGAGCCCGGTACAGCTCGCGGACCTCGATCTCGAGTATCTCGCGCGCAGTGTAGCCGTCCGGCAGTTGCAGGGCGAAGAACGTCTTGAGGAACTCCAGGTGCCGCGCCACCGGATTGAAACGACTCGCGTCAGCCTCTTCCTCGTCGTCTGCCACGGCCTCTGTGGCCCAGACCTCGAGCGGGTTGATGATCGTCGCACCGCTGTTGCCGGCGTCGAGCCACTGGCCGTCGATGCGGGCGCACAGCGCGCGGTACTCATCCTCCGGGTCGATGATGATGACCTTGGTCCCCGATATATACTCCATGAGGATGTCGAGCTTCATGAACGTGGACTTGCCTCCACCGGCGTTGCCGAGCACGACCATGTTGGCGTTGGAGCGATCGGTGAAGCCCGACGAGCCGAACCGCCAGCGATCGATCACCACGACGCCGCCGGTCGTGTCCAGCCCGTAGACCTTGCCGTGACCGTCGTTGATACCCGCTGCTGAGAAGGGTGCGGCCGCCGCCAGTGTGCTCGACGGCATGGGCATCGCGTAGAGCTCGTGCAGTCGCGCCGAGCGGTAGCCGTAGGGGCTGGAGTGCAGCATGGCGTCTTTGGTCAGGAACCACGGCCGCTGGGCGATGATCTGGTTGGCGGCGAGACGTCCCTGCACCTCCTTGACGCGCGCGGTCAGCCCGTCGGCGCTCTCGGCGGTCACGATGAACGACACGACGGAATCGAACATCGCCTCGTTCTCGGCACCGGAGAGGTGCAGGAGTTCCGCGGCCTGGTCTCGCTTCGCCGAGGCCTGCATGCGCTCGTAGGCGCCTTTGTTGCGACTTTCGGCCTGGAAGCTCCACCCCGACAGGGAGTCGGACACGACACGGTTGAACTCGGCCGCGTTGCGGCGCACCGCGTCGATGTGGACGGTGACACCGGGCAGTCGGATGCGCGACAGCCATTCGGCTGGCAGCCGCGCCGGGTACTTCGTCACCACGAGCACTGCCATGTACTGATCGCCGAACCTACACGCGCTCTTGTCGGCGAAGTCGGCGATCACAGGAGCTATGAGCTCGCGCAGGCGCGTGTTCGGCAGAATCTGCGTGACCTGATCGGTTGCGGGACCCTTGGTGCGTGCCATGGCGTCCTCGTTCCTCCTCAAGCGCCGACGAGCGGCGCGATGTTCAATGACGGGTCACCGGAAGGCAGCGTGACGGCGGGGGATGGAAGGCTGAAACGCACGAGCGTGTTGATCACGTCAGCCGCGCTCATCCAGCTTGCGGAGATCCCACGCGCGTCGAGCGTGGCGATGAAGTTGCGAGCCTCGGTGAATAGATCGTTTCGCTGTGGCTCGGTTGCGCCTGGAGCCGTGGTCAGGATGAAGAAGAAGTCTCGCTCGGCCGCGTTGCCCTTGCTCATCAGATCTGCGACGAACTCGATCTGGTCGGCGATGAGCGTTCGCCGCCCGCTCGTGGCGGCCTTTTCCATCAGCGTGCGCAGGTGGTTCATCTGTTCCTCGAGGTCGGCCGCGCGCGGGCCGATGTAGATCCGCACGCTGACCGTCACGCTGTTGTACGCCGCCTGAAACGCGTCGAAGTTAGCCGCGATCCCACCGGCGTCCTTGAGCGTCATGTCCTGCGGTTGCACACGCAGGTGCACCGCGTAGGTGCCGTCCGTGAGCACCGTGTAGTCGCCGGCGGTCGATCTGAGCACGTCGGTCACGGGGATCAGGTCCGCCATCGTGTCGGCTGCGGGAGTCTTAGGCTTCGCCATGCGTGATTCCGCCCTTCTCGATCTTCAGGTAGTAGCGCTTCGGCTCACGGATCCAGCGCAGGGAGTTCTTGAGGAAGTCGGCCACTGTCACGTCGGCCACCGAATCGGTGACCAGGCCCCATCCGGTCATGATCCACAGCCCCGCAGCGAGCAGCCCGACGAACACCACGCCCGTGGCGATCGCGGCAACGATCGCGGCGAAAGGCGCGGTGCCGAGCACGTAGTACATGTAGATCTGGTTGTGCCTCGGCACGTTGGGAGTGAGCACCTGCTTGCCGAGGGCTACGCGAGACGGGGCCAGATAGCCCTCGCGCTGCTCCATGTCTGGTGTTGGGGTCATCGCCTGCGCTTCCTCTCTGTCACTTGAACATCTGTGCGATTCCGGCGAGGATCCCGCCCGACACGACGAGCGAGATGACCGCCGCGGCAATGACCGGCCTCGCGATCTTCCACAGGCTCGGCCTGGTTTCGCCTGGTGAGAAGATGGCTTGCGTCGCGGTGATGCCGGCGCGGGCGATCGCAGTCACGCTGACCACGCCGAGGAACGCCGCCGACCATCCCAGGACTTCATTCGCTGCCGTCTGCTGCGCCACGGCTGTCTCACGCTCTTGCGATTGCGAGGCGGGCGAACTCGAATGTCGCCATGCGAGCCATCGAACCGACGCCGCTCGGCGCGGCCTGGTGCGTCATCTGCCGCACGAACGCCGGAAGCGCGATCGTGCAGGCCATCAGTCCAGTCGTTGCGACGAACTCGTGGATGGGGTCGGTTCCGAACCCCGAGATCTTCAGGCCCGTCACGAGGCCGATGATCGTGAGGTTCAAGAGGTAGAGCTGCAGCGTCTGCGTGAACGCCAGCGTCAGAAGCTGACGAGTCCACGCCGCGAACAATGAGCGGTCAGGCGAGGCGAAGTTCAGCGCCAGCACCGGTCCGATGAACACCATGATCGCGAGTTCCACCGAGCGCTTCGTGACCTGGAAGAAGATCACGATGAGCCCAATGCCGAGGAAGAGCATGACAACCGCCACGAGGAGCTGTCCTGTCGCGTTGTTCGCAGCCAGACCGATAGACGTAAGGCGGGCCAGCACGTCTGCTGCCTGCAGCGGACTCGTTACCGCACCGGCCGCCGAGTTAGTGAGCACGTCGCTCGTGAGCTTGTTGCCAACGTCGACGGCCAGTGTGACCGCGAGCGGGATCGACCAGATAAGTGCGGCGGCGCCAGCGGCGCGGAGCAGTACCGCATCGAGAGGGTCGCCGTCCTCGCCCGAGAGCTGCAGGATGTAGCGCGAATACACGTCGAGTCCGACCTTCAGACCCAGAACGGCGGTCGCGAACACCTGCACGGTGGTCATCGCGTTGACGACCGGAGCCCAGTGGATCAGGCCGGTCGACAGGGTTCCGACACTGATGAGCACCTTGGCGATCATGTCGAAGAAGCCGCTGAACAGGCCGACGAGCCAGCCATTCCACCACGCGGTGATGGTATCCACGGGGTTCTAGCCGAACGAGGTGATCAGGAACGGCACAAGCCACGGCAGCACCGCGAACGCGATGCAGAGCGCCAACAGCCCCCAGAACTGCTGCCAGCGCTGTCGGCGCATGTGCTCGTCTTGGGTCAGCACCGCCATGGTGACGAGCACGCCACCGCCGATGACCGCGATTGTGGCGAACGTCAGGGTCACCCCGGTCTGAACCTGCTTGGCGAGCTCGTTGACCTTGCCGAAGAAGCCGGTGATGTCGGTCACCGCAAATGCAACCGCTGGCGTCGCCGCTGCCAGTGCGAATGTCGCCGCCACCAGTGCAGCGCGGCCCTTCTCGAAGAATCCCTTCATCGCTTTCGCTCTCCTTCGTCGTCGTTGCGTCATCTGTCCGCGCCCACGCGATCGGCCGACGCTTCCCGCGTCGGTCCAGGTCGTGCTTGGCCCAGGAGCCGAAGTCCCTTGGGCAGGAGTTCCTCGCCCCGCCAGATGGGTGGCAGATCGATGTGGTGGACTTCGCGCGCCTGCTGACGTGCGGCGCGCACACTGCTCGCGCGCTCCGGGTCGCCGAGTCCGAAGGCCCTATCGACGGACAGACGCGATAGATCCGGCACCGGGAAGAGCGCCGCGTTCATCCCGCGGCGTATCACCAGCGCGCCGTCCACCTCAGGGGAGAGGCGGGCTATCTCGTCTGGCATGAGGACGGGTCTCGAAGTCAGCTTGTCGGAGCGCGAGGTCGTGCGGCTGGCTCCTACGAGTCCTCCGCTATTGCGCTGGGATGACCCCCCGTCGCGGACCATGATCGTCTTCGTACCGGTCAGATCGCTTATGAGCCGGTGCGTCTTGCCTGAGGCGCTGGCCAGGTAGACGATCGCCGAGCAGTTGCCGCCGATGAGCGAGGTGGCCTCCACGCGCCCCTCGGCGTAGCGCTCGAGCTGTTCGATGCTCTGCACCACCATGAGCAGCCGGATCCCGCGGCTCCGGGCCATCGTGAGCATGGAGACGAACTCCGGGATCTTGGGGATGTTGCCGAACTCCTCGAAGAGGATGTTCACCGGCACCGGGAGTCGCCCGCCGTGCGTGTTGGCGACCTTCACGAGCGCCTGGTAGAGCTGGCGCACGTAGATGGTGACCATGACGTTGTAGGCATCGCGCTCGTCGGGCGTGATGATGAACACCGCCGACTTGCGCACGCCAACGTCGGCCAGGTTGTGCTCGGAGCGCGCGGTGAGCGCGGCCATGTTGCGGTTCGAGAAGATCTTCAGCGCGTTGGCGGCCGTCGTGTACATGCTCGACGCCGTGTTGCCCGTGGCGAGACTCGCGGCAAGGTAGGCGACCTTGGCCGGGTGCCGGTCGTCCAGACCCTCGATGATCTCCTTGAGCGGGTAGATCTGCTCCTGTCGCAGACTGTCGGCGCGCACCGCGGTTCGCTCTTTGCCATACGTTCCGAGCGTCCGGTAGACGTTGAACATGTTGCGAGAGAGCGGGTCGACGCCTTTGGGTTCACTGGCGATCAGGAGCGCCGTGGCCGCGATGATCGCTTCTGCGCTGGCGTTCCAGAATGCCTCGTTGCCGCCGTGGCCGCCAAGCTGCGCCGAAACGATCGTCTTGGCGAGCTCGTGCGCCATGTCTTCCGCATGCGCGATTTCGGCCGACCAGATCAAGTCGACGATCAGGTCGAGCGGCGACCACTGGACCGACCGGGAGGGATCTCGCAGGTCGATCGTGTCGACCCGATAGCCCTTGGCCTCCAGGTGTTCGCAGGTGGACAGGTAGAGCTCGCCCTTGGGATCGGGGATCACCATCGACTCGCCGAGTTCGCCGAGCGCGAAGATGCTCGGGAGAACGATCCGGCGCGTCTTACCCGAGCCGGTGGAGCCGATTACCAGCACGTGGCCCTCGGAACCGGAGAGGTAGTAGGTCTCCCTGCGGCCGCGCTCGGCTGGACGAGCGCCGATGACGAAGCCCGAGACGCCGAGAGCTGGGGTCGTGCCGGGCGACCAGGTGACTGCGGAGGCCTCGAGCTCCGCGGGGGTCATGAGGTTCGAGGTGCCGTGTTCGCCGCTGCCGGCGGTTCGCGGGATGCCGGCGACGACGCCGGTGCCGCTGGCGCGCGGGCGCATGAGGTGGCCGGAGAGCCAGACCCACCAGGCAACGATTGCTGCGATGAGAAGGAGGGAGAGGGCGGGCGTGGGCGGCGTGGTGATGGCGGACCACCAGCGGGCGGGGAGGGGGGAGAGTGCCCACGTCGTCAGAGGCGCGGTGTGAGCCGCTCGGTCGAGGGAGAGAGGGGCGAGGGCTGAGAGTCCCAGCGGGATGAGGGCGGCGGCGAGGCAAGCCACCGCGACGGAGGACGCGACTCGCCAGATCTCGGCCTTCCGGGCCACGTGCACCTCCTGACCTCAACGTCATGTATTGGGCTGGGGTGGAAGCTAGCACAGGGGCCCGGCGGTCCCGGACTTTGTGCGTGAGGGGGACCGAAGTCACGAGGAGAATCGGCCGTTGTTGGATGGGCGCGAAGGCGTGGAAGATCTGTTCGCTTTGCGAGTCGGCGCAGTTGTCCGTTCGTCGTAATCGAACAGCCGTTCGGCTATCCCGACCCAAGATGTCGTACCCGCGTGGTAAAATGACCACGACATCTGGGGTATTCGCTGCCGAGCGGATTCCTCACCAAAGGAAGAAGCCCCGCGGCAACGGGGCTTCGAGTAGACCGGGCGGAAAGCGACCACCCACCAACTAACTCGATGATAACTGCTCCCGGGAGCGTGCGAAAGTCCCTCCCTCGATCCGTTGACACCGTGTAGGTCGTTGGCCACCCAAGAGAGGCGTGTGCCATGACCACGGTAGTACAGCAGTTCGAGCGGCTCCTCGCGGAGCAGGCGCCAGGTGATCGGGCGGATGCCGCGAGGGATGCGGCCCCCGGGGTTCGCGACCACCTCAAGAAGAACGAGGAGTTGCCGACGCAGGACAACCCAGCGACCAGGCTCATCGGCTCGTACAAGCGGGGGACGGCGAACAACCATCTCAAGGACGTGGACATTCTGGTCTTCGTTGACGTCGATGAGAATGACTACACTCCCGCCGAGATCCTCAAGCTCCTCAGGGATGCGCTAAACGACTACCCTTCGTCGGAGTCCAGCACGCGGACCCAGAAACGCTCGGTCCGGATCACCCTACCGGACCACGACATCGACCTCGACCTGATTCCGGCGCTCAACTACACGAGCGACAATTCGAAGCCGCTGCGCATTCCGGACCGTGACGCGGACGAGTGGATCGATACACACCCGCTGCGCTACGAGGAGCTCCTAAACGAGCTCCAGAAGAACCATGGTGGTGCGGTGAAGGCCCTGATGCGGCTGTTCAAGATCTGGCGTGACCAGCAATTCATCAACAAGTGCCCCAAGAGCTACTGGCTTGAGGTGCTCACCTACATCGCTGTGCTTGAAGACGGCGTTCGACCCGAGGACGGGCTCCCGCAGGCCTTCCGTGACCTGCTCCAGGCCTCCATCGACAAGCTTGGCCCCCACGCCGACCTCGGCCAGACCCCGTCGCTCACGGATCCGGTGCTCGGCACAGACATTACCGGCGACTGGTCTGTGGACTACTGGCAGTCTTTCGTTAGGAAGCTGCGCGACTATCGCGACATCGCCGACAAGGCGCTCGCCGAGGATGACGAACAGAAGGCCGCCACGCAATGGGCCCGCGTATTCGGCGACGTGTGGCCCGTGGGCGAGGAGACAGAGGAGGCCTCGATGAAGCGTGCCATCCTCGCGGGGACCGCCGCCGTCAGCAGCGCTGGCACCCTCTACCCGCAGAAGCCGGTCAACGTGCCCACCTATGCGGTTCCGCCGACGCGGCACTTCGGGGGTTCCGGGGCATGAGTCGCTCGCAGCCGAAGTTCTGGCGTTCGTCTCGCGGCCGGGAATCGGCCCTCCTCCAGCACGGTCGAATCGTCAGCCGCTTCCCACAGTTCCGGATGGGACGCCGGGGCAAGGTGGTCTCTTGGACGGGCACGCTGGAACCGATTACCGGCCGCGTGTTCACCATCCGCATCGACTACGGGGACGGCTGGCGACCCAGAGTCTTCCTCGTTGACCCGCCGATGAAAGATGACTGTCCACACACCTACGGACACGGAGAAATGTGCGTCTTCTGGCCCGCTGACTCGGAGAACGAGGGCTGGGATAAGGACTCCTGGATCGCGGACACCATCATCCCCTGGAGCGCTACCTGGCTCTACTACTACCAGCGCTGGGTCGCGACGGGCGAACCCTGGGCCGGCCCCGAGAAGTCCCATGTTGGGGCGAAGGAGTGAGCGAATTGGCGAACGGAAATGCAATCAGCCTGGCGGAGCACTGGGGCGCAGTTCAGGAGGTCATGTCGTGCCAGCTGAAGGCCGCCCGAAAGCAGCCGCACTACGGCTCGGGGGGCGATGCCTCGGAGTACGACTGGGCGGTGTGGCTGGAGGAGTATCTGCCCTCGCGGTACGCGGTCATTCAGGACGCTTGTGTCATTGACTCGCAAGGAAACGCCAGCGACCAGCTCGACGTGGTCATTTTCGACCGCCACTTCACGCCGCGAGTCTGGGTTCACCGTGGCAAGGTCTGGGTGCCGGCCGAGAGCGTCTACGCGGTGGTTGAGTGCAAGTCGGTGCTGAATCGGGACAAGGTCGTGGCGGCCGGAGAGAAGGTGGAATCCGTGCGCGGCATGTTCCGGACATCGAAGGCCTTCTACGACAATTCCAGCGGGAAGATGAAGGCGGCACCGTTGAAGCGCATTCTCGGAATCCTACTGGCTGACCGCTCCGAATGGAATGTTCCCCTCGGTGAGCCGCTCACCAAGGTCCTGGGTGAGCTGACGCAGAATCAGCGACTCGACCTCGCCTGCGCGGTGGATGCGGTGGGACTCGCGGTCGCCTGGGACGAGGCCGGCACCCCGACGGTGAAGCAGGTGGGTGGGGCACACGCGCTGATAGGCTTCTTCTCAGAGCTCATCACGAAGCTCCAGGAGGTGGGCACCGTCGCGGCGATCGACTACGACGCTTACACAGATATGCTGGAGTGGACCGAGGTCTAGTCCTCACAGGCGGAGATGGGTCTCCGAGCCGCCCGAACGTCACCGGATGACAGCGTCTGCAGTGGGTCGAATCCCTGACGCTCAATCACAGGAATCCACAAACGGCGAATCTCACCCCGGGTCAGATCGGGACCCGCTCGAACATCACAAGCCAGCGGCCACAAGGCGTCGCGCGATATCGGCACCGACCTGAATACGATCGACCGTGTCGACTTGGCGTCCGTCGACGTTCACCTGTGGAATCCTAATGCGGCCTTCGTCATCGCAGCCCAGGCTGGCGCGCGCCGTCACGAAGAACTCAGTGAAGGGCTCCAGCTCAGGCGATGCCAACTCGAACCCGTCGGGGATGCAGCGAATCGTGGTGCCGCTCTTGGACAGCGACAGCCTGCGCGCTTGGGTCTCATAGCCGCTGAACCATGCGTCCTCGACGACGCCGCGGTCATCCAGCTCGTGGGCAATGGAAAGCAGGTACGGATCGCGGTAGTGGCTGTTCAAGGCATTGATACCAGCCCTCATCATGCACAGCGAGTACCCCATCGCCAATTGCCCCATATCAGCGGTGCGCTCCGAGTAGTACGTGCTGGAGCCGTTTTCGCGCATGCTGGGATACTTGACCATGTAGTAGCGCCAGTCTAGGCGCTCCTCAGCCTCGCACCTTGAGAGATACTCCCTAGTGATGGCCTGCATCGCGTCACCCACGCCAGTCTGTGCGATCGCCACGCGATCGAGGAACTCGCCGAGCACCTGGCGGGTCTGCTTCAGTCCATCGCGCCGAGGGCCGGTCAGCAGCTCGCGCCATGCGCCATCGTGGCGTGGGGAATCGGTCCCGAACAGAAACGGTCGTGAGTTGGTGCGTTGCCGCTGGTACTCGCCGGTGGCGAGCAGCGCTGCCAGCAGCGTCGGCCACAGCAGGGGCTGCGACATCAACTCCTTGAACACTCGCACCCGATGCTCGAAGACGGCAGCGTCGAGTTCGAAGGCCCCCAGACTGCCGCGGAGGAGCCAAAGGTCTTCGAGGGCAAATGCCGCATGCTGCAGTCCCGGGTTCGCGGCCAGGAACGTCGCCTTGAGGGCCTCATCCTCAGCCTGTGCCTGGTTCAGGGTGACGACCTCCTCGACCGCACCATCCCGGATCACGTGGTGTACGTCATCAAGAATCTTCGGCATTCGTGCGGGGCGTAGCTCGTCAGTCGATGCTTCGATCAGATTACGCAGGACTCTGATGCGCCGCGTGAAGTCGGGAGTCTCCTCAATCAGGTTCAAGAGCACCGCGTAGAGCACCAGGCTCTGGCCAAGTGAGAAGACTCGGGTCCGTCCTCGGGCGCCGCCGTAATAGCGACAGCACGTTTCGAATAGGTCGACCGACTCCTGGAAGTCGCCAGTGCCCCGGAAGAACAGAGGAACCCTCTCGGTCTCAACCTCACCATCTCGATCGCCGCCGAACAATCCGTCGAAGAGCGTCGCCGTCGAGACATCCGTCCAGGCGTCGAACGCCTCGAAGAGGAAGTCCAAGTGCTCCTGACGTTGCGGGCAATCCGCGCCAAAGACGGCCTGCGTCCGCGGACCTAGCCGTTGCCCCGCTCCGTCTGTGCGACCGTCGCGCCATTCACAGATCTCGGTGACGAACTCCAGATAGCGCAGGAACTCGTCGTCTATGAGGTCGTCATCGCCTCGCAGGTTCCACAGAAGGTCAGACCACCGAGTATCGACGTTGAGGGCAAACTCGCCGGCCCGAGGTGACCATCGGATAGTCTTCTCGAAGTGCGCCTTGAAGTTCTCGAACTCAGTAAGCGGCTTCCCGCGCGAGTTCATCTTGATGTAAAGCTCTTCGGGCCTCATGTCCTCCCCGGCATCGGTTCCGAGTCCGGACAGCGGCAGAAGCAGAAACCAGACTGCAGGGTTGTCGGCATCGGTTAGCCTCGCCCACGCTGCAAGAGTATCGACGTTGCGGAACCGCGCATGGATGTCGTCAAGAACCACGAGCATTGACTGGATAGTCGGGTCGTGCCGCCATAGGAAGAGGTACCACGGCTGGTCCTTGATCCATTTGGACGGCATCACACCGTCCGGTAGCGGATGCTCCACAAGGCTCCTGCAGAACATCCGCGCGCTCTGTCGCGTTGCGTAGAAGAAGTTCGTCCAGCCATGCTCTTCGCCGAGTCGTGCCGATCGCGAAGCCAGGTACCAGTGCAGCAAGAACAGAGTGGTCAGGCGCTGCTGACCGTCGAGAGGCTGTAGTGTCCCGTCGTGCACCCCTCCGTACACAAAGTCCAATCCAACACTGGCTGAATCATCGACGACGGCGGCGTGAAGTACGTCGAGGAAGTCCGTGCGTATTCTGCGAACTGGGTCGTTGTCTCGGCCTTGAGCGTAGTCGCGTTGAAACAGTGGAATCTCGATGCCTGTGATGGAGGAGGTCTCAACCGATCTGCTGCTAGTCAATGCGTAGAAGGAGGTTCGGTAGCTTTCGGCTGTCATGCGTGTGCCTCCTCTTCCTGGAGATAGGGGCCGACGGCCGCCAGAATCTCCTCGAGATAGGCTTCCCGGTCCGCGGCGCTCCAGAAGTGGAGCTGCTGGTTGCCGGTGCGTGTGTAGTACTTCAGGAACACGTTGCGAGTGCAGGCCGGGATATACGAGCCTGCTTTGTCCAGCCGGATGATCTCACGTCGTTTGACCTCGAACACCGAGTTGTTGAGCGCGGCGTTGTCACTGTGGTCGAGAAGGGCGAGGTTGCCTATCGAGTGGGTCTGGTAGTCATCCGGCTGGTCGCCGGGCGAAAGGATCCGCGTCAACTCCTGCTCAAGCGGGCTGAACGTTTGTTGCGTCAGCTTGCCCTGAAGCGCATCGTCGATGCGTGCAAGCAGTGCCGTCCGATTCGGCTCATCCGCTTCGGTAAGCCCAGCCAACGCCTCCCGGTGGTACTCCAGCCATGCCTTCCATTGTTCGGCTCTATTGAGCGGCTCGGCGTTCTGGGCGTGGATGTGCTCCAGCGACCATGTTCCTGCCGCGTGCGCTCTGAACGAGTACAGCTCCGATGAGTTCTGCATCTTCCGGATTGTCTCAACGTTCATCAGGAGCAAGACATCGGAGGCCTTGGGCCGGTTCGAGTAGGTCAGGTCCGCGACCTCAGAGCGTGTCAGGCCAATATGGGCGCGTATCCTTTCGTCGAGCGCGGCCTCGAACGCGCTCCGGCCCTTGCCCTCTGCGAGAGCAACAAGGCTCTCGAACGACTGCCCCACGGCGATCAGGTAGCCGACCTTGTGGTACAGATTGCGGTCGTCGTACCAGCCCAGAACGAGCGAGTGTAGGTCGACGACACGTCGCCAGAACTCGTCAGCATCGATGGTCGGCCGCAGTGTCTCGAACGTATGGAACAGTGGACGCTCGCGTCCGCGCGGTCCGCCCGCCAGCGTGTCCAGGAGTAGACTGATGTGAGTTGCCTCTCCGTCAGGCTGACCAGTCAAGAATGACCACAGCTCTGGAACCCTCAGGTCACGTTCGATGAGGTCCCAGTGTGCAGCTATCTCGAGGGCCCGATTGGTGCCACCCCGGATGTCCTGACCATGGCTCAGGAGCTGCGCCTTCACGAGTTCGGCATCGGTTAGAGGGATACGCCCGACGTTCAGTCGAGTGAAGAGGTCCCTCGAGTCCACCTCCGGCGGAGCCTCATACCAAAGCACTTTCACGCCGTCGAACAAGTATCCGTAGAGGCGCGTCGCCTCATGCGTTGTCCGGTGCTCGAACCCCGCGAACCATCTCTCGATGCACTTGTAGGCATTGAATATGTGGAAGAAGTCGATGTTGGTGCGCGCCTCAGCCTCGTCTAGGCGCTCCAGGTATGCCTTACTGCCATCCCGCGTCTCGTACGTCAGCGAGTAGTTGATGTCTGCGCTCGGCAGCTGCGTCCTCTTCAGGTAAAGGAAGATCAGATAGAGGGTCGTGAGACGCTGCTGGCCATCTACAAGCTCCCAAGAGCCGTCAATGCGCGCCTTCACAACCAACGGCTGCAGGTAGTAGGTCGCCCCGTTGCTCTCTCGGATATCGTCTAGGAGTTGAAGAACCTCCTGTTCGCCCCAACGGTAGCCACGCTGGTAAGAGGGAACGTAGAAGTCCCCGGTGATGTCACCCACTGACAGGGTCTTAAGTAATCCGGAGTCAATCACAGATCTACCTCCAGGCGATCTCGTCGATCGTTGCGCAGCGCAGCCACTCAACCCGGTTCGGGTCAACCACAGCATACAGTGGGAGTACGACAAGATGAGAGAGGCCGCACGCAGGTCTCAAGAGCCGACCCGCTCGCCTCAGCCAAACAAGTGCCTCCGCGTAGGCGTCGCTTGTGTGCGGTATGCTCGGGTCGCAACGAATTGGGTAGGCAGCGGCCTCAGCTGGAATGCTGACACGCAGCCGCACAGGGAGGGGGTCGGAGGGTGGACAAGGCGCAAGCTCTCGCACGACTGGGAATCGAGCCGACTCGACTGACGAGGTTTGCCAACATCAACTCCGCGAAGGATGTCTGGTGGGCTGACATCCCACTGTCGGTCCTCGCCGACCCAGAGGCTGAATCTGTAGATCTGGCCCTCTTCGACGAACGGACGTCCGAGCTTCACCACTTGAGGATTCCCGTCGAATTCCTGAACGAGAACCTGGGCGCCCTCCACGTTAGGGATGACGTAGCTAAAGTGAGCCTCGAGCTGGCCGTTGACTCCCCTGATCGCTTCCGCAACGTTGTTCCCGTCGATAGCAGTGTCTCCTTTGCGCCGTTCCTCGTTCGGACCATCTGACCGGCAGCCGAGTGATATCGTCGACTGTGGAGCACGAGGGACTTCGGAACTTCGGGCCGCGTGTTGCGCCCGTTCCGTATGTGAGAATTGGAACTTGCAGATGCGCAAGGAAAACGCGTAAGCTGTGCGAAGAGAATCGGCCGTGTACCGTTACGGACGGCACGGACTGCAGAGACCGCTCCTTCGTGGGCGGTTTCTGCATTCTGAGGGGATTGTGGGGACCATGGCCGACGACAAGCCGTTCCATTCCTTCGACGCGCTCGTGACGCGGCTGGAGTCTCGCGGCGTCCAAGTCGACGCCGAGACTCGCATCATTCTGCAGCGGGAGAGCTACTACGCGGTGGTGAACGGATACAAGGATCCTTTCATCGACCGGTGGGCTACCGCAGAAGCACAGGATGATCGTTTCTTGGCTGACACGGGGTTCGACGAGATATACCGGCTTTATCGCCTGGATCGCGCACTGCGCTCGGTGTTTCTTCCGTGTCTGCTCATCGCAGAGACGACACTGAAGACGCTGATCGTGCACGTCTTCTGTGAGCGGCACCCAGAGCGCGACTCTTATCTGCAGGAAGCTAACTATGACCTGAATCGACCTGTGCAAGATGCGCAGAAGATGATTGAGTCGCTAAAGGCGACGCTTGAAGTCAAGAGCGGACGCCACCCGAAGGACTTCATTGAGCACTACCTCTCGAAGTACGAACACGTCCCACTGTGGGTCCTCGCGAACTTCCTTACTTTCGGCACGGTGTCGAAGTTCTTTTCGCTGCTGAGCGTGCAGACGAGGTCCGCCATCTGTCTGGAGTTCATGCGGTACTCGGAGCAGGTGCACGGTGCCGGTCGGAAGCGCGTTCAGGTGTTCCAGATGACTCACATGTTGCGTCGCCTTGGCGACTTCAGGAACATCTGTGCGCACGAAGAGAGGTTCTACTGCGCACGACTGGGGCCAGTCGGCGATGTGACCGTGAGGCAGCTATTGCTCGATCTCGCTGTCGTCATCCCGCCGTCTGACATGCAGAGCCTCACGAGTTCGGTGGTGCAACTCCTCAAACATGAGGGGCAGGCCTTCCGGACGATCTCGGTCGTAACGATATTGGTCGCCATGGGGTTCAAGCCTGAAGACGAGTTGTACAAGCTCGTGCTAGATGCTGGTGCGCCTTCGGAATAACACACGGAAGTCCTCGTCTGGAACCAGTCCCTGCGTTCGCGATCGACTCACCGTTTCCAGGGAGGGGGCTCGGTTTGGGGCTGACAGCAGCATCGCACCTCACCATGCGCGAGACGTCGGGCTTGATCGAGGCACCCCTGCTGAACTCACGCCCCCGATTTGTCGCCCGATTTGTCGCCCAAATACCTGGTGACTGTTGGTACTCGTTGGTACCTATTGGGACTCGCCGCAGCTCTTGAGTACCAACAAGCACCAAGTAGCACCAACTAGCACAAGCACAACTAGGATTCGAATTCCCTTGGGGGCACCACAAAACCGCAGGTCACAGGCCTGAAATTCCCTGTTGTGTGCTTGGAATCGGGCGACAAAGCATGCCCTTCTGAGAGGCATGCAGCGGGCAAAGCCGCAGGTCAGAGGCCATTTCGCTCCATTCCTCCTCACCTTGTCGCCCAAAAATCCCTGTTGCTGCGGATCGGCCTTCGGCGCTTCTTGTTGTCTGATTTGTCGCCCGATTTGTCGCCCGATTTCACGGGCAGGCATACGGCGCCCCCCCCAGCGGCCAGAAGACACCGGGGGCACGTCGAGGTCTCTTGTCATATCCTGTTACGCACACTGCATAATCGTTGTTAGGCAAGCACGAGACGAGGTCGTTCTTGGTGCCCGTTGCTCCGTCACGAGGACGCGACTCAATAGCTGCGCTGATGTGCGTTCTGAGCCTTCTGGTTCTTGTCGCTGGCGACTTCGCGCTTCACATGTCCTTCGAATGGGACGCCTTCGGTTACTCTCCCTGGCCGTTTTGGGCAATTGGAGCGACCCTCGGAGCGGCGGGCGGTATCTTGACTGCTTCGGCTTTGCGGCTGATCGCCCCACGCTTCGATACGTTCCCCACTTCTGCCTGGTGCGCTGGCGTCATCATGGTGTCAGTCACAGCTCTCACCCTGTTCAACGGCCTGACGCCCAGCACCGGTCCGGACGGTGTCTATCCGCCGTCACTTTCTGGTGCGCTCTGGGACTTGGCGCAAAGTGGCGACTTCGCAATCGCTCTTCCGGTCATGTTCGCGGCAGGCGCCTTTGTCGTGCACCTCGTCGTGAAAGGCCTAGCCGCATCTCGACGTCGTGTTGCCTAACAAGCGCTTCCAGCAGAAAGCGCCGCCCGTGTACGGTATTCTCGGGCTGCAACTGATTCGGGGGCGGCGCTTCAGCTGAAGCGCCGGACGTTAGGCATGGCGGGCGCCGGTTACGCGTCCTCAACGTTGGCGATGGGGGACCGAGAGCATCGACTACAGTCGAGTCATGAGACGCACGACCGCCGCCTTGATGATGATTGCGCTGGTTCTCTCCCTCTCGGGATGCGGGCCGAAATGGGGCTTCGCTTCGGTTGAGGATATGGAGGATCGGTTCGACGACGATCAGGAGCAGCTCGAGGCTCTTGTCGCGCTGGCAGAAGACGACGTCGGAATTGAGGTAAGCGAGTACACGGCCGGCGGGCGGCTCAGCGGCCTCAGCGACGCGCGCGCCGATCGATACAGCGCCCTGATGGAGGAGGTTGGCGCTGTCACGGTGCAGTCCTGGGGCGATCAGGTGGATATCCTCATCGGCGCTGAGGGTCTCGCAGTCTCCGGGGCCGAGTGGGGATACTCTTGGTGCAGCGCGCCACCATCCCCAGTTGTCCAGCGCGACGTCATCGACACTTGGAATGAGCCCTTGTCGTGGTTCTATCACCTAGAGGGCGACTGGTACGCGTTCGAGTATCACTTCTGAGTCTGACGCGCATGCCTGAGTTCAAGTTTGAATCGCAACACTCCCGCTGATTCGGACGCTCTCATCTAGGTGGCTTCGGCATAGCATTCCTCCGGTGCCCTGAAGCCCGCCGCTTCCTCGGCCTGGCGTTGAGTTTGTCGGCGATTGCATCGAGGTCCGCTTGGTCGATGTGCGCCATGCTCCTCCGTTTCGGCAGTGTGAAACACCCCGGCTTTGACAGAGGCTCTCACGCTGAGATCGAGCCCCCGATTTGTCGCCCGATTTGTCGCCCAAATACCTGGTGACTGAAACGCCCCGGGTTTCACGTCGGCTCGTTCATTTGGATGCCACGGCTAGCGTGGCGACTTCCTGATTGTACCGCTCGAGTACCTGGAGCGGTGAGAGCCGCCTGATCCTGCCATCCTCGATCACCTTGAGCGAACGATGCTTCCGGCGAGCGTTGTACCAGCCGATGTAGCTCACGAGTGCGAGCTCGAGGTCGAGCCTGGTCCTCCACGTGTAGCGTTTGGTCAGCTCGCGCTTCAGCGTCGACATGATGCTTTCGGCCATCGCGTTGTCCAGTGCTGTTCCTGTCCGACCCCTGCTCGGCGCGATGCCGGCCCTCTTCAAACGCTCGGTGTACTCATAGGATGTGTATTGGGATCCGTTGTCCGAATGCGCGATCGTGCCGTCCGCATGTTCCCGTCTGCTTGCTATCGCCATCTCAAGTGCATCGGTCACCAGGCTCTGGCGCATGTGGCTCGCGAAGTTCCAGCCGACGATGCGACGCGTGTGGACATCGAGTACCACGGCCAGATAGCCCCAGCCCTCCCAGGTGCGTATGTAGGTGAAGTCGGAGAGCCACACACCGTCGGGGCGATCGGCGGTGAAATCGCGCCTCACGAGGTCGTCTGCGGCCACTGGCGAGGGTCCCGGCATGGTCGTACGCTGCGCCTTTCCGTTGATGCAGCCCGCTATGCCCTCTTTGCGCATCAGGCGCTCCACGGTGCAGCGAGCCACCCTGATGCCCTGCTCGTTGTTCAGCTCGTCCCAGATCTTGAGCTGCCCGTAGATGCCACCGGCATCCTTATGCACGCGCTTGATCTCACCGAGCAGGTACTCGTCTCGCACAGCCCTGGCCGACGGTGGCCGGGTGCGTCTGGCACGGTATGCGGAGGCGGACGCCTCTATCTCCCGACATATCGGCTCGACCCCGAAGCGTGCGCGATGCTCATCGACAAACGCGCTCACCTCGGACGGGGCTGGTCGAGTTCGCGGGCGAAAAACACGCTGGTGAGTTCAACCGGTCAGCGCAACAACCGTAGGCTGATACTTGTCTTCGGAGGTGGCGCATGGCCCATAGGTGGATTTCGACGGCAGAGCAGCAAGAGCTGTGGCAGCGGTGGAAAGGTGGAGAGAGCCTTTCCGATATCGCACGTATCCTCGGCATCTCCGCAGCATCTGTCCACTCACGCCTCAGGACGCATGGTGGCATAGCGCCGCCTGAGGTCATCGCGCGCGAGAACGCGCTCACCTTGTCCGAGCGCGAGGAGATATCTAGAGGAATCGCCCTCGGGCACTCTCTTCGCCGGATCGGGCGCACGCTCGGGCGCTCTCCATCGACCATAAGCAGAGAGATCAAGCGCAACGGCGGTGCGAACAAGTACCGCGCCCATCTGGCACATCAGGCGTCATTCATCCGTGCGCGACGGCCGAAGCTGTGTGTGCTCGCCACCCACACCGCACTGAGAGACCATGTAGCAGCCAAGCTTGCGTGCGACTGGTCTCCCGCGCAGATTGCAGGTGAACTCAAAGTGAGCTTTCCTGACGATGAGACGATGCGCATCTCTCACGAGACGATCTACAAGACGCTGTTCGTGCAAGCGCGCGGTGTGCTGAAGAAAGAACTCATGAGGCATCTGAGAACGCGCAGATCCATGAGGAGGAGCATCCATTCCACCACGAAAGGGCAGGAACGTGGCGGAATCAAAGATGCCATCTCCATCGCACAGCGCCCGCCAGAGGTGGCTGACCGAGTGGTTCCGGGGCACTGGGAGGGAGATCTCATCGTCGGGTCGAACAATTCCCAGGTAGCAACACTTGTCGAGCGGACCAGTCGGTTCGTCGTACTGGTGAAGACGGAAGGCAAAGACGCGACGAGCGTGCGCACGGCTCTGGAGCGCCAGGTCAGACATATACCCGACGAGCTCAAACGCTCTCTTACCTGGGACCGCGGCACCGAGCTTGCTCAGCACAAGCAGTTCACGATCGATACCGGAGTACAGGTCTACTTCTGCGACCCGCAAAGCCCCTGGCAGCGTGGAACGAACGAGAACACCAACGGGCTGCTTCGGCAGTACTTTCCGAAGAAGACCGACATCGGATGCTTCTCACAAGAAGAGCTCGACGAGGTCGCTTGGAAGCTCAACACCCGTCCACGAAAGACGTTGGACTTTCGGACCCCGGCATCTAAGCTTCAGGATGTTGTTGCGCTGACCGGTTGAACTCACCCTCGCCGCCTTCAGGATCTCGTTGCTGCGACGCAGGTCACGGTTCTCGCGACGCAGAGCGGCGAGTTCTTCACGCTCGGCTGTGGTGAGCCGATCGGACCTCGTCCCGTCGTCTGCCTCGTCCTGGCGCACCCAGACCCTCAGGGTCTCATGATGCATGCCCAGATCACGCGCCACAGCAGCGATCGGACGGTCCGATTCGCGGGCGATGCGCACCGCGCGCTCCCGGAACTCGGGCGGATACTTCGAAGCTCGCATCAGATACGACTCCTTCCCTCCAGGATTCTAAGGAATCCTAGTCAAGGAGCCTCCGTCAAACCCGGGGCGTTCCAAAATGTCTTCGGGCCAAGGGCGGGTGCTGGGCAAAAGTGCAGCTCAGAGGGTGTGGCGAAGGTGGTTTGAGGCCCAGAGGCAACCCCTGTTGCTGAGAATCGACTTTCGGTGGCAGAGAATCGTGGCTTCTCACGCGGCGATGCCTACGACAACGACTGTCTGGGACGACGAGCCGGTCGCGAAACGCGTGTGATCGGCTCCGAGTCCGTCAGGATCCGGTGCGCATAGATGCCGACAGCTGCAAAGGAGTCGATCGTGTGGTCTGTGAAGGCGACGGCACTCGCTGCGGTCTCGTCGGGCAGGGGCTCAGCGAAGGCTAGCGTGAGTGGTCGCCGATCGCGACACGCACCTCCTCTCGGCTGATCACTGCGAACCGGTTGTTCGCAGCTTGGCCGAGTGCCCGCTTCCCACCGCCCTATCCGATGCGTCTGTCCCGAGCTTCCAGCCCGTGAAGCGTGCACCTCGGTGAAAGCCCGGACGTGCCTCGACGATGGCCCTCAGGACTTCGCTGGCCGCCCGCGGACGCGTGCGGCCAGCGAAGCGCACCTCTCAGGGCCCCGTCTGCGCTAAACCGCAGCGACCGTTCGAGCAGCGGTGCACCGACCGCTTCAGTGACCGGCCGAATGACACCCGGCCATGCGGTTGGTGAATGAGGGCCTGCCTGTGGACGCAACAGCTACAACCGCTTCGCGCCCCAGGCAGTGTCGACGTGCTCGGACATGATGTAGTCCATGCGGCGTCCGAGGGTGCATGCGAGCAGGTCGACCGCCGGGGCGATAGTCTCGCGAGTGTAATCCCCCGGGGCGAGGGTCTCGAAGACCTTCACGTCCTCCGCTGCCATCCCCGCGTTTCGGAGCGTCTCCAGAAGCTCGTCTCGTGACAGCGTGTCCCGAGACTCGAAGAGCAGCGATATGATGCCCGCAGGTGTGGGTGGTGCCTGGCTGGTCACTTCCGCCGCCGGGACCGAGTTGTCGACAGGCGTCCACGCACGGTCCGCAATGCCCTTGTACTCCGCAGCGTACGCGTCCAGGCCCTCGGCCAGTCCGGATAGCAGCAGGTCTGCGTCCCGGTGCGTGGGACGAGCGCCGGTTTCACGAACGACCTCTCGTGCCACGCTCGTGTTGTCGATGAGCATGCACGGGCGCAGGAGGTTCTCGCTGTACGGCTGTCGATCACGAATCGCGGTGAAGAAGGCCGATCCCAGTGCGTCGGACAGGGTCTTGTCCTTGATGTTGTCGACCGCAAAGTGCGTGAAGATGCACGGTTCGACGTCGCCGTTCGAGTTGATGTGCAGGTACTCCCGACCCGCGGCGATGCAGCCGCCCACGTAGGGGGCATCGTTCCAGAAGTCCATCACGAAGAGGGGCTTCCTCGTCCGGATACTCGCCGCGCCGTCGGTTCGCAGGTACTCACGCTGCTCCGGTGTGGGCATGAGACTCAGGTCGGGGTTCTCGCCCACTGGCATGTACAGGAAGTGCCAGCCCCACAAGCAACCCTGTTCGATCAGGTAGTCGGTGAACTCGTCGCTCGTTACTTCGAAGCAGTTCTTGCTTGTGACCATCGTAGAGAAGCCGAAGGGAACGCCCGCCGTTCGAAGAGCTTCCATCCCACGCTCGGCACTCCGGAGAGATCCTGCCCCCCGGCGGGCGTCGTGATCCGTTTCGAAACCGTCCACGCTGAAGCACACGATGACGTTGCCCGCGTTCGCGAGACGCGTTGCCACCCTGTTGGTGATGAGGCCACCGTTCGTGAACACCTGGAAGGTCATGTCTGGGAAGTGATCGAACAGATCGAGGATGTCGGGTCGGATGAAGGGCTCTCCGCCCAGTATCGTGATCGCGTAGGTTCCAATGGCCCGCGCCTCGGTAACGACCCGCTCAATGACCTCCATCGGCAGATCATCGTTTCGATCGTACTCGGCCGCATAGCATCCGGTACAACGGAGGTTGCAGCGCATCGACGGACTCAGCAGAAGAACCATCGGCGAGGTCCCGATCTTCGCCTGCGCTGCGAGGCGTCGGGGCACCCCCTCTCGCATCCACGAGACCAGATTGATGATGAGCCGTGTCCTGCATGTCGGCGTCGTTGCGTCGATAACGCGATGCAGGATCTGCATGGGCATGGGCTGCGGATCGGCGTACCGCGCGTCCTCGAAGTAGTGCTGCAGCTTCGCGGCGCGCAGCCGGTCATCCTCTGTTGCGGCCAACACTCTGGCGATTCCTGCGATCCGTGGGAGGTGCGCTTCAGGGGCATCGGCCACCAGCTTGCCGATCGCGGCCAAGCTTCGTGCCGCAGCTTTGTCGGTGGTGCGGTGCTGAGGTGCTTTCAGGCTGTCCATTCGGTGTCCTTCCGGTCTCGCGGGGCACAACCTACACAAGCAGGCCGAGCCACCCGCATCACTTGTCTTGGCAGTCCCGTTGGCATTTCGCCGCTTTGGGACTCGCGACGTGACTCACGCGCAGCCGGTCCGAGGCCTCCCCCAGAAGGCCAGAACCAGTCCGCTCGGACCTACGTGTGTGCCGATGATGACTCCGATGCGGCCGGCCGATACCGCGTGTACGACGACGCGTTCCTGCACCATGCGGACGAGCGCGCCTGCATCCTCAGGGCACTGCGCGTGGTTGACGATGACGGTCTGCTCCCCAGGGTTGGTTATCCGTTCGGCGGTCGCCTCGGCCAGCGCCGAGAGAGCGCGCTGCCTCCCCCTGACCTTCATGAACGGAGCAAGCCGACCTTCGGCATCCACGTGAAGCACCGGCTTCACGTTCAGCACCGCGCCCACAGAGGCGACCGCGGGCGATACCCTTCCTCCGCGCACCAGGTACTCGTAGGAGTCGACTGTGAACACCGCGTTGACCCGCAGGCGGTTGTCTTCTGCCCATTCGGCCACTGTGTCGGCCGATGCGCCGGCAGCCAGCTTCCTGGCCATCTCCATCACAAGCAGACCCTGCCCGGCAGAGACGGAGAGAGAATCGACGACGTGTATCCGGGCATCGGGGTACTCCTGCAAGAACCGCTCTCGTGCCATGAGCGCTGTATCGTGCGAGGCACTGAGACCAGAGGAGATCGTGACCAGGATCGCCGACTTGCCCGCGTCATGCGCTCGCCGAAAGGCTGCCTCGCAGTCCGGTGAACGTACTTGCGAGGTGGTCGACCGCGCACCGGTGCGGAGTGCGTCGTAGAAGGCATCGGGTGAGAGACCCTGCTCCGCCTCGCCAAGCCGCTCTTCGCCATCGAGGGCGTAGGGAAGGCACAGCAGCGCTACGCCTGCTTCCTCAAGAGTCTCGCGCGGCAAGTCACAGCCGGAATCGGTGATCAGCAGGGTATCGCACATGGTACACCTCCCTTGCGTAGGTCCTGGTGGCTAGGAAGCCCGAGATCATCAGTTCACCAGCGAAGGCGTGCGTGCTGCCATCAGCGCTCTGATGTCGTCGACAGCGGTCTCCGCGGCTTTCTCGCCTGCGGCGATCATCTTCTCGGCCTCGTAGAAGCTGTAGTACGCGACGTCGTCGATTCGGGGCGCGATGACCAGGTCCGCCGCTCCCAGTTGCGCTTCGGACAGTTCGCGCTGCATCAGGTCGATCGAGCCCGAAGCCAGCTGGAAGACCGAAGGCGAGCGCAGTGTGTCCATGACTGCGGCCAAGACCCGGGAGTAGACGATCTCCGGGAGGCCCGCGCGCTTGACCCAGCCGACTTCGATTGCGCCTTCGGGCAAATCGTTTGAGAAGGTCAGGACCGCACTTCTGGGGATGCCCAGATTGGTGACCGCAATCACCGTGTCCGCTCCCATGTTCCATGCAACGTCGACGGGAACGGGGTTGAGCACTGCACCGTCCACGAGTAGGCGGCCGTCGCGCTCAACGGGGGCAAAGACGACGGGTGTTGACACGCTTGCTCTGATAGCGCTTGCGAGATCCCCCTCGCGCAACACGACCGCCTGCCCGTCGGTCACGTCAACGGCCACGCACTCGAAGGGAATACTGAGATCGGAGAAGGTCTTGCCGCCTACCAGGTCACGGATGAAATCCCCCACGCGCGCTCCGTTGACGAAGGCGGTGGTCGGCCGAGCGATGTCTGCAAGCGAAACGAGACGTTTCACGTCCACTGACAGGGCGAGTCTCTCCATCTCGAGAGGTGAGACCCCCGCCGCGTACGCGCCGCCAATGAGTGCGCCGATGCTGGTTCCGGCAATAGCGCCGACTTCGATGTCGGCGCGGTCCAGCACCTTGAGCACACCGATCTGCGCGAGGCCTCGTGCGCTTCCGCTACCAAGTGCCAATCCGAGCCGTGCGGCCATCGGGTTCCCTCACATCTTCTGCGTAGGCACCTGTCGTTGGTGACTCCGGAGGACCAGCCGATCGGATGCGCGCCGGGGTGACATGCGCCGTAGGGGACGGTCGGTTGATCCTCCGGGTCTGGTGA
>DDWM01000064.1:4659-14559 GCA_002345925.1 Actinobacteria bacterium UBA2286 | reverse complement strand
GCCGGCGGTATGGAGCTCTATGTGCCGCTTGAGGGTCTCGTGGACTTCGGGGCGGAGCGAGAGCGTGCACTCAAGGACCTCGGCAAAGCCGAGGAAGAGCTCGGCCGCCTGACCAAGAAGCTCTCCAACGAAGGGTTCCTCGCCAAAGCTGCTCCTGAGGTCATCGAGAAGGATAGCGCCCGGGCAACCGAGCTTGCGCAGCAAGTCGAGAAGCTCACGGCGCAGATCACCGATCTCGCGGGGTAGAGCGTGGCAACCACATTCACATATGCTGCAGCGCTCGAGGCACTCGACCGCGCGCTGAAGTTCGGAATCAACCCGTCTCTTGACGGCATCCGGTCGCTCGTCGCCGCGATGGAACACCCCGACCGGGCGTTCCACAGCGCTCAAGTCACCGGGACAAACGGAAAGACGTCGGTCACGAGACTACTCTCGGCGATCTTGCATGCGCACGGACTGCGCACGGGCACCTACACCAGCCCGCATCTGATCTCATACACGGAGCGTATGGTGATCGACGGTGTGCCGATTGCCGAAGAGGAATTCGCCTTCTCGCTCGGGTCAGCGATCGATGCAGCAGCCGGTCTCAGCTCTGATGTAGGCGTGTTCACAGAGTTCGAACTGCTCACGGCGGCTGCCCTGTCGGCGTTCGCTCGCGCGGGCGCGCTGTGGGCTGTGCTTGAGGTAGGCATGGGAGGCCGCTGGGATGCCACGAGCGTGGTAGCGCCCCGAGTCTCGGTCATCACAGGTGTCGGGCTGGATCACATGGACCGTCTCGGCAGTACCCGCGAAGAAATCGCTGCTGACAAGGCGTGCATCATCAAGACGGGTTCGGTAGCGATCCTTGGCCCCGGCTGCGTCGGAGTCGAGCAGATTCTCTTAGAGCGCGCTGCCAAGAGTGGCGCTCCTGTCGTGCGCGTCGGTCTTCCGGGAGCCGATGTGACCTGGCGCGTGACCTCGTCGCCGGACGCCGCTGGCGCTGCAATGGTGCTCGATGTCGACGGCGCGCTGGCACCGTACACGGGCTTGCTGGTCCATGCACCTTCGTATCAGGCCCCTAACGTTGCGGTCGCCATCGCTGCGGCCGAGGCGGCTCTCGGCCAGCCGCTTGATGAGGCTCTGCTTCGGGAGGCGCTTGGGGAGATGACGTTTCCGGGTCGCTTCGAGCTGGTTCGAGTCGTGCAGCCGATCGTCATCGATGGCGCGCACAACCCGGAGGCCTCTGCCGTGCTTGCGGGCGCCGTGCGCGAGGTTTTCCAAAACGCGAATCCGGTCTTCGTCCTCGGGGTGATGGCTGACAAAGACGCCGCTGGTATCGTGCAGGCGCTTGCTCCGGTCTCGGCTGGATTCGTGTGCACGCGTAGCAACACCGCTCGTGCGATGGCACCGGCGATGCTTGCGGAGGTCGTGCGCAATGGGGGAGGAGTCGTGCTCGGCATCGCGGACAGCGTTGCGGAAGCACTTGAGTGCGCTGAGCCGTACAGTGGGGCCGGTCTGATCGTGGCTGGAAGCATCTATGTTGCAGGTGAGGCGCGGGCTATCCTTTCGGCCCAATAGGGCGTTGCGTGGTCGTTACGTGCCGAGTCGTTGCGAATACGCTAGAATTCCCGTAGTCGTGCACCGGGCAGTATGTGCCCGTAGTAGCCCATTAGGGCGAGAGGGGATCGCATGGACGCGATAACGGAACCGCTACAGAAGATCATGCCAGGAATCCTGCTCGTGAGGAACCTGAGCCTGCTGTTCTTTGTGGTGCTTCATGTGGCACTCGGATTCTGGACATGGCGTGACGCACAACGCAGGGATGCGATGCCTTGGTTCTGGGCGCTCGTCTCGCTGCTCTTCCCGGTCGCTGGCTGGCTCATCTATCTGGTCGTGCGCCCGCCGGAGACTCGCGAGGATGCTCGTGAGCGCGAACTTGAGATCAGGTCGCGCGAGGCCGAACTCACGCGTGACAACCCGGTCTGTCCCGCATGCTTCAAGCCGGTCGACAAAGACTTCCTGATCTGTCCTTCTTGCATGAAGAAGCTCAAGAAGGAGTGCACCAACTGCGACAGGGCTCTTAGACTCGACTGGAGCGTATGCCCGTACTGCAAGACGAAGCAGTAGATTCGCATAGGGCTTGCGTGAGCGGGTAAACTGAATGAATAGTCGGTCCGCCCCGCCGTCGCGGGGCGGTTCCTTATCGGAGGTACATGATGGTCGAGATCTCAGCGAAGCTTCCTGATGGCAATATGATCAAGGTTCCAGAGGGCGCTACGGTGCTCGCTGTTGCCTCGGCTATCGGTCCCCGACTTGCGGCTGCCGCGCTCGCAGGCACCGTGAACGGCACGCTTGTGGATCTCGACACGGTCATCTCGGATGGCGATGAGATCTCGATCATCACCCCCAAGAGCCCGGAAGCGCTCCATATCGTTCGCCACTCCGCCGCGCACGTGATGGCCGAGGCGGTCAAAGACTTGTTCCCGCTGGCCAAGTTCGGCATCGGTCCCGCCATCGAAGACGGCTTCTACTACGACTTCGACATCGACCGTCCGTTCACGCCCGAAGACCTCGAAGCGATCGAGACTCGCATGCGAGAGATCGTGGCCGAGGAGAAGACCTTCACTCGCGGCGTGCTCGACAAGCTCGAGGCGTGGGACGCGTTTGATGGTCAGCCATACAAGCGCGAGCTGATCGAGGAGCTGCCCGAGGGCGAGATCATCTCGATCTACACTCAAGGCGCATTCACCGACCTCTGCCGGGGTCCGCACGTGCCTTCCACCGGGCTTCTCGGCGCGTTCAAGCTCATGAAGCTTGCCGGCGCGTACTGGCGCGGGGATAGCACTCGCCCGATGCTGCAGCGCATTTACGGTACCGCCTGGCTCACGCAGAAGGATCTAGACGCCCACCTCACGCGTCTGGAGGAATCCGAGAAGCGCGACCACCGCAAGCTCGGCAAAGAACTCGATCTCTTCAGCTTCCACGAGGAAGCCGGCGCCGGGCTGCCGCTCTATCACCCCAAGGGTGCGCGCGTGCTTCGTCTGCTCCAGGAGTGGTTGCGTGCCGAGCTCTATCGCCGTGACTACGTTGAAGTGATCACGCCGCATATGTACAAGGCGGACGTGTGGAAGATCTCCGGACACTACGAGAACTACCGCGACAACATGTACTTCTTCGAGATCGATGAGGGCGACGGCAAGGTCAACGAGTACGGCATCAAGCCGATGAACTGCCCGGGTCACCTGATGATCTACGGCAACGAGGGCAGAAGCTATCGTGACCTGCCGATGCGCATGTTCGAGTTCGGCACCGTCTACCGCCACGAGATGTCGGGCGTCGTGCACGGCCTCATGCGCGCCAGAGGATTCACGCAAGACGATGCACATATCTTCTGCACCGCCGAGCAGGTTCACGACGAGGTAGTCGCGATGCTCGACCTGGTGGACTACGTGATGCGACAGGTCTTCGGTTTCGAATACACGGCCGAGGTATCGACCCGTCCTGAGAAGTCCATCGGCGATGAGAAGTTCTGGGACGTGGCCACCAAGTCGCTCATGGGAGCGTGTGAGGCGCGCGGGCTGGCATACGAGGTCAATGAGGGCGACGGTGCCTTCTACGGCCCCAAGATCGACATCAAGCTTCGAGATGCTATCGGGCGCACGTGGCAGTGCTCCACCATCCAGGTGGACTTCAACTTGCCCGAGCGCTTCGAGCTCACATACCGCACCGCCGAGAATTCCGACGCACAGCCGTACATGCTGCACCGCACCATTCTGGGCAGCATGGAGCGCTTCTTCGGCATCCTGATCGAGCACTATGCCGGTGCCTTGCCAACCTGGCTTGCACCCGTGCAGGCCGTGCTCATCCCGATTTCCGATCGACACATGCAGTACGCCGAGCAGACCCGCCGCGAGCTTGAGGCAGCCGGAGTCAGGGCTGAGGTGTACTCTGACAACGAGCCGATGCGCGTCAAGATCGCGAAGGCGCAGCAGCAGAAGGTGCCGTACATGCTCATCCTCGGCGACAAAGAAGTCGAGTCCGGCGAGGTGGGAGTGCGGGAGCGCACGCAAGGCGACATCGGAGCGATGAGCATCGCTGCGTTCGCGCAACAGGTGCTCTCTGAGCGCCCGTAAGGTCCGGTACACCCGGACCAGGAGAGGATACGCGTGAGCTGGCTTTCACCAGCCATCGTTGCGATCTTGAGCGGGAGCATCATTCTTTCCGCGGTCTTCTTGTACCTGTACGTTAGGGAACGCGAGCCGTGGATGGGCGTCTGGGGCGCCGCCTGGCTTGCTTACTCGGCACGATTTGGGGTTGAGCTATATCAGGCGCTCAGCCATTCAACAGCCGTTGGCCCGGTGCTCGTCAACAATCTGCTGGTCTTGGCTACCGGAGTCCTGTTGCTGGACGGATCCTATCTCCTCGCCGGCAAGGTGACTCCGAGGTGGCACAGGGGCCTTGCGCTCGCTGTCGCAGCCTGGACTATTGTGGCCGCCACACTTGCCCTCCCGGTGTTCTACATCGGTATTGCGGCATGGATGTTTCGCGGGGTCGCAAATATCGCTGCGGGCGTGGTCTGGTATCGCAGTGTCACGCAATCAGGTCCGTGGGGGAAGATCACGGGCGTCGCATTCATCGTATGGGGACTCCATCACCTCGACTATCCCTTCCTGCGGGAAGTGACGTCGTTCGCCCCCTTTGGCTTCATGCTGGGCGCCTTCCTTGAGTTCATCATCGCCTTTGGCGCGCTTATCGCGTACTTCGAGCTAACACGTGCACGGCTGAGCGAGAGCGAGTCGCGATACAGATCCATGTTTGAGGACAGCGCGTCCGTGATGCTCATCGTTGATCCCAGCAACATGCGGGTAGTCCAGGCGAATGCAGCTGCGGCCAAGTACTACGGGTGGAGCCAAGAGCAGCTGGAAACCATGGATATGTCGCAGATCAATACGCTCTCGGCCGAAGAGATCGCCGCCGAGATGGCGCGTGCAGCAAGTCGCGTGCGATCGTCCTTTGATTTCTGCCACAGACTGTCGTCCGGTGAGATACGCGATGTCGAGGTATTCACTGGCCCCATCGAGGCTCAGGGGCGCCACCTCCTCTATTCGATCATTCACGACGTCACTGACCGCACTCGAGCGGAACGCGAGCTTCGTGAGAGTGAGGAGAGGTACTCCACGCTTTTTGAGGACAGCCTGTCACCGATGTTGCTCGTTTCTGCTGTGAACGCAGGCATTCTCGATGCTAATGAGGCCGCGGCGAAGATGTACGGGTGGCCGGTCGCGAACCTGATCGGCATGACCGTTGCCGACCTAAGCTTGGATTCCGCTGAGATCGTGGCGCAAGAGGTCTCGGAGACGATATCCGACGGTGGGCGAGCTCGAACGTTCACCCATCGCCATGCGGACGGGACTCCGTTTGAAGTAGAGATCTACTCGACGCCGATGCACTTCGGTGATGAGATCTTTCTCTACACCATCGTCAACGACATCTCGCTGCGCGCGGAGGCTCAGCGTCAGGTAGCTGAGTATCAGCAGCACCTGGAGGATCTCGTCAGGGAGCGCACTGCGGAGCTCAGCGAAGCTAACGAAGAGCTGGAGCGCGCCTCGGTGGCCAAAGACGAGTACCTTGCAAATCTCAGCCACGAGCTTCGGACCCCACTCAACTCCGTCATCGGCTTCTCAAGTCTGCTTGCCAGCGGAATGGTGGGCGACATCACGGATGAACAGCGCCGGCAAATCGAGATGATCAATGATTCGGGCCGCCACCTCCTGAGGGTTGTTGACGGCATTCTCGATCTCGCTCGTATTGCTTCCGGCGCCGTCGAGGCGAAGATCGAGAAGGTCGATATCTCACGTCTATGTACCGAGGTTGCTGATCGCATTGAGCCGGCTCTAGAGCTCAAGAACGTTGCGCTTTCTCGGGTCATTGAGAAGAACGTCCATGCCCAGACTGATCCACTGTTGCTCGAGCAGGTGCTGTGGAACCTTCTCGGCAATGCGGAAAAGTTCACAGACGCCGGTACGGTGGAGATCTCACTCACTGAGGATGAGCATGCCACCAGAATCGTTGTGTCTGACACCGGCCGTGGCGTGAAGGCGGAAGATGCATGGCGCGTGTTCGAGATGTTCGTCCGGGTCGAGGACGAAAACGGCGCCCGTTCAGATGGCACCGGGTTGGGTCTCCCGATATCGAAGCGTTTGGTTGAGGTGCTAGGCGGTAGGATCGAGTTCGAGAGCGAGTACGGCAAGGGGAGTAGTTTCACGGTCGTGCTACCCAAAGAATAGCCGCTGATTCGTCGAGGTTGGACACGGCGGGGTCCTGCGGATATACTAACCAGGCTACAACTGCATACAGACAAGTGGGACCCCAACCCCTGGGGTGTGTGAGGTCCCCACCTTGCGGCGCAGGAACCAAGCAGCCGTCTGGTCGAGAAAGCGAAGCGGTCTTGAATGACCGCGTTTCGTATATCGTCCCGATGGCAGTAGCCGCCGGGATTTTTGTTTTGGTGAACGATGCGGCCATGATGGCCGCGGACAGCGGAGGTGGAACGCCTATCAGCACGACCGAGCCGAGGATCAACGAGCGCATCCGTGCCCCGCGTTGCCGACTCATTGGAGCCGAGGGCGAGCAGCTCGGGATCTTCAACATGCCGGACGCAATGCGCTTCGCCGATGAGCAGGCACTTGACCTTGTGGAGATCGCACCCACAGCTGACCCGCCCGTGTGCCGCATCATGGACTACAGTAAGTTCAAGTACGAACAGGCCATGAAAGCGAAAAAGGCGCGGAAGCATCAGACGACGGTGCAGGTCAAAGAGATCAAGTTCCGCCCCAAGATCGATAAGCATGACTACGAGACCAAGAAGCGTCACGTCATTCGGTTCCTCGAGAGTGGCGCCAAGGTCAAGATAACGATCATGTTCAGAGGTCGCGAGATGGTGCACGCGGAGCGCGGCCTAGCGATTCTTGAGCGCCTTGCAGAAGACGTGAAGGAATTGTGCACTGTGGAGAGCCAGCCGAAGCTGGAAGGGCGCAACATGCTGATGCTGTTGGCGCCGGTGAAAAAGGAGCCCGTCAAGGGTGAGAAGGCCGTAGTTGCTGAAGCCCCGGATGCTCCGGAAGCCATTGAGGCTGAGGAAGTAATCGAGGCTCCCGTAGCACCGGAAGCCGTCGAGGCCCCGGAAGCTCCGGAAGCCCCGGAAGCGGAAGTAGCTGTCGTTGAAGTTGAGACCACGGACGCCGAGTAGCGGGTCCGGGCACACGAAGGAGTCGTGAGCAATGCCGAAGATGAAGACGCACAAGGGGACGGCCAAGCGCTTCCGTCTCACCGGTACCGGCAAGATCAAGCGGGCCAATGCGTTCAAGAGCCACATTCTTGAGAAGAAGAGCCCGAAGCGGAAGCGCGCCTTCAAGGCGGATTCGCTGGTACACGCATCAGACATGAAGGTCATCAAGAAGAATCTGGGCATCGGTTAGTCCGACGCCGTTTGACGTGAGGAGAGATTCACCATGCCTAGAGTGAAACGTGCCGTAAGCGCTAAGAAGAAGCGCGCAACTGTACTTACGGCCGCCAAGGGTTACTACGGCGCTAAGAGCCGCAGCTACCGTGCCGCGAAAGAGCAGGTGCAGCACTCGCTGCAGTATGTCTATCGCGACCGCCGCAACAAGAAGCGCGAGATTCGCCGCCTCTGGATTGCTCGCATCAACGCCGCCGCGCGTCTGAACGGGCTTTCGTACTCTGTGTTCATGAACGGTCTCAAGAAGGCCGAGATCACGCTGGACCGCAAGGTCCTCTCGGACATGGCTGTGAACGACCCGGCGTCGTTCACCAAGCTTGCCGAGGTTGCTAAGGCCGCGCACTCCGCGTAGTCAGAGCACCGCTGGAACCAAACGAAGGGCTCCGCATTTGCGGGGCCCTTCGTTTGTGCTGGGTTGGTTCTGGTTCAGGAGTTGGTCAACCTTCGTTCAGTGCTCGGGTTCATGATGGACCAGACCGCAGAAGCGGTAGTCCAGTCTCGTCGTTCTCCCCTCGGCGACACCAGGAAAGGGGAGAGCTATGAAGCGTTTCATACTATTGGTGCTGGCAATCTGTGTGGCGGCCTGTGCTGGATCCGCAGGCGCATACTTCACAGGACGCGGCGAGGTTGCCGAGAACATGATCCGGGCAGGCGGCGTTGCGGTCTCATGTGAGCCGACGTCAGCTGCGATCTCGATTGAGTCCGTCGCGCCCGGAACCGTCACCGAGCGTACCCAGACGGTGATGAACGCCGGCTCATTGCCGGCCAGTTTCGTTGTCACCGGTGCCAAGAAGGCCGGCATCACGGAATTCTACAATGCGCTCACGTGTCAGGTCGCCGCTGACGGGGCTGTCGTCTACAACGGACCGCTGAATGCGCTCAAGACTTCACCGTTCGAATTGGCACCGGGCGCGCGGGCGAAGCTCACGTTCGGGCTTGGCCTGCCTGCCTCGGCGGGGAACGAATTGACGGGCGACTACGTGAAGATGACCTTCTATGTGGACGCCGAGCAGGTGCACTGATGTCGGAGTCTTCGGGCCGCGACCGGTTCTTAGTCACGCGGCGAGTGGCAAAGCTCGTTGCCGTCGCCGCCTGGGGACTCGTGGTGGTGTTCTTCGGCGCAACGCTCATCCGCGGTGGCTCGATGCAGCCGACAGTGGCGCCTGGCGACGTCGTGGTATACCGGCGATCGGCACAGGGCCTTGGGGCCGGGGATATCGTGTACTTCGATCATCCGGAATGGCCGAGAGGGGTTGTCCACCGTGTGGTCGAGGTTCTGCCTGACGGAAGCGTAAAGACACGCGGAGATGCCAATCCTGTCGATGACAGGGATGCGGTTCCGCAGCGCCGCATTCGCGGAGTTGCGACAGTCGTCATACCGAGCGGAAAGGCCGTTGCGGCACTCGTCGGAGCGCTCAGATGATGTGCTATACTCGCCGAAAATTGCATCACGTAAGCGCGATGACGGAGATGCGTTCGCATGAGGGTTTCCCGCCAGGGAAGGGGCTCCGTAGACTGGAAGAGCCCCGGGAAGCGCAGCGGACGGTTCACTCCACCAGCAGCGACCTGAACGGGCCAGCGCCTGAGTAGGGAAGCCGGGGTCCACCGATATCGGACAGCCGGAAAGACCGGTGGCGAGCAGCAAGTCTGCTTGTGCTGAGAGGGCGCGCATGTCTGCGCCAACCAGGGTGGTACCGCGGGAGCCGTTCCCGTCCTTGGATACATACCAGGACGGGGGACGGCTCTTTTCTGTTCCCGCGAGTAACAAGGAGAGCGTGTATGAGCATCGTCGACGAGCTGTTGGCGCTTCAGACTGAAGCGGTAGCGGCACTCGGTTCAGTGTCTGATCTGGGCACCCTTGAGGAAGTGCGGATTGCGTTCCTCGGCAAGAAGGGCTCTCTGACGGCCGTGCTTCGAGGGTTGGGCTCGCTGCCTCCCGAGGAGCGACCCGCCGTTGGCAAGGTCTCGAACGAGGTTCGTGTCGCGCTTGAAGAAGCCATAGAGTCTCGCCGAGGCGAGCTTGCGGGCGCAGCTCTCGCTGACCGGTTTGTGGCCGAGGCCATCGATGTCACCCTTCCCGGGCGCCATCGCCTGCCGGGCAAGCAGCACCTCATCTCTCAGACGCTGGACGATATCGTGCAGGTCTTTCTCGGCCTGGGCTATAAGATCGGTGAAGGCCCCGAGGCAGAGCTCGACTACTACAACTTCACGGCGCTGAATCATCCACCGGAGCACCCCGCGCGGGCGGCAACGGATACCTTCTATGTGCGCGACCTTTCTGGCGACCAGGCTGCTGTTGATGGCGAGTCAGACGTGCTGCTTCGCACCCATACGAGCCCGGTGCAAGTGCACGTCATGGAGCGTCAGCAGCCGCCTATCTATGTCCTCGCACCCGGCAGGGT
>DDWM01000064.1:0-4594 GCA_002345925.1 Actinobacteria bacterium UBA2286 | reverse complement strand
ACGCTTGAGCATTTCGTGCGTGAGATCTTCGGTCCGAAGCGTCGCGTTCGTTTGCGCCCGCACTTCTTTCCATTCACCGAGCCGTCAGCGGAGGTCGACATCTCGTGCGGCATGTGTGGCGGCAGCGGTTGCCGCAGCTGCAGTGGCGAAGGGTGGATCGAGGTTCTCGGCAGTGGAATGGTCGACCCGAACGTCTTCGGTTATGTGGGTATCGATCCCGAGCGGTACAGCGGGTTCGCATTCGGCGTAGGTGCCGAGCGGGTTGCCGCGCTCAAGTACGGAATCCCGGACCTGCGTCTGTTCATCGACGGCGACATGAGGTTCCTGCGGCAGTTCTGATGGCGACCCACCCACGAACGCTCCGCCGCCCTGCGGCGATGACGGAAGGATCATAGCGATGCGTGTTTCGCTCAAGTGGCTGAAAGACCTGGTGGATGTGGATCTGAGCATCACGGATCTATGTGACCGGATGGACATGACCGGCACCAAGGTGGAGGCCGTGCATACCCTCGGCGCCGCTCTGGACGGGGTTGTCGTGGGGCAGGTTCTCACCCGCGAGAAGCATCCCGATGCCGAGAAGCTCTCGTATTGTTCGGTCGACGTCGGAGACGGTGAGCCGCGCAATATCGTGTGCGGTGCCGACAACTTCTCCGCCGGTGACAAAGTCCCCGTCGCGCTAGTCGGAGCGACATTGCCAAACGGCATCACCATCAAGCGTGCGAAGCTCCGCGGCCTGGAATCGCAAGGCATGCTGTGCTCGGCGACCGAACTGGGGGTTGGCGGCGACGCATCCGGGCTTCTAATCCTGCCGGCAGACGCGCCGGTGGGTCAGTTGTTCTCGGCTTACCAGGGGATGAGCGACACCGTGCTCGAGCTGGAGGTCACTCCCAACAGGCCAGACTGCCTCTCCATGATTGGCGTGGCGCGAGAAATCGGTGCTATCACCGAGAAGCCGGTAACGGAGCCGTGCTCGAAGCCGACAGAGGCCGATGACGCTACCAGCGATGCAGTCTCGGTCACGATCGAGAATCCGGAGCTGTGTTCGCGATACACCGCGCGCATCATTCGTGGCGTGAAGATCGGCCCGTCGCCGACATGGCTGGCAGAACGTGTGGCCGCCTCTGGAGCACGTCCGATCAACAACGTCGTAGACATCACCAACTACGTGATGTTCGAGCTTGGTCAGCCGCTGCACGCCTTCGACCTCTCAACGATCGCGACCGATGACGGCAAGGCTGCAATCATCGTGCGCTCAGCACGCGAGGGCGAGACCCTTCGCACGCTCGACGGACAAGACCGTGCGCTCACCGCCGAGACACTCGTGATCGCTGATCCGAGCGGCCCCGTGGCTCTCGCCGGAGTCATGGGCGGGGAGAGCACCGAGGTATCCGAAGCCACGGTCGATATCCTGCTCGAGTCCGCTTCGTTTGACCGCGCGTCGGTCAGCCGCACGAGCCGTCGTCTCGGTCTCATATCCGAGGCATCCATCCGCTTTGAGCGGGGTGTGGATCCTGAGATCGCGGTGCGCGCTGCGGATCGCGCCGCTGCGCTTCTGGCCGAGATCGCGGGCGGGACCGTTTCCAAGGGAGTCGTTGACGAGTACCCCGTGAAGGCCCGGCCTCGCAGGATCACGCTGCGCATCGATCGCATGAATGCTCATCTCGGCATCAGTCTTGTCCCCAGGGAGGTCATGGCGATCCTGTCAGGCCTCGGCATCTACTCTGAGCTTGCCGGGGATGACCTGGCCGTCACGGTTCCGACGTTTCGCTCCGATATCGAGCGAGAGGTCGACTTGCACGAGGAGGTCGTGCGGGTGTGGGGTATGGAGCGTGTTCCGTCCACGCTTCCTGGCGGCCGGCAGCGCGTTGGTGCGCTGACAGAGACGCAGGTTCGCAGGAATCGCATCGGAGTCGCGATGCGTGCCGCCGGCCTGAACGAGCATCTGGCGATCGCATTCGCCGATCCGGCGGATATGGAACGGATGTCTTGGTCTCTCGGCCCCGATGAAGTCCCTGTCGACTTGCTGAATCCGATGTCGGGTGAGCAATCGCAGATGCGCTGGACGCTCAGCGTGGGACTGCTCAAAGCGGTCTCGTACAACCAGCGCCGCGGTGTTGCCGATGTGCACATGTATGAACTCGGTACGGTCTTTTGGACATCTCCCGGTCGCAAGTCACCGAAGGAGCGTCCGATGGTCGCGGGGGTGCTGGCGGGCTCCTGGAACCAGGCTGGCTGGAATGAGCCGTCGCTGCCGCTCGACTTCTTCGACGGCAAGGGCGTTGTCGAGACGCTACTCGACGAGATGGATATCACGAGGTGGCGTATGCGTGCCGCGGAGCTTCCGTGGCTTCAGCCGGGTCGTGCCGCCGAGATCGTCATCGGGGGCGATGTCGCCGGATGGATCGGCGAAGTCGCACCGTCCGTGCTCGACGCATATGAGGTCACCGGTCCGGTCACTCTCTTCGAGCTCAACGTGAAGATGCTGATCAAGGCCGCTTCTTCCGAGGTCCGATATGTTGAGCTGCCGAGGTTCCCGGCTGCCACGCTCGATCTTGCGCTGGTGGTCGATGAAGCCGTGACGGCTGAGCGAGTGCTTGATTCGATCCGCTCGGCAGGCAAGCCGCTGCTCGAGTCGGTCATGCTCTTCGATGTATACACAGACGCGAAGGACGCCGAGGTTCGGCGACTTCCTGAAGGCAAGCGCAGCCTTGCATTCTCGCTCACGTACCGTGCGGCCGACCGCACTCTCACTGATGAAGAGGTCAAGCCGGCGCACGAGCGCCTGGTACGCAAGGTATGCAAAGCGGTGGGTGCTGAGGTGCGCGGCTAAACATAATTGTGTATTGGCATGCTATGAATCCCACTTTGTATTGGATTCTGACGTAAGCAGTTTGCGATAAAATTGCATAAGTGTTGACCTCTATGCGATATGGACGTACAATCGTGCGACTATCCCGCGTTGTACGGAGGCATCAGTGACGAAGGTCGCCATAGTAGGCGCTGCCGGTTATGCCGGAGCGGAGCTTACGCGACTTGTCATGGGGCATCCCGGTATGGATCTTGTCATGGTGACGTCGGCCGCAGATGCTGGCAAACTCGTCTCCGATGTCTATCCCTCGCTTGCGGGTTGCACGCTCACGTATGTCGCGCCTGACGCTTCGGCAATCGCGGAGGCGGCCGACCTCGCATTTTTAGCCGTGCCGCACACCGCCGCGCTGGCCATCGCCCCTTCGCTCGTCGAGGCTGGGCTCATCGTGATCGATGCGTCGGCGGACTTCCGCCTGCGTGACGCGGAGGTTTATGCTGCGTGGTACGCGACACCGCATACGGCCGAGGAGCTGCTCGGAGAGGCTGTGTACGGGCTTCCGGAGTTGTGGCGCGAGACGATTCCCGGAGCGCGACTGGTTGCGTGTCCCGGCTGCTACCCTACGGCGACATTGCTTGCCGCTGCACCTGCCGTCGAGGCTGGCATCGTGGTTTCAGGCAAGGTCATCGTCGATGCCAAGTCCGGCGTCTCGGGCGCTGGTCGGGGAACATCGACTGTCGCACACTACGTCGCGGCCAATGAGTCGATCGCGGCCTACAAGGTCGCTTCTCACCGGCATACGCCGGAAATCGCGCAGGGTCTCGCGGATCTCGGTCTTGGGAACCCGCGTGTGGCGTTCACGCCGCATCTCGTGCCTATGTCTCGCGGGTTGCTGTCAACCGTCTATATGGAGGTTGAGCCTGGAACCGATGCAAGCGAAGTGCACGCGCTCTACGCGGCCAAGTACGCGTGCGAGCCGTTTGTCACGGTGCATCCTCTCGGTCGTATGCCAGCCACCGCCGAGGTCCGCGGAAGCAATCGCGCCCATATCGGCGTCGCAGTAGATTCGGCATCCGGCACGCTCATCGTTTCATGTGCGATAGACAATCTCGTGAAAGGCACGTCCGGCCAGGCCGTGCAGTGCGCGAACATCATCCTCGGCATGTCTGAGACCACGGGTCTCGATGTGCCGGTTCCGGTTATCTGATCTGGGAGTGAATAAGCAGTGAGTGATCACGGTTTTGCATTTGTAGAGGGCGGCATCACCGCCTCTTTCGGTTTCATGGCATCCGGTGTCAGCGCTGGCATCAAGAAGTCCGGTCGCAAAGACGTCGCGCTCATAGTGGCCGAGAAGCGCTGTCCGGCTGCCGCCGTGTTCACGACCAGCAGCATGGCTGCTGCGCCCGTCGTCGTCTCACGCGAGAGCATTTCCGATGGCTTGCTTAGGGCGATAGTCGTCAACGCCGGCAACGCGAATGCGTGCACCGGCGAGTCGGGGATGGCCGATGCACGTGCGATGGCCGAGACGACCGCTGCTGCGCTCGGCTGTGATGCTTCTGACGTGGTCGTGGCATCCACCGGCGTGATCGGCGTTCCGATGCCGATGGAGCTTGTGCTTGCCGGTATCGCTGAAGCCGCAGAGGAACTCGACTTGGTCGCTGGCGAAGATGCTGCCGAGGCGATTCTCACGACCGACACGTTCGTGAAGACGACGGGTGTCGCATTCGAGCTTGATGGCATCACGTACACAGTTGGCGGTATGGCCAAGGGCAGCGGCATGATCCAGCC
>DDWM01000071.1 GCA_002345925.1 Actinobacteria bacterium UBA2286 | reverse complement strand
AAGGAAGCGCTCTCCCCCTGAGCTAAGCGCCCATCTGCTGCCCAAGAGCAGCGACGACTATTGTAGCAGTATCCACGCATCGCGCTAGACCTATTCTAAATCTCTCAGAATTCGCCCTTGCCACCCTGCTGCGCCGTTGGTAGACTACCCCTTGCGCGCGGACGTGGCTCAGTTGGTAGAGCACAACCTTGCCAAGGTTGGGGTCGCCGGTTCGAATCCGGTCGTCCGCTCCATTCAATACCCCGGAAGGTTGGTCCGAGGCTCATCAAGCCCCTCGGGGCCGACCTTCTTTTTTTTGAGCAGGGAGCTACTGGCTCCCCCCTAGAACGGCGACGTCGCCAAGTGGCAAGGCAGAGGCCTGCAAAGCCTTTATCCCCGGTTCGAATCCGGGCGTCGCCTCCAGGTATGAGTTCGGCCCGCCTGCAAATCGCAGGCGGGCCGTTTCATTGCCATCTGAACACACCGGCATGTATCCAGATGTCGCGTGCGGTGAGGGTCACGCAAGCCGAGGGGACGTCTCGCGCGGCCGCACGCAGGGGTGAGGGGTGGTGCAAATGGCGTCGCGAATCAGACGCCGTACTTCACCTGAATACGTTTCGCCTGCTCGAGGCGATGGAGGCCGCGCTCTAGATCCTGCTGGTCGGCGATATTATCAATCGCCCACTTGAGAATCTCGCGAGGAACGAGCGGATAGCGCTTACGCGCTTGCGCCAGGGTCATGGCACTTCTCCTTCTACGACTGCTACTGCTACGACTGTTACTACGACTGTGGTGTGATGGAGACCCCTGCTATATAAGGATTGTGCTCCCGTTGACACTCAAACGTCAAGCGAGCACCTATTCACGCCAGCGCGGATAGAGCTCATGCTCCACGCCTAGCACGTCCAACGCCTTGCCAACAACGAAGTTGACCATATCGTCGAGCGTCTCCGGGCGCTGATAGAACGCCGGCATGGCAGGAACGATGATCGCTCCCGCCTCGGCAAGGGTCGTCATGTTCCGCAGGTGGATGAGATTAAGAGGCGTTTCGCGTGGCACAAGCACCAGCGGACGACGCTCTTTGAGAGCCACGTCAGCTGCTCGCTCGGCAAGATCACTGCCGAGACCGGCCGCGACCGAGGCTACGAACCCCATGGAAGCCGGAATCACGATGACCCCGTCGACGCTGCTCGATCCGCTTGCGACCGCATCGAACATGTCATTATCCGCGACCACCCGCAAAGGAGCGTCGGGCGGCAGATCAAGAAACCGCAGCACGGTCTCCTTGGCAGACGTCTCAGGAAGCCTGAAACCCGTCTCGTATGCCATGACCTCAGCGCCGGTCGGCGTGGCGACCAGCGAGACCGTGTGCCCTGAGACAAGCAGTTGCTCGATGGCTCGCAATCCGTAGACCGAACCCGATGCACCTGTGATGACTACGACGTAGTGCTTCATAGAAACCTCTCCTAGCCGAGAAGGCGATCTGCAAGCGCACCAACGAACACAACCACCGCGATGACGCCGTTCACAGTGAAGAACGCCGCGTTCACTTTGGACAAGTCATCTACTCGCACGATGCTGTTCTCATACCACAGTAGTCCCGCGGCCAGACCCACACCCACGTACCACGGCCAGCCCACCTGAGCGAGCGTGCCACCGAGTATCAGCAATATGACCGTGAGCACATGTGTGACTCTCGTCTGCCGCAGTGCGGCAGGGATCCCGAAGTCTGCAGGCATGCTGTGGATACCGTCGCGGACATCACACTCGATGTCCTGCGTGGCATAGATCATGTCAAAGCCCGCAGTCCACAGCGTGACGGCCAATCCGAACACCCATGGCGCGGGAGAGCTGATCGGCGCCCCGACAGCGACCCAACCTGCAACAGGCGCCAAACCAAGGCAAAGGCCAAGCCAGTAATGGCACAGCGGAGTGAATCGCTTCATATAGGGATATGCAACGAACGCCGCAAGCGGAATCGGCCACAGCCAGTGCGTGACGGGGGCAAGTTGGAAGACGGCGTGAAGATAAGCGGCGAACATGAACGCCGCGAATAGCCAGAGCTCCCACGCCTTGATCAACCCCGCAGGAATGGCACGGCCTGCGGTGCGCGGATTCCTGGCATCGATCTCTTTGTCGACCGCCCGATTCAGTACGAAGGCGAACGCCCGCGCACCTACCATCGCCACCGCTACCCACAGAATCGCCACAAGCGTAGGCCAGCCGCCACCCGCAAGGACCCACGGGTTCCATCGACCGGAGTCGATCGTCGTGCCCCAATCCCAACCGGCGCCGCTCATGCGGTCGACGACCTTCGCACCGTAGAGCGCTCCGATGAAAGCGTACGGAAGCGCGAAAACCGAGTGCTCGAACTTCACAAGCTCAAGCAGTATCCCGAGCTTCCCAAGTACTTTGCTCACAGACCGAGGCCCTCCCAAAGTGAATCCACACGGGCCTTGACCTCGTCTGTCATCTCAAGAGCGTCCGGCCAGCCTCGGTCATGGCCTTCGTTCTCAACCGGCCGAGTGGCATCGATGCCCATCTTGTAGCCGAAAGACTGCAGATTGCTGCTGTGGTCGAGCCGGTCGAGCGGACCCTTGCTGATGAGGATGTCCCTGCTGGGGTCGACGTTGTTGAAGCAGCGCCACGCCACCTGCGAGTAGTCGTGGCAATCCACGTCCTCGTCAACGACGATGACGAACTTGGTAAGCATCATCTGACCCATCGACCATGCGAAGTTCATCACCCGGAAGGCCTGGCCGGCGAACTCCTTCTTGATCTGGAAGATCGCGCAATTGTGGAACACGCCCTCAAGCGGGAGGTCATAGTCAACGACCTCGGGCATCATAGCCTTGATGACCGGCAGGAACAGGCGCTCGGTGGCCTTACCCATGTAGCAATCTTCCATCGGCGGCCTGCCGACGATCGTCGCGGGGTAGATGGCATCCTTGCGCATGGTGATCGCTTCGACGTGGAAGACCGGGAAGTCATCGGCGAGCGAGTAGTAGCCGGTATGGTCCCCGAACGGGCCCTCCCAGCGTGTCTCCCCTGCCTCCACGTACCCTTCGAGCACGATCTCGGCGTGGGCGGGCACGAGAAGGTCGTTGGTAACCGACTTGACCACCTCGACGCTCTCGCCACGAAGGATCCCCGCGAACAGATACTCGTCGATGATCGGCGGCACAGGGGCGGTTGCCGAGAAGATCGTCACAGGATCCGCTCCGAGAGCTACCGAGACCGGTACCCGCTTCACGCCGGCAGCGAACTGCTCCCGTAGGTTCTTCGCCCCGTCGTGGTGCTCGTGGATATGCATGCCGGTGGTGTTCTTGTCGAACACCTGCATCCGGTACATCCCGATGTTCAGCTTGCCCTTGAGGTCGGCGGTGACCACGAGCGGAAGCGTGATGAACGGCCCGCCGTCTTCCGGCCAGGTCTTCAGCACCGGCAGCATGCCCAGATCCACGTCATCGCCTCTGTAGACGACCTCCTGGCACGGCGCCTTCTTGATCTCCTTGGGACCCGCACCGGCAAGGTCCTTGAGACCCATGAGCACGTCGAGCTTGCCTTTCACCGAGGCTGGCATGTCGAGCGGCAGTTTGTCCATGACACGCTTTGCAACCGCGTCAAGTTCCTTCCATGAACCGGTCCCGGCATCGACGCCCATCGCCCACGCCATCCGGTCGTAAGAACCCATGAGATTGATCGCTACCGGCATTGCGTACCGCGTTCCGGTTGCACGGTCCACCGGGTTCTCAAAAAGCAGTCCGGGGCCGTACGCCTTGCTGACCCGATCAGTCACCTCGCTGATCTCGAGCACCGGATCGAGCTCCGCCGAGACACGCTTGAGCTCGCCTTTGCTCTCCAGCAGCGCCATGAACTCACGAAGATCTTTGACCGCCATCGTTTCTCCCTCAGCTCAGCCCGAGAACCGCCTCGAGCGTGTCGAAATTCACTATTGGAGCAGGTCCAACGTGGTACGGCGCCTGCCCGCTCCGGTCGATCAGAACCGGAGTCAGCCCGACCGCCCTTGCACCAAGCACATCTGCGTAATGGTGATCACCTACGTGTGCAGCCTCTTCCGGCAGCACGCCCATTCGCTCACACGCCAGCTCGAAGATGCGCGGATCTGGCTTGCGCAATCCTACCTCAGCGGAAGAGAGCACGAAATCCATGCGCTCGCCGATACCCAATGCCTCGAGAAGGCCCGAAAGACGGCTGTCCCAGTTTGAGATGACCCCGAGGCGCAGGTCCATTGCGCGAAGACGATCCAGAGCCGGCAAGACATCCGCGTATGCTGCCCACCGCGACGGCTTTCCGAACTCATCGTAGACCCGACGCGCTAGATGTACAGCGTCATCCTTGATGCCCAGTCGCCGACACATGAGCGAGTACATGCCTACCCAAACAGAGGATGTCTCCTCCTCATCAGTCCAGAAGGTGTCGTCGGCGCGGTAGCGATCCTCATAGTACTCATCAACCAGTGGCATGAGAGCATCGATCGCCGAAAGGTCATGTACGTGTCCGGCTTCAGCAAGAACCTGACGGCACACCTCTGAAACGCTCGGAAACGGGCGCAGAAGCGTATTGCCGACATCGAAGAAGACCGCCTGAAGACTCATCTGGAGACGAAGGTCACCACGTCGTGATGGCGCTCCTGCGCTAGCGGCGCTTCATCGGGATACCCGACGATGATGAGCGAGGCGATCGTACTGCCTTCCGGGACACCGAACGCTTCCATCAACTGATCTACCACCCACCGAGGTGCGGAGATATTGCAGACCCCTAGACCGGAATCCACAGCAAGAAGCATGAAGTTCTCTATAGCGGCTCCCACTGCGATGTAGGCGTCACGCTGCTCCGTGGGGTCCTCGAACGTCGGCGTGGCCACAGCAACGATCACTGGTGCCATGCCCATATCCTCATAGAAGCGGGCCGCACGTTCAACAACCTCGGCTCCAAGAATCTCAATGTACTCCTGAAGATGAAGTGTGGTCAGCGACATGATCTCGCCGACCTTGTTCCTGGAATCGCCGGTGGCAACGTAGAAATGCCAAGGCTGGCTGTTCATAGAAGATGGAGCCATCGCTGCCGCGTCGCACAACGCGCGAATCTCGTCATCGCTGACCTGTTGGTTCTTGTACAGCCGGGTCGAATGACGGTTGCGCAATGCGGCGAGCAACTCCATCGGGCACCTCCAGAGAGAACGAACAGGAGCAATGGTCGAAGCGTCACTAACCGCTCGGCCATGTACAGCATAACCGTTCGAGCCCCTGCGCGCACTCAATCTGTACGACTAGAGGTGCTCCATGACCGTGTGCTTAACCAGCGTTACGACAGTTCCGCCATCTGTGCATGATTCGAACTCAACCTGGTCCATTAGAGCGCGCATGAACATGACCCCGCGGCCCGATGCAGCATACAGGTCGCCACTCGGCGAAGCACACCCGTCAAAGCCGCTGCCCGAGTCTGATACTCGGATCATGATGCGGTCGGAGAATGCGCTCAGCTCAGCGGATATCATGTCCGCTGCGCCGCCGGGAGATCCGTGCCGGATAGCATTGGCCAGGGCCTCTCCGACAGCGACTCGGATATCGAAGAGGCTCGTCTCCGGAATGCTGAGGGATTCGAGCATTTCACATACGCGTGCCCTGGCGGCAGCCAAAGTATCAGCGGATGCCGGCAATGTGATTCGCTCGACCCACAGAGGCGGCTCGTTGTTGTCGATGACAACAAGTCCGGATAGGGCGCTCGACACATCATCGGCAGCGGCGATCGTAGGCGCAGCCCCAACCAGCCCGGAGAGCTCCAGAACTCGTCCCACATTGAGATTCGCGCCAGCGAGAACCAGCTTGCCTCCACGAGGTTCCAGCTCTCGATCCAGCCAGACCAAGAGCCCAAACGCCGAACTGTCCGCATACGCAACACGTGACATATCGAGTACGACGTTCACGCATCCACTCGCCAGTGCGTCAGAAATCCTGTCCCTGACCTGCGGGACAGTACCAAGATCGAGCTCTCCATCCATGCGTACGACGCACACGTGCGCATCGAATCGGTGTTCCAGGTCGATTTCCAAGTCCGGCTCCTCGCATCCTTCGTCGCTCTGCAGGAGGTTTCCCTGTGCTTACGTCGCCGAAACACCGTCGGGCTGATCATCGACCGGACCCTTGAGCATGAGCGTGAGTATAGCCGCATCATCGCGAAGATCCCCGTGCGAGAACCGCTGCACCGACGCGAGCAAGCGCTGCGTAACCACAGCCGGGCTACCTCCCTGTCGAAGTGCGCGCCTTACGCGACCTTCACCGAAGAATCGGCCCTGGCTGCGTGCCTCTGTAACCCCATCCGTGTACATGAGTATCGAATTGCCCCGCTCAACGACAATCTCCGACTCACCGTACTCGGCGGACTTTATCGCGCCGAGAAGGGCTCCCGTTGTCCCAAGCCTGACGATCTCACCGGTCTCGGCCTGCAAGAGCATCGATGGCGGGTGCCCTCCGTTCGCCCAGGAAAGCCGGCCGGTCTCGATGTCGAGCAAACCAAGCCACAGAGTCACGATATCGGATGGATCGCCGGCAGCGACGAGCGCCCGATTGAGCTCTGCAAGGATATCCGAGGGACACGCTCCGGCCGCGATCATGCCCCTTATCGAGAACTTGATCATCGATGTCTTGGTAGCAGCCTCTACGCCCTTCCCGCAGACGTCGCCGATCGCCAGCGCCACCCGCCCGTCCGGAGCCAGGAACAGGTCGTAGTAGTCACCACCGATTTCCACTTCACTTCCGGCAGGCACATACACGCTCGAAGACTCGATGCCCTCGATTATCGGAAGCCTCGTTGGAAGAATACTGTGCTGGAGCACGGTCGCGACATGGTGTTCCCGGCTGAAGAGATTAGCGGTGTCGATAGCAAGCGCAGCCTGCGTCGCAAAAGTCCTGAGCAGCTCCACCTCTTCCGGAATGAACGCATTCTTCTCTCGGGAGAAGACGGCGAGCACGCCAATTGAACGGCCTCTTGCGAGCAGGGGCACGAATACCGCCGAGCCAAGGTCCTGCGACGCGGCAAGCTCCGCAAGGCGCGAAGGCGAATCAGAAAGGTCGGTGACATTCGCCGGCTCCTTGCGCTTGAAGACCTCACCCGGAATGTCCTCGCCGGCACGAAACTCCATCTGCAGCATTTCCGGGCTGAGAATCCCCCGTGCCATCGGTACGATCATGAGTGAGCGGTCGACGTCGAGTGTCATGAGCATGACGGCATCTGCCGAGAGTATCTTCTGGACGACATCGAGCACGCGATTGAGCACTACCTTGCTCTGCAGCGAGGAGCTGACAGCCTGGGATATTCGGAAGATCGTCTCAAGGTTGTCAGCACGGGTACGCGCCTCATCGAACAACATCGTGTTGTGCAACGAAAGTGCCACTTGCTTGCCTATCGCCGAGCTCAGTTCGTTCGCACGTTTGTCGAGCTGATATGTCCGGTTCGACCAGCCCAGCATGACCAGACCGGCCAGTGTGTCGCTCACGGTAATGGGCGAGATCACTACCATCCGCACGCCAAGTTCTCGCAGCCGGGAGCGGACCTCGGGATGCGCATCAGCCTCCGTGAGCGCGACAGGTTTCGAAGCATCGGCAAAGGAGCGCTCGACTCGCAGGCTCCGCCACAGCGAAAGCCACGAATCAGCCATTTCCGCCTCGGCTGCGTTACGCGCTTCACGCGCGCCCTCAAGGAACACCCACGACAAATCTGCACCGAGCAACTCAGCTTCGATGCCCGCGATCAAGCTGAGTGAGTCCCTTTGCGAGTCAGTACCGCCCAGTATCTCGGCGACGTGCCGCAACGCCTCGGCGTCTCGCCTCGAGCGTCGCTCCTCAGCAAAGAGCCTGGCGTTGTCGAGGGCGACTGAGGCTTGTGCAGCAAAGGAGCGCGCAAGCTCGGTCTCCGCGTCGCTGAACGCCTCTTCATCCCCGTGAATAACGAATATGATCCCGAGCATCGTCGTGCCCTTGAGTAGCGGTACTGCAAGTGCCCGGGTGACAGAATCATCGCTGTTACGTGATATGACAATCGGGTCCAGTGTCACTTCGCCGACGAACTCAGCCAGCTCGCGCGTTGCGATCACATCGCGGAGCCACTGCGATGAATCAGTAGCGATACGGACTCCCGCAGACTCGCTGAGCGCTCCATCAGCGCGTGCAAGCCATAACGTCCGTCCTTCATCCTCAAGAAGCATGATGCCGACATCGGTAACGTCAAGAATCCGCCCCAGCGAGACGAGCACCATGTCCAGCACCTGATCGAGGTCCGCGGAACGGGCGAGCATCTGGGACATATCATGCATGCGGTTAAGGCGCTGGCCAACGGAGTTGAAAGACTCGATGAGCCGGCCGATCTCGTCACTTCGCGTGACTGGAAGCGGTTCGAGTATTGCACCCGATGCGGCTGCACGCGCCCTCTCATCCAACAGCCTGAGCGGCCTGGCCAGCCACGCTACAGACACGAGCGCAAGAATGAGCGCGATCACTGAAGATGCGCTCCACGCGAACACGGCGGGCCTCAGTGCCTGCCATGTCTCAGCCGCCACGATAGTGTCCGGCTCGGTCACAACCACGCGCCAATCAAGTCCCGTCAGTCCCGATATATCCGCATAGATGCCCCTGAATCTCTGTCCGGCCGCTGAGGAGACCAGCACCGAACCGAGTTCAGGATCTTCCGCCGATGGGTCGTACTCGATGTTGGAGTCCAGGTAGACCTGTGGATCACCGGCGGTCAGGACCGTTGTCCCGGCTGAGTCGACTATCAGAGCCGTCGGCGATTTATCGGAGAAGCTCACTTGCTTAAGGACATCATCGATGAAAGCTGTGCGCACGGCACCCAGAAGCACGGACTCGGAGCCGTCCGAAAGCTTGATCGGAACCAGTACCCACAGCGAGGCGGGATCTGGGTCCTCTGCTTCCACCCAGAGGTAACCGACGCCCTCAGCGAGGTTGGAGTCACGTATCACGTCGTCGGACGGCAGAGTCTGATCCTGGGGATACATGACCGTCGGGGAACCCTCAAGGCTGTACAGCGCAATTCCCCGGAGGTACTCGGCGTTGTCGACATAAGCACCAGCAAGCGCTTTTCCGACCGCCCGATCGTCGCCACCTACAATGATGTCGCGATCTGCAAGGGTACGAAGCACTCGGAACGACGACTGTAGCCGGTTTGAGACATCTCGCACGATGAGTTCGCCCTGTGCGCGCTGTCGGGAGGACTCCTCACCAAGAGCCATGCGATAGACGCCGCTAGCCAGTGCGCTCGCGAGAATCAGTGTGGTCAAACCCACGAGGACGGCAACCAGCAACGTGTATCTGTTCGCCAGACTGCGCTTGAACGGTCCTGAGCGTGCCATCCCACCTGCCCTCTTCGACTAGCCCAATCCTAGCCCCAACGCGCCGCGGCGACCAGCACGACGTCAGTTAGCCGAGACCAGACAGGAAGGGTAGCGCCTTGATGA
>DDWM01000038.1:42625-67382 GCA_002345925.1 Actinobacteria bacterium UBA2286 | reverse complement strand
CCTCGCTCACGAGGTTCAGCAGGCGGTCGACTTGCTCGGTACGCACACGGACAGTGTGCTGAACCCTGGTCTGAAGCGTTTCTTCGTCGTGAACCGCCTTCTTCAGCGAGCTCTTCTTCTTTGAGGTCTTCTTGGACTCAACAGGCGTCTCAGGCTCTTCTGGCGCACGCTCGGCCTCAGCTGGCTCTCCGTCCGTGGTATCGCCTGCGATAGCAGCAAGCCTGGCGAGCAGGCCCGGAATATCGGTCTCCCCCGCAACTTCTTTGCCGGCGTTGTCCGAGAGAAACACGATCGTGTCGAGAGCCTCGAAGAACGCATCCGACATCTCCGGTACGTATGCCATGTCGCCATCGCGGACCTTGACCATGATGTCCTCAAGGCGGTGTGCGACATCTGATATCTCAATCAGCCCGACCATACGGGATGAACCCTTGAGCGTATGGGCATCCCGCAGCATCTGGTCGATGAGCTCGCGGTTCTTCGGCTCCGCCTCAAGAGTGATGACACCCTCATTCAGGCGCTGGAGATACTCCGTCGCCTCTTCCTGGAACTTCGATATGAACGCCGAGCGGTCGAACTCGACCATTGCGGTCCCTTCGTATGTATCGTTCTCTGCGCTAGCTGACGATGCGGAATGCGGATCCGACGTGGCTCGACTCGCGGGCGATGGCCGCAAGCTGCTCGGCAGCAGCAGCAACTTGCTTGCTCCCGGCAGCAGTCTGCTGAGCCACGGTCGCAACCTCGCGCATTGCTTTCACGACCTGGTCGGTCGCACTCTTCTGTTGCTGGGTGGCAGCCGAGATCTCCTTGGCCGAGACCGTGGTCTGCTCGATCGTGTCGAGGATCTGCTCCAGGCTGTCGCCAGTCACATGCGCCAGCTCGACGCCGCTGTTGACCTGCTTGAGCTCTTGCTCGGTGGAGATTACGAGGTCGTTCGCAGCAGTCTGGATCTCGGTCATGATCGACTCGATCTCACCCGTCGACTCCACGACCGATTCGGCAAGCTTCCTGATCTCTACAGCGACAACGGAGAAGCCCTTGCCGGCTTCACCCGCGCGTGCCGCTTCGATGGCGGCATTGAGTGCCAGGATCTTGGTCTGGTCGGCTATGTTGTTGATGATCGCGAGGACCTGGGCGATCTGCTGGCTGCGCTCGCCTAGCTGCAGGATCTTGCCCGCAGAAGCCTGCGCGCGCGCCTTGATCTGCTCCATCGAATCAAGCGTGTTCGCCACCGCTTGCTGCCCGCTCTCGGCGTTGCCAAGCGAGGTCTCCGCCATACGAACAACCTGGTTGGCATTCTCGGCAATCTGGCGATAGGTGGAGGCAAGTTCCTCCATCGTGGCCGTGGTCTGGCTGATCGATGCGGCCTGCTCGGCAGCACCGGACGCCTGCTGTTCGGTGGCCGAGAGAATCTCAGATGACGCCCCTGCCAGGCGATTCGATGACTCCTGTGTCTGCGTGATGAGGTAGACGATGAGATCGAGCATCTGGTTGTACGAGCGCGCGAGAACACCGAACTCGTCTTCCGAGCTCACGTCGACTTTGTGACCGATCTCGCCCTCGCATGCGGCCTTCACACTCGTCACAACCTGCCCGAGCGGAGCGGTGAAGCGTTTGCCGACCTGCGCGTAGATGTAGATGAACACGATACCGGTGACGGCAAACGCACCGATTACGATTCCCATCTGGGTGAAGAGATCGGGGGACCCCTTGAGGAGGTCGCCGAAGACGAACCATGCCACCGTCAGCTGGATCACGTACACCACCATGACCAGCCCGAGGTTCACCAGAGAGTACTTCCAGAGAAACGACCCGCTGAGCTTCTTGATTAGTCCCTTGAGCATGTCATGGTCCCCTCTCGAACCCTTAAGCGTTCTCGCCGATCGGCTCCAGCACCCGATCGAGATTCACAATACCGATAAGTTTGCCATCCAGATAAACCGAACCGCCGATGAACTCGACCTGGCTCCGATCGAGCGTGGCCAGCGGGGGCTCCACAAGGGTCTGCGCGACATCCACGATATCGCCTATCTCATCGACGACGAGCGCACTCACGCAACGCTCGTTGCGTACTACGATCACCGACGGCAGCTGCAGCCCGACACCCTTGGCTTCCGATGCGATATGCATCATCGCAGCGATATCGGTGACTGAGACGATTTCGCCTCGGACATTCATCACGCCCCTGATGAACTCAGGAACGCGCGGAATCGGCGTGAGGACGAAGTCGTTGATGATCTCGCGAACACCTGCGATCGGAACGGCGTACCACTCCTCGCCCAGACGAAACAGGAGCAGACTGGTGATCTCCGCGGTGGCCTCAGCCTCGTCCGACTGCGCCAGGGAATCGGCGCGCTGCCGGAGAATATCGAGTGACTGCTGAGCCAGCGATTCTCGGATGTATGGAGCCTCGCTACTCACAAGAAGGCCTCTCGCTCGAGCGACTTGTCGGAAAGCGTCGTGTCAGGAACGATTCGGTCCGGATCGAGAATGATCACCAGGCCGACGGGCAACTTGCAGATGCCGAGCATGCGCTCAGCCAGGTCGTACAGGTTCGACGGAGGCTGCATGCAGCCCTCAGGCAAGAGGACCACGTCCTCCACTCCGTCCACGAGCAGTGCGACGAGACGACCGTGCGTCCGACAAAAGATCATCGGCGTATCAAGAGCGTAGTCCTGAACCGGCATGCCGATAAGGGCACGAAGGTCGATCGCAGGAACAACGCCGCCGCGTAGGTCGATCATGCCAACCAATGCCGACGACCCATCAGGAACGGGCGTGAACTCCACGATCTGCTGGATCTCCTGCACGCTCTCGATTGGCAGCGCATACAGCTGTTCCGCGAGGCGGAACATCACGACTTGTTGGGACGCATCATTCGTCTGCCATGCAGTCGCCACGGCAGTCTCAGCCACTTCCGGCTGCTGCGCGGGGCTTGCGGGTTCTTCTGTCTGATTCTTGCGGGACACACTCACCATCCGAGTTTCAGGAGAACCTTAGGACACGATCAAGCTCATCAGCGCTAACGGCGCCGGCTCGCACACGCGCGAGGCCGGAGGCCAGCAGCGGTCGCATTCCGGCCGTGCCCGCAGCTTCAGCGATTCCGACTGCCGAGGCACCAACAGCCACCTTGGCACGTACGGGCTCAGTGAACGGTAGCACCTCGAAGATGCCGATCGCTCCGCGGAACCCGGACTTGCCGCAGTTTGGACAGCCGGTTCCGGTCTTGTTGATGACATCAGGCGTCACGCCGGGAATACGCCCGAGCGCGTCGCTGGCCACCTCAATCGTGCAGTTCGGGCAGTTGAGCCGAACGAGCCGCTGTCCAACGCCGAGAGTCAGCGCCGATGCAAGACTGTGTGGCTCCACGCCAAGTTCAAGCATGCGGCTTACGCCCGATGCGATATCCGCCGCAGGGAACGTCACGATAACGAGCTTGCCGAGACCTGCCGCCTCAACGGCCAGGTGAACATCTTCAACCGTACGAAGACCGTCGACCGCCACGACATCCGTATCCTGACGCAATCCGGCCGCCAGATAATTCGCTGCTGGAACCGGTGACGCAGTGTTGATCATCACCTGTGCAACAGCGGGAATCTCATATTCCACCGAGCGCTCAACGGAGTACACGGTCTTGCCTACTGAGGCCGCGCGAGCGAGCAACGCGTAGTACGTAGCGCTGCCTCCGCCCGCTACCGGCGAGCAGACGAGCAGTATCCCGCGTCCTCGCTCAACCATAGCGTGCAGAGCGCGAACCTCGGCGCCCGACATGCCAAGATCGGCAAGTCCCCGGGGCTCCGCTCTATGCGGCGCGAGCGAGACGACCAGTCGCTGGCCTGCGATCGTCGGCACAGTTGAGACCGTGACCACCAGGTCTTTGTCGCCGATATGAGCGCGCACACGCGAGAGTGCTGGCCTAGAGGCCAGGACACCGGACATCTTCGCAAAGCTCTTCAGGCCATCGACGAGTGCGCCCTGCATTGAAAGCGGTGCGCTTGCGACCTTCTCAAGACCACCCTTGATTCGATACACAAGGAAGAAATCGTCCTTGTACGGAAGCAAGTGGATCATCGTAGCTTCGCGAGCGACGGCGTTCTCGAGAATCTCGGTCACCAGGACCGCGATCTTCCGACTGTCGGCAACAGCCAGGACATCCAGATCAATCGTCGCCGCACCAACCGTCGGCTTTGACTCCGCGATCTGTTCGATGGTCTCGGCTGGTACGACGGGAACAACCACCTCGGGCTGCTCTTCAGGCTCCGGGGCGACAGGCACGCTCGGGGTCGCCTCTATATCCTCGGCATGCTCATCAAAGAAGTCAGAGGCAGCGAACATCGGTGCATCATCTATGATTTCGCCGAACTCCGCGATGGGCGGGGGCGGCAACTCGTCAGCGTATGAGGGTGCCAAGTCCAACTCAGATTCGGACACCGGCTCCGGCTCAGGTTCGGGCACAGGCTCCAGTTCGGGCGCAGTGTCATCTCCGTAGTATGTGGCGATCGCGTTCTCTACCGCCGACGCCTCGGCCAGAACCGGCTCCAGCTCCATTCCCAGGCTGGCCGCGATCTCGTCGAGGACAAACACATCCATCGCATCGCCGATCGCCACGGTAAGCATGCCCTCGATGTCGAAGAGCGGCAACATACGACGGGCTCGGGCGACCGCAGAAGGAACGAGCGCGAGCGCTGCGTCCTCGGGTGCGTAGCTCGAGAGGTCGACTCTGGGTACGCCCATCTCATGCTCAAGCACGGAGGCCACATCGGCCGCCGAGACCAGTCCACGCTCGGCCAGCACGATTCCCGGGCCCACACCTCGGGCATTGGCCTGCTCTGTCACGCCTGCAAGCTGCTCGACCGTCAGCAGACCCGCACCGACGAGGCTGTCGAGCACACGGCTTGAAATGGTTGTCGCGTCGCTCATACGGACCTATCCCTGGACTTTGGCAAGCTCCTCGGCAACAGCCGAGAGCAGCGTATCGGGTTCAACGGGCTTGGTAAGGTACTGGTTAGCGCCGGTTCGGATACCGGTCGCCATCGACTGCTCTTCGGTCTTGGCCGTGAGCATGATGATGGGAATACTCTTGTACTTTTGGTCGAACTTGAGCAACCGGCACACACGATACCCGTCGAGCTTGGGCAGCATGACATCGAGAAGGATCAAGTCCGGTTTCTCGCTACGTGCGGTTTCGAGCGCCTCGGCGCCATCCGCAGCAGTGATGACCTCGTATCCGCCGGCCTCAAGAATCGCCTTGATCATCTCGAGAATCGTCGGACTGTCATCAACTGCGAGTATACGTGCAGCCATTCCCCGCTCCCTCCTCGACACAGGTCTCTCGTGTTGTATCGCCCCACGCGGGTCGGAGCTTTAGGGTCGACTTCACTAGGCGACCCCCATAGCCTTCCGACACTCTAGCAGACTCCGCTCACACGTCTTCGCCAGCAAATCGACCTTGAACCCGCCAAGAAACTCCGTCCACGAACCCTCCGGGCTCTTGTACAGCGCTCGCAGCGCATTGTCATACTCGCGCGCGGCCGTGTCCCACTTGCGCTGCGACTTATAGATGTTGGCGAGATTCAAGTGCGCAAGCGCGAAATCCGCATCGATGTAGATCGTCTTCTTCAACTCACTGATTGCACGCACCGGATCACCCTGGCGTTGGTGGATTATGCCGAGGATATACCGCGCGACCGGCAGCAATGGATTGATTGCAAGCGCTCTGTGACATGCCTCAAGTGCCTGCGGGTAATCTCCTGAGTCCGCATAAACGTACGCCGACAACAGGTGCGCCTCGGCATTGTTAGGATCCGAGATCAAAATGCGGGTGACGATTTCAATCACCTGATCGGGGTGACCCTGCTCAAGGCATTGGCGCGCCTGCGTCACGAGATCGGGATCGACGCTGGCCACAGCAGCTGGCGGATCCTGTTCGGCTACGCGCGGCTCCGCAGGTTTGCGCACGGGGCGCGGTGAAGTCGCCTCACGCGCAGGCAGGACAGGTACGCCAGCAGCGGGTCTGGCCTTCGGCGTGATCGCGAACATGCGCTTGGCGCGCGGCTTGCGATACAAGTACACGCCGCCAACTTCGACAGGTTCAAAGACGTCGCTGATCGAAGACAGCGTCTCGGAATGCCCGATGAACAGATAGCCACCCTCATTGAGGCTGTTGTAGAAGTTCGAGACAACGCGCTTCGTCGATTCCATCTTGAAGTAGATGGTCACGTTGCGACAGAAGATGATGTCCCAGTTCCCCATCAGCGACAGCGGGTATGGCTCCTTGATGAGGTTGTGATAGCCGAAGTCAACGATGCCACGAACGTGCGGAGCCACAGCGTACTGATCGGCCGCAGGCTCAAAATGCCGCGCGAGGACGTCCTTGGGCACGTTCAACATCGCCCTCTTGCCATACGTGGCCTTCTTGGCGACCGCAAGGGCTTTGGTGGAGACGTCCGTCCCAAGAATCTGTGGCTTCCAACCGAGCCCCTGTATGCCGGCATCCATACAAGTCATGCCGAGCGAATACGGCTCCTCGCCGGTCGAACACCCAGCGGACCATATCCGGATCGCGCGATTGGACTGCGGCTTTCCGGCCATGATCTCAGGCAGCACCTTGCTCCTGAGAGCATCGAACTGCTGCGGGAACCGAAAGAAGCTCGTCTCGTTGATGGTGACGAGATTCATCAGCTCATTGAACTCGCGCTCGTCTTGCACGAGCAGTCGGTAGTAGTCGTCAAAAGCGGGATATCCTAAACGCGTCGCGCGCGTCACAAGCGAGATGCGCAGCGAATCGAGTTTGCCGTCCTCAAGGAATATGCCGGAGGTGGAGTGGATGAAATCTCGAAAGCGCGAAAACTCCTCGAGTGTCAGATCCTTGGCCAGTCCCTCACCGTTCAACTGACACGCCCTTACTCTACGGCGCTTTCGGCGCCGTCCCCTATCTTCTCGATAAGCCCTGCGGCGTACATGCCGTAGAGGATCCGAGCTGTCTCGAAGTCATTGTAGCCAGTTAGCTGCACGAGCTCTTTGACCGAGCGACCCCCGTGCAAATAGCACAGGAGCATCCACTCTTTGGGCTTCAGGTGAATCTCCATCGATTTGTCGCCGGGAGCCGCAGCCATCACGAACTCCGTATCAAGCGACGGAATCTTCTGGCGTATTCTGCCCCACAACTCCAGACGGCGAGACGACTCCATGATGATGTTCTCGACCGAAACGGAGATGCCGATGTCTTCCTCTTCGCACGTCTCCTCGGCTTCGAAGCGCAGCTGTCCTTCGTCCCAACGGAACAGATCGAACAGAGTGTCGTTGATCTGCTCCTGGATGAACGTCTCCAGGACCTTGGCGTCGAGGTAGCCCTCGTCGACCAGAATCTGGCCGAGACGACGGTCCGCCATCTCCTTCTTCTGGATCTTCTGCAGGCCGAGCGCCTGGCGAAGCTGCTTCTCGGAAATGACTCCGGCCTTCACGATACGTCTGCCGAGAGACTCCCTGTGCCAGTTGCTGGACGCGTAGAAGACCCGACCCTTCTTGAAACAGACCTTGCCCTGTGCGTCCGGGCGTTCAAGAAAGAGCGTCCCGGTCTTTCGACCGGACGCGAGCAGGCGGAACATATCCGCAAGTGAGAAGTCCTTGAGGTTACCCTCGAGGGCCACGTGATCCTCCCCGTCCGGTTCGAATGAGCGCGATGATCGAGCCCGCTGAACGAACCGGGCCGGTGACATCAGCGCAAGCGTAAGTGCGGTCTCAATCGTAGCACGCGCCTCGAGGCGTTCAAAGCGGCACAATGCTCGTTTTGTCGTCAGCTGACGGGCGGTCTCGGCAACCGACAAGAGATCGCTTGTGAAAACTCTTGCGTTGAACCTTAGTTTGGCTTAATCTTTGCTTCGTACATTCGCATATTCGTATATGTTGATTACCCAGGAGGACTCCGTGGACGACGAGAGCTTCTACTGCCTTCACTCAGAGATGTGTAAGACGCTTGCCAACGCGAAGCGTCAGATGATTCTCAACAGCCTGCGCGATGGTGAGGTATCGGTCAGCGAAATCGCTGGTCGTACCGGAATCCCCCAGGCCACGCTTTCCCAGCACCTTGCGATACTCCGAAGCCGCGGCGTCGTGAAGACTCGACGCGCAGGCGCGAACATCTTCTACACGATCGCCAACCCGAAGATTCTTGTCGCTTTCGACCTCATTACCGAGGTCATGCGCGAATCGCTTGAGGAGCAGAGCCGCTCGGCGGCAACTCTCGGCGAGTCTAACTAGGCCGGTGCGGCCCTCGGGCCGTGAAGACACCCTGAGTCAAGAAGGAGGAACTGCAGATGTCGGAAGAAGAGCCTCGTCAAAAGAGCATGGCGATGGTGGTGATGAGTGGAGACATGGACAAGCTGTTCGGCGCATTCATCATCGCAACGGGCGCAGCAGCAATGGGCATGGAAGTCACCATGTTCTTCACGTTCTGGGGCCTGCGCGCCATCAAGAAGAATGTGAGCACGGGCAAGACGCTCTTCGGGCGCATGCTCGGAATGATGTATGGCGGCGACATCATGAAGGCCAACCCGTCCAAATTCAGCTTTGGCGGCATGGGTCGGTGGATGTTCGGCAAGATGATGGGTAATCACAATGTAAGCAAGCTGAGCGAACTCCGCGACCTTGCAGTCGACCTAGGCGTGAACATGTACGGATGCCAGATGTCGATGGACGTCATGGAGATCCCGCAAGAGGCATTCATAGACGGCGTCAAGGATCCGGTCGGTGTCGGCTTCTTCATCATGAAGGCACAGGACGCCGAGATTCAGCTGTTCATCTAGTCCCGCAAACAAACCTTACAGTCAGCAGTCGGTCATGCGCTGCATGGCCCGTAAAAGGAGACGACTATGTCCGAAGAGAACAAGATCGATCTGGAACTCGACCTCAAGGGCCTGCTCTGCCCGCTCCCGATGGTGAAAGTCAGCCAGAACATCGGCAAGGTCGAAGTTGGCGGCATCATTCGCGCCGTGGCAACCGACCCGGGCGCAATGGCCGACATTCCCGCATGGGCGAAGTCGACCGGCAACGAAGTACTGCAGGCCGAGAAGGTAGACGGCCAGTTCGTGTTCCTGGTCAAGCGCGTAAAGTAAGGCGGACTCTATGGAAACGTATCTCTGGATTACAGCGGTCTGGGGCGTGTATCTAAGCCTTGCGGTGTTCATCGTTGGGATGGCGTGGCGCATCTACGATTGGGCCACCACCCCCAAGTCACCGGTTCGGCTCGGCATGTTCCCCAAACCCGCTACAAAGACCGGTCGCTTCTTCAAGATGCTCAAGGACACATTCATCGCACCTCAGTCGGCGCGCATCGAACCGCGGATGTGGTTCTTCGCGATGATGTTCCACGTTGCCGCCCTGGCTGCGTTCGTCGGCCATCTTCGGATCTTGGGCGAGTATCCGATCCTGCCGGGTTTGCTGGAGTCAATGGGCATCTCCATGAACGACTTCGCCGGCTGGGCTGGCGGAATCGCTGGAGTGCTCATGATGGTGGCGGTAATGTACTGGATCGCGCGCCGCACCTACGGCCCGTTCAAGAACCTGTCAGTGCCCGAGGACTACTTCTTGCTCGCGCTGCTCTTCGGCGTGGTCATCATGGGCAACCACATGAGGTTCTTCGGCCATGGCGTACACGCCACCGACTACCGCGAGTGGTTCCTAAGCCTGCTGGCGTTCAAGCCGGTATTCCCCGCAGTGCTGACAGGATCAAACATCTCCTGGTCGCTCGGCACGCACATGCTCTTCGTTGATGTGTTGTTCATCTACTTCCCGTTCAGCAAGCTGGTGCACACCATCGGCTCGCTCTCATCGAACTTCGTGAGGAGTGAGTAATGATGGAAACAGTTGAGATGAAGACCCTGGCGGGCGTTATCGACAAGAAGATGAACCGTCAGCTCAAGCAGTACATCGACATCTGCGCGCGTTGCGCGATCTGTAAGGATGCTTGCCATCAGTACGTAGGCACCGGGGACTTCAAGTACCTCCCCGCCCGCCGTGCCGAGCTGATCCGCCAGGTCTACAAGAAGTACTTCGACAAGACAGGTCGCTTCGTGCCCGCGCTCTACGAGGCTCGAGATCCTAACGACAACTTGCTCGACGAGCTCTACGACTCGGCGTACGCATGCACCGGCTGCCGCCGCTGCATGTACTACTGCCCGTTCTCGATCGATACCGCATGGATCCTCTCGGTGGCCAAAGCGATCCTTATCGCTGCCGGTCGCGGAAACGAGATGCTTGGCCAGCTCGCGGACGCCGCCATCTTCAAGGGCGACAACGCCGAGATGTTCAACGACGTCATGATCAGCGGTTTTGAGGACATCCAGGAAGAAGTGCGCGCGATCACCGGCAACCCGGAATCCCAGGTGCCCGTGAACAAGCAGGGTGCCGACATCTTGTATGTCGCGCTCGCAGGCGCGCACTCGATCCGCCCGGCTGCCGTGATCTTCGAAGAGGCTGGCGAGAGCTGGACCATCTCGATGTTCGAAGCGGCAAACTACGGCTTCTTCTACGGTGATGCCGAGAAGGCCCGCCTTATCACGAAGCGCTACATCGACGAGGCCATCCGCCTCGGCGTGAAAGAGATCGTCGTGCCCGAATGCGGTCACGCGTATCGCGTAGCGGAGTTCTTCTACGAGGCATGGTCCAAAGAACCGATGCCGTTCAAGGTGAGCCACATCCTGGAGAAGGTGGACCAGTACATCAAGGCTGGCCGCATCACGGTGGACAAGGGTCTCATCGAAGGCAAGGTCACGTACCACGACCCGTGTCAGCTCGGCCGCAACGGCGGCAAGTTCGAAGAGCCGCGCGATATCGTGAAGGCAGTGACTGACAACTTCGTCGACCTCACCCCCAACCGCGCAGAGCAGTGGTGCTGCGGTGGCGGTGGCGGCATCGTGGCGATGGAGGAGTTCAAGGACGTACGTCTCGCGTCCGGCAGCAAGAAGGTCGAGCAGCTCAAGGCGAGCGGTGCCAGCGTGCTGGCCTGCCCGTGCGAGAACTGCCGACTCCAGATCGAGGAGCTCAACGAGGTCCACGATCTTGGGCTACAGGTGTGGCAGGTCATTGACCTGGTAGTGGCAGCGATGCCACTCAAGGGCAAGAAACCTGTACAGGCATAACGCCTCAGACTTACGAACGTCACATCAGGGCGTCCCTCCAGGGGCGCCCTGCTTGCGCTCTACGCCGAGCGAGCCACCTCGAGCGCGTGACCCAGTGCTGCTATCTCCTGTGCTGTCGTCACACCGCCGTCGTCGGCGACTAGAAGCCCCCCTGCCCTCGCGAGCAGCCCGATGCGGCTGCCGAGCACCTCAGCGCGCGCAAGTCCTCGACTTAGGTCAACCGTCTGCATGCCGCCGATGATTGCCAGATCATGAACGCGTGCGGCCCAGAAGAGCCGCTCAAACGCGTCAAAGTCGAGTCCTCCTCCGGCATGCATCGCAGTGAAGCCGGCTCGCTTCACGGCACCCAGCATCCAGCGCGTGTCGCCGTCGGAGTGAAGCACTGCGGGCGATGAGAAGTCATTGGCAACCGCGACCACTGCCTCGTAGGCCGGAAGCAGCCGCTCGATCGCGAAGTCTGGCGCCACCAGCGGCCCCTGAGCGCCGGCAAGATCCTCGGCCAATACGATTGCCGAGGCACCGGCCTCCAGACCGTGCCGCGCTCTCGCCACAACGGCGTCAAGGCCGAACTCGATCCGATCGGCCATCTCGTCCGGATGAGTCAGAGTACGACGCAACCCCTCGATGATGCCTTCAGAGGCCAGCACGGGCCACAGGGGGCCCTCTACGGCCCAGAACGCGCTGATGCCAGCGTCCACAAGCGCAGAGAGCGCTTCGCCCGCCCACGGCTCCCATGAGGGGACGAATGCAAACGCGGCACGAAGATGCGCAGACGCGGTCACAAGCGTGCGCCCGGGACCGTCGGCCTCGGCAGCAAACGCGGCAAGCGTCTCTGGTGGAACGAAGGTGAGACCGAACGCGAAGGGCGAACGGCGTGGGAGTTGTCGCTGCATCATGGCCAGAAGTGTAGCGCGTCGCCGCTAGAAGAGCTTCACGCCGGCCACCACGCCGGCCGAGATTCCCCACACCAGGAAGAACGCGCCGAGGATTCCTAGCGACACACCAAGAAACGCCTTCTTGGGGTCCATCTTGAGCAGCCAGGCGGCGGCAGTTCCAGAGTATGCGCCGGTGCCTGGTAGCGGAATCGCCACGAAGACCGCGAGTCCGAGTACGCCGTACTTCTCCACCAATGGGTGCGCCTTCACGCGGATGCCCTCGAGCTTACGGTGGAGCCAGGAGCCTTCCGGTATCCGGTGGTACACAAGCTCCAGGAAGTAGAACCCGGGCCAGAAGATGGCCAGGTTGGAGATCAAGATCAAAGGCAGGTACACCTGCTCGGCCTGCTGCACGGCGAGCGGAATCGCACCCCGCAACTCGATCCAGGGGATGACGGTGATCGCCATGTACTTGAGCCAAGGCGGGAGCCCGGCGAGAAATGCTGGCATATGCTGCTACTCCTTTGGAGGGAAGGCGGCGTAGATGCGCTCGATCTCGGATCGCCAGAACGCCTCGCGATCGAAGGTGTCGCGGCCAAGACCGGCCGCAAACTTGAAGTATCCGTTACCGGGAAGACCTGTGTCACGGCGCGTCACAAGCGATGCGAGCATGATGCCATTTGCAGCGTCTTCCTCGGCACAGACTTCGTTCAGGAACGCCATCATGCCGAATGAGTACGGGCGAAGCTGCACTGACGTGACAACCGAGCAGAGCTCCGAGTAGGTCGTTGTCCCCCGCTCGCGCGCACGACTGATAAGGAAGTCGCGAGCCTCGCGCTTCCCTGCACTCCATGCTTCGGCGGTGAAGCCGTATCTGGTCTTCTCTGGCATCGGCACAGTATCCCACACCTCTGTGACAGCGGTAAGTCGTATGCGGTACGTGGAGTTGCGGCCCGCATCCTCCAGCGCGTTAGAATAGTGGTGGAGGTTCATATGGACGACTCGTACACCGTGCCCGAGACTGACAGCGCGCTCCTTGCCGAGTGCGATGTCACGACGTTTCGCGCCACCGGTCCAGGTGGCCAGGGCGTGAACACGACCGACAGTGCCGTGCGCCTGAAGCACCGGCCGACCGGCATCGTCGTTGTCGCTCGCACGGAGCGCAGCCAATACATGAACAAGAAGGCCGCGATCTCGCGGCTCCGTCGACGCATTGCCGAGAGAGCCTACGTCGCTCCCCCGCGCGTGGCCACACGCAAGGGCCGCGGCGTGAGGGAACGCGAGCTCAAAGCCAAGCACGTCGTGGCACGACGCAAGACGACCAGGCGCAAGGTCGATCCCACCGAGGAGTAGGCGCAGTCAACCTCGGCATCCAGGAACAGAAACAGGGGCCTCTCGGCAATCGAGAGACCCCTGTTGTACATGTGGTGGAGGCGCGGAGAATCGAACTCCGGTCCACAATAGACCCCCGGGTAGTATCTCCAGGCTCAGTCACCAGTTATCGTCAGCACGAGCGACACCCGGTGACCCGCATGCTCGTGCCCTGGCTGTTCCATCTCGCGCAGTAGGCATACAGCCCACGTCCAGTGCGCAAGTCCCCTGAATGACGTCGGGACCGATGACGGGGACTCTCATCGGGCGACGTCGCTACTTAATTAAGCAGCGAGAGCGTAATTAGTGTCGACGCTTGAGCGTCTTTACCCCTGTTTAACGAGGCAAGGAGACCTCGACCTGCTGCTACCCTCGGACCTATCATGTCGAATCCAGTCGCCCCCGGATTCAAGCGTTGTCAACGTTCTGGCGCGCTTAGCGCGGATGCGTAGTATATCCCCGCAGCTGCCGCGCGTCACTCTTACCGAGCAAGCACCGTGCCGCTAACGGCCGAGCGTGCGGTCCTTGAGGGCTCTGGCCACGTCTCGCTTGGCATCCTTGGCCGCGAGAGCGTCACGCTTGTCGTACGCCTTCTTGCCGCGCACAAGCGCCAGCTCAAGCTTCACCAGACCCGATGGTGCGAAGTACATCTTCAGCGGTACCAGCGTGTACCCGGTCTCTTTGGTCTTGCCGATGAGGTATCGGATCTCGTTCTTGTGAAGCAGCAGCTTGCGGGCGCGATTAGGATCAACGTTGCCCCGATTGCCGTGGCTGTACGGCGACACGTGGACGTTGTGCAGCCATACCTCGCCGCGCTTCACGGAGGCGAACGCATCGCGAAGGCTCGCCTTGCTCTCGCGCAGCGACTTGACCTCGGTACCCGTGAGCGCGATGCCCACTTCCATGGTCTCTTCCACCGTGTAATCATGGAAGGCCTTCTTGTTATTGGCTATCAGTCGTTCTTCATTCGGCATTGCTGCTGTTCCGCCTAAGGTGTGAAATCGGTGCCGGGCTCAAGACGCAGGACGAATGCCGAGAGAAGCTTCACGGTGTTCTCCATGTCCTCGAGCGAGAGCACCTCGGTGGGCGTATGCATGTAACGAAGCGGGACGCTCACAAGCGCTGCGGCTTTGCCGCCACGTGTGAGCTGGATCGCGTTCGCATCGGTACCTGTGCCACGGGGCGCGCCCTCGACCTGGTACGGGATGTTCTCGGCTTCAGCGGCCTCACATAGCAGCGAGAACACCTTCGGGTTGATGTTGGCGCCTCGGCTGATCGCGGGACCTGAGCCACACTTGACCTCGCCGTGCTTGCGCTTGTCGATGTCGGGATAGTCAGTGGCGTGCGTTACCTCAACAGCGATGCCGACAACCGGATCCACGCCATACGCGGAGGTGATGCCGCCGCGCAGACCGATCTCTTCTTGCACGGTCGCGGCCGCGATCAAGTCGCCCTTCGCGCCACCCGCTTCCTTGACCGAGCGAAGCACCTCGGCAGCGATCCATGCGCCCATCTTGTCGTCGAATGCACGCGAGACGGCCATGTTGTCGCCGAACGTCTTCATGCCGACGGCGTAGGTCACCGGGTCGCCGATGCGCACGCGCTTCTTGACGTCCTCGCCTTTCATGCCGAGGTCGATGAACATCTTGTGCATCTTGACGACCTGCTTGCGCTCTTCCTCTTCAAGCAAGTGGATAGCCAGACGACCGAGCACGCCGAGGAGCGGGCCCTCGGATGTGTGAACGGTTACCCGGGCACCCGGCAGGATCTGCGGGTCGTGACCGCCGATGGGCGCGAACGCACAGAACCCGTCGTCGGTGATGTACGTGACCATGAAGCCGATCTCATCGATGTGACCGGCGAGCATGACCGAGGGGCCATCCGCGGTGCCCTTGAGCACAGCGTGGACGGAGCCCATGACGTTGGTCTCGACCGAGTCCGCGATCGGCGTCACGTACTCGCGGAACACCTTCGCAGCCGGCTGCTCGTAGCCCGAAGGCGACGGGGCTTCGACCAGGGTATTTAGGAAATCGAACGACTCAGCACGCATGAAACGGCCTCCTCGATGAATAGCGGATAAGACATATCAGTGTACCGCCGAGCGCTGACTCGCGCCACCGCGCCTACGCGACCTCGAAGTCGATCTTCCTCTCGGCCACGCTGACGCTGATGATGCGCACCTTGAGTCTTTGCCCGAGGCGGTACTGCGTGCCGTGATTCTCCCCTTTGAGCAAGAACCGCTCGGCCTCGAATCGGTAGTAATCGTCGGTGAGCGTCTGGACGTGCACGAGTCCCTCCGCTGTGTTGTCGAGCGCCACGAAGAAGCCAAACGCCATGACTCCCGTGATGATGCCTTCAAACTCTTCGCCGAGATGTTCGGACATGAGCTGAACGAGCTTCACCTTCTGTGATGAATCCTCGGCCGCTTCTGCCTCGCGCTCCATCACCGAGCAGTGCTCGGCGAGCCAACCCAGATCCGCCGCCATGCTGGCGGTCGGTTCCTTGCCGAGCGACTTGGTTAGCTGCGCCTTGAGAAGGCGATGAACGATGAGGTCCGGGTAGCGCCGGATGGGGCTGGTGAAGTGGCAGTATGCGTCGCTCGCCAGCCCAAAGTGCCCCTCGAGGATCTCAGAGTAGCGCGCGCGCTCGAGCGCTCTGAGCAGAAGCGAGTTGATGAGTCGCTCCTCGGGACGGCCGTGAGCGAACTGGACGATCTTCTGGAACGTCTGTGGACTGGCTCCATGGATGTCCTTCATCGGATAGCTGAACTCTTTGAGGATCACGGCAGCCTGCGCCAGCGCGTCGGGATCGGGGTTCTGGTGGATGCGGTACATCATCGGCGCTTCGGCATCGCGCATGTGGCGTGCGACGACCTCGTTCGCCAGCACCATCGCCTCTTCGATCATGTTGGTGGCGACGGTCCGCTTGCGCAGCACGACTTCGATCGGCTTGCCGTCAGCATCGAGTTTGACGCGCGCCTCGACCGTGTCGAAGTCGAGCCCGCCGCGCGCGATCCGCCGCTTGTGGATCGAGTCGGTGGCCGAGCGGAAGTCGGTGAGCATCCGCTTGAGCTCCTCATCCGGGAACTCACCCGACGACAAGAAGCGGTCCACCGAGTCGTAGTCCAGGCGGTGGTCGCTCCGCATGACCGAGGGGTAGACCCTGTACGCCTCAACGAGGCCGGTCTTGTCCAGGTCCATCTCGGCTGTGAATGTCAGGCGGTCCTCGGCAGGGTTAAGCGAGCAGACACCGTTGCTGAGACGCTCTGGGAGCATTGGTATGACGCGGTCCACCAGGTAGACGGAGGTCGCGCGCATGCGCGCCTCTTCGTCGATGACGCTCCCCCACGGCACGTAGTGACTGACGTCGGCGATGTGCACCCACAGGCGAAAGCCGCCCTCGCGGCGCTCGATAGAGATAGCATCGTCGAAGTCTTTGGCATCCGTCGGGTCGATGGTGATCGTGAACAGGTCGCGCACGTCCTCACGACCTCGCGTGAGCTCACCCTCGACGTCTTGCGAGAGCTTGTTGGCTGCTGCTTCGACTTCCTCGGGGAAAGCGGTCGGCAGCGAGTGCTCGCGAATCACTATCTCCACGTCCACGCCCGGCGCATCAGCGCGGCCGAGCACCTCCTCGATAACTCCCTGCATCGCATCGCGCTGCGTCGCGTAGCGCGTTATGCGAACAACGACGATGTCGTTGGGCTTTGGCCGAGGACCATCGGTAAGCTTCACGAAGATGTCCGAGCGAACCCTCGCGTCGGTCGGTGTGACTATGCCGAGCGCACCATGGCGCTCGAAGGTCCCGACGACGTGGGTGACTGCGCGCTGGAGGACCTGCATGATCTCGCCCGCGCGTCCTTCCCGGGCACGCTGGTTATGGAGCCTGACGGCTACCGTGTCGCCATGCATGGCGCCGCGCGTGTCCCCGCGACCGATGTATATGTCACCGACCGGCGTGACGACGAACGCGAAGCCCTTGCGGTTCATGCCCACTCGGCCAACCAGCAGACCGCGCTGCTTGAGTGCGATATACGTCCCGCCGGCACCCTCTGCGACAGAACCGGAGCGCACCAGCGAGCGCAGCACGACTTGGATACGCTCCTCCGAGAAACCCTCGGGCTCCAGGGCCGCGGCGAGGTCCTCGGCAGTCATCGGCTTGCCCGAGCCAGCGCGTAGCGCCTTCATCACGAGTTTGTCAGGACGCACGTGGACCTCCGGTGGTAGCTCCAACAGGCGCTTGCTTGCCGCAATGCTCGAATCTCTGTATGGTGCAACTCTACACCCAGCGTTCGGAGAGTACATGCAGCACCCACGGGAACTCACGCCGACCCTGATCGGGACCGGCACACTCACAAACCTTCGCGACATGGTTCGCGCTATGGAGACCGTTGAGAGCTTCGGCTACCGCTATGCCGTAGACGGCGAAGCCATTACCGAGGGCCGCGCGTCGCTCGTGAAGATCATGGCCGACCCGGACTCAGCAACGCTCCTTGTGAACGGTTGCCTGTTCCTGAACGTGGCCAGCTTCCGCTACCTGAACTTCTCCAGCGAAGACGGCACCACGCGCATCGAACTGCACGGCGACGGAATCGTGCTGGAGATGGATCCGATCGACGAACCCGAGCCGCGTGAAGGCCGACCGGTAATCCGGCTCATGGACGAGATCGCATTCGATCCGCAGACGTACGTCAGGCTCGACGACGACGAGGACGAGGACTAGAGCTTCTTGCGAAGCACCTCTAGCGCACGCTGATACTGCGTGTCCATCTTCTTGTCCGCCTGCTTCTCGGCGTCCATCTCCACGACCGTCTCGGGCACAACGCCCTTGTGGTCGATGACGCGACCGAGCGGCGTGAGATAATGCGCGATTGTGAGCTTGACGGCTCCGCCAAAGGAGAGCTCCTCGATCTGCTGCACGCTCCCCTTGCCGAACGACGTCACTCCAACGGTCGTAGCGCGCTTGTAGTCCTGGAGTGCGCCAGCGACGATCTCTGACGCCGATGCGGAGTTCTCGTTCACGAGAACCACCAGCGGTGCGTCAGTCGCCACATCACCCGTGGCGCGGTAGCTCTCATCGGCATCTGCCGCACGGCCCTCGACGCTCACCACCACGCCGTCCTTGACGAACAGCGAAGTCACATCAACCGATGCCGAGAGAAGCCCGCCCGGATTGTCCCGCAAGTCGAGCACGAACCCCTTCGCGCCCTCCTTGGTCAGCGACTTGATGGCGTCGCGGACTTCATCGCCGGAGTGCTGATTGAAGGAGTACAGGCGGATATAGCCGACGTCGTTGCCGACCAATTCGCCCTCGATATTTGGCACATCGATCTTCGCCCGGGAGATGGTGAAGATGATCGGCTTGTCGGATCCTTCGCGCGTGACGCCGACCTTGACCTCCGTGTCGATCGGGCCACGAATGCGCTTCACGACCTCGTCCAGCTCCCACTTATCACGAGTGACACCATCGATGGAGACGATGACGTCGTCGGACTTGAGTCCGGCGGCTTTCGCGGGCGTGTCATCCAGAACGGTCACCACGTACGCGAAGCCGTCCTTCTCGGAGATGGTGATACCGATACCGTAGAATTCGCCGGTCGTCTGCTCATTGAAGTACTGGAAGTGTTCCTTGTTGAAGTACGCCGCGTACGGGTCGTCGAGAGACTCAAGCATCCCCTTGACGACTCCGGCTGTAAGCGAAGCTTCATCGCTCGGCTCAAGTGCTTGCGCGTTGATGATGCGTTGCACTTCCGCTGCTGCCCGCGAGGGAGTCGGCATGGTTTCCGAAACGCCTGGAACCAGTCCGCCCGCAGGGAACGCGCGGTCGTACAAGATGCCGCCCGCAAAAGCTCCAACACCAAGCGTCAGCACAAGGGCTGCGCCGAGAACGTACTTCAGCACTCTGTTCATATGATTAGACCTTCAGGTAACGCCTCAGAGCGACGGCGGAGCCAGCGAGACCGATGATCACGCCGCTCAAAACGAGTATGAGTGAAATCTGAACCGAGCTTCCCACGGACAGGGAGACCGGCATGTAAGTGATGATTTCCTTGATCTTGGGCATGACGAACCATTGAAACGAGCCAAGGGTCAGAAGTGCCAAGAACGCGCCGAGAAGGCTCTGGAGCGTGCCTTCCAGCAAGAACGGCGTACGGATGAACCAGTTCGACGCACCAACCAGACGCATGATGCCGATTTCCTTGCGGCGCGCGTAGATCGCGATACGAATGGTGTTGTTGATGAAGATGAGGCTGATCGCAGCCAGCATCACGATGAAGACGACTCCAACGGCGCGAAGTACCCGAGTGAATGCGAAGAGCTGGTTCACAATCTGCTGACCATACTTCAGCGACTTATCCGGGTCATCAGGACGGTCTGCGACCTTGACGAAGTTGGGATCAGCCTTGATCATCTCGACGACCGCGAGCACGTCTTGCGGCTTCTCAAGATCGACATCGAGCGATGCCGGCAGCGGGTTGACCTCAAGCTGGTCGATGATCTCGGGACTGTCCGCCATTGTCAGCTTGAACTCCTCGAGCGCCTTCTCCTTCGAGGTATACGTAACATCCTTGACGCGCTCATCGGCTGCCAGGACCTTGTTCATCGCGTCAACATCAGCTGGCGCGACGCCATCTTTGAGGAAGACGCGAATCGAGACCTTCTCCTCCACCGAGCGGAGGACCTGGCCAACGATCATGCTGGATCCAAGCGAAGCGCCAACAAGCAGCAACGACAGGTAGATGGTGATAACGGCACCCAGGCTCATCACCCAGTTCCGGCGGAAGCTCTGTACCGACTCGCTAACGAAATAGCCGATATTAATCGCCATAACCGTACACCCCACGATCCTGGTCGCGAATAACGCGGCCGTTTTCAAGTGCGATAACGCGCTTGCGCATTGAATCGACCATCTCTCTGTCGTGAGTTGCCACCAGCACGGTGGTGCCGGTCTTGTTGATGCGGCTGAACAAGCTCATGATGCCGAGCGACGTGGCCGGGTCGAGGTTCCCTGTTGGCTCGTCCGCCAGCAAGAGCGGAGGCCTGTTCACGAATGCACGCGCGATGCTCACGCGCTGCTGCTCGCCGCCGGACAACTCGTCCGGATAGCTGTTGATCTTCTCTTCAAGGCCAACCAGACGCAGCACCTCAGGCACCTGCGTCCGAATCACGTGTTTGCTGCGGCCGATAACCTCAAGCGCGAACGCGACATTCTCGTACGTGGTCTTGTTGGGAAGAAGCTTGAAGTCCTGGAACACGCAGCCGATGTTGCGCCGCAGGTACGGAACCTTCCAGTTCTTCATCTTGGTAAGATCCTGGCCCGCCACGACGATGGTGCCCTCCGACGGCAGCAACTCACGCTGCATCAAACGGATGAATGTGGACTTACCGGAACCAGAGTGTCCGACTAGGAATACAAACTCGCCTTGCTCGATCTCCACGTTAACGTCGTAGAGAGCGGGTTTGTCAGCACCATATGTCTTGCTGACGTTCCGCATCGATATCATGGGTGCTCCATCTGTTGACAACGACTCCCGGGCAATTCTAGCAAACCGGCTGCCTTACCTGCATTTTCACGCCGCCGGCGTTGTTTGAACTTCACACTTTCTTCACAGACGCGCGGCAACCGCCTCGCGTGCTGCAGTGACTATATCGCTCGCAGTGAGGCCAAAATGCACCATGAGCTCTTCGGGGTCACCCGAAGTGCCGAACACATCGCGAACCCCGACCCTGCGAAGCGGAGCGGGCACATGCTCACCCAGAACCTCCGCAATTGCCGAGCCAAGTCCGCCGATGATCGAGTGCTCTTCGCACGTAACGACCGCGCCCGTCTTGGTGACTGACGCCACAACGGTATCCACGTCGAGGGGTTTGATGGTAGCCACATCGAGGACCTCTGCCGAGATACCCTCGGCGGCCAGCATCTCAGCGGCGGCAATCGCGCGCTCGACCATCACGCCGCATGCCGCGAGCGTGACGTCCGTGCCCTCACGCAAGACATACGCGCGGCCGAGCTCAAAGACGAAATCCTCGTCGTAGACGAGCGGAACAGCTGCCCTTCCGAGGCGCACGTAGAACGGCCCCGGGGTCTCGGCGGCAACTCGAATCGCCGATGCTGCAGCGCGTGCGTCCGCAGGGACAAGCACTCGCATGCCGGGGAGCACGCGCATGAGCGCGATGTCCTCGAGCATCTGGTGGCTTCCGCCGTCGGGACCGACCGTGATGCCCGAGTGCGTCGGACACAGCTTCACGTCCAGGCCGGAGTAGCACACGGTGTTGCGAACCTGGTCGTAGGCACGACCGGTGGCGAACACCGCGAACGAGCCTGTGAACGCTACCTTGCCAGCCACTGCCAGACCCGAAGCCGTGCCGATCATGTTCTGCTCGGCGATGCCGGCGTTGAAGAACCGCTCGGGGTACGCCTTCTCAAATGTCGCCGTGGTGGTCGACTTGGAGAGGTCCGCCTCAACGACCACAACGTCCATGCCTTCGCCAGCGAGCTCGACGAGCGTTGCACCAAAAGCCTCGCGTGTTGCGCGCTTCTCGGTCATCAGGCCACCTCCCCTTCGCAGCCAAGTTCCGCAAGCGCGGCCACAGCCTGTTCGGCGGTCGGCGTCTTGCCGTGCCATTCGGCGAGGTCCTCCATGAAGGAGACTCCCTTGCCCTTGACCGTCGCGCACACAACAGCGACCGGCTTACCGGCAGCCTCGGCACGGGCGCGCGCGCCGCCGAGAGCGCCGAGCAGCGCGTCGATGTCGTGGCCGTCGCACTCAACCACGTCCCAGCCGAATGCCGCGAACTTGCGACCGATCTCGCCCAGGCACATCACTTCGTGACACGAGCCGTCGATCTGAAGCCCGTTGTTATCAATGATCGCAACCACATTGGTCAGGCCATGGTGAGGCGCGAACATCGCCGCTTCCCAAACCTCACCCTCCTGAAGCTCACCGTCGCCGAGAAGACAGTAAACGGTCGGCTCTGTCGCGCCATCCAAGCGCAGCCCAAGCGCCATGCCGTTGCTGATAGCCAGACCCTGGCCGAGAGACCCGGTCGAGACTTCCACGCCGGGCGTCTTCTTGCAGTCGGGGTGGCCCTGCAGGATGGAGCCCAGCTTGCGCAGCGTCGCGAGGTGCTTGCGATCGAAATAACCCTCCTCGGCAAGCGCGGCGTAGAGGACCGGCGCGGCATGGCCTTTGGAGAGCACGAAGCGGTCGCGCTCGGGAAGTGCGGGGCTTGCGGCGTCGTGACGCATGACAGCGCCGTACAGCGTCGCGATGATGTCAGCTGCCGAGAGCGAGCCGCCGGGATGCCCCGACCCTGCCTCGGCAAGCATACGCACTATGTCGCAGCGCATGCGCCGCGCGAGTTCGCGCAGCTCGTCGGATGTGCGTACCTGTGCCATCTAAACTCCATTCTCCTTAAAGCCTTCGCCGAGAGCTTCGTGAATGTCCGAGATAATCATGAACGCACTGGGATCGACAGCGTGAACAAGCGCTTTGAGCGCGTCAATCTCCCGACGGGAAACGACGGTGAATATCATCTCGCGCGCCACACCAGAATACATGCCTCGGCTGCTCAGCCCGGTCGCTCCACGACCAAGCTCATGCAATATCGCATCGCCGATTCTATCCGAGTGTTCGGAGATGATGTAGGCCACCTTCTCCACCGAGAAACCCTCTTGAACCAAGTCGATGACGCGGCCCATGATCACAACAGCCACGGCACCATAAAGCGCCAGATCGGGGCCGAACTTGAGCGCCGCTATGAGCGTGACAGACGCATCCGCCGCCAGCATCATCTGACCGATGCCGAAGTTGCTTCGGTCGGCGAGAAGCTGCGCCACGATGTCCGTGCCGCCAGTGTTGCCACGAGCCTTGAAGACCAGGCCCATCCCGATACCGGTTACGACGCCGCCATAGAGTACAGCAAGCAGCGGATCGTGCGAGGCCAGGTGTGGTGTGAAAGGCGCGAGTCCGTCAACAGCTACCGAGAGCGCGACCATACCGTAGATGGTCTTGGCGCCGTAACGCCAGCCCTTGAACGACACCGCCACTACGAGGAGCACGAGGTTCATCGCAAGCATCATCATGCCAACGGGAACTGTGATTCCTCTGTCTTGCAGCGTGTAGTACAGGACCGTGGAAAGGCCCGATACTCCACCGGCAACGAGCTTGTTCGGGATAAGAAACGCGTCGAGACCCCATGCCGTGATAATGATGCCGACGGTCATGAACAGGTAGTCTCTGAAACGGCGGCTCTTGAGGACGCCTTGCGGCGTCACGCGGGACAGCACTCTCGCGACCATCCCTACCACACCCCTCCGGCGTCGATTCTCGGCCTGTCACGCTTCTGGTCGAGGAACTCAAGAACAGATGCAGCGCTGCGGTTCACGATTCGATCCTCGGGGAAAGCAAGCTCCTCGGCAACGGCAAGCGCGTTTGAGAACTCACCAACGAGCATGTGGTAGTGCGCGTCGGAGTTAACGGCGATGCTTGCGCCCGCATCACGCGCCGTCTCGGCGAACTCGCGCTCGCGAGCGACCGACACGTTTCGGCCACTGCGCGGGTCGAATGAGTAGTTGTTGAGCTCCAAGATGACGCCGTGACGCACCGCAGCGGCAACCGCCGCGTCAATATCCACGGGGAACTCGGCCTCGTTACCGGGGTGCGTGATCATGTCGACGAACGGGTTCTCGATCACGCGGAGGAGAGCCTCCGTGTTCTTCACACGATCGCCCTCGTCAAACCCGCATTGCGGGTGGAGGCCGACCGCAACGAAATCGAGCATGGAGAGCATCTCGTCGGGCAAATCGATGCCGTTCTCGGTCTCCAGGCATGGATTAGCTTCGCACCCTTTGAGGATGCGGACGCCGTTGAGCACCGAGGGAATGACCTTCATGTTCCAGAAGTACCACAGATGTGCGCCACCGGGGACATTAGGCCCATGGTCAGTCACCGCAACGAGCTCAAGACCTCGCGTTGCCGCAGCGGAGGCAACCTCTGTCACGGTCGAGTACCCGTGACCAGACGCGACCGTGTGTGTATGCAGGTCCGCGAGCAGGCGCATCTACGCATCGCCGCCCATGGCGGTCGCGGTCTCGTGCGAAACCCGCCAGCGGTGATAGCCGACTATGAACTCGTCGATTTCTCCGTCCAATACGCGATCCACCTGGCTGGTCTCGGTGGCCGAGCGCACGTCCTTCACAAGCTGATACGGGTACAGAACGTAGTTTCGAATCTGGCTGCCGAACGAGATATCAAGCTTCTCGCCCCGAAGCGCGTCGAGCTCGGCCAGTCGCTTCTCCTGTTCGATCTCATAGAGTCGCGACCGCAGAATGGTCATGGCGCTGTGCTTGTTCTTGAGCTGGCTCTTCTCG
>DDWM01000038.1:569-42565 GCA_002345925.1 Actinobacteria bacterium UBA2286 | reverse complement strand
AGTCGGTCGTGTTGACCGACTGGCCACCGGGACCGCTGGAGCGATAGACGTCTACGCGAAGATCCTCGTCCCTGATCTCAACCGGCACTTCATCCGGAAGAACCGGGAGGACTTCGATCCTTGCGAACGTGGTCTGCCGGCGCTTCTTCTCATCCGTCGGGCTGATGCGAACGAGCCTGTGCACGCCTACTTCGGACTGCAGCATGCCGTACGCGTTTCGCCCATGCACCGTGAACACGGCACGGTCGATGCCGATCTCCACGCCGGCAGGAGCGTCATGCAAGTCGACCTTCCACTTGCGACGCTCGGCGTACTTGGTGATCATCCGCATGAGCATCTCGGCCCAGTCCTGGGCTTCAAGACCGCCCTGGCCCGGGATGATGGTGACGATCGCGTCACCGTGATCAAACTCTCCCGTGAACCACGAGGCCAGCTCGATGTCATTGATGCGCCGGAGCAAGTCACGCTCGGTCGCGGCAGCCTCAGCGGCTAGGTCTTCGTCATCTTCAGCGACGGCAAGCTCGTTGCCGACTTCGAAATCATCAAGGTCGGCCTCGATCTTCTCGTACGCCTCAATCTCATCCCGAAGCTCCGCGGCTTTCGACATCACGACCTGCGCGGCCGATGAGTCGTCCCAGAATCCGGGCTCGGCGGCGCGATCTTCAAGCGCGGACACCTCCGCCCGCTTTGCGTCGAGGTGCAGGTACTCGCCGATACGCACGACCCGCACGCGCATCGCCTCGATTTGCTGAGTGCGATCTTCAATCATGGTGAACCGGTTTCAATCGACGCGGTCAGGACGCGGAGCGGCTCAGGGCAATGGCCCCTGCCGCCCGGGTCATGCGCTTGCGCCGTGGCAGTGCTTGTACTTGCGTCCGCTTCCGCAGGGGCACAAGTCGTTTCGGCCCACATCCGCAAACGGATCGGACTTGTCCTTCTCGATGGTATGTCCGCCGCCTTTGCCTGCGACCGCTGCCGCCTTCGCGATGGCGTCCCCTGAGGGACCTTCGATCGAGGCGGCCGCTTGCTGCAACGCGCCGGAGAAGATGCTCTGCTCCGATGGTGCCGAGTAGCTAACCGGCTGCGCGAGAATCTCCGGAGCCTGGGTCTCTTGCACCACTTGGATGTGCATGATCGTGCGCAAGAAGTCGTGATTGGACTCCTCCACGAGGAATCCGAACATCTCGTACGCCTCGCCCTTGTACTCAACTAGCGGGTCGCGCTGACCCATGGCCCGCAGGCCAATACCCTCGCGCATGTAATCCATCTCAAGAAGATGGTTCATCCAGCGAGTATCGATCACGCGAAGCATGACCTGCCGCTCGAGTTCGCGAAGGTTCTCGCCACCAAGCTGCTCCTCTTTGCGGGCGTACGCCGCAAGCGCCGCCTCGGTGAGCTCGTCGGCGAGCTCAAACGGACTCTCAACGGTCTTCTTCAGCTCTGGTGTCACAAGGTCGAGTCCGGTGAGGCTCTTCAGGTCCTCGGTAAGCCCATCCCAGTCCCATTCTTCCGAGTAGGACTTCTCCGTGGAATGCTCTTTGACGATGCGGGTGATGGTCTCCCCCATCATCTCGGTCACACGACCGTGGATGTCCTTGCCGTCAAGAATGCGGTTACGCTCGCCGTAGATGACCTGGCGCTGCGTGTTCATTACGTCGTCATACTCCAGCACGTACTTACGAGCTGCGAAGTTCTGAGCCTCGACCTGACGCTGAGCGCCCTCGATCGCCTTGCTGACCATACCTGCCTGGATCGGCATATCCTCCGGAATCTCAGTGCGCTCCATGAGACCCGAGACACGCTCCATCCGGTTACCACCGAACAATCGCATGAGGTCGTCCTCAAGCGACAGGTAGAACTGTGACGCGCCCGGGTCGCCCTGGCGACCGGCGCGGCCACGAAGCTGGTTGTCGATTCGCCGCGACTCATGGCGCTCGGTGCCAAGGATGGCGAGGCCGCCCGCAGCGACTACAGCCTTGTGCTCCTCGGCGCAGATCTCCTTGGAGCGCTCCAATGCGGAGGCAAGCTGCTCTTCAGTGGCCTCTTCAGGCTTGATGCCGCGCTCGATCAGAATCTCGTCAGTAAGGAAATCAGGATTACCGCCGAGGACGATGTCGGTGCCTCGGCCAGCCATGTTGGTCGCGATGGTAACCGCGCCGAGGCGGCCGGCCTGCGCGATAATGTGAGCCTCTTGTTCGTGGAACTTGGCGTTGAGCACCTTGTGCGTGATGCCCCGCTTTGTGAGCATGCGCGAAGCGCGCTCGGAGTTCTCGATCGAGATCGTGCCGACGAGGCAGGGCTGGCCCTTTTCGTGCCTCTCGGCGATCTCCTCGACCACGGCGCTGAACTTGCCTTCCACGTTGCGGTAGATGAGGTCGTTCCGGTCGTCGCGCACCATCTCGCGATTAGGCGGAATGACGGTGACCGGAAGCTTGTAGATTTCGCGGAATTCCTGGTCTTCTGTGACGGCTGTTCCCGTCATGCCCGCGAGCTTCTCGTACATGCGGAAGAAGTTCTGCAGCGTGATCGTGGCAAGCGTCTGGTTTTCCTCGCGAACGTGCTGCTTCTCTTTGGCTTCGATGGCCTGATGAAGGCCTTCCGAGTAACGTCGTCCAACCATGAGACGCCCGGTGAACTCGTCGACGATGAGGACTTCCCCGTCCTTGACCACGTAATCGACGTCGCGCTTGAACATGAACTGAGCCTTGAGGGCCTGCTGGAGGTGGTTGACCATCTGCCCTGACGGATCGGAGTAGAGGTCATCGATACCCAGCATCTGCTCAACCTTGGCGATACCGGCCTCAGTAGGAGCGATCGTGCGCTTGGCCTCATCGAACTCGTAGTCGACCTCATCCTTGAGGCGAGGCACGACCTTGGCGAACGACTTATAGGAGTCCGCCGACTTGGTGCCGGCGCCGGAGATGATGAGCGGAGTACGCGCTTCGTCGATGAGAATCGAGTCCACCTCGTCGACGATCGCGAAGCTGTGGCCCCGCTGCACCCTGAGCTCGGGACGGGTGACCATGTTGTCGCGCAGATAGTCGAAACCGAACTCGCTGTTGGTACCGTACGTCACGTCGGCCTTGTACGCATCCTTGCGACGCTCCGGATCCATCTGGGACTGCACGATGCCGACTTCCAGGCCGAGGAAGCGATAGACGCGACCCATCCACTCGCTGTCGCGCTTGGCGAGATAGTCGTTGACCGTGACTACGTGCACGCCTTTGTCTGCAAGCGCGTTGAGGTACACCGGGAGCGTGGCAACGAGGGTCTTACCCTCGCCGGTCTTCATCTCGGCGATCATTCCACGATGCAAGACGATGCCTCCGATAAGCTGCACATCGAAGTGACGCATCCCTAGTGCGCGCTTGGCGCCTTCGCGTACGACCGCGAACGCCTCCGCGAGCAAGTCATCAAGTGTCTCGCCGTCGGCAAGCCGAGCGCGAAACTCCACTGTCTTGGCGCGCAGCTGCTCATCGCTGAGCGGCTGGATCGACGCCTCTAGTGAGTTGATCTGCTCAACGAGAGCATCGTACTGTCGCATTTGGCGACCCTCGCCAATGCTGAGGATCTTGGTAAGGATATTGGCCATTTATCGTGACCTCGCGGATTCTTGAGTGGGGATAAAAAACACACCAATTCTAGCACAGGCAAGGCCAAAAGCCGCCCGCGTGTAGGCGCAGCTGAGCAGCACTTTGGCAACGCCTCACGAAGAGCGGCCCCAGGCCGACGCGCGCCCGGAGCCGCTCCGCATAAGGTCGGTATCGCAAGGCCCCACCGGTCCGTGAACTTGCCGCAAGTTGGTGCCCCTCAGGAGTCTCCCGTCTCCTCACCATCTGTACGTCAAGAACCGCATCGCCCGTTTGGGAACCGATCGAACCTGCCCTCCCCGACCGACCCGGATAACCGGGCCGAGCACCACATTACAGGTCGGTTCTAAACAGGCCCTGAACCCACGCTAACCCGCATCTAAATCTTTGCGCATCGCCGCGAACACAAACATACCCGCGCCGGCGAACAACAACAGGTCACCCACGCTAGCGACGCCCCTGTGCCACGTCGGGCCGGGAATCGGAATGATATCGGCCAACCCATCAAGGCGGGTCTCGGCGGTAAGCGGTTCATGCAAGAGGTCGAACTTTGGGACCACGGTCGAGTCCAGGCGAGCCACGGCGTCAAGAGACACCGGCATAGCGCCATTCGCCACGATCACGACGATGTTGAGTGCGATGCCTGCAGCTGCTATTGAGAGCCCGAGCCAACGTCGATTCCAGAGTGCCAGGGCGACGAGCGCAATCATGACGGCAACCCAGGCGCCAAAGGCGATGCGAGACGACAACCCGAGTGCGGTTGCAATGCGTGGCACTGCTAACTGGAAGACAAGCAGCGGCAGAATCAGGTACTCGCCCTTGAGGCGCACTGCCCCGAACCGCTTAAGCGACCCGCCAGCGAGCACGCCAACAACAAGTCCAAGCACGATTCCGTCGAGTAGCAGCACCGCTGACCCCTTGCCTAATCCATCGGGAACTCTACGCCTGGGCAGGTGCCGCAGGAGGTTCCTCCATCGCCAGAATCTGATCATACAGACGCCGTGTCTCAACCGAAGGATCCAGACCTAGATCCTCGGCAAGTTTACTCTTGCATGCGACATACGTCTCAATCGCACCGCTGCGCTGACCGCTGTGTATGAGGTATCTAAGCGCACCCTGGTAAAGATCCTCGCGCCACGGATCCTGGCCAAGGGCGGCTCGCACCATGTGCAGCGCCTTCTCGGTATCGCCCGCCTCATGGTGGATCTGCGCAGCGCGCAGCATCGCGTCTCCATAATCATGACGGCAGCGATCACGCATGGGGCCGAGCCAGTCGTCATAGAGCTCGCCCGGCAACAGCTCGCCGCGGTACTGCTCAAATATGCGTTCCGCCGAGGCAAGCGCCAGCGTTGTGTCGCCGGCGCGATCCGCCTTGCGCATCGCGACGAGCGCATCCTCAAAATCTGCATAGTCCGATGAGACCGCTGAGGGAACTACTCGGCAAACGCCACCCACGTGCTCAACGTACGGACAAGGCGCATCTTTGGCGCCAAGAGCAAGTGCGCGCTTCATGATGCTCCATGTCACGTAGAAGTTGCTCTTGGCCCGATCCTCATCCATCTCGGGCCAGAAGTGCTCGAAGATCTGCTCACGCGGCATGTCGTGTCCGCGACGCAGGACGAGCAGAGCAAACAACAATCTGGCCTTGCGCTTGCGCCAGTGCTTGTCGGTGACCTCGCCGCTTGGCGTGACGACTTCCATGCCGCCGAACAGACGGACGCGAGCTTTGGGGCCGCTTGCGCGCTCTCGAAGGAAGACCGCTGCGCCACGCTTGCCGAGGAGGCGAACAGCCAGACTCTCAAGGCTCTCGGCAGACAGGAGCGCGGCGCTCGCCTCAAGCGCGGGACGCGCGTAGTCAGGCAGAACCATGCGCAGGAGGTGCGACGGAAGCGCATCCGGACCAATCGCCTTAGCGAACACGCCGAGCAGTCCCGGAAACGCGCGGATGTACATCGCGACTTGCCAGTTGGCACTCTCGGTGAGGACGTAGTCGACGTGCTGCGCGATTCGCGCGACAGCCGCGTCCGCATCGCCTTGCTGCCGTTCGATCTCCGCAAGAACCATGTCAGCTCGAAGCAGGTGATAGGCGGCGGTCCAACTTGCGGCCTCCGCACGTGAGCGCATCGCGAGTTCGCGCGCCGGAGACTCGTCACCAAGAGCAAGGGCCGAAGCCGCGACCTCGCACCGAGCTAGACAGGCCATAATCGGCAGCCCACCCTCCTCCTGAGAGAAGAGCGCAACCGCATGTTCAGCGTCGGAAAGGGCCTCATCCAGTAGCCCACCGGCTCGGCTAATTGTCGAGCGATAGACCTGATTGTAAGCGATGTTCGACGTATCCTCCGGGCATACAGCGCAATCGATCGCCTGAGACATAAGCAAGGCTGCGCCCTTTAGGTCCCCCGCTCCAGCACGCGCAGCAGCCTCGGTCCCCTTGAAGCTATCAACCAAGAACGCCAGACCTCTGTCTCGAGCGAGGACCTGCGCCGTATCAGATAGCTCAAGGGATGCATGCAGCCTCCCCATCTCAAGTAGCAGTGCTGCAAGATTGCCATCACACAGCAGCCGGGATTCTATCGACTGACCGGGCTCACTTCGCGCCTCCTTCAGAACAGTGGCAGCCGATGAAACGTCACCACAAATGATTCCGAGAACCAGAAGTATCATCGATACAGACTTAGCACGAGTCCCTGAGCTGACCCCACTCAGATGATAGAGGCGTTTGTACTGCTCGACGAACCTCCTGCCAGTTGTCACCTCGCCGAGCTGCGCATGTGCGGTGGCCAAATAGGCGCTCAACAGCGCCGCGATATCATGATCACAAGCCCTGATTGCTGCGTCACAAGCACGCTCCAGCGGCTCGATCAGAACCCCGAACTCGCAGACGTCAAACCTCAACCTAGCCTCGACCAGGAGGCATTCCCTCTCGAGCGTTAAGTCACCTCGCGCGGCAGCGAGCTGTCGAGCTGACGCCGCTCGGTCTAGCGCTTCATGCACTTGACCGTTGCACCGAAGCAGCATCGCACCGAGCAACAACAGTCGGACGCTTCCCGCCTGGGTGGACGCTGGAATCTTTGCGAGTATCGACTCAAGCAGCCCCAGATTTGCGTCTTCAAGTAGGGCACCACCATGGCGCTCCACGCTGTCAACGAGATAGTCAGGGTCGTTTGCCTGAGACAGGATGCTGAACAACCTGCGATAGTCCGCTCGACTCTCCAGCTCTCTAATGATCAAGTCGAGGGTTCTGGTTCCCCCGATCCGATATGACTCCAGAGCAACAGCGCTAAACACCTCACCCGCAAGGTCGTGCATCTCGAATCCACGCACTCCGAGCGAGTCCGACGTTAGTCTCAACAGCGGGACTTCAACGGCTGCAGACAGGACAGTCCCCACATCGGAACGCGTCACCCTCGCGAGTTCCTCAATAGACCCGGTGCCGAGCAAGGCGGCCGCCCCCAGGACGCTCACTAGCCGCTCATCCAGCTCTGAAATGAAGGCGGTGCGGAGGTAATCCCCAACATCGCGAGGAGCATGCCGGAGAACATCCTCCACTGTATGACCAGAGCATGCAACGTGCCGCAATAGCAGCACCAGCAGTGCAGCCTGCCCGCCAGACGAAAGCGTCAGAGCGGAAGCTTCTTCTACGAGTATGCTCCTCTGCGTGACATGCTCTGCCAGCTCGGCGGTCTGCCCGATGCTGAACTGCAACTCGTCACGAGAAACCACCCAGAGACTAGCGTCGTGTGTATTCGCCGTGAACCAACGCCCAACGGTCCTACACGTGCAGACCAGTCGGACGTGGCTCCCCAGAAGCCTGCGGAGCATCTCAAGAAAGACGAACACGGCTTCGGTGGATTCAACGACATCGAAACCATCCAGTACCACCATGGATGTGGACAGGCTCACACCCGCGAGCTCTGACTCTAGGCAGTCCCACCCCGAGCCGGGGACCTGTGACACGCTCGCCCCTACATCCGGATGATGATCGGCGCGCGGCCGGAGCTTTGCAGCAACAGCCCCGGGGAAATCCGCATGACTCGGCGAGCAGCCTCCCATTTTCAGCCAAAGACACGCTTCGCCCACGATGTGTGTGAGCTGCGCCGCAAGCACTGTCTTCCCATAGCCACCAGGCGCCACCACGACTGTCACATCGGGAGCGGTCAGATTGAACACCTGGATCAAACTCTGGCGCGGAATCGCAAACTCATAGCTGGGTACGCCGTAAGGCCTGGTCTCTCCCATGTCTTCCCCCAAACCGGGAGACCCTCCTGAGGTGTTGTGATTGTAATCAATTGAATGCATTTCGAAAAGAACATACTCACAATCAGCAAGATTCTCATCGAAAGAAGTTACTGCGGCTTTGCCGTTCCGCCTTTCCGTCTCTGGAAGAAGTGACGGTGTGTGCGGGCTTCAGACAACATCAAGCGATCCAAACGCATCAGCGGTCACCCTGACGACCTCCTGAGGAATCCACCTGCCCTCGTCTTCGATTGCAGCCACCAGGTCCTCGAAGCTCAGCTTGCGCCCGGCTGTGCGATCCACCCTACGGGCCTCATCCGCCAAACAGCACGCCCTGACAATGGCACCCCCGAGCAGGGCATCACTGCAGTACGATCCCGCCTCCGCAGCTGCGTTTGAGGCCAACTGCTGGCAATCAACTATTGCTGCTGCTGAGGCCAAGAACGGCACCGCCTGCAGGATTTCCGAACCCTTGTGCGCCCACTCAGAAACCCCGTCGTGAGCAATTAGTGCCCCCGCGTCTCTATCAAGTGAGCCAATCTCATGAAGTAGCGCCGCATAGTTCAGGGCCTCGAGCTTCCGCGCACCCAGTCCAAGTCTTCTGCCAACAGCGACTGACATATTGGCAACCTCCTGCGCATGCCCCGTTCTGCCTGCCATGTGAAGCTCGCTTACCTTAGCAAGCGCGCCAATTGTCTCCTGATATGCAGTCTTCACGCGTAGGTACATCGCAAAACCATTCAACAGAATTGCGCCCAGCACGGTCATCACAGGAATAACCCAAACGCCCATTGTCGGATAGACAACTGCCAGCGCTACCCCGAGACACGCCTGACCAAGATAGATCTGCCATACAGAGCGGAACATGCTGCTCCCTGTAAGGAGCAAGCTTGAGTCAGCGCTGAGAGCAGCTTGTATGACAAGTGAGCCAAGCTCGACGGCAACGTACACCGAAATCGCCACACCTGCCGAGACCACCACGGGCATAGCCGAGTCCACCGATAGGGCGGACTGCACTGCATATGCCGCGCCTAAAGCGACGACGTGACGGTTCGCGTCAACAACCACCGACCACAACGAAGAGCGGGTGATATGACGAGCGAATATCATCCCCGCCAGCAGTCCTAGCAGCAGGGCTGTCATTCCTACGTGTGCGGGAAGCAGCGCCAGCGCAGCGCTGGCGGCAAGTGCATCGACCCGGACGACATCACCTCGAGGCAACCTAAGTCCAAGCGCCCCCATCACCACCGAGGCGGAGAAGACGGCCGCGAACAAGGAGGGGTTCAACTCAACCCGGGCAGCGCCAAATGCAGCTGTGATACTCCAAATTGCAGCCGCCAGGACCGCGACCTCCCACGGTCGACATCGCGCAACGCTGGATGTGCAGTTTCCGCGGTATTCCTGAGTCATGATTCCTGCACTGCTCCGCGTGACTGGAGGTGGCTCAGAAGTGCGTCAACGGCCAGTCGGTCCAGCTGAGTACCCGCCACAGCCACGAGCTCCTGGACCGCAGACTCATGTCTTAGCGCAGCCCTGTAGGGTCGAGATGATGTCATTGCATCGTAGGCGTCCGCAACAGCAAGAATGCGCGCGTCCAGGGGAATATCATCAGCTGACAGCCGCATCGGATATCCCGTGCCGTCCATCCGCTCATGATGGGCAGCAACAGTCGATGCGGCTTCGGCCAAGAACTCGACTTCGAGCAGAACGCTGGCTCCCTTTGCGGGGTGTTCGCGAATCTCGGCGTACTCCTCAGCAGTGAGCGGTCCTGCTTTGCTCAGAGTCGCCTCGGGAATCCCAATTTTCCCCACATCATGAAGCAAGGCAGCTATTTCAACTCTCTCGATCTGAGCAACTGAAAGGCCTAGTCCACCCGCGATGGCTTTCGCGTACTCAGCCACTCTCTCCGAATGACCACGAGTGTATGGGTCCTTTGCCTCCAGTGCCTGAACGAGCGATCGAACAGTGTCCGCGTAGGCCGCTGAGAGCTCGAGATACACCCTGAATGTCTTTCGAGCGATGACGAACGGTGCGGCCAGCAGAACTGCGCCGACCCATCCAGCCGAGTCAACCACCCGGGCCAGCACAAAGCCCAATAGCGCCAACGTTAGAAAGCTGATCCAGTAAGAGACAAAACTCTGCTCACGCAGGACTTGCGCGAGAGGGAGTTCCGCACGAAGAGCGAGCGCCTCCCCAACAAGCGCGATGTTCACCAGAAAGAAAGCCGTGGCCGCTAGCAGCGCAGCGCCAAGACTTAGCGCTGCGGCGCTCACGAAGCCCTGATCGGCGGCCCACGCCAGTGGCAATCCCCCCAGCCACAAGAAGACGCCAGACGCCGCGAGGATGGACAGGACCAGCTGAGCGCTATTGAACAACTGAACGTCGACCGGACGGTGATCCCGCACGTCCTGAATGGACACGCTGCCAACGAGGGCAACCAGGGAGGCGGCCACCGGCCCGTCGTAGAGAAGTGCGGCAAAACCGAGGGCAAAGCCCAGCGAAACTGAACCCGAGAGCGGAAGCTGAAAAGCCAGGGTCTCTGCCAAGAAGGCAAACGCCCCAAGCACGAGGACCGATTTCCAGTCTCGTACCGGGGTTGTTTGAGCCAACCATCCAAACGCTAGGACAGCGGCAACGACTGTAGCAAAGTAGTAAGACCTCAGCTTCATGCGCAACCTTCAATTGTGGGAAAACTGAATCAAGTAGACGGGCCAACGCCGCAGTGACAATGCCTTGTTATGCGCGGAACCAGGCGCCGCCGCCCAGGACGAGCGCGGCAAGAGAGCTGAGCATGAAAATGATTCTCTTCATAGTGAGAAGACCCCCTTCACAGGTAAATTTCTGGGTCTTCTCCCATTCCGCTAGTAATGGAAGAACGCTGTCCGCTCCGCTAATAGTTGTTGCTGACAGTGTTCAAACCGATTCTCACGGCGTTGGCCCAAACTTGGAAGCTATGTGGTTGTCAAGAAGCCCATCCGTCGATTGATCGCATTCAGCGTCGCCCTGACGATTGAGTCCTTCTCGTTCTGTCGCACCAGCGCTGAACCTGAGAACGCCTGCTCTCCCAGTGATGTCACGAGAACGATGCACGACACTGCCACCGATTCTCGGCCAAGCCGAACTACTTCAACGTCCTCGAGCGCGAAACTCATGCTTCCGTGCAGATACTGCTCAACGGCGTTGAGCGTGGCCTGCGCCACCAGTCGCTTCCGGCCAGTCTGACTAGCTGGCCCCGACGCAGTCCCGGTATAGATGTCGCCCTCCAACTCGAGTGTGACAGTGCTATTGGCCTGAGTGCCGGAGACTTCCGCATTGATGGCGTGAATACGCGCACGGGGGTGGATATTGGACTCCTGCTTTGGGAGTGCATCCGGGCCAAGCTGCGCGATGGAGATGATCTTGTGATCGATCGCGATGCCGAACGAAGCGATGATCGTGGATTCGATGTCTCGAACCAGCTGCTTAGGCGACTTTGTCGGCAGAGCCAGCACGTGAATCTCCTCGATGAGTCCATCGGAAGATGCGACCACGCGCGCAGCCTTGATCTCTGCGACCTGAGAGAGAGCTTCCTCAATCTCAGCGATAACCGCTAGTGATGCGGTGTTCTCCACTCGGGACCCCCTGCGTTGTGTTGGTCCAACTCGACTTCGACTGTGGAACGTTTGCGGCCCGCTCATGGATATCATGCTCAACGATAGTCTGCGGTTTTACTGCGTGTCAACTGAAATCAGGCCGCTTGCTACTGCCAGTTACAAAGTGAAAGGGAGGCGTTTCCGCCTCCCTTGTCATATTCCTAGTATGCGTTGTACTGATTATTTGGGCTCAATCAGTCCGTAATCCCCATCTTGGCGACGGTAAAGGACATTCACAGCGCCCGTCTCGGCAGCGGAGAAGACGAAGAAATCGTGGCCGAGAAGCTCAAGCTGGAGAATCGCTTCTTCGGCGGACATCGGCTTGAGCTCAAGAGCCTTCTTCTTGACGATACCAGGCTCTGTTTCGAGCGGCAGGACCGCAACCGGAGGCATGGCGCCAGCATACTTGTGGCGATCAAATACCTTTGTCTTGAACTTGCGAACCTGGCGCTCCAGCTTCTCAGAGACAAGGTCGATGGCTGCGTACATGTCTGGCGATGCTTCCTTCGCGCGGATAACGTGCCCCTTGGTGTAGACAGTCACTTCCGCGACTTGACCGTTCTCGATAGAGGGGTTCCGCTCGGTAAACAACTCAACTTCTGCACTCATGATCATGCTGTCGAGAATCTTGGCTACACGGCCGATCTTCTCCTCGGCATAGGCCCGGAGTGCCGGGGTGACTTCCATGTGCCGTCCTTTGATGATCATCTTCATCGTAGGCCTCCCTGTTTGGTCCTGACATACAAGAACATACCCGCGACGCGTCGCCGCAAGCGGCACATCGCGGGTAAGTATTCCGGCTTAGGCTAACTGATATGGCCGAGGAAATCCTTGGTACGTTCGTTCTGGGGGTGATCGAATACCTGATCGGGCGTACCCTGCTCGACGATGACGCCGCCGTCCATGAATACAGCCCTGGTGCCGACGTCACGAGCGAAGCCCATCTCGTGCGTCACCACGAGCATTGTCATGCCTCCCCTGGCGAGTTCCTTCATGACCTCAAGGACGTCTCTCACCAATTCAGGGTCGAGCGCCGACGTCACCTCGTCAAAGAGCATGACGATCGGATCCATAGCCAGCGCACGCGCGATTGCAACGCGCTGCTGCTGACCACCCGAGAGTTGTGACGGGTAGTGGTCAGCGCGGTCGGACAGGCCGACCTTCGCCAGCTGCTCATCTGCGATACGAAGCGCCTCTTCCGGGCTGCGGCCGAGCACCTTGCGCTGGGCGAGCATCACGTTTCCCTTTGCGGTGAGGTGCGGGAACAGGTTGAAGCTCTGGAATACCATGCCGATATGCTCGCGAACCTTGTTGACGTTCGCGCCCTTAGCATTAATCTGCACGTCCTCGAGCCACACCTCGCCGCTTGTTGGCACTTCAAGGTGATTCACGCAGCGCAGCATAGTCGACTTGCCTGAACCGCTCGGTCCAAGAATGACTACCACTTCACCACGCTGTACTTCCAGATCAACACCCTGCAGCACCTCAAGAGCGCCAAAAGACTTGTGGAGATTGACTATACGAACGACCGGCTTAGTCACGGCGCTCACCTCGATCCTGGCGTTGTGGCGGCTTGATCGGGCTTAGAGCTCAGGTCAGGCGTGCGGCGACTCCGCCGGGTCGATGGAGCAACAACGATCCCATGCTCAGACTGGGCCAGTTTCCGCTCCAGACGTCCGACCAGATTGATGAGCGGAATCGTGATGACCAGGTAGTAAAGGGCGGCCACGACGTACGCCGTAAGGTTCCCTGACCTGGCCACGAAGTTCTGCGACCTCAGCATCAACTCGAAGATGCCGACTGCAGCGAATAGCGCCGTGTCTTTGAAGAGCAAGATGAACTCAGAGGTCATCGTCGGGAGTACTCGGCGAACGGTCTGCGGAATGATGACATACCGCATCGCCTGCCAGTACGTCATCCCGAGAGACGAGGCGGCCTCAAACTGCCCCTTAGAAATAGACTGGATGCCCGCTCGGAAGATCTCGGCAAGATATGCCGACGAGTTGAACGCGAGCACGATCACAGCCGAGACGAAGTCAGGGAAGCGCAGGCCCATCGTGCGAAGCCCGATGAACACCACGAATATCTGCAAGAAGAGCGGCGTGCCTCGGATGACATTGATGTAGATCGAGGCAAGCCAACGCACAGGAGGGATCTTCGCCATCTTCATGAACGCAGTGCCAAGCCCGCCGATGATTGAGATCGGGAAGGCAATGAGCACGAGTGCGAGAGACATCAGCCATCCGGCGAACAGAAGCGGCACCGCACGCACGAACTGCTGCGGCTTCAGGAACAAGTTGAGGAACTTCACTTTGTTCCACGACTTGACCCAACCCTGATTGTCCAGCCAGCGCGAGAATGCCTCCGCCCTAGGAGGTGTTTCGTACTTGAAGGTCAGGCCGTCAATCGAACGTCGCTCCCCCACCGTGCCGGTGGTTGCGGTGCTGTACTCAACAGGAAGCTCGTAGGTTCCGCCGGCGATCGGAGTCATGACGTTGTGTATCTGCATGCTCAGATTGCTGCCTGCTGGAATCGGCGGGCTGAAGGTTACCTTCACAACACCGGTCTCGAGATCGATGGTGTGAGCATACTCGGCAGGAATGCGCTTCAGGCCGTCAAGCAGAGTCGCCTTGACCGATGCCTGCTCAGGATCGAAGCCCTTCGGAAACAGGAAGTCGATCTCAGAGACGACCTCGTCGGCATCCATGGTGGCAGCGAATGTGAATCGTGTCAGCTGGCCCCCGGTGTCGCGGTCGACGGTGACTTTGGCTGCAGTCATCGCAAACGATTGAGTTGCGAGCATCAAAGCCATTAAGACGACTAGAAGTGTCACCGCAAAGAACCTGTATCGGTACTTGTGAGTCAGCTCACGCATGCGTGCCCCTATATCTACCGGATGATTCACGGGGGGACCTCCTTTACTCGGAAGTCCCCCCGCAGAATACACTTATCGCCGAAGCTAGTCAGCTATTCAGGCAGAATGCCGAACCACTTCTGGTAGATCTCGTTGTACGTACCGTCGGCCTTAAGCTCGCTGAGGGCCTTGTTGATGGCTGCGGTCAGCTCGGGGTTGTCCTTGCTAACACCGAAACCGTACTGCTCACCGGTGGGGATCTGCGAGACGATTTCCATACCGCGGTCGTCGTCCTTGAGGAGCTCGGTCGACACGGGGAGGTCGTTCACGACAGCGTCGACGTTGCCGGCCTGTAGCGCCGCAAACGCGTCAGTCGCGTTCTTGAACGGAACAAGCGTTGCGCCTTCGACGTTCTCCTTGGCCCACGCCTCACCGGTGGTACCGGACTGCACGCCGATCTTCTTGCCGGCGAGCTGCTCGGGACCGGTATAGACGGTACCCTTCGTCATAACGAGCGACTGGTTAGAGTCGTAGTACGCATCGGTGAAGTCGATCTCAAGCTGACGATCCGGCTTGATGGTCATACCGGAGGCGATAACGTCAAACTTGCCGCCGGCCTTGAGGGTCGGGATCAGCGTATCGAAAATCTCGGTCTGGAAGGTAACCTCGAGTCCGAGCTTCTCGCCAATGGCACCCATCAGATCGACGTCGAAGCCCTCGGCTACATCACCATTCATCGACTCGAACGGCGGGAATGCCGTGTCGGAGCCAACGAGCAGCTTGCCTTCCTCGATGGTCTTCAGTGTCATGGTCTCGGTGGGCGTTTCACTGGTGGGTTCTTCCGTCTTCGCAGAGCAGCCCGTCAGTGCGACGGCCAGTACAAGCGCGGCGGCCAGTGTAAGTGCCAACCATTTCTTGCTCTTGGACATGAATCCTCCTTCGATGAACACGATGGACACGATGCGTGCCCCCTCTGCATCACATCGTATAACTATAGCGCAGGTCGCATAGAATGTCAGAGTAGGCTTGTTGTATGCAGCGCCCACTACGCGATATGCAAGAAGGCCAGCGCGATGCGCTGGCCTTCGACAATGCACGTAGAGAGCTGAACGTACTAAGGAGCGACGCTCGTCTCGGCAGATGCAGACGCCTCGAGCGACATGAGACCGCCTACCCATTTCGTCCGAATCGTCTCCAGGATTCCGTCGGACGAGAGCCCGTCGAGTGCTTCGCGCACCGCCGCTTCAAGGTCTGCGGAATCGGGCGCGACGGTCACACCCAGAGCCGTGGGTGAGCCATAGTTCCCAGTGAACCGAACCTCGGCATAATCGCGTGAGATGTATGCTCCCACCACTGCGTCCGCCGCGACCACGTCGATGTCCCCTGCCTCAAGTGCGTCGAACGCGTCACGCAGCGAATCGAAGCTCTCGGCGAAACCGACTCCGTAGTCGGATTCGAGCTTCCAGAACGTTGCCGACTCCTTCTGGCAGCCGACCTTCATCCCGCCGACATTTGCCGCCGAGACTTCCGGTACGTCAGTACCGCTCGCAACGGCAGAGAAGAATGCGGATCCATCGGTGATGTAGGAGCCGGCGGGCGTCACGCCCGCAAGGACCGCATCTGTGATGGGCATGGCCGCAAGTGCGACGTCTATCTGCTTGCCCTTGAGTGCAGCCGGAATGTCGGTCGTCTTCACATCGATGATCTCAAGCGTCAGTCCGAGTCGCTCGGCAAGGGCAGCCGCTACATCGATATCGATACCGACCTGCTGCCCGTTGTCCTTGCCGGCAAACGGCGGGTATGAGAGGTCGACGCCTGCCCGCAGCACGCCTTCAGACGCAATCAACGGCGGTGTGATCTTGGGCTCGAGTACAGACGGCTCTTCGCCGCCTCCGCAGCCGGCGATCGCAAAGAGCATGATTGCCGAGAGTGCCAGCGCAAGTGCACGTCTGGAACGAGTCATCTGGTTCCTCCAGTCATAAAGCAAGTAGTGCTTCCATCCGGCTGACCTGGTCTTTGGCCCCACACTCGCGTACGGGGGCTTCCGCTTGATGCTATCTCACTACCGGCCCTCTCGCCCGCCAACCGGGATGGTTGGACCGGACGGTACGACTTACCCCTAAGACGCGCCATGCTCGCACGACGGCGAACCGTCGGCTTACGTGGATCCTTTTGGCCGCATCTACCTTGGACTGAGGCGCTTGCGCGCCCGCAACCACAGACCCGGATGGAAGCACAAGAAAGTGTACCAGGAATCGTGATGCTTATTCAGGGGTCCGGCGCTCTGAGTAGCGCAAAGGGAATAGAATGACGATGTCCGCGCGTTCAGGGAGGTCTACCGTGAGAGAACCGAGGCCGGGGATCGCCGTCTCCGACTACTTCATAGAGGGTGCGGCTTCGATCATTTCGGCGGCGGCTTTCGCTGCGCTGTTCGGACTTGGCTCCCAGATGGTGCTCAACGCTATCAGCGGCACACAGGGACTCCAGGATATCGCGCGTATGCTCGTGGGCGGTCTCCTCGGCCTGATCGTCGGCGCGCCGCTTGGGCCGTACGCCGTGGCGCGATTCACAAGCAAACCGTATTCGCGCATGCGTGGGTGGGCCGGAGCAGTTCTCGGCGCGGCGATCGCCGTGGCGATAATCGCGGCGACCAGCTCCACGGGAATAGCCTCCTTCTCGGGCTGGATAGCGCTCGCCGGGGTCGTCATCGGCGCGGTCGTTATCGGCAACATCCGTCGCAGGTCTGCCTAGCCCTTACGCCCGGGCGACCGCTGCGACCCGCACCTCCAGGGCGCCTGCGGCAAGAAGCGCCCGCGTCGCACCGTCGAGAGTGGCTCCGGTAGTGAACACGTCATCCACCACCAGCACCATGGCAGGCACAGACACCAACGGGCGGACCGCGAAGGCGCCGGTCATGTTCGCGCGACGCTCATCGCGTCCGAGGCCTCGTTGATCCGCCCGACGCGCAGCAACCAGCAGACGCTCATACGGGACATCGAGCCCGTGAGCGACGTGCGCGGCCAGCGGTGCGGTATGGTCGAAGCCACGTCGGGCGAGAGATCTCGCTGACGGCGGAACAGCGCAGACCGCGTCCGGCCACCCTCTCCATGGATCACATGCCGCGCACAGAAGTTTGCCGAGCAAAGCCGCGTATCTGCGCTCGGCGGCGTCCTTGTACAGGGTGACCACGCGCGACAGCGGCGGTTCTAGCATGCCCGCGCAAACTGCAGAGCTGAAGGCGAAGGTGCGGCCCGCACACTCCCGGCATGTAGCGTTCGTGAGAGGTGCGCCGCAGCGCTGACACCCTGTGCCGGGTTGGATCAAGTGCGCTGCCGACAGGCAGGCAGGGCACAATGTGTCCCCAGGGACACCACAGCCCGCACAGCGCACGGGCGAGAGTATCTCGGCCAGTACGCCAAGAACGTCCATGCCACCCCTCTCAGGGGCAGCTAGACGAGCATTTGCATGAGCGGAATCGCGAGCACTGCCCCAATGACCGTGACCAGGATCGCCGAGGCGATCAAGTCCACATCCAAGTGGTACTTCATACCGAACACCAGCGTGAGCATCATCGACGGCACGCCGGCCTCAAGCACAAGGATCCGAACCGACGCGGCATCGTTGAGAAACAGCGCGCCAAGACCCAGTGCGAGAAGCGGCATCGCCACCAACTTGATACCGGCGATGACACCCAGCTTGCTGAGATGAGCCCGCACCGCACGCGGCTTCAGCGACAGACCGACCGAGATCATGATCATCGGCACCACGAGCTTACCAAGCGCGCCTAACCAGGATCCAACCACTTCCGGAACCGGGACTGAACGCAGCGCGAGGGCGAACGCCAGCGCTATGAAGGGCGGGAACGTCACGAGTTCCCGCAGGGGGTTCACCTTGACCTCATGCTCGCCGTAGTGGCTCGCTATGAGCGCGCCGAGAGTGATGATGGCGGCGGTGTTCCCGAAGATGTCGTAGAAGATCGCGCGCACCAGCCCGGGGTCACCGAGCAGCGCAGATGCGACCGGATATCCGATGTAGCCGGTATTGCCGAAGGCCGCAACGAGGATGAATGCGCCCGCGGTCGGGCCCTCAAGCCGCAGCAGTCGGGCAAACAGCCACGCCAGCGCTACTGCGGCAATCACGATAGCCCAAGCAAGCAGGGGCATGACCGCGAGTCCCCACCCGGCACGCGCGGGTTGCACGGTAGTGAAGACGAGCGCCGGCAAGGCAACGTAGATCAGCAGCGTATTCAGCGCTTTGGAGTCCTCGGCACGCAAGAGTCCGCTGACGCGCAGGATTACGCCGACGCTGACATACCCCAGCACGCCGAGGATGACTCGAGCGAGCTCCGCCACTGACACCGCTATCGCCTACCCCAGCTCGTGAATCGCGCCGGAACCCTCACATGCGAGCGACAGTGTCTCGCCAAACGGCGCGCGCACGACCCCGCACTCGGTGATGATCGCCGAGACATACTTGGCGGGCGTCACGTCGAACGCCGGGTTGTAGACCTCGATGCCAGGCGGGGCGATACGGAACCAGCCGTCGAAACGATATGCACCGCCCTTGCGGTCGATGACCATCTGGTGACCCTTGGCGATCGGCACCTCGAACGGGCCGCCGTCGGTGAGCAAGTCGAACGCACGGGAGGCGGACGGCGAGTTGGGCGAGATGACGCCGGAGATGGTAACGCCGGTCACCTCACGCTCGTCGCGCTGCTCGATGACGATGTCGTCTCCACTCGGAAGAGTGAGGTCGACAGTTGAAGTCGGCGCAGCTACGTAGAACGGAATCCCATGCTCCTTGCAGAGCACAGCCAGTCCGTAGGTACCGATCTTGTTGGCGACGTCGCCGTTTGCAGCGATGCGATCCGCACCCACGATGACCGCATCGACCAGACCGGCACGCATGATGCTGGCCGCCATGTTGTCCGTGATGAGCTTGAAGGGAACGCCCGCCAGCTTGAGCTCCCACGCAGTGAGTCGGGCGCCCTGCAGGACCGGACGGGTCTCGTCGACCCACACGCCCTCAATCTTGCCCTGCTCATGCGCCGAGAAGATAACCCCGAGCGCGGTACCATAGAACGCCGTCGCGAGCGAGCCAGCGTTGCAGTGCGTAAGCACTCGGCTGCCCGGCTCGAGCAACTCGGCACCGTTGGCACCGATTGCGCGGTTGCGCTCTTCATCCTCGGCACGGATAGCGAGTGCCTCTTGCAAGATGAGGTCGCGAAGCTCTGCAAGGCTGACATCCGAGTTCCCGCGTGCGAAGCGCTTCATACGCTCGGCGCCCCACGCAAGGTTCACGGCGGTCGGGCGAGTCGACGCGATCTCGTCGGCAACGCGGTCAAGCTCAGCCAGGAATGCGGCAGGGTCATCAATATCCTCGCCCGCAGTGGTCGCCCAAAGCGCGACCGCAAGAGCCGCTGCCACGCCAAGTGCGGGTGCTCCGCGGACTGCCATGCCCTTGATGGCCTGGCAAACGCCGTCGTAGCTATTGCAGCTAAGCAGGTCGCCCACAAGCGGCAGGCGCGACTGATCGACGAGGACAACCTTGCCGTCCTCCCACCAGATCGTACGAGGAATATCGTTGATCGCCATGTTTCGCTCCCCTATACAAGCACGGGCCGGTGGTCTCCCACCGGCCCGTTGCTGTCAGTTCGAATCTAGACCGTGCCTTCGTTCCATGAGCTCAGGTACGTCTGCTGCTGCTCGGTAAGCACGTCGATCTCGATGCCCATCGACGCCAGCTTGAGCGCTGCGATCTCTTCATCGATGTCGGTCGGCACTTCGTACACGCCGGCTTCCATATCGGCGCAATTCTGCACCATGAACTCGGCACAAAGCGCCTGGTTCGCAAAGCTCATATCCATGACCGAGGCGGGATGGCCCTCGGCACAGGAGAGGTTCACGAGGCGACCGTCTGCCAGGAGGAAGATCTTGCGGCCGTCGGCGAGCACGAACTCCTCAACAAGCGGGCGCACCTCGCGGGACGAAACGGCCTTCTCGCGAAGCAGCGGGATGTTGATCTCGCAGTTGAAGTGACCGGAGTTGGCGATGATCGCTCCGTCCTTCATGGCTTCGAATGCAGGTCCGTCGATCACGTTGATGTCACCGGTGACGGTGACCCAGATGTCGGCGACCGCTGCAGCTTCGACCGCGGGCATAACGCGGAAGCCATCCATGACGGCTTCGAGTGCCTTGAGCGGATCGACTTCGCAGATGATGACGTTTCCGCCGAGACCATCTGCACGGTTCGCGATGCCGCGGCCGCACCAACCGTACCCGGTCACGACGACCGTGCGGCCGGCGATGAGGCGGTTGGTGGCACGGATGATGCCGTCGAGAGTCGACTGACCCGTACCGTAGCGGTTGTCGAAGAGATGCTTGGTGTTGGCCTCGTTCACAGCGATGATCGGGTACTTGAGAGCTTCGTCATCAGCCATGGCCGCCAGACGGATAACGCCCGTCGTGGTTTCCTCGGTGCCGCCAAGGATACCCTCGAGCGCTTCCGGGAACTCGGCGTGAATGCGACCGACGACATCGGCACCGTCGTCCATCGTGATCTGCGGCTTGTCAGCGATGAGTGCATCGATATGCGCGTAGTAGGTCTCGGTGTCCTCGCCCTTCACGGCGTAGGTGCGGATGCCGTACTCGGCAACGAGTGCGGCCGCGACATCATCCTGCGTTGAGAGCGGGTTGCTCGCGCACAGCACGACTTCCGCGCCACCAGCCTTGAGCGTGCGCATCAGGTTGGCGGTCTCGGTCGTCACGTGCAGGCACGCGCCGATACGGATACCCTCAAGCGGCTTCTCAGCTTCGAAGCGCTCGCGGATGTTTGCGAGAACGGGCATGTCGTTGTCTGCCCACTCGATGCGGGCCTTGCCGGCCGCTGCGAGAGAAAGGTCCTTTACGTCGTGCTGCACGTGTGTGCCTCCTTAGGGATTTCGAACTTGAGAATGCATAAGATGGGGCTTGCCTGAACCGAGAAAGTATAGCAGGATGCGTGCCGAAATGCCCTACAGGCGCGACACGAACTCGGCCACCAACCGCTGGAGTTGAGCGGCAGCCCTGTCCCCCGCTTCAATGACCTCAGCGTGCGACAGGCCAACGCCAGCTGCAGCGTTCGTGACTAGCGACATGCCGAGCACCCGAAGCCCGAGGGCGCGCGCGGCGATGACCTCGGGTACCGTCGACATCCCGACAACGTCAGCGCCGAGCCTCGCGAGCATCGCAACCTCGGCCGGAGTCTCGTATGACGGGCCGAGCAAGCCTGCGTAGACCCCTTCCGCAAGAGTGATTCCCTGAGCGGACGCAACCTGCATCATGAGTTCACGAAGCTCCGGATCGTAGGCGTCGCGCATCGGGACGAACGGGAATCCGCCGTCCGGGCCGGGCCATCCGGTGAGCGGATTCGTGCCCATCAGGTTCATGTGATCCGAGATGAGGACCAGGTCGCCCACCGAGAGCCGCTCGACCACTCCACCGGCGGCGTTGGTCACGATTAGCACCTCGCAGCCGAAAGCAGCTGCCAGGCGTGCCGGATACGCAGCGTCAAGCGCGCTCACACCCTGGTACTGATGCGCGCGACCCTGAAAGAGCATCGCCGAGACACCACCGAGCGTTCCGATGACGAGCTTACCGGCATGACCAACGACCGAGCCAACACGCGGGAACCCCTGAAGGTCCCCATACGGGATGGCGACTGATTCCCCCGCGACGTCAGCCAGGCCCGAGAGTCCCGACCCGAGAACGATCGCTACCCGCGGACGCAGATGCGACGCATCTCTGATCCGAATGACGTCGGCTTCTGGTACCGCTAGCGAGACGCTCACAGGTGCTCCCCTCGGAGGATCAGTGGTTCATCACGTAATCGAGCGCATCGAGCCCATCTGCCGAGACAGCCGCGCTGCTGCCGAATATCCATAGATACCCGATAGCAGTCTTGTTGTCATTAAGGAACGCAGCCGTGCCGGCCGGACATGCGTCCGGATGAGTGAGCAGCAGCGGTTTGCGCAGCTTACCGGCGAGAACGCCGCCAACGAGTGCGTCAGGATAATTGAGACCGGTCGTGATGTAGACCTCGCTCACAGTGAAGCCCTCGGTGGCCGTGATGCTGAACCGCGCAACCGCAGCGGCGGTCGCGTAGCGATTCGAACCCGAAAGCCGCGTCGCGCTCTTGGTGGTAGCCGCGACCACAGCCTGCTTGACGCCATCAGAGAGCACGGTCTCGCTCCCGATGAGCAGCGTGGTAGCAGGTTTCTTGGCCGCGAGATACTGCTCAGTCTGCGTACTAAGCTCGCTTTGCTTGGAGAACAAGATCGGATAGCTCTTCGCATACGCGAGCGCCGACACCGATGCGGCGTCCGGCCACGCGTAGCCGTTGGTCACTATCGCCTTGGTCGGCGCATCGAGCGCATAGACCTTCTCGGCGGTCTTGCGTGCTGTCTCGTAGCGATCCACTCCTGCGATACGGGTGGTCGTTGCCGAGGGAAGTACTGTCCGCAAACGCGCTTCAACAGCGTCGGAGATAGTGGCATTGCTTCCCATGATGTAGACCCTCGACGGCGCCAAGCGCTTGAGCTCGGTTTCCACCGCAGATGGCAGGCTATCGTTCATGGTGAGCAGCACCGAGCCGCTCTCGGCACCGGCAAGCGCCGAGCCGACAAGCGCGTCGGGATACGTCTCGCCACTTGCAACCACGACAGCCGGTGCGGTTCCGGTGAACGCACGCTGAGAGATGGCGATCGCTGTGTCGTAGCGGCTCGAGCCCTGGATGCGGCTCATCGGGAAGCCGCTGAAGGAGAAGTTCGGCGACTTGAGGCCAAGTGCGACCTTCACCGTGTATGCCGAGAGTTTCACAGTCGTCTTTGCCGGATCACTGAAGTGGAAGTAGACCCACCGCGGGTAGTCGGACACGCCACGTGTGATGCTCACGCCTGTCACATACACGGTCGAGCCACCCGGAACAGCGGTGAGGCCGTGGCTGGAAAGCTCGGATGTCGCAGTTGAGGAGGCGCGAAGCGCGGCCGCGATCTCCAGACCCGTCTTCTTCACGGTCCACGACTCATAAGGTGAGCCCGCGAGCGCCTCATAAGGATCGTCAACACCGACGAAGTACGGCTGCGGCGATGCGTAGCTCCAGGAATCCTCGATATTGGCGGTGTGCCCACCCGATGCCGAGGAGAAGAACGTCTGCACGATCTTTGAACCGTACTTCACTACCAGGAGCTTGGTGGCATCCACCGCCGCGTTAGACCTGCTGTCCTCATGCATTACAACCGAACCATTGCTCAAGCGGGAGTGACCACCGTACATCTGGTCAGCGGTCGTGCACATAAGGTTGGTATCTGCGTCGCCATCATCATCAGGATCGACCTTCTGCTTGGCGTACGAGCGGGCGACGACAGATTGCGCTTTCAGCGCCTCATCTTTCCAGCTGGCCGGGCTCTCACGCGGCACCACTCCGTAAAGGTAGTCCTGGAAACCGACCCAGTTCCGACCGTACATCGTCGAGGTTCCGCTCTTCCTTGAAAGATCGAGCTTGCCGCGCCACCGCATGTACGGGTAGCCCGAGGGATAGCTCGAGTTCATGTTTGGTCCGGAGTTCTCCTTGATCTGGAACAGCCCGTTGCCATCCGGATCGGCTTTCACGCTTGTGCCTGTGAACGTCGCAACCGTCGAGCCGCCGGTGGTCTTCACGTAAGTCATGCTCGTGGTGCACGTGAACACATAGTCGGTGTTCTTCGGTAGGCTCTTGGTCTTGATGCCGTCGTACACAGTGAGTGTCGAATCGACCGCCCTGATCGTCCACGTCGAACGAGCACTGCCGTTCAGGTCGAGGTTAATCCTCGGCGAAACGTCTTTCATCGTGGATATCGTTGTTCCCTGGAAGTAATGCTTGACGATGGCGTCGTACTTCCAGCCCTTGAGGGCGTATCCCTGTGACCCGTACTGAGACAGACCGATGCCATGCCCATTACCGCTGCCGGTGATGGTGAAGCTGGGAATCGCCGTCGGCGAAACATCAGCTACTGCAAAGGGAGTCGCAATCGGGCTGATTGCCAGGACAAAAGCTGCGCATGCGGCAGCGAATCGGATGTAAGGGCTACGGCGCACGGAAGAACCTCCGTTGTGTATCGGCTACGACATCCAAGCGATTAGTATACCACTCGGACCTCCACGAGCCTCGCGGCGCGCGGTCACGCGACGGTCACTTGCGAGTGTCTAGCGCCTCATAAGCGTGCACCAGCCGAGCCGACGCCGCCTGCCATGACAGCCCGGCCTGAACGATTGCCAATCCACGCTTACCCATTTCCTCGGCAATTTTGGGTTCATCCTTTAGCCGAACGAGCGCCTCAGACAGAGCGACCGGATCATCGCCATCGATTGCCAGGCCTATCCCCTCACGCTCGACGTACTCGCCTATCCACGTCCCCGTGCTCACCACAACAGGCAGCGCGCATGCCATCGCTTCCATCACTTTCACCGGAAAGAGCGTGCGCACGTTGCCGAGAACCGCGCCATAGACCGCGTAGACCGCGTCGCAGCGCGTGTAGAGCGCCGGCAGATCCGCGTAGTCGAAGCGTCCTGAGACCTCGATGCGATCGACATCCGCCGAGGCACGAGCGATCTCCTCGGCAGCCGTCCCTCCGCCTGCAAGGATCGCGGCCATGTCAGGGTGCACGCGAATCGCTGCAACGAGCGCGAGCAGACCCTCCAGGTAGCGCTTCTGTCCGAAATACCCGACGGTGAACGGGCGCTCGGGCCGCTGCGCGGACGGAGCGAAGAGACGCGTGTCGGGCGCGTTCTCAACTAGAACCACCTTGTCGCCTGCTCCAAGCGACTCGTAGTAGCCGAGAGTACCGGGGTTGGCCACAAGGATGACATCTGCGGCCGGGAACGCACGACGCTCCAGGATGCGAACTACGGTGCGAGCAACCGCGCCGACGGCACCGCGCTGCGGAACCATCTTGCTGTCGCGGTAGAGCTCATGCATGTCCAGAACAAGCTTGAGACGCTCACCCGTGGCGCGCTTGACGGCACGTATGCCCGCTGGCGCCGTATCCATGTCGTGGCAGTGCACGATATCGGGACCTATCTCGGCAGCACGATCTGCGGCTGTCCGCCAGAACTCCCGGAAAAGCGGCAGGCTCTTCACGCCGCCGCCGTATGGTGCCCTCGGGCCCAGGCGCTCGATAGTGAAGCCGTCGCGCTCCTCGACCGGTGCGGCATTTCCTGCACGATCCCACGCAAGCACAGTGACCTCGAAGCCGGCCCCAACGAGCGCCCGCGCTTCCTTCTCGACGCGCGGATCCGAGACTGCGTCGTTCGTGAGGAACATGACGACCCGCTTGCTCATCGGGTTGCCTCCATGTTTGCCGACAAAGATTCGCCGGCCGTGACGGTACGGTAAACGTCCACAAGCATCGCACCCACATGCTCGGGTCCGTAGCGCTCGAGTGCGCGCGTTGCGATGGCCTCTTGGTCATAGCGTGCTGCTCTGTCAGCGAAACCACGGAGGGCCTCCGAAAGCGCCGAGACGTCTTCGGGCGCCACAAGCAGTCCATCATCCTCGGTCACGATGTCATCGGGACCGCCGGACCAGGTGGCGATCACCGGCAGTCCGGTTGCGAGCGCCTCGACGATCGCAACGCCAAAGCCTTCCTTGCGAGACGCCGAAACGAACACGTCGGCCTCGGCCAGTTTGCCGAGAAGGGCATCCTCGCCAAGCGCTCCGGCGAAAGCCACGCGGGCGGCCAGGTCGTTCTCGGCAACGAGCGCCTCAAGGCGCGTGCGCTCCGGACCTCCGCCAACGATGGTGAGCGTCGCGTCCAATCCGTCGCGCACTGCGTCGCCTAGCGCGCGCACGAGAATATCGAACCCCTTGACCTCAACGAGGCGGCCGACTGTGACCAGCCGGAGCGGACCTGAGTGAGCCGGACGCTTCACATAACGGAAGCGCGCCGAGTCGAACGTGTCCGGTATGACGACGGTTCGAGCAGGGTCGGCTCCGCCAAGAGCGACCGCGTCGCGAGCGAGCGAGGCGCTCACGCACACGACCACAGCGGCGCCGGTGAGCGTCGCGCGAACCTCGGCGGCCCACGAAGGTCGGACCATGTTGGTGTAGAGGTCCGAGCCGTGGATCGAGACCACATACGGCACAGCACCGCCGGCGAGCCTGCGGGCCGCAGCGCCACTTGGATAGAGAGCATGTGCGTGAATGAAGTCGGGGCGATGGCTGGCGAGGATCTCGCGCCACGCCCCGCGCGCGGAGCGTGCCATTGCCGGTGCAACTGTCGTATACAGTGCGCGGCGCGGAAGCACCGGGTACCGCGGGCGCACGACAGGGATTCCGTCGAGGTCATCATCACCCCGCACGTACGGCTTGCGAAGCACGCCAGCCAGCACGCGAGGCACGAACGGAACAGGCGCGATGACCCGCCAATCGACAGCGGCGCGGGTAGCCAGGACCTGCTCGGCAACGAACAGACCTCGCAGTGGCTCAGCCGGGCTGGGGAACTGCTTCGCGAAAGTGACACCGCGAAGCTCACTCGCTGCGACCGAGGTCACGTCGGTCACGCGCCCGCGACCGACAGGCGACGACGCTCACGGATGAGTGCGAGTGCAAGTCCGGCGATGATGCCTACAAACGCGGCGGCAACTGCGGCGGAAATGCGATCCTTGGACGCTGTGACCGTCTGAGAAACGCTGGTCTCACCGTTGAAGACGTACGCACGCTCAGCGAGAGTAAGCGCGGCTTCACCCGATGCAAGGTCTTTCTTGAGCTGCCAGACCTTGTACACGACGTCAGTGCGTTCCCACTCGCTCGTACCCCTGAACTGCTCGAGGTCCGCGATAGCGGAGCGCGTGTTCTCGACGATGGCTCGCTGCTTGTCGAGCTCCACCTTGCCCATGGCTCGAGCCTCGGCGACCGCCGCTTCAGCAAGCGCTGCAGCTACCCTCTCGGCCAGAGCCTCATCGGGTGATGTGAACTCGGCGATCAGACGATCCTGAGGTGTGCCGGTGGTGTAGATCTTTGCGCCTGACGACAGCTCGGAGGGAGTCATGCCTGCGGTGGCGGCCACGCTCTCGAAGAACGTATCGGCCTGCAGGTTCTTCAGGAGCGGCTCGGCCTCAGGTATGCCGGTGCCCTTGGAGACGACTGCCGAGTCGATCACAACGGTCGCGCGACCGGTGAACTCGGTCTGAGCGCCAGAAGTGGCGAAGAATCCAACGCCGGCTGCCACAACGATGGTAAGCGCGATAAGCCACCACTGCCGCAAGATAGCGCCAACGAGAAACGACCACAGGTGTTCGACCTTCATGAAGAAACCTCCTCGGGAGATGCCTGGAACCGCGTTGCCGCAACGGTCAACGCGAAGAACAGCCACAGGTACTCGAAGTAAAGATAGTACTGGAAGAGCGATTGTACGAGCAGCGCGATCAGTCCGGCGACGCCTGCTGCCTCATATCTGTTCCAACCCTTGTGCCGTCGTCTGCGAATCTCGATGAATACACCAACGACCAATAGGATCTCCGCGACAAGGCCGGGTATTCCCATCTCGGCCCACATGGCGAGCGGAACCTCGTGCGGCTTGAAGATGTCCGTGTGCGACCCTGCACGACGATACGGCTCGTATGCGACATCAAAAGCCCCAAGCCCCGTGCCGAGAGCCCAGTGGTCTTTGATCATGTCTGCCGTCGAACCAAGCATGAGATACCGGGTGGCGATGGACTTGTCACTCGACACGTTCGTGATGGACTCGAATCGCGAGACAACACTCGATGGCGACACGATCAAGACGATGGCGACAGCCGCAGCAGTGGCGCCGAGAAGCCAGGGCACGCGCCGCTTTGGAGACGAAAGCACAAGAACGATGAAGCCAGCTGCGATGCCGACCCACGCCGTCCGCGAGAAGGTGACGACGAGGCCCACCGAGCAAACGCCAGCCGCAGCGAACCACAGGATCATGCTACGGAAACGCTTCGCATGCATCGCCTCGGCCATGGCAGCAAGGACAGCCACAGACAAGACGGTCCCAAGGTAGTTCGGGTCACTGAAGAAGCCACCGGGTCGCACGAGCACGGCACCCAGCCTGGAAGTCTGTGTATGGATCACGCCGAGAACCAGCCCCGGAAAGCGATACTGCACAAACGCCAACACCGAGGAGAACGCCGCGGAACCGACGAGTGCAACCACGACGACTCGTGCCACCCCACGGTCCGTGATGAACGTCTCAAAGGTGAGGTAGAACAGCAGCAAGAACGCCAGCCTGATGATGGCGGTGATCGTTGCGCCCTGGTTCATGGAGAGTGGGAGCGAGAACACGGCTGCCAGCACCAACGCCGCGAAGCCGAGGGTGACCGCCGAGAGCCGGGGTCGTACGCGCTTGTCGCCGGATAGCAGCCTCAGCGCCCAGATCGCGAGGGTGGCAAGGAGCGTCATGTGATAGACGGTAACCGTCACCGGAGAAGTTATGAGTCTGCCGGCGGTGTCGAGCGAGAGAGCGATGATCATCGCCACCAGGCCGACACGGATATCTCCCGCGATCGCGACCATTAGCGCGATGAGCGCCGCCAGGCCCAGAAGCAGCGTAGGCAGGCTCCCGAGCAATCCGCTGGAAACGAGTGCGGCGGCACCGCCTGCTGCAACAGCGGCGAGTGCCCAGCCGACAGAGTCGCGACGCGTAAGCTTCGTCTTCTCAGCCACGGGAGACCCCCGCAACATCAGCCAGTAGCCGCGACAGCTCTGCGACTTGCTTCTCGCGATTGAAACGCGCGACCACATCAGGGTTTGTCGGACCGCTCAGCGAGCGGGCCTCCTTGCGCGACGCAAGCTCGCTCACGCCAGCGGCAATCGCTTCAATGTCGCTGTAGGCGGCAACCACGCCTGCCCCGGCATCGCGTACTAGGTTCGCCGAGACACCGTCGGCGGCACCGAGCATGAGCACGGGCACGCCGACTCCCAGGTAGTCGAAGAGTTTGCCGGGATACATAGCGCGCGCGCCTGGTCCCTCGGCGGTCATTATCAGACCCACATCAGCGGCTGCGACCTCGGCCATCGCGTCTGCATATGGCATGAAGTCGGCGAACGTCACGATGTCCGAAAGGCCGCGTGCCCCGGCAAGGCCAACGCTCCACGGGGTGTTCGCGCCGATGAACTTCACGTGCAGACCACCCGGGAGCGTGCCCCGGGAGCGCATGAGTGCAAGCGCGTCAAAGAACGTGGTCGGGTCTGAGACGTTCGCATACAGGCGGCCGATGAACACGATGCTCAGCCCGGGCGTGTCATGCCGCGACCACACGGGGAACTCCGCCGGGTCGAACCCGTTCGGGATAGAAGCGATGTGGTGCGCGCCCATCTCGGCAGCCTCAGCTGCGATGCCGTCGGATGCCGCTGTGACCAGCGCGGCTGACGCAAGCACGGTGCGCTCAAGACGCAGCATCTTGTTGCGATGCCACGATGTGGGCCACACGATCGAGCTGTTGTCCCGCCACGAGTCGCGCATGTCGACCGCAAGCGGCACACCAAGCGCGTCGGCGATCTTCTTGCCGGCGACGAATGCCGAGAACGGCGGTGCGGTCGCCAAGACCACATCAACTTGCGACTCCTTGGCGATGGCAAGCCCGGCGCGCACTGCTGGCCCGATCCACATGGCGGTCTCATCAGGCACCGAAACCCAGCGGGCGATGCGCGTGGAGAGCGGAGAACGAGCGCTGCCCTTGCCGGAGCCTGCGGCCGGATTCTCTTGGCCGGATCCTCTCGGCGAACGCTTGAAGGCCGAGAGCACGCGTGCGATCGCAATCGCGATGTTGCGGGCGGGCACGCGGACGATGTTGGCCGAGGCAACCTGAGCAAGCAGGCTCTCGTCGCGTGGCTTGCCAGGAATCGGGCGCGCGCAGACGACGCTCACGCGCCAACCCTCCTGGTGGAGGTAGCGCGTGAACTTGGTGACGCGCTGCACGCCTCCGCCTGCTGACGGCGGGAGCTCGTACGCCACGATGAGTAGATGTCGTTCCCGCAAGTCGCCCATGAAGGAGATACTATACCTGGACGCCGGAACCGTCGCCAACGAAGATGCGCAGCCGTCACCTGCACGTCAGATGACACGCCTGTGCTACAGTCATGCGTTGTTCACGCAGTACCTGCATGAATCGACTAGAAAGCGAGAGCGCCGTGGCGCGAACAAGGGTCTGCATGCGAGTGAATAACGCATTCACACATGACGCGCGCGTGCGTCGAGAAGCCGACGCACTGGCCGAGGCTGGATATGACGTGAAGGTGTATGCCGACGCACGTCCGGAGCTGCCACGCAGCGAGCGTGTTGGTGAGATCGAGGTTCGCCGCATATCCAAGACGAGCCGCATCCCGTACTGGAGCATCGCCCGACCGCTCCGCGACGAACGCGCCGATATCTACCACGCGCATGACATAGACTCTCTGCTCCCCTGCCTCATCGCCGCCCGGCTCTCCGGCGGCACCGCCAAGGTCGTCTACGACTCACACGAACTGTGGAGCGGGCACGCCGCCGACAAGGTCCATGCGAAGCGCGCGATGCTCGTTCGCGCCGAGGGGCTCATGCTCCGCTCGGCGGATGCGCTTATCACAGCCTCCCCTGCCTTCACCGAGGTCATCCTCGGCAAGTACGGGTATCGCGGCCCGTCGCTCACGCTCCTGAACGTGCCTCGCTTCTTCACCGACGAAGAACTCGCGCCCGCATGGGCCGCGCGCGACGCCGACCCGAAGATCCGCGTGACCTCCGTCGGCGTATTCCAGCACGGCCGGGGAGCACTTCCGCTCATCGCCGCGCTCGAATTCCTCCCTGCCGAGTACATAGTCGAACTCGTCGGCCCCATCGCGCAGCCCGAGTACGAGGCCGCGATGCACGCCGCCGCGGCACCGTTCGGTGACCGCGTGGAGTTCGTGGGCCGCATTCCTGCCGAGCAGGTCGTGCCGAGAATGGCTGCCGCACACATCTCGACCGTGCTCATCGAGGCGCTTTCGCAGAGCTACCAGCTGACTGCTCCCAACAAGGTATTCGACAGCATCATGGCCAGGACGCCGATGGTTGCCTCGGACATGCCTACGATCGCCCGGTTCGTGAACGAAACTGGCACCGGCGAGGTTTGCGACGTGACCGACCCGCGCGACATCGCACGCGCTATCATCGCGGCGAACGACCGGCGCAGTGAGTATCGCGAGGCAGCACAGGCCGCCGCGCTCACGCTCAATTGGGAGCAAGAGAAGCAGGGCTTGGTAGAGCTGTACGCCGGACTCACCAAGTAGGACGGGTTACGCTTCGCTTTCGACCTAGCGGCGCGCGCGCCGCATGCATGAGAATCATCCGCGGACTGCTGAATGACTGACAGAGAGGCTCAGCGTGCTCAAGAAGATCCTGCGCAGTGCAGGCACCGACGCCATCAAGTACTTCCCAGTGCGGCTGGTTCCGGCACTGACGTCGTTCATCACCGTCCCGGTGTTCACCCGAATAATCGACAGCGCTGACTACGGTGACTTCTACCTGGTGAGCTCGACGATCTCACTCGCGTCCATGCTTCTGACGGCGTGGCTCACGTCTTCAATCGTCCGCTTCTACTGGGCCGAGGAGCGACAAGGGCGTCTCGACCAGTACATCGCCACCGTCGTCTGGGCATCGCTCGCATCGCTCACTGTCGGTGCCGCCGTTCTCGGCGGGATACTGCTCGTCTTTGGAGGCGGTCTCAGCGAGGGAGTGCGTCATCTGATTCCCATCGCTCTGGCAAGCCTGATCTTCAACCAGTTCATCCAGGTGATGCAGCAGCTCATGCGCGCGGCAAACCGCGCCAACGACTATGCCATCCTCTCGGTCGCATCAGCTATTCTTTCGACCGCCTTCTCGGTCTACTTCGTGGCCGTGTCTCACTGGGGCTCGTACGGCATCCTCGCGGGCGTGGTTGCCGGCAACCTGATACTGCTCCCCCTGGCGCTCAAGAACGCGCGAATGGAAGGGAGCATCTCCCCCAAGAACTTCTCAACCGACATCACCAAGCAGTTCGCAGCCTATGGCATCCCGATGATTCCGGCGGCGATCTCGTCGTGGGTCCTCATTCTCTCTGACCGCTACATCATCGGCCTCAGCCAGAGCGCTGATCAGGTGGGCCTCTACGGCACCGCATACAACCTCGGCGACAAGATCATGAACCTCGTGACGCTGCCGCTCCTCATCGCCATCGGACCAGTCATGGTCCACACGTTCGAGAAGGAAGGCCAGAAGCTGGCCGAGAAGGTACAAACGCAGCTGACCCGCTACTTCGCGATGGCGACGGTGCCGCTCGTATTCGGCCTGGTGGTCATCTCGAAGCCGTTCATGACGGTGTTCACCGGTCCCGAGTACCGCTCGGCTTATGCGGTGCTACCGGTCGTTGCGGCGGGCGTAATGCTTTACGGCATCTCACAGATTGCGAGCAACGGTCTCGCTATGCACAAGAAGACCGTGATCATGATGCAGAACACGTTCATCGCGGCGGTCTTCCAGGTGACGATGAACCTGTGGCTCGTACCGAGAATCGGGTACACGGCAGCCGCATGGAACACGTTCGGGGCATACCTGCTGCTGCTCGTGCTGATGTGGTTCCGCAGTCGCCCGTATATGGAATGGACGGTGCCGTGGGCCGACATGGCTCGCATACTCGGGGCCGGCGCCATCATGGCAGGCGTGCTCACCGCAGCGTTTCGCTGGTTTGATGCGGCGCTTTGGATGCTGGGAGCCCAAGTCGTCGTCGGCATCGCCGCGTACTTCCTGGCGCTCTGGGCGCTACGCGGGTTGCGTCCCGACGAGGTGGAGTTCATCGGCGAGATGTGGACGGCGATGCGCCGCAAGCTTCACCTGGGTGGTCGCTCGGCTTAGCTACTGGTGCCGCGCGAGAATATCGCGATACAGCGTCTCGAACCCGCCGACCTGCTTCTTCCAGTCATAGGCGAGGGCGAAGCTTCTGATCGCGTCCCTGTCCCAGTCACGCTCGATCGCCTCGGTGAGTCCTGCCGCGAGGTCAACCGCCTCATGCGAGGGCACGAAGACGCCGGCATACTCGGGAACGACCTCCGGCATGACGTCGAATGTCCCGACGACCGGGCATCCACAGAGCATCGCCTCGACCGCCGCAAGTCCCCATGTCTCCATCAGACTGGGGAACACGTAAACGTCGGCGGCGCTGTAGTAGTCGTTGATCTCCTCTTGCGGCGCGTGACCCTCAAGGCGGATGACATCGCCAAGGTCGAGTTCGGCGATCAACGCCTCCATCTCTTCCTTGAGCGGGCCTGAGCCGACCATGATGACCCGCACGGGCAAGCCCTGCGAGCGCAGGATGCCTACGGCGCGGATGAAGGTGAGCGGGTCCTTGCGAGGAATCAGATTCCCAAGCGTGAGCAAGAAGATGTCGCCTTCAGCCATGCCGAGACGCTCCCTGGCCGCAGCCCTGGGAACCGGCGCGTAGACAGACGCGTCGATAGGATTCGGCAGGATCACAGTGTGTGCGTGATCAAGCGCACCCGGGAATACCTGCTCGTGCCTCTCGGCCACCCACTTGCTCACGAAGATGACATCGGTTGCATCGCGGAGATTGCGCTCAACGAGAGCACGATTGTCGTCCTTGACGCCTTCCTCCACGAACTCGACGTAATGCGTGGAGTGCGCTGTCGCCACGATCGGCACGCCGTACAGGTTCGCGGCGTGCGCCACGGTGAAGCGCCCCTCAACAGCATGCACGTGAATGATATCGGGCCTGAACGCCTCGATCGTCTCGCAGCAGGCTGCGACAGCGCTGGCGACCCACCGGAGCTTCCATGAAGGCCCAAGAGTGCGCCGGGCCTCAAGAACAGCCTTGATCGTGGATGGGTGCATGAGACGGCGCGCCCGTACGGACCCGCCGAAGCTCCGTCCGCCGTAGACTTTGACGCCGTCGTACGTCTCCGGCCACGGCTCACCGTGGTCGCGGTTGTGCGCAAGCACAGCGACTTCATGGCCGAGCGCGGAGAGGCTTGTTGCGAGTCCCCATGCGTGAGTCGCGATACCGCCGGTATCAACGCCACCGAACTCACGTGGGACTGGAGCGATCTGCAGGATTTTCATGCCGCAACCTTAGCAGCGAGGGTACGTGGTGGCAACAACGACGCTCGCGCCGAGAGTTGCCGAACGGCAACGGCGGCTTCGCGAGGTCCACCAGCAAACCCGCTGCTGTGATACCCTGTGGCAGGCTTTTTCTACATCTAATTCGTTCATCGGAGGTTCCCTGATGTCACTCTCAGTCACGGTCGTCGGCACCGGCTATGTTGGTCTCGTCACCGGCGTCTGTCTTGCTCACTCAGGCCACCAGGTCACATGCGTGGACATCGACCAGGCGAAGGTAGACATGCTCATCTCGGGCAAGAGCACCATTTACGAGCCCGGCATTGAGGATCTGCTCATCGCAGGACGCGACAAAGGCACACTCACATTCAAGACGCCGGCGAGCGGCTGGCGCGATCTTATCGGAGATATCACCGTCGTCGCGGTCGGAACTCCGATGTCGCCCAACGGTGCTGCGGATCTCTCGCAGGTGCGCACGGTCGTCGAGGCGCTTGCTGCCGCGGCCGATCGCCCCTTCACCCTCGTGATGAAGTCCACGGTCCCGATGGGCACCGGAGCCTCGCTCCGCGAGCGGTATCTGGACCAGGCGGACGTACGTATCGGCTACATCTCCAATCCGGAGTTCCTGCGCGAGGGTAAAGCGCTTGAGGATTGGTTCAAGACCGACCGCATCGTCCTCGGTGCAAGCGATGAGGCGGATCTTGTTCTCATGCGCGAACTGTACGCCGATATCGACGCACCGCTCGTTGAAACCGACGTTGCCAGTGCCGAGACCATCAAGTACGCGAGCAACGCGTTCCTCTCAACCAAGATCTCGTTCATCAACGAGATTGCGAACCTCTGTGACTGCATCGGCGCCGACATCGATTCGGTATCGCGCGGCATCGGCCTCGACAAGCGCATCGGCTCACAGTTCCTGAATGCCGGCATCGGCTACGGCGGGTCGTGCTTCCCCAAGGACACCCGCGCCCTCGACTTCATCGCGACTCTGAACGGCTACCAGTTCACGCTGCTCAAGTCGGTCATCGAAGTGAACAACCGTCAGCGTCTGCTGCCGGTCGTGCACGTCATGCGCGCATTCCCTGACCTGCACGAGCGCTCGGTCGCTATCCTCGGCCTGGCATTCAAGCCCGACACCGACGACGTTCGCGAGTCGCCCGCACTTGATATCGTGCCGCTTCTCGCCGAGCAGGGTGCGAAGATTCGCATCTACGACCCGATCGCCGCCGAGATTCCGGTTCCCGGCGCTGCCCGCGTTTCCGACGTGTGGAAAGCACTTGATGGTGCCTCGGCAGCTGTAGTCGTGACCGACTGGGTCGAGTTCACCGAGCTTGACTGGGAGCGCGTGCGCTCCGTCATGACCGGGCCGGGCATCATCTTCGACGGACGCAACTGCCTGGACCCGGAAGCGGTTCGCTCGGCTGGCCTGACCTACATGGCCGTTGGCCGAGAAGGTCAGCACCGCGACGATCTCGCCTGACGGGAAACAAGTGCGAATCCTTTACGTCCATCAGTTCTTCGCGACGCGCGAATCCTCGCTCGGCCTGATCCGGTCGTACGAGTTCGCTCGACGCTGGGTTGCCGAGGGCCACGAGGTCACCATCATCACGAGCTCGTCCCGGCTCCCTGATGGCTACGAGGACCGCCTGTTCACCGATGGCGACATCGAGGGCATCCGAATCCGCGCCGTGCGTGTGAAGTACTCCAACTACATGGGTTACGGACGCCGGATCTGGTCGTTCATCCTGTTCACACTCGGCGCCACGTGGCTTGCGACGACTGCGGGTAAGCACGATGTGGTATTCGCCACGTCCACGCCGCTCACGGTCGGCATCCCCGGCTGGGCGGCCGCGACCATGCGCCGCACGCCATTCGTCTTCGAAGTGCGCGACTTGTGGCCTGAAGCGGCGATTCAGATGGGCGCCATAAAGCGCACCGGCATGCTTTCGGCCGTAGCGAAGCGGCTTGAACGCTTCTTGTACAGCCAGTCTACCGATGTGGTCGCACTCTCCCCCGGTATGGCCGAGGGCGTCGTCGCCGAGGGAGTCTCCCCCGCGCATGTCCACATGATCCCGAACTGCTCGGATCTGGACTTGTTTCACCCCGGTGAGCCGGACAGGAAGTTCCTCGAGAGCCACGGCATCGCACCCGGCATGTTCGTCGTTGGCTACGCGGGCGCAATCGGCCCCTCAAACGACGTTGAAGGAATGGTGCCCGAGGCAGCTCGCACGCTCCACGAGCGCGGCCGAGCCGATATCGTCTTCCTGATAGCGGGCGACGGCAAGTCGATTCCGGCGCTCACAGCTGCTGTTGGCGACCTGCCAAACGTGAGACTTGTGGGTTCACTCCCGAAGAAGGACGTACCGGTGCTGACGCGCTCGGCGGACGTGCTCATGACGCTCTTCGCCGACGTGCCGATCCTTGCGACCAACTCCCCGAACAAGTTCTTCGACGGTCTCGCCTCCGGGCGTCCGATGATCGTCAACTCGGCCGGTTGGACCAAAGACCTCGTGGAAGAAGCCGACTGCGGAGCATACGTGCCCGCTGGCGATGGAATCGCACTTGCGGACACCATCGAGCGCCTGGCAGCCGACAAGGAAGCCCTCGCACGTATGGGGCTCAATGCGCGACGCCTCGCCGAGGAGCGGTTCGACCGCACGTTGCAGGCAAGTCGCCTACTCGATGTGCTCGAGCAGGCATCCCACTCCTAGCGCTTAAGGAGTCGTTGTTGCGGCTGTGGCCGTCTTCCAGTCCTTGCCCACAACCACCAACACGTCCGTGGTGAACTCGTACATCCCGCGGCCCGCGATGGCACTGCCTGTCGGCAACTTCGAGGCAACGAGCAGAGCCGCAGCCTTCGTGGTGTCATCCTTGTACACGACCAGAGTCTTGTCATAGACGAACTGGTTGGCGTTGCCGACTTCACCGATCTTGAATCCGGCAGCGGTCAGGATCGAAGATGCCGCCGAGGCAACACCCTCTTCGCCAGCACCGTTTCGGATGGTGACTGTGACTGAAGACGGAACAACCTCAGCGGCCGGGGTCGCCGTGCCGTCAAAGCTGCCGCCCTCGGTGAACGCCTTGATGAGTTCAGCCTTGCGCTCCTCATCAGCCCACACGTATGGGGATCGCCACTCGCCGGTCACGGTTGCAGTCTGTATGTCGTCTCCCTCGATGCCTTGCAGCGCCTGAGCGGTGGCGACGATATCGCCGATCGGCATCGTGGTCGTGATGTACTTGGAGACGCTATTGACCAGGCTTGGAATCTTGAAGAAGTTCTCAGGCTTGGTCATCTGCTTCGCGAGCGCCTTGAAGAACGTCTGCTGATGCTTCATCCGCGTGAAGTCGGCATCAGGGAAGTCCCGGCTCCGAACGTACGTGAGCGCATGCTCACCGTCGAGGAGCTGGTATCCCGGCTCGATATACTGCGCGCGGTGGTCTGGACTTCCGCTGGCAGCCTTCCAGTCGTCGATCTCGACGTCCACATCGATCCATATGCCACCAAGAGCGTCCACTGCGTTCGTGAAGCCCATGAAGCTGACATCGACGTAGTAATTGATCGGAATGCCGGTGAACTCGGTGACGGTCTTCACGAGCAAGGCGTTGCCGCCCTTGGCGCCACCGTAGTACTTCGATGCGTTGATTTTGTCGTAGCCGTATCCCGGGATGTTCACGCGGGTGTCACGCGGGATCGAGAGCATCCAGATCTTCTTCTGTTTTGGATCGACCTTGGCAACGATGATCGTGTCCGCTCGGGCAGAGGTCTCGCCCGGTCGACGATCGGTGCCGGTCAGTAGGATCGTAAACGGCTCCTCAGACTTGGAACTGCGCTTGGTGAGGGCATCACTCAGACCCGAATCCGAAAGTGCGGCTTTGCTCATGGTTGAATCAACCGAGTGAAGCCAGAAGTAGCCCCACGCCGCACCTGCTCCGATCATCACGAGCACAGCAATCGCAATTCCGATGGCCCACCGCTTAGCGGCACGCTTGCGGCGTTGCTGATGGATACGCATACGAGGGGCGGCCTCGACTATCCCACGCGACGAACGCGTGGACCGTGTGGCCGGGCGGGTCTTTCGGGCGGCCTGCCTGCGGCCTGACGAGCGCTCTTCCATATCCTCCACCAAGATCGCATGCGACGAAGTCGCAGATTGTACCAGTGTGTTGACCGGTGCAGGCGATTATCGCACGGCTAGACCACTAGCGCCCTGGCCGTAACGTGTCCGTTTCCTGCTTCACCGCAAACGCACGCGCTCAAAGCAGCTAGAGCCTGAAGATATTCTCGCCTGAGAACGCCTTGAGTGCATTGCGAGTATCGAGCACACACTGCGCCTGCTCGGCGACCATCTGATAGTCAACGCCGCTGTGATCAGTCACGATCAGAACCGCATCTGCCGCGGCGACTATCTCGGCGGTGAGCTCCGTCTGCGGCACCGGGACGCCTTCGACCACGAACGTCGGTACGTACGGGTCGTGATATGCAATATCCGCGCCGTTCTCGCGCAGCAACGATGCCACCTTGATTGCCGGGGACTCGCGCATGTCGTCGATGTTGGCCTTGTATGCCACACCCAACACGATGACCTTGCTACCACTGAGCGGCTTGCGCTGCTGGTTGAGCGCTTCCATCATGCGCTTCACAACGTAGTAAGGCATGGCTTCGTTTACCTTGCCCGAGAGCTCGATGAACTCGGTGTGGAAGTCGTACTCGCGGGCCTTCCATGACAGGTAGAACGGATCGATCGGGATGCAGTGTCCGCCGAGGCCCGGTCCGGGATAAAACGGCATGTAGCCGAACGGCTTGGTCTTGGCGGCGTCGACGACGTCCCAGAGGTTGATGTCCATGCGCTCACAGAGCTGAAGCAGCTCGTTCATAAGTGCGATGTTCACCGAGCGGAAGATGTTCTCCAGCAGCTTGGTCATCTCGGCGGCCCGGGTCGATGAGACCGGAACCACGGTATCGATGAAGCGACCGTAGAGCGCAACTGCGGCCTCGGTGCACTCAGGGGTGACTCCCCCGACGACCTTGGGCGTGTTCTTGGTCTGGTAGACGGGGTTGCCCGGGTCTACGCGCTCAGGCGAGAACGCGAGGAACAGATCGCGCCCGACTTTGAGCCCGCCAGCTTCCAAGATCGGCTGGATGATCTCCTCGGTGGTGCCGGGATACGTGGTGGACTCAAGCGTGATGAGCACATCCGGGTGGAGATACGGGGTGACCGCCGCGGCAGCCTTCTCCATGTACGACGTGTCAGGTGCCTTCATGTCGTCAAGTGGCGTCGGGACGCAGATCGCGATTGCATCGGCGAGCGCTGCCTGAGAGAAGTCGGTGCTCGCAACGATAAGCCCCGCATCCACAAGCGAAGCGAGTTCTGCCGAAGGGACATCGGGGATGTAGCTTCGACCGGCGATGATCTCGGCTATCTTACCTTCGGATATGTCGAGACCGATGACTTTGTGACCTGCTTTGGCCATCTCAACGGCCAGCGGCAAACCGACATAGCCGAGACCGACGACCCCAAAGACTGCGCTGCCATCCTCAATGCGTTGAAGAAGTCCCATCGCGCTTTGTTTCCTCCCCGCTGGACCGGACGCGTGCGACCGGTGATTGGCTGATTAACCTTACGATTGTATCGCAAACATGAGCTCGCCCGAGCAGGCCAACTCGCCGTCTACGGTTGCCCTGGCCGAACCGAATCCGATCGGCCCGCGGGTCTTGGTGATTTCGCATTCAAGGCGAAGCGTTTCGCCGGGACGTACCTGGCGCTTGAATCGCACCTTGTCGATGCCAGCGAACAGCGCGATGCGACCTTCGTTGCCGGGAACCGAGAGAAGCGCCACGGCACCGACCTGCGCAAGCGCCTCAACGATGAGGACCCCCGGCATGACAGCGTAATCCGGAAAGTGGCCCGGAACCCAGAAGGCAGCATCAGTGACGTCGAGGAACCCTACTGCGCGCTTTCCGGGCTCGAGCTCATCCACGCGGTCAACAAGCAAGAAGGGGTCGCGATGCGGAATGATGGCTTTGACTTGCTCGGTGTTCAGCATGTGCTGTCCCCTACTCTTCGGTCTCGATGAGTTCAACGTTGGCGCCAAGGGCTGCGAGTTTAGGTACGAAGGCCTCGTAACCACGCAGAATGTGGTGGATGTCGCCGACGACTGTCTGCCCGTCGGCGATGAGCCCCGCCAAAACGAGTGCGGCTCCGCCTCGGAGATCAGGGCTCTTCACCGGTGCGCCCGAGAGTCCCCGGACGCCCTTCACAAGCGCGCGGTGACCTTCGATCGCGATATCGGCACCCATGCGACCAACCTCGTCAGCGAACATGAAGCGGCTCTCGAAGACGTTCTCGGTGATGACGCATGTTCCCTCGGCCACTGCCATGAGCGTCATGAACTGTGGCTGCATGTCTGTCGGGAAGCCCGGGTACGGCAGCGTCGCAACATCAACGGCACGGAGCGGGGTGGTCCTGCTGACGGTGACGGAGTCGGGGCCCGTTGTCACCTCGGCACCGGCCGCGCGAATCTTTGCGAGAACCAGCTCGAGGTGCTCGGGATTGACGCCGTTCACGGTGACAGGGCCACCGCAAAGAGCACCCGCGGCGAGGAACGTGCCAGCCTCGATCCGGTCCCCTACGACCGCATGCGTGGTCGGATGAAATGAACTCACGCCTTCGATGATCACGGTCGAGGTGCCCGAGCCTTCGATCTTGGCGCCCATGCTGTTCAGCATTGCGATGAGGTCCTGGATTTCCGGTTCGCGCGCGGCGTTCTCGATCACGGTCGTTCCCTTGGCAGCCGCGCCGGCCATCAGCAGGTTCTCTGTGGCGCCGACGCTTGGGAAATCGAGGATGATCGTTGCTCCGCGCATGCCGTATGGCGCAGCGGCCTCGATGAATCCGTGCCCGCTCGTGATCTCGACGCCCAGCTGGGCCAGGCCCCGAAGGTGCAGGTCGATCTTGCGCGACCCGATGTTGCACCCGCCCGGCATCGCAACTCGAGCGCGGCCAAGTCGGCCAAGCAGCGGCCCGAGGACGATTATCGATGCTCGCATCTTCGCGACCATCTCATAGGGCGCCTCGAAGGAGTCAATATTGGTCGCGTCGATGACGAGCTTGTCGCCGTCGCGGCTGACCTTGGCGCCGAGTCCTCCGATTACCTCGGACATGGTCTCGACGTCAGCGATATCAGGCATGTTGCTGATAGTCGTGACGCCAGGTGCGAGTAGCGCTGCGGCCATCAGCTTGAGGCCTGAGTTTTTTGCGCCGCTCACTGTCACGGAGCCCGCCAGTGAGTTGCCGCCTGTTACAAGAATCGACTGCATGAAGAGGAGTTTCCCCTTAAACGAGGTTCCGGGTCGCAAACAGCGTAGCCGAGGAAGTACCGTGCGGCAACGCGAGGAGCGTATCGTCACCGGAATGTGACCGGAGCGCAAGAGCGGGGCGACCCCGGAAGGGCCGCCCCGCATCGCTTCGTACTCTGGCGAGGATCAGCTGCGCCTCTCGGCGACCTTGATCTGAGCCTCACACCAGTTGAGGTCGACTTCGCATACGTCGCGGTCTGCTTGCGCAGCAGACTCTTCCTTGAGC
>DDWM01000038.1:0-558 GCA_002345925.1 Actinobacteria bacterium UBA2286 | reverse complement strand
TGCGACGCCAACGCGGCATTCTCGGCAAGAACAATGACCTTATCCTCGTGCACCTGCAGGTAGCCGCCGGAAATGGCGAACCATTCAACGTCTTTGTTGTCGTTGTAACGCACTCGCAATTCGCCAGCCTTGAGCACGGTGACGAGCGGGACGTGAAGCGGCAGAATGCCGATCTCGCCCTCGACCGTCGGTGCGATGACCATCTCCACCTCATTGGTGTAGACGATCCGCTCCGGGGTGACGATCTCACATAGCAGGGTGCGTGCCATATTCGAGCAGCCTCCTACGCCGTTGCCTTCATACGCTCGGCTGCCTCGAATGCCTCTTCGATAGCACCGACGTACCGGAACGCCTGCTCGGGCAGGTCGTCGCATTCGCCCTTCACAATCATGTCGAAACCGCGAATGGTGTCCTCAAGCTTGACGTACTTGCCGGACATGCCCGTGAACTGCTCGGCCACGAAGAACGGCTGCGAGAGGAACTGTTCGATCTTACGCGCACGGGACACAGCAAGCTTGTCGTCCTCGGAGAGTTCGTCCATGCCGAGGATGGCGATGA
>DDWM01000034.1:9791-59973 GCA_002345925.1 Actinobacteria bacterium UBA2286 | reverse complement strand
TCCAGGCATCGATGATGTAGTAGCCCAGGCCTTCGCTGCCGGCCACCGTCTCCGAGAAGAAGAGCACGGCGATCGCGGTCCCGGTACTGATGCGAAGAGCAGTGAAGATGTCGGGCAGCGACGCGGGGACAACGACGTGGCGGAAGACCTGCCAGCGCGTTGCGCCGAGCGACCGCACCGACAGAACCGCTGAGGCTGGAATCCCCCTCGCCGCGTCCCTCGCCGTCACGAGAATCTGGAAGAACACGATCAGCGTGATGAGCGCGATTTTGGGCAGGTTGCCTATGCCGAGAAGTACGAGCAAGACCGGCAAGAAGACGACCTTGGGAACCGGGTACGTCAGGAAGATCATCGGTGCGGCGATGGCATCGATCTTCGGGCTACGGCCGATTGCCAGCCCCAGCGGTGTGGCGATCGCGGCCCCGATCACCATCGAGGCGACCACACGCCATGCGCTGATGCCCGCATGCGGCAAGAGGTCCGAGAAGAACAGCCGGAAGAAATCCGAAAGCGCAGGAACCGGCCCGGGCAGCGCCTGCGAGCCGACGACCATCGAGAGCAACTGCCAACCCGCAAGCAGCACGATGCTAGCGACGAGGTAGCCGCCGATGCGGCGCAGCCAGGCGCTCATGACGTGCTCCGCGTGAGTGATGGCTGCGCGAATGCACCCTCGGCAGCAAGAATGCGACGCAGCTCCACGCAGCGCTCGAGGAACTCGGGTGTCTCCCTGTAGCCATCCTCACCCATGCCGGGATTCTCGACGATCGCCGCGACCCTACCGGGGCGAGGTGAGAGAACAACCACACGCCTGCCGAGAAACACTGCCTCTTCTATCGAGTGCGTCACCAGCATGGAGGTGTGGCGACGCTGCCGCCAAATCTCCAGCAGCAGGTTCTGAAGATCTTCGCGCGTCAGCGCGTCGAGCGCCGAGAGCGGCTCGTCCATGAGCAGCAGATCCGCGTCGAGCGCGAGAGCGCGAGCAAGCGCAAGTCTCTGGCGCATGCCGCCCGAAAGCTCACCCGGGTACGCCTCGGCAAACTCCGCCAGGCCGAGACGCTCAAGCGCTTCGGCCACGACACGACGGCGCTCGGTAACTGCAACGCCGCGCACCTCAAGACCGAGAGCCGCGTTGTGCGCAACTGTCTTCCAGGGCAGAAGCCCGAAGTCTTGCAGAATGAGCGCCGTGCGGCGGCGCGGGCCAGCGACGGGTTCGCCCGCAACTACTAGCTCACCCGAATCCGCGCGCACAAGACCTGCAAGCGCCAGCAAGAGCGTGGACTTGCCGCAGCCGGAGGGCCCGATGATCGCGATGGGCTCGCCGTCGCCAACCTCGAGGTCAAGTCCCGAGATCGCGTGGACGGCGCGACCTACGCCGGCGTATGTGACGGCGAGGTCTCGTATCGCGACCGTGGACAACTGTGTTCCCTTATTCGGGCAGCGCTTGTACGAGATCGGCGTAAGTCACGTCGGTCTTCAGGAGTTCGTTGGCCTTCATCCACTTGAGCACCGGATCAACCTGCGCCTGCGTGGGAGCGGCAGCCTTCGGATACATGTTCACCGGATAGGTGTCCTTGAGCGGCTCAGGCAGGCGCGCCTTGTCTACGAGCAGCACCCTGAACGAATTCGGGTCGGCGTTGATGATGTCGACCGCTTCGTCCCACGCATCGAGCAACAGCTTGGCGGTGAGCATCCCGCTCGGCAGTGCAAGATACTTGTCAGAGACGCCGAGTACTGTCTGAGTGAGGTTCTCGCCGGTGGTGTCATCAGCTATGAGCACGGCACCCTGAGCGACGGCCAACGTCAGGAACGGCTCCGGCAGCGCGGCTGCCTCAAGCTTGCCATTCATGAGCAATTCGAAGCGTACGGGCACCTTGGCAACGATCTCTTTCTTCACCTTGTCAGCGGGGACGTTCGCTGCAGCCATGAGTCCGTCGATAACGTACTCCTGGATGCTTGCCGAGGAGGTGCCCACCGGCACGTCGACTAGGTCAGCGAGCGTCTTGGCCTTCGAGTCCGGCTTGGCGACGATGCCGAAGCGACCCTCTTTCGCGGTCGCGCCAAGCATCACGGTGGCGAGCGATACGTGTGCGCCGCCCGCCTCAAGGCCGGCGGACGCGATGATGTCGCCCATGTATGCGTCGATCGCGCCGGAGGCAAATGCCGCGTCGCGCTCCTGTGCAGCCTGGAACGTGATGATCTCTACAGATATGCCGGCCTTCTCGAACAGACCGTTCTCCTCGGCGACCCAAAGCGGCAGGGCATCCTCAGTTGGAAGCGTACCTATCTTGATCGCTGCCGGCTCAGCATTGGCGATCGGATCCGAGGTGACAGGTTCTGGATCGCTCTTCGCGCATCCGGACAGAGCAAATGCGGACATCGCGATTACAAGCGCAAGGGCTACCAAACCAGTACGGGTGATTCTCACAGGTCCTCCTCGGATCAAGAACATAGACGAAGCGGGGCTACGGGCAGACAGGACGGCGCAAACGAACTTCGTCGCGCACAGGGATACCGGCGAAGCCTGAGATGGCCTCGCCGTGATGGTCGATCATGATGCCGGTCTCGATCTCGTAGATCGCGAAACCGTGGCGCTGGTAGAAGTGCAGCGCGGGGATGTCGTCGTTGGTCGTGGCGATCTTGAGCGCCATGACGCCCTTGCCTCGGCCAAGCTCCACCGCAGCGTTGATGAGCGCGGAGCCTACGCCAGAGCCCTGATATCCCGGATACACCGAGAGCAGAACGACCGCAAGCTCGCCGCGATCGAGCGCGAGCGAGATCAAACCGGCGAACTCTCCGTCGCTCTCCGCAACGAGGTTCTCGGCAGTAAGGACGTCGAAGGTGCGGCCAAAGGCGTCAACATCGGTCTCTCCCCAGGCGCGGTCGCAGATCTCTTCGATGTCGTGCCTGTCATCGGGTGTAGCGGCGCGGACGACGTAGTCGCCTCGTTTTCCGCCGGCGCGGTGCTCCTGACAGGTCACCGTGAGCCGTGCTTCCGTGAGCGGGAGGTCCTTCCCGCACGTCGCGCAACGGTACTGCGGGTATGGCATCTCCAGAGACTCATCCGCTCGTACTGCTGTCACCGTGGGTCCTCCGTAATGAAAGCGCCCGGCGGGCGCACGCGTCACATTATAGAATAGTCCCGAGCCAGTTGATGCACCCTACCTGCCGAGGAGCGATATGCCTCACCACATAGAGTACCTGGACGAGTCGCCGTACGCCGCAGAAGTGCTGTCGCGTGCGAAGATCACCCTCACCGACCTTGACGGCACGCTGCTCGGTCTCGGAGGCTCGGCGCTCATCGATGCCAAGGGCGCGCCCGCGCTCACCACGGTCCAGGCGATCGTGGAAGTGAACAGGGCCGGCCTTGATGTTGTGGTGTGCACAGGTCGCAACCGCATCCAGTCCGGTGAGGTGAGCCGCCTGCTCGGCTGGTCGTCTTTCATCGCAGAGCTCGGCTGCGTCGTGAAGTACGGTCGAGGAGAAGCGGTGGAGTACCTCCTCGGCGATTGGCCTGAGGGCGTGCTGCTCCCCGATGAGACGCCGTACCAGGCGATCACACGGTACGGCGGCTTGCGTGTGCTGGCCGAGGCGTTCCCGGGCAAGATCGAGGAGCACGACCCCTGGCACACGGACCGTGAGATCACGCACGTGCTTCGAGGGCATATCGACTGCGCAGCGGCACAGGACAGACTCGACACGCTCGATGTGCCGATCGCGATCATCGATAACGGGATCATCAACCCACCGAAGCACACGCTTGTGGACGTCGACGAGGTGCACGCATACCACCTCGTGCCGAAGGGAACGTCGAAGGAGCTTGCGATACGCTCGCTGCTCGAACGTCGCGGGCTCACGCCCGAGGACGCGATCGCGATCGGCGACTCGGCGACCGATGTCGAGATGATGAATGCGGCAGCACTCGGCATCCTCGTGAACAACGCGCTCGGTGACCCGCGTGTGCTCGCCGCCGCGGAGCCGCTGGAGCACGTGGTCGCAACGCGCGGCGAGCGCGGCGACGGCTGGGCCGAGTTCGCACACGCGTGGCTGGCCGCCAGAGGCATCTAACGACCGGGTTCACTCGCCGCCCGACAGCTAGTAGTCCACACCAATGCCCGCCGTGGATCCAGCCGAACGATGACACTTGAGGCATGTACCGTCATAGGCTTTCTCGCCGGAATCGACAGCAGTCATCGTGTCGCCAACCGATCCCGCGTAGCCCATCCATAGATACGCCCGACTCGTGCCGAGGTTGCTGGTGCCGTACGCCGTCTGCGAGTGAGGGAAAGTGTATCCGGATGCGGTTCCGGCATCAGTCTGGTCGTGGCAACTCGTGCATCCGGCAACCGCTGCGTAGTTGTGGTTCGCTGAATTCGACGCCGCTTGGCCCATGTGCCCCGTCTTAGCTGTGGTCTCGCCGGATCCGTACACAGTATCGCGCTGTTCCGACCAGTCCTTCTTCACGACGGCCAGCAACGTCTGCACATGGCAACCAGTGGTGTTACAGGTGTAGCCCGTGGTGACCAGATCGCGAGTCTCCTGCGTCCACGTAGAGCTTGCGTCCGCATTCAGGTCTTCAACTCTGATGCCAGAGCTTGCGGGATTAGAAATCGCGAGCGCGAGGCCCGGGTCAGCGGCTGCCGTGATCAGCTTCGAAGCAAGAATCTTGTACTGGGAAACGCCGACCCCGTGCGGGCTGCTCGCGTGGCATCCACGCGTGTTGCAGTTCGCCGTGTTTCCGGAGCCGTGCGGCCCACCCGATTGCCAGCTGACAAGCTTAGACGTGATCGTTCCGGTGCCAGCGGCGTGACACCCGGCGCAGGTGGCGACCGAGGTGTTCAGGAGCTTGACGCCGGTAGCCTTGGCGCGGTGTACCGAGTGACAGATGCCGCACTTCGCCGTGGTCGTCTGGTAGTTGGCGTGAACACCCGGGTTGGCGGGGTTCGCCCCAACCGAACCCAACACTGAGCCGCCGACAAGCGCGGTCGATTCCCAGCTGTAGTAGTCAGTGGATCCCCATGTGCCGAGCATCGACGGGTGGAACCCAGGGGTATGGCACGCGTAGCACGACGTGTCGCCATTAGCGATCGCCGTGGCGATGTCGTTTGCATCCATATCCGCGCTCGCCAGGCTGATCGAGCCAGTCTCCTGTGGCATGACCTGAGCCTCTGAGGTGACTGAGCCCGTGCCGCTGAGCTGCGCATCATGACACGTCGCGCACACGAACCCGCGTTTTGTGACGTGCTCGGCGATGAGGTTGCTGTCGTGACAATCGCCGCAGCCTGATTCAACCGCCGAGACGTGCAGCGACTCATGACTCACATCCGCATGGCAGCTGACACACTCGGCGGTCTTGGTCCAGTTGTCCTTGCTCGAATGGCAGATCGCACATTTGGTGAGATCCGCCATCGCGCCGTGAACCGTCGAAAGATCGCTGCCGTGGCACGACGTGCACGTGCTGCTTGCCGCCGTCACGGTGTGCCGAGTCGCGTAACGAGAGTGAGTCGTTCCGCTGTGGCAGGCGGTGGTGCAGCGTGTTCCGGAAGTAGCTGTATTCACTTCGGGGTTGATATGGCACAAATCGCACGACGTCGCGTACTCCGGATTCTCGCTTCCGGGCCCTACATACAGCTCGTGCACGGTTGCCAGGTTCTTCGAGGCGTCATGGCACCCCGCGCCGAAGCAACCTGAGCTGGTTGCCGAGACGTGCAGCGCCGCGTGATCCGTATCGCCGTGACACGCCTCACACCGTGTATCGCCTGCGACGATCGCCGCTTTGACGGTGGCATCCGTGCTTGAGTGGCATGTGGTGCATTGATACTTGAATGCGCTGCTTGATGGGTATTTCGCGTGCTCCGTCACGAGCGAGGTAGAGTGGCACCGATCGCACCCGGTGGTCGCGGTCGTATGCGAAACAGCGGTGTTCGCAATGGTGTGCTGCGGCACGGTCGGGCTGGCCGCAGAGTGGCAGCTGGTGCAGGCACCCAGCCAGGAACCGTCATGGCTACCGTGACAGTCCCCACAATTGGGACCATCACCGTGGTCATCAGCGGTGTGGCAAGAAGCGCAGTTGTTCATAGGGTGCGCCAGCGGATAGGTGGGATGGCACGAGCCGCACTCCAGTTGGGTCATAGGCGTTGGCGCGGTCACCGTGAAGCTCCAAGTAGAACTGCCAACGTTTCCGGCAGCATCGGTGACATCGGCTATCACGGTGTGCATGCTGTTGTTGGCGTAGTCGGTCGATGGCGTCCACAAGAAAGCGCCCTGTGCTATCTGCCCGTTCTGTACCTGGACTCCGTCCACCCGCAGTCGGAGGTTCACGGTGCCGGGAGTGTTGTCGGCCACCGTAAGTCCTATTGGCCGTCGGGCAGCGTTCACCGTAGAACCGCTGGCAGGAACAAACGCTGACCGTGTGGGAGCGACTTGGGCGGTGAACACCCACGTGTCCTCAGAGAATATCCCGGCCTGGTCTAGCACCGTCGCGCGCACCGTATGCGGACCATCCGTGTAGTTGCTTGAGCCGTAGGTGAAGGCGAGCAGCTTCTTGGTGCCTGAACCACTTGCCGTCGTCGACAGCCGGACTCCGTCCAGGTAGAACGCCGAGTTGCCGGCGTACATCACAGCCGGACTGTCGATCGTGACCCTCAGCGGAGCGACCGTCGTTACCGTCGTCCCCGGGGAAGGAACACGCGCAGAGAACGTTGCCTTGCTCGCAGCCGGGAACTGAATCGTGAAAGACCAAGAATAGGTGGTCAAGCCCGAAGACGCCGTTTCGACAGTCACCGACACCGTGTGTGTACCTTCGGCAAGCGGAACGGTGCTCGCCGAGATGGTAGCCGCCGTGTAGTCGTCAACGACCCAGATCATCTCGCAATCAGGATCCTCCATGTGCCCAACCCAGTCGACGTAGGTGGCGACCGGGGTACCGTCTATCGTGATGCGACTGGTTGTAAGGATATTGGACGAGTCATCGGCAAAGACACTCACCCGGGTAACGCTGGTGGCCATGGTCACGCCGGCAGTCGGCGTTACGGAACTCAGGGTTGCGGCGGCGTACGCCGCAGTCGGCGCACTAAGCGCCACCGCCATAGCCACCAACGCACACGCAGCACCTACGTACAGTGCGCGCCATCCCGCTTGACACGTGCCTGCTACGCGACTCATCTCTTGCGCCAATGTTATCTCCCCCGACTGAACCCGCTACTGCGACTTCTCTCCATGTGATTCCAGAATCTTGTTGTACCGTTCAAGTGCGAGCAGCCTGGTTCGGTCTACTTGGCCATTCCAGCCCCACGCCACGTTGTCATCCAGATATGCGAAGCAATCGTCTAGCAGCGCCGGATCGATACGCTGCTCCGGGCCCATGTTGCCGAGAAGCGTCTCGAATGCCGCAAGATCAGGAACGACGCGCTGAGCGGCGGCTGTTGTCTCCTGAGACTCGAAGTATCCGTTCCATGAATCCATCAACACCTGGCGAAGCCCGTCCGCCGGCATACGTTCTGCAAGCAGATTCGCCTGATAGTGCGCCTCCAAGAACGCGTCGACTACGTCCGGACGCTCATCAAGGACGCTCCTATCTACACAGAGAATCGTGTAGTTGGGCGTATAACCGACGTCGGTGAAATCGCTCACAACGCGCGAACCGGTGCGAAGGAACCTGTCTTTTACGATGCTGAGAACGATCAGTGCGTCACACTCGCCCGCAAGGTATTCATTGACATCGTCCGCGCTCGCGCCGGTTGAGAACCCGATCTCACCCTCACCCTGCCCGAGCTTGAGCCCTGCCTGCTCGGCAGCAGCACGCATCAATACGATGCGCGCGGGGTTGCTCTCCAGCCCTGCCACCTTCTTGCCAGCCAGGTCGGCGACGCTCTGTATGGCCGGATCCTGAGTTATCAGCGTATAGCCGCCGCCCTGCGTGCTGCCGGCTAGCGCAACATACTGGAGTCCACCGGCACCACCCTGGTTGTCGTTGGTGCGGCAGTAATCAGTGAAGACGGCATACGGCATGTACACGAACGCCCACTTTGACCGCTGAAGCGCATGGAACGTACGCGCTGGTATCTCGATCTTCTCCACAACCGGCGTTATCCCTAAAGGCTTGAGCGCATTCTTATACAGCCCAGCCGTGTCCCCAAGGAGCAACTGCGGACTTTGCGACGGACTCATGATCAAGGCAACCGGCCATGTGTCGCCATCGATGGTCCACTCACGGGTGGTGTCATAACCGGTATCCGGATCGATCCACTCGCTGAGGCCGGAACTGACATAGTAAGCCGAGTTCGGCAGAGCGGTTACCGAATCTCCTCTGGCGACAGTGTCCCCTGCACCACAGCCGACTAATGCCATCAATGCGACAGAGCAAACCATCGCACCTACCGCAATCACGTGATTCCTAGAACCGACCCGTGCGGTCAGCGGCCGTGCGCGCATAGGATGACCTGGCCAATCATGTCGCTTGCTGCAGGCTAACCGAGATGCCTGAGTGACCCCAAAGATTAACTAAACAGTGTTATTTGACTCCTCGGACTAAGGTTAGTCAAGGTTCAATCGGACTGCTCAATCCATGACGATCACCGGCAGAAGAATCAGCTCCGGGTCCACGCGCATATAGCTGACCGCCAGAGGCACCTAGAACGGGGTCGAGCGTTTGCATCGCCGCTGCTCAGAGGCTACAATCTTCGGTGCCCCTCGGGGCATTGACAACGTGAAAGGCTCCGTTCCGTTAGGTGCGGCTCCTGTTCGAACACAGGCCACTGCCCGGAAATGTCGAGAGACGCCAATGGGTATAGCAGCCCTCGCCGGCTTAAGGCGAAGGATAACGTGGCTGGGCGCATGCGCCCTACGTCGGACAGTGCTCAAACTATGACGAGGGAAGGGACGCTCCGGACGCTCACAGCGCCCGGGCGATTCGCGCGACGTTTTCGCGCTTTCTTACCCCTCGTCTATCCGGACGCAGGGGTTTTTCATTGCTGTCAGACCTATCGTCGATAGAACAGGACCCTCGTGACGCCATTCAGTCCGTAGGTCTCGGCTCCTGGCTCTTTGGGGGCGCGAGACCCCCGAGAGAACCTTTCGGACGCTGTCCGAAGGGAGGGAGCTAGTGTGTTCTACTTGACCCGCATGTTGGGCAGGCCGGTGGTTGACGCCGCCGGTGAGACCATCGGTGCAATCAGCGACGTCGCCATCGCAACCCGCGAGGTGTTTCCGCGCGTCACATCACTTGCGTTTCTCGGCCCCGAGAAGACGCCGTTCATGCTGTCCTGGCGCAAGTTCGTAGAAGCGATCGACGACGAGCAGATCACGCTTAACGTCACGCGCGACGCGCTTCGCTTCAGCTACCTGCAGCCCGATGAGATCCTGCTCCATCGCGACTTGCTCAATCAGCAGATCGTCGACACGCAGGGTATGAAGGTCGTGCGAGTCAACGACCTCAAGCTCTCCGAGAGCCGAAACCAGCTGCGCCTTCTCGGCGCTGAGGTCGGCACCCGTGGCATCCTGCGCGGTCTGCACCCTTCGGTCGAGCGTATGGCCGAGCGGGTCGTGAAGCTCTTCGGCATAGAGCTCTCCGAGACGATCATCGCGTGGAACTACATGGACCTTCTCGACCGCGACCTGTCGCACGTGCAGCTCTCGGTCACCCATAAGCGCCTGCACGAGCTGCACCCCGCCGACATCGCCGACGTGCTCGAGCAGCTCTCCCCCGCCCAGCGGGCGAAAGTCTTCGAGCACCTCGACAACACCCAGGCCGCCGACACGATCTCTGAGCTGGAAGACGCCTTCCAGGCCGACGTCATCGACGACCTCGGCAGCCAGCGCGCCTCGGACATCCTCGAGATCATGGATCCCGACGACGCCGCCGACGTCATCGGCGACCTCCCCTACGACAAAGCTGAGGCGCTCCTGCGCCTGATGGGTGTCGACGAATCAAGCGCCATCCGCGGTCTTCTCGGCTATCGGGAGAAGACGGCCGGCGGCATCATGACGCCTGAGGTCACGACCGTGACCGAGGAGATGACGGTGCAGCAGGTCATCGAGCACCTGCGCGGCGAGGCTGCCGAGAATGAAAGCATCTACTACATCTACGTGACCGACGCAGACGCCCGCCTTGAAGGCGTGATCTCGCTACGTGATCTCGTCGTAAGCGAGCCCGGTACACTCATCGCCGACATCGTCACCAAAGACGTGATCACCGCCGACGTCGAGGACGACCAGGAAGACGTTGCCGAGACCATGAGCAAGTACGACCTGCTCGCAATGCCCGTCGTAGACGAGACCGGCAAGCTTCTCGGCATCGTTACCGTCGACGACGCCCTCGACGTCCTCGAAGAGGAATCCGCCGAGGACCTTGAGCTCGCAACCGGCCACCGTGGGCGTGGTGGCATCAACGGCATCTGGCGCTGGGTCTCGCGCAACGGTTGGCTTGTCGTATGGGCGCTGCTCGCGCTCCTCGCCGCAGCCATCAACCCGGTGCTCCTCCTGCTGTTATTCGCCGCATCGGTCGTCCTTCGTATCGCCGAGGACGTCGCTTCGCACGCGCTCTCCCGCGTCATCGAGTCCGAAGATGAGGAGGAGCGCACGCCCCTGTGGCGCCGCATCACCGGTGACGCTCTTGCAGGCTCCGGCCTGGGCCTCGTTGTCGGGTTGGTCGCCAGTGCGATCGCATGGCTTGAAACTGCCGAGGCCGGCCTAATCGTGCCCGGGTTCGAAGCAGCGGGCATGCTCCCGCGTGCCGAAGTCGCGATTGTCGTCGGACTCATCTACGCGCTTTCGATCCTCGTGGTGTCACTCGCTGGGACTCTCGTTGCCAACATCGCCGAGGGGGTCGCGGCTCGTGGCCATCGTGTCTCGGCAACCGCTGTGACCGTCAGCCTCATGATCACCGGCACGCTCACATTCACGGGCCTCGTATTCCTGGCGCTCACCGTGCTGACCGCACTCGGTCAAGCGGGATAGCGGCGGGACTGCGCAGTTGACTCCCAAGACCGAAAAGCGGACCCGGACCGGCATCTTCGCGCTGCTCGCCGTCATCGGACCCGGAGTAATCGCGGCATCTGCCGGCAACGACTCTGGTGGCATCTCGACGTACTCGGTGGCCGGCGCCAAGTACGGCTACACGATGCTGTGGATGATGCTCGCGATGACGCCGTCCTTCGTCATCGTGCAGGAGATGGCCGGCCGCATGGGCGCTGTCACCGGCAAGGGCTTTGCGGCGCTTATCCGTGAGCGCTTCGGCGTTCGCCCCACGTTCCTTGCGATGATGATGCTCCTCGCAAGCAACGCTGCCACCACGGTCGCCGAGTTCGCCGGCATCGCCGCCGCCATGGAGCTCTTCGGCGTATCCAGGTACATCTCGGTGCCCATCGCGGCAATCGTCGTTTGGCTGCTCGTCGTGCGCGGCTCGTACCGCAACGTTGAGAAAGTTCTGCTCGCGCTCTCCTTGGTATTCATCTCCTACGTTGTTGCAGCGTTTCTCGCCAAACCGGACTGGGGCGTTGTAGCTACGAGCTTCGTGGTGCCAAAAATCATCCCCACACAGGCATTCATCGCGCTCGCAATCGGCCTGACCGGCACAACTATCGCGCCCTGGATGCAGTTCCTGGTCCAGAGCAACATCGTGGACAAGGGCACAACGGTGAAGGAGTGGGCGCTCGCACGGTGGGACGTCATCGTCGGCGCCATCGCCGCCAACGTGATTGCCTGCTTCATCATCATCACCACGGCCACGGTTCTGCACCCGGCGGGCATTGAAGTCACCGGCGCAGGCCAGGCTGCAAGCGCTCTCGCGCCCCTCGCCGGCCGCTATGCGGAGGCACTTTTCGCGATCGGCCTGCTTTCGGCGTCTGTCTTAGCCGCCGCAGTACTGCCTCTGACGGCCTCATACGCGATCTGCGAGGCTTTCGGGTGGGAATCGGGCCTGGACCGCTCCTGGAGCGAAGCGCCCCTGTTTAACGGCTTGTACACGTTCGTAATCCTGAGCGGAGCGGCGGTCATTCTGATACCCGACCTCAACCTCATCGCGATAATGCTCGTCTCGCAGGTTGTAAACGGAATGCTGCTGCCGTTCCTGCTCATCTTCATGATGATCATCGTGAACGACCGCAAGATCATGGGTCGCCACGTGAACGGACCCGTCAACAACGTGCTTTCATGGACGACGATCGTCGTTGTCATCACGCTCACGGTTCTTCTCCTCGGCATGACGCTTCTGGGGATAGGCTAGCCGAGGATTCACCAGAAAGGCACCTGGCACATACTGGATATGTCACTGCGCTGCGCTATACTTCCGAAGTCCAGAGGGGGATGGTCGGAATGCCAGACAGCGAACGAATCGCATACGCCAAGTCCGAGATGCGCTTCCGAGTACGCGCGGCTCGGCGGGCCGTCCTGCCGGAACAGCGTGTGGTGGCCTCGCACGCCGTGACCGAGAAGATCCTCGCTCTCCCTGAAATCGTCGGTGCCCGCGCCGTACTTGCGTACGGTGCCATGCCAGAGGAGATCGACGCGACAGAGCTCATCAAGACCCTCTGGAAGCGTGGGGTTCGGGTCGCGTTACCGCGAGTTCGCGGACGCCGTGACCTTCAGCTGCACTGGCATACGCCGGATCGCGAACTCTGCACAGGCGCGTACGGCCTCAAAGAGCCCTGCCCCGAAGCGCCTGAAGCGTTGCCTTCGGAGATAGACGTCGTCATCGTTCCGGGCGTCGCGTACGACCTGGAGTGTCGCCGGCTGGGTCTGGGCGCTGGCTACTACGATTCACTCCTGGCCGAGATGCGCGGGTCGGCGGTCACGATCGGCGTCGCATACGATGAACAGATTGCAAGCGCCGTACCGTGCGGCGACTACGACGAACTCGTCGATGTCGTGATCACGCCAAGCAGAACCGCCAGGCGCTAGCGCTACCAGCGCGACTTGGGGGCGCTCGGCAGATCGCCCAGCAAGACGAACTCGTAGCCCCGCTCACGCAGCTCGTGGATGATCCACGGCAGCGCCTTTACGGTCCGACTGCGATCTCCTCCGCCGTCGTGGAGCAAGATCACCGACCCGGGCTTTGCACCAGATATGACTTCCCGCGCGATCTTGCCCGCTGACTTGCCTTTGCGCCAGTCCTGCGGATCAACCGTCCAGAGCGCCGGTCGCAATCCTGCGGCCTTGATTTCGCGATATGCGGAGCTGTCGACCTGCCCCATCGGCGGCCTGAACCACTCGGGCTGAACGCCGGTCGTCGCACGGATCACGTTGTTGGTGCCGCGAATCTCGCGTCGCTGGATCTCGGGCTTCACATCGGTGAGATCGACATGGCGATACGTGTGGTTCCCGACGTCATGCCCCTCGGCAACGATGCGCCGCGCCGCTTCCGGCTCCTTCTTCACCCGGAGCCCGAGCATGAAGAACGTGGCCGGGACCTCTTCTTCTTTGAGGATGTCGAGAATCTCCGCAGTAGACTCCGGCCAGGGACCGTCGTCAAAAGTGAGCGCCACGACCTTCTTCCCGTTAGCACCCACCCGTCGCAGCACCATCGGCGTGGCAGGCACAACCGTTTCGCTCGCAATCACGTCGCCGGAAACCGCACCGACAACGACCCGCTGAACACCCGCCGAGCCGGGCGCGGCCAACGTGAGTACGGCACCATTGCCGACTATCTCGGTCGGCGCCGCGATAACGCGAGTTTCCTCGGCGGTGGGCTCAACAACGTCGGTCCCGGCCAGCGTGTCGACCCGGTCGCCGGGACGTATCCGCTCGGCGGGATCGGCAGCACGCCCGTTGACCTGGACTGCAAGCGGCTTGCCTCCACCGGGGACAACCACGTGGCGGTCGGACGCGGCGAGCAGGTCCCCCGGCTCGGCCGAGCAGGGCTGCTCGGCGACTATCTCGGCAACGCTGTCCCCGATTCCAACAAGCGCAACGCGGCCGTCGATCTCAACAGGAACCCGGCCGAATGCGCCATGCGCCAGGAATGCAAACAAACCAAAGACCGCCAGAATCCCGGCGATCTTCAGCGTTGTGTTTATCTGTGGCGAGTCTGTGATTTGTGTCATGACCGTGTGACTATCGCGCGATTTCACAGACCTGTCCACCGGATAGCTCAACGAGTTGCGGAAGCGTCATGCGCACCATCGAGCTCGGCGTGCCTCCTGCGGGATACACGACCTCGAAGCGCCCGAGCGATTCGTCGATCAGAACGCGCAGCTCCGAGGGCAGCGCGAATGGCGACACCCCGCCGATCGCGAATCCCGTTGCCGAGCGAACCGTGTCCGCGTCGGCGAATGCGGCCTTGCGGGCGTCCATCAGTGCGGCGATCGCGTCGGAGTCCCCGCGCCGGTCGCCAGCCACAAGTGCCAACACAGGGCGATCATCGGCCACGAACACGAGTGATTTCACGATTTGACCAAGTTCACACCCCATCGCATCGGCGGCCATCTGAGCTGTCTTGGTGGACTGCTCAAAGTGGACAAGCCCCTCGGCAAGCCCGTGCGATTCCAAGAATGCGAGAACGCGCCCCGCCGAGCCGGTTCGCTTGGGCTCGGTCACTCCGCCGGCCTCGCTCATGCGTTCCCTCTTTCTCTGATGTTCGGTACAGGCTGGCGTCGGGGCACACGCAGCGGCAGCCGCAGCGACTCCAGGACTACCTCAAGATTCTCGGTCCATGCAGCAAGTGAGCGCAAGTCCATATGCATGAGGGGCATCACGGGATGCGGTCGCGCAACGGTGAAGCCCATTCTGAGCAAGAACTGCACGCCAACAACCGGCGAAAGCGAGTAGTCGCCATGCGTGGTCGTCGCGTAGGCCTGAACCGTGCGCTCGCCTCGCGTGACAAGATCGCGCAGCGCCGCCTGCATGAGCAGTTTGCCGAGGCCGCGTTGCCGAGCCTCTGGCGTGATGTGCATGCACGTGATGAGGACGGCGCGCGGGTCGGGCGACCCCGCCGGCATGACCTGCGCCTGCGGCACGAGTGAGCCGGGCGCGTACTTGATGAAGCCGAGCACCTCTCCATCGACGACCGCGATCCGGCCGCAACTGCCCCACTCGGTAGCTACGCGATCCATCCACGCGCTTACAAGCTCGGCGTCGCAGCGCTCACCACACCTGGCGGCAAGCGGCTCGGCTGTCTCCCAGTACGCGCACCCGGAGCATCCGGGCGGCAGTGTCTTGAGGAGATCACCTGTGAGGGGCCGAAATCTTCGAGCCACCGCCGGGCCTCATTCCTCTTCTTCGCGCGTCATTTCTTTGAACTTGTCGATCATGCGCCGCCCTTTGCCGCTCTTGAACGACTTCCCAACGGCGATCGCAGCGGACATGCTCGCATCGTACGCCTGCTTCGCTACGCGCCCGCCCGCCTCTTTGGCGACCGTTGCGCTCTTGGCAGCGACCTTCGCGGCGCCGCCTGTGGCCTTGAGCTCGGAATATTCGGCAGATACGATCACCGCGTCGCTCGAGAAGCCTTCTACAAGATCGCCGGGAACCTCGAGCCGTCCGACAGCAACATCGCCGAGCATACCCGTGGAGACTCGCAGGAGCGAGACTGCCCCGTCGGCCAGGCTGATGTCCGCATCGTTCACTGCGCCGATCATCTCACCTGCAGTGGAGCGAACCGGCATCCCCCGCCAGTGCACGGTGGTCTCCCAGCTGTAACCCAAGAACTTCTCGCCGTCCGCCTCGGACGGAAGCTTGTTTGCGCGAAGCACGAGGACCTCGCCCTCGCGGGAAAGCATGCCGAGCGGGACGTACATCTCGGCGCGAGCAACCACACCTCCGATGCGCGGCCGCTGAACGACGACCGCCACAGCGCGGGCCTCCGAGGGATGAAACAGCACGGCGGATATGCGACCGAGAGACATGCCCCGGCTGTTCACCACTCCGACGTCTTCGATATCAGAGACTCGCGGCACGGTTTTGCTCCTTGATTACGACGAGGCCGACCGCGTGGCGGCCGGCCTCGGACAGCACGTCATGTCGTAAGCTTACTCGGGCACGACCACGTCTGCATCAGCATTCTTGGCGGAGGCCTTGTCGGCGACCATGTCGAGCAGGCTCTCGGCCTTGTCCTCGGCGGTCTTGACGCCACCCTTCACTGCCTCGCCTACCTTGTGCACTGTCTCTTTGGCGACAGGCGCGTACTCGACTACCTTGTCCTTCGCCGTGGTGGCGGCGCTGTCGACCTGCTCGCGAAGGCGATCGCGCGCGGCATCGATCTTCACGCGTAGCTCATCGGCGGTCTCGGTAGCCTTCTCGCGGCCAGTCTCGTACGCACCGGAGACCTTCTCGCGACCTGCTTCGTAGGCACCGGTGACCTTCTCGCGGCCAGTCTCGTATACCTCGGTGACCTTCTCGCGACCGGTCTCATAGACTTCCATGCCTTCGCCCCAGTAGTCCTTAGCCTTCTCGGCGACGAACTCACGGTTCTCCTTGCCAGAGCGGGGCGCGAACAGCATTCCAAGAACGGCACCAACGACGCCGCCAAGCAGGAATGCGCCGAGGATGCTCTCACCTCTGCGATAGTCGTACATCAGACACCTCCGTCGTCGGGGATTACCAAAATCACGAGCGATTCACACTGTTTTCTATACCCATCACTCTACCGTATCGAGCGCTGCGCGGGTCAGAAGCTCTACCAACACTTGGAAAGTTACTCCCTCGGACGCGGCAGCCATCGGCAAAAGCGACGTCTCTGTCATACCCGGTGAAGTGTTGCATTCAAGCACCTGCGGCACGCCATCGGCACCCACGACCATGTCGACCCGGCTGACATGGCGGCAGCCAAGCAGGCGGTGCACCTCTGCGGCAAGACGGATCACCTCGGCCATGACCGCGTCACCCAGGCGCGCAGGGACGTAGTACTCGGTCTCGCCGGGCGTGTACATCGCCGAGAAGTCGAAGAGGCCGGAGAGCGCGACCATCTCTACCGGCGGCAACACCCGTAGGCCGTCGGGTCCGTCGAGCACCGAGACCGCAAGCTCTGCGCCGTCGACCCACTTCTCCACGATCGCCTTGTCGCCATACGAGAGCGCGTTCATGAGAGCGTTGGGGAGCTCGGACGCGTCCGTCACGCGAGTGAGGCCGAGTGCCGAGCCCTGCTCGGCAGGCTTCACTACCAGCGGGAAACCGCCGACAGCCTCCGGGACGAGGTCGAGCGCGGTGGCAGCGCCCATCTCCTTGAACGCCGCGGTGCTGAACGTCACCCAGTCGGGCGTGGGGATCCCGTTCTCGCGGAAGAGGCGCTTGGAGACCGCCTTGTCCCACGCGAGAGCGGATGCAACCACGCCGGGCCCGGTGTAAGGGATGCCGAGGAACTCCAGCACCTCCTGGACGGTGCCGTCCTCGCCATACTTGCCGTGAAGCGCGATGTACGCCGCGTCAGGGCGCTCCGAGCGAAGCGTCGGAACGAGGTCCGCCGCGACATCCAGCGGCAGCACGCGGTAGCCGCGCTCGGTCAGCGCCTCGCACACGCGACGGCCGCTTCTGAGCGACACCTCGCGCTCCAGCGAACGCCCGCCCATGAGGACTGCGATCTTCTCTTTCATGCCGACTTGGCCTCCCCTTCTAGGACACCCGCGGCCTGGAAGGCGCGGTAGAGTTCGAGTCTGTCTTCGAGCACCTCGGCAAGGCGGCGGACGCCTTCCCGGATATCGTCAGGCTTGGCAAAGCAGAACGCCAGACGCATGCAGTTGCGACCTCGGCCGTCCGGGAAGAACGCGTCGCCCGGCACGTACGTGACGCCTGCCTCGACCGCCTCGGCAAGAAGCGGCTTCACGTCGAGGAACTCGGGCAGCTCGACCCACACGAAGAAGCCGCCTTCGGGGCGCGTGTAGCGAACCTCCGGCGGGAGGTGCTCGGCCAGCGCTTCGAGCATCGCGTCGCGGCGCTCGGCGTAAGTGCGCGTGAGGTCCTGCAACACGCGACGCCAGCGGGTACCGGTGAAGTACTTCTCGGCGGTGACCTGCGCATACGCGCTGCCGCACAGATCGGCCGCCTGCTTGGCGAGCAGCAGCTTGGCGAGGATCGGCGCGGGCGCGGCAACCCATCCCAGACGCAGCCCCGGAGCGAAGATCTTGCTGGTGGTGCCGAGGTAGATGACGTCCTCGTCGAGCGCGCGGAGCGTCTTGGCGTGCCCGCCCTCGAAGCGCAGGCGGCCGTACGGGTCGTCCTCGATGAGCGGGATGTCGTACTCGCGCGCCAGGTCGACGAGCTTGCGGCGGCGCTCGGGGGTGAGCGTGACGCCGGCGGGGTTCTGGAAGTTGGGGATCGTGTAGATGAACTTGGCGCCGCGCGGGCCTAGCTCGCGGAGCTTGGCCTCCAGCAGATCCACGCGCATGCCGTCGTCGTCCATCGGGATGCACACGATGTTGGGCTGGTATGCCGAGAACGCCTGCAGCGCGCCCAGGTACGTGGGGCCTTCGGTGATGATCGTGTCGCCCGGGTCGATGAAGATCTTCGCGAGCAAGTCGAGCGCCTGCTGTGCTCCGGCGGTCACGATGAGGTCGTCGGCCTTCAGCCGCATGCCACTCTCGGCCATTAGCTCAACGATGATCTCGCGCAGCTGTACGCGACCCTCCGAGGAGCCGTACTGGAGCGCCTCGGTCCCGTGCTCGCGGATCGCGGCTGCCGCAGCGCGCGCGACGGCCTCGGTGGGCACAAGGGAGACTTCGGGCATGCCGCCCGAGAGCGAGATGATGTCGGGGCGTGATGCTGCGGCGAACAGGTCCCGTACTGCCGAGGAGCGGATTGCGCTCATACGCTCGGCATAACGGCCGTCCCACCGGTCGAACACCACTCTCGCGGTACCCATCGCGATCACCCCTACCCGGAAATTGCTCCGGAAACGAAGAAACGGCCTCCCCTGGAACAGGGCGAGGGCCGCTCGCGGTACCACCTGTCTTCACCGGACGCCGATTGCGCGCCTGGTCTCGAGTCCGGAGGTAACGGCTCCTGAAGCACCGTCCGCTTCCCTCGGCTCACTGGAGCCGGACTGGCGGAGAACCTGCGGAGGGGTGGCCGGGCAGATGACGCCCTCTTCCCTCACGTTCACGTGATGTGATCGGCGAAAGCCGCCGAGTGTTGGGACACCTTAGCGCGGGTGTGGGGTGAGGGTCAAGGTCACGCCACTACCGGCACCTCGCGCAGGCTCAGCAACCTCGCCGTCTCTCTGGCGGTGTCAGGCGCGGGACCACCATCGGTGAGATACGCCATCACCTTGCTGGCCGCTTTGATCGCGCCGAGGCAGACGAGATCATCGTCGTATTCGAAGGAGACGCGGAAGATGCCGTGCCCGTCGCGCTTGAAGTCCCAGGAGGTCTCACCCTGGAGCGTGCGGGGCGAGCCGGCCTTGGCCATGAGCTCCATCACCACATGCTCGAAGAGGTGCGGCACCTCGGTGTCCGCGAGTTCCTCGGCAAATGTGCGTCCGTCGTCGTTGTGGCACACGTGGCGCTCGAGTCCGGGCAGAAGCTTCAGGGCCTGCTCGGCTATCGCGCTGTCGGACATCGTGCGCAGAGCCTCTGCGTCGCCCACATCGACCAGAACGTCGACACGGTCGGTGCACACGGTAACGCTACTTACCCGCATGATCCCCCCAGTTGATCCCTAGCCGCGCCTGCGGCTCCCAAGGAAGTAAGCGATTGCTACCGCCGCGCACACCACGGCCACGCCAGCAACGATGATCTGCGTCCCGCGTTCGTCTCGCAAGTGGCGCACCTCGGTCTCGGCAATGTCCTTGATGCGCAACGCTTTGCGACGCAGATCCTCAACGGTGATGGGCTGCTCGGCATCGGTCATTTCTGCATCATCCTCACTTTGATGACTATGAATACAACGGCGCCAAGCAGATACACGCCACCGATGGCGAGAAGCGCGCCGGGGTACGTGAGCCACTGGGCTAGCAGCAGGAAGAGCGCCACTGCGATGAAGATGAGCCCGACCACGGCCAGGCATCCGGCTGCCGAGGCAGACACGATCGTCAGCCCAAGGCGCTGGATCGGCAGGACGATCTTCTCGCGAACGACTGACTCGGCTTCCTGACGGACCCAGTCTGTCGCGGTCTGGAGCAGATCAGCGATCGAGTCGATGATCGCTCCGATGGCGTCTTTCTTGGGTTCTGCAGAGTTCTTGCCGGGATCCGGCATGCGCGACGACCTCCTCGGGGCGGGTGCAACGCTTCGTACATACCCTAACCGAAGCCGCGTCGTTCTACACACGTTCAACAAATAATACGAACGGCGCCGAGAGCAACTGCTCCCGACGCCGTCGGACTCACTATGCAAACGCGTCTTACTTCACAACGCGCCATCTCACTGTGCCAACACCCGAGAAGTTGAGTGCCTTAGCGGTGCCGGGGCCGAGGTCGAACGTACGACCGGCCACATACGGCCCGCGATCCTTCACGACCGCAACAACCGTCTTGCCGTTGTAGCTGATCTGGATCTTAGTGCCGAACTTCATCGTGCGGTGGGCCACAACCATGCTCGTAGGAGTCAGGCTGCCGCCGCCAGCCATCGTGTTCCCGTAGAATCCGGGGCCGTACCACGACACCTTCGCCGACTTCCAGTTCGTCAGCGCAACGATCTGCGCCTTTGCCGCTGCTGCTGCGGCTGCTGCACGCGCAGCCTCTAGAGCCTTGAATTGCGAGGTGAGCTGAGCTTTTGTCTGAACCGTCGTCGTCTTCTCGGCAGGTCGTACATCTGCGGTCACACTGACGTCGGGGGTGCTTTCGATCGAGCTGGTCTTCTCACGGACAAGAACTATCGCGCTAGTGCTGGAGAGACGGACGCGAGTGTCCGCTCCGGTCGTGACGACGGTTGCTGCGCTTGCGCGCTGCAGGGGAAGAAGACCGGCGCCCGTTGCTGCGGCGAGCGTAATGATGAGTACGCTCACGACCGCGTTGGCGGACTTTGAGAACAGACTGTAAACCTTCACACATGACCTCCGGGTCCGGATACATTACAGACGGCGACCCGGGCGAGGGCATACTACAAGTGTAGACAGAGGGATTTGTGAGTGGAGCTAGCTGTCTCGGCCCGGTCGTGTGATCGGCACTACGCCGTCTTTCGACCTAACAAGCACAAGCTATGCTGTTGGTGTTGGACCGTGATCCGACTCCCGGCCGGCGCATGATGCCAGCGCACGGAGTCCTCTCTTTTTTGAACTTCGACACTCTCGTCGCCGGTCCGGTGGCCCGCACGAAGACGGGCTACACACGCCGAGAAGCGTCCTTGTAAAGCACAACGAGGAGGAACAATAGCACAGTCCGTGCCAGGAAAGCCAACCGAAAGGGCCCCCGGCGAGCTGCCAGGGGCCCTCTGACGTGCGGATTCTCTACGGCGCCAGGGTGGTCTCAGCGCTGCCGGAAAGCTGTTCGAGTGCCTCGCCAAGCTCCTGGATCGCCCTGCCGTAGGCTGCCCAGTCACCGGCCTTCTGCGCCTCGATCGCCTTCAGATACAAGTCGCGCGCGATGTCGACCGTTGGTGCCAAAGAGCCAATGGGTTGCTGCGTTGGCGCTGCACCAAAGACAGACTCAAGCGCGCTCTTAAGGTCAGGCTGCATCGCAACTGAGTCACCGTAGGCGACCACAACCCGGGTAAGTTGCGGCATCGCCGTCTGCTCAGCCTGCAAGTAGAGCGGCTGGATGTAGACGATCGAATTCTCGATCGGGATGACGAGCATGTTGCCGAACAACACACCGCTCCCCCGCTGGTTCCACAGTGTGAGCTGCTGGCTGATCACAGGGTCCTGGTTCACTCGCGCACTCACCTGCTGCGGGCCGAGCACGAGCTTCTGCTTGGGGAACGTGTAGACGATTCGGCGACCGTAGGTGCCCGGGTCTGAAGACGCCGCCATCCAGCCGATCATGTTGTCTTTGTTCCGGGGGGTGAACGGCAGCATGATCATGAAGTCCTCGGCAGGTTCCTGCGGGAGCTTCATGAGCACGTAGAACGGATCCATTGGCGCGCCACTGGCCTCGCCGGGCAGCTCCCACTGGTCCTCTTTGTTGTAGAAGACGAGCGGATCGAGCATGTGATACGTCTTGTAGACCGCGGCCTGGACGCGGAAGAGGTCCTCGGGATAGCGCAGGTGATCGCGAACACCTTCGGGTATCTCGGACTCGTCGGTGATTAGGTCCGGGAAGACAGCGCGCCACGTCTCGAGCACCGGGTCAGTTTCGCCAAAGGCGTACATCTTCACCGTGCCGTCGTACGCATCCATCGTGATCTTCACCGAGTTGCGCATGTAGTTCACGCCGCCGATGCGCTCCGAGTACGGGTAGCGATCGGACGTTGTGTACGCATCGATGATCCACACGAGCTTGCCGTCGATGATCGCGGCATACGGGTCACGATCAAGCGTAAGGAACGGCGCAAGTGCGCCAACGCGCTCGGTCAGCGACCGGTTGAAGAGAACCTTGCTCTCCGGCGTGATATAGCTGCTGAACAGCATCTGTGGTGCCGAGAAGCGCAGCGCAAAGGCGGCGCGACGTACGATGCCACCCATTGCGATGCCAGTCTTGCCTTCGTATGACGTTGTCGCGTTCTGATCGCCAACGGGGTAGTCAAACTCCTTGATCTCCGTGGCGGCGATCACGTAGTTGGTGGTGAGTTCGCCATAGTAGACGGCTGGGCGGTCGACCTTGAGGTCCGTCCCACCTGTCGGCGGAATATCCCGGACGATAAAGCTCGGCAAACCTTGGCCACTGGACTCGTTCACCGGGCTCACAACCGCACCGTAGCCGTGTGTGTAGACCAGGTGCTGGTTAACCCAGGTCTTGGCCTGCTCGGCAAGCTGGTCGACATTCATCTCCCGGAGCGAGACCAGGACCTGGCGTCGCTCGCCGTCGATGGTGTAACGATCAATATCCACGTCGATGAAGTCGTAGTAGGGGCGGATGCCCTGCAGCTGCTGATACGACTGAGACACGATGCTCGGGTCCCAGAGACGCACGTTCTTGATCGTGTCGCTATCGCCCGCGACTGCCGAGGCGGTCAGGCTCTCCTCGGCGGGGAATGCACGCACGATCACATCGTCGATCTGGAACGCCTTGCGGGTAGCGGCGATATTGCGCTCGATATACGGAGCCTCGGCTGCGACTTCGTTGGGCGAGACGCGGAACTGCTGGATGATCGCCGGGTAGATTCCGCCGATGAGCACTGACGCACTGACCCATACCGCGAGCGCGATGGCCGGAAGCTTCCAGCCCTTGAAGCGGATATTGACCATGAGCGCGATACCCGAGAGCACCGCGATCACGATCAGGATCTGATACGCCGGAAGCTGCGCATTGATGTCGGTGAAAGATGCGCCGATGACCTGGCCGCGGCCTGAGAAGTTAAGCTCAAAGATGTCGAGCCAATAACGGAAGCCCTGCACCACGATCATTAGACCGCCAAGAACCGAGAGGTGCGCCTTCACGTGCGGGTCAAACCCCTTGAGGCGCGCCCATGGACGGATCGAGCCGGTGAGCACGTGCACGATCGCGGTCACGAGAAGCGTGAACGCGAGCGCGCCTGTGAGCCAGTCCGCGATCGTTCGCAGCGCCGGCATCGTGAAGAAGTAGAAGGCGAGATCGCGCCCGAACTGAGGATCGGTCTCACCGAATGGCACTGCAGCGAGAGCGAGTCTGAACACCGACCACTGCGCCGCCATCGCCGCGCCAGAGACAAGTGCCGCTGCCGCGCTGATGAGCACGAGCGCAGCACCCGAGAAGCGCTCGAGCGCGTCGCGCACCTGCTGGATCGCCATCTCGTAGCGGAACCCGACATCGTCGGTGGCCCTGAGCACGACCTTCGGCGCCATCTTGCGGGCGATCAGAACGTTGGCGTACAGGATCACGAAGAACGCCAGGAAGAACACTGCGCCGGTGACCCAGCCCGACGTGATGCGGGTCCAGAAGACACCTGACTGGCCAAGGTCCGTGTACCACAGGGCGTCTGTGTAGAAGGTGGCCACGCCTCCGGAGACGGCCAGGAGCAACACCACCACGCCGACGATGATCGGCACAACAGGGCGTGAGCCACGGCTCGCGCCATTACTGGAGACTACTTCAGGCATTGCTGTTCCTCCGGTCGGGATTGTGCCGCGATAAGAGCGGCATCACAAGAAGTCCGAGACCTCGACATTTAGGCCTGCGGGATCTATACAACGCTCAACTGTACGACCCTCGGCATCATCCACGAGGTCCACATCGACCGGCGTGACCATTTCGCCACCGGCGGCCGCGATGATGCGCACACGAGGCAAAGACACCTCGTGTGGGTTCGGTGAGATGACTATACCCGTTTCGCCAGAGCTGAGGAGCACGACCGATCGGGGCGGATAGAGCCCCATCAGGCTCACGAACAGCCGTACGAGCGTTGGGTCAAGTGCGGTGTCAGCATTCTTGATGAGCGTGACGACTGCGTCGTCTTGCGGCCGTGCTGCGCTGTAAGTTCGCCGAGAGGTCATGGCATCGTACGCGTCGGCCACGGCTACGATTCGACTGGCGAGGTGCTGCTTCTTCATCGGGATACGTTGCGGGTAACCGGTGAGATCGTAGCGCATGTGATGTTCAAGCACGATAACGGTTGCGGCTTTGTCGAGCCCGGGGGTGAGCGCGGTGTTCTCGGCACCGAAAATGGGGTGCTGCCGTATCTGCGCCCACTCCTCAGATGTCAGCGGCCCCGGCTTGTTGAGTACGTTAAGGTCAACTGTCATCTTTCCGACGTCGTGCAACAAAGCGCTGACCCCGAGCGTTGAAAGGAACCGGAAATCGTGGGTGATCATCGAGCCGAGCGCTAGCGAGAGAATCGCGACGTTCACAGAATGGTAGAACGTGTACTCGTCAAAACTCTTCAGGCCGACGAGCTCGAGAGTCGCGTATCGGTTGTTGAGAACGTTCTCAATGAGACTGCGAACGGTACCCTTCACCCGGGGCACGTTGATGACCTGATTCGCCCGAATCAGACGCTCCAGCTCACGCATGAGGTCGAGCGCATTCGAGTACGCCTCACGGGCTAGCTTCTTGCCGTCCTCATCCTTGATCTCCGCCGGCTCACGGTAGACCGCGACGCCACTCACAACGATGCGCGTGAGGCCAGCCTCGATAGCCATCGCCGACACGCCGCCCTGGTCCGTCACGGCCTCGGGATCCAGGCTGATGATCCTTGCGAACTGCTGGATCTCGCTCCGGGTCACCCCGCGTGCGAAGACCACATTGCCCGCGCCGATTGCAGTCATATCACGGATGAGCTGGTCAAACAGCACGCTATCCTCGGCAAGAAGTTGCTCACCCAAGAGAAGCTCATCGTCGTAGAACGTGATGGGGACGTCGACGCCTTCGTCGTGGAACTGCGCGAGGATGGCGGCGAACTCATCGACGGCCTGCTCGACCGCCGGGTGTTCTTGCGGGTAGAAGCGCTGAGCGCGCCTGAGCGCGTAAAGCCGCGCAAGCATGGCACGCGCGCGCCGTGTCTGCTTTGCCGAGAAGACCGCCACCGGAGAAGACGTCTTGGTGTCATCGGCTTGGATGAGTTCCGGCCCGGCGTCGCCGCCGGCAGCGCCAGCTGCCTCGCGGATGATGTCATTCAGATGATCCTCGGCCATTACGCACCTCCCGTCTCAGAAGATGCGAGCACTTCTAGCGCCGACTCAGCGGCGGCACGGACCTCGCGAAGACGCCCGGATCTCAGTATCGAGCGGCGGCCGGTGAGGGATCTGAGCGCCGGGATGACCCCGGTGTCTCCGATGCGCCCGAGCGCCTCGATAGCCTCAACACGCGGACCGACGTCTCGGTTTCCGCGGCCCTCGCCCTGAGCGACCGCCAACAGCGCCTTAACAGCGCCTCGCGCACCGACTCCGCCAAGATAGCGGGCGGCGAGCTGCACGTTCTGCGGATCCTCATCGGCAAGTGCGGCTGTGAGCATCTCGTCGGCCAGGCGGTCCCGGATGTTCGAAAGCGCCCGGATGGTCTCTCGGCGAACACGCGCGTCGGGATGACGAAGCGTCCGGCCGAGGTATGGAAGCGTATCCGAGCCCCTTGTGGAGCCGAGGATGCTGATGACGTTGCGCACGAAGTACCAGCGGGGGTCGCTTACCTGCTCACCAAGACGCTGGACGTGCCCTGGCGCGAGGTCAGTCACCAGATCCACGAGCGCCTTGCGAGCGGCCATGTCCGGCTCATCAGCGAGCACCTCAAGCAGCGAATCGATCGTGTGACCGCCGAGGAGGCTCAGCAAGCGCCGACAGGTAGCGTGCTCGGGTGAGTCGGCCGCAAAGACGCGCATCGCACGCGCAATGATTCGAATCTGGTCTGGTTCAGCAAGGCTCTTGAGCACCTCCGAGACCCGTGCGCGCAATGGCTCCGACAGCGTCTCGTCGCGTGAGAGCGTCGAGAGGGCCAACGCGGCGTCTGCGGCAATCTCGTACTCGCCCCACTCAACCAGCATGGCAAGGTTGCCTTCCACAATGGCCAGAATTGACGAGAACACGTCTGGCCGACGCTCGAGCGTGGCGATTGTCACGAGCGCGGCGATCACTTCGCCATCTGAGACGTTCGCAAGCGCCTCTTCTCGAAGCGCCTTGAGCTCCGGGTCGTCCTCGTCGGTCATCAGGTCGCGCGAAGGCGCCAGGTCGATGAGCTTCAGAACCCCGTCGATGGGCTCCTTTTCCTTCTCCTCGGTCTTGCGAATCACCTGAAGGTGAGTCGGGAGTGCCTGATCCATTATCTCAGTGATATCGCCCTCGGATGCGCCTGCCTCGGCCAAAGCCGAACGTGCTGCCTCCGAGACATCATCTTTCGCGGCTATAGAGATGAGCGCCAGGTTACGAAGCGCGCGCGAGATGCCTTCCCGGCTCACGGGATCAGGATCGAGACCCTCAGCGAGCGCACGGCAGACTTCGTCCAGGTCGAGCTGCCGGATGACCTCGGCAATGGCGTCATCGATTCGGGCATCGGCGAGAAGACGGTCGACCAGAAGCTGGTGGCGAGTCTCAGGATCAAGGCCCATCACTGCCTCGGCGATCGAGCGGAAGAGCGAATGGCGTTCCTCGGCAAGCTCACCGTTGGCTATCCGGGCAAGCATGGAGACTCGCTCGGCAAGAGCCGCGGCGGGGCCGGATGCAGCGCGAGCGAGCGCGACGTCTTGCAGATAGCGGTTCACGAGTTTTGGGCTGGCGACGAATCGCATGAGCAACCGCTGCTCGCGTGGCTTGATGCCGTACGCCCCGCCAAGGAGCGTCTCGATACGATCGTTGTCTGGTGGCCACGCTTCGTCTTCAACGACGCCTTCGTTGACCACATCCGGGATGCTCGTGTCCACGATCTTCGTGGCTGCACTCACGATCGTGATGCCGTCCACCTGTCGCTCCCAAAGCCGGGCCTCGAAGCCACCGGCGGCTTCGATCTCCTCGGGAGTCTCCAGAAGCACGCTGAGAAATGCTGTGACTTCGGTCTCACTAACGCCGGAGTGGAAGCGAACATCCGATAGTTTGCGCGCATACAGCTCATGCGCGAACGCCGCAAAGGCGGGCTGGTCCGGAAGAATCGGAAGGCTTTCGAAGAACAGACCCTCTTTGACGACCACGATTCGCACACCCGAGCGCTCACGCAGCTGCGCGCGCAACGCCGAGACGACTTCGCGAGCGTTCTCTCGCGGAATCGTGCTCGTAGGCGGGTAAAGTTTCACCGCCTTGTACGTCACAACAAGCTGTTTGACCAAGCTCTCGATTGCAGCCGGGGCACGCTCACCCGATGTCTTGGCGTTTGCCACGCTCACGATCCTCCCGCGTCATGACCGGCAGACATCACCCTCGTCCCGATTATGCCCTCTTAACGCCTTCGGTGCTATCATCGCGGCCATGGAATCAACGAACAGCACCGTCTTGCTTGCCTCGGCATCGCCACGCAGGCGTCGGCTAATCAGCTGGCTCGGCCTTGCCGCCGCCGTTACGTCGGTGGACACTCCCGAGGACCTCTCATCGCCACTGGCCGCCGTCCCGGCGCAATTGGCCGCTTCGATCGCGGCCGAGAAGGCCGTCGCGGCCCGCGAAGCCGGAGCGGTTGGGCCACTGATTCTCGCATTCGACACGATCGTCGTGCTCGATGACGACGTGCTCGGCAAACCTGTCGATCTTGACGACGCCTACCGGATGCTGCGCGCTCTATCCGGCCGCACGCACCATGTTGTCACCGGCATAGCGCTCCTCGAGCCCGAGCATCGCGCTCCCCGTACGTTCGCGGTCACCACACGAGTCGCAATGCGGGAGCTCTCCGACGCCGATATAGCCGAGTGGGCAGCCAAAGGCGAGCTCATGGGGTGTGCGGGGGCTTACAACATCGAGCACCACCTGGCATCTGTGTCACTTGACGAGTGCTACCAGAATGTAGCGGGGATGCCGCTTTGCCACCTGCACGCGGCGCTTGGATCCGGAGAGGTCGGCAGTGTGCCGATCGGGCTCACCTCGCCGGTTGCTGCATGCGACGCCGCGCTCGGCAGAACCTGCGCGCTCGGTCGCACGCTCGTTCGCTAGAGTCGAACAGCCGTCACGATCATCGACTCGTCCTTCTCGGCGTCAAGCTCCCGACCCGTATGATCGCCGAGGAAGCGCACGTCGCCAAAGCCTGCGCGCGCAAGCTCCGCGCCGATGAGCGCGGGGGGCATCGCGAAATGCAGCGAACGGCGCGACCGCAGTGACCATCCGCCGGAAGGGTCGACCTCGAGGGTTTTGGGCCAGCTTTCGATACTGTGCGCGCCTTCCCGAACCGCCGGATCGCGAACAAGCGTGACGAAATCAAAGAGCACTCCATCGCCAGACGGCGTGTAGTCGAGCGTCCGCAAGAAGAACTTGTCGCCGCCGGGAGTCTCCCGGAAGACAGGGCTCATCGTGCGAACGCGCTGCTTAACAAGTCGCTCGTGGTTCAGGTAGTGCAGAACCAGAACGCCACCCGACTCAAGCGCCGCCGAGAAATCCTCAAGCGCTGCGCGCAGACCTTCGAGCGAGCGCACGTGCGGAAGCGCGTTTCCCGTGCAAGTGAGCGCACCGACTTTCCTGCCGAGCAGCACGGCGACCTCGCCAAACCCACCCGCAACGATTCGTAGGTCGCTACCCGCCGCCTCGGCGTTCTCCCGGGCGAGCGCGAGCATGTCCGCGCTTGGGTCGATGGCGGTAACGTAGAGTCCCCAAGAGCGGAACATGATCGCGTGGCGCGCGCTACCGGCACCCACATCGGCTACCGAGGCGACGCCGCGCGCGTCGAACAGCTCGCGAAAGAATGGGCCCTCGCGCGTGAGCCTGCGGTCCCAATCGACAAGCTCGTCGTACTCGCGCTCCTCGTTATGCTTCGAGTCGAACACGCTACACGTCCAATCCGAAGATACGCACGGCATTGCCGCGCAAAATGAGATCGCGATCGCGATCCGAGAGTCCGAGCTCCTCAAGCGTGCGTACCTGCTGGAACTTGATCCACTTGCGGTACTTGGCAGTCGTGCCCGAGTCGGTGCCGAAGAGTACGCGCTCGGGGCCGAACGCCGTCAGCGCGCGATCGAAGACCTGCGAAAGCGTGTAGCCATGCGGATCGTAATCCATCCAGTTGTTAGTACCCGATGAGTCGAATGACACATTCTTGCACTGATAGCCGAGGCGAAGAGCCTCGTGCAGATAGCCCGCGCCAAAGTGCGCGATCACGAATGGCATTTCGGGATAGTCTCGGGCGACCGGAGACAGATCGGTCGGGTCGGCATATCGCAAGTCGCCGGTGGGATCGACCGTCACGCCGTAGTGGATACAGATAGACGCGCCCAGCTCGGCCGCCTTGTCGAAGAACGGGCGACACGCCGGATCTGAGAGGTGAAAACAGCGGTTCACCGGCAAGAGCTTCACGCCCTTGAAGCCTGCTGCCATCTCACGTTCGAGCAGCGCGGGCGCGTCAGGAGTGCGCGGATCGATGTTACAGAGGGCAGCAACCCGGCCACCTGAGGCGGCAATGAAGTCGCGTGAGTACTGCGAGTCCGGTAACACCGACATCACGACGGCCTTGGCTACGCCGGCATCATCGAGCCGGGCAGCGTACCAGTTCGCCATCTCGCTGGCTGTGAGATCCGGAAGCGTCTCCTGACGGCGCCCGAACTTGCCTTCCTCGAGCGCTTTCTTGAAGCGCGGATTGGCATCCGGGTCGCGCTCCACAAACTCTCTGAAGAGCGGTAGCGCGAACATGTGCACGTGCGCATCGATGATCTCGCCCGGTCGCGTCGCCGGAGCCTTCTGTACGCTCGGCACGACAGAACTACCCTGCCTGCGGCGGGGTCATCGGCTCTTCCGGCATGACCACCGACAGAATGATGTACGCCACGATCGCGGTCCACACGCCGCCGACGAATGCCAGTGCGACAAAGGCGAGCCTAACGAGCGTCGTGTCGACACCGAAGTACTTCGCAAGCCCGCCGAGTACTCCCGAGATCACCTTGTCATCGCGAGAGCGGTACAGGCGGGTGCCTTTCTCCGGTGCCCGAAAGCTTCCACCGCGGTTCGCAAGAACGATCACGGCGACCCCAACGAGCACCAGTGCCACAGGACCACGCGCCTTGCTCAGCACGCCCCACATCATGAGCAGCGGCGCCGGGACCAAGTTGAACTGCCTGGCCATGAGCACGGCCCCGGCAACGATGAGGAGCCCGCCGATGATGAGAAGCGGTGAATTCTGTTCGTTACGTCCTTCGGACATTGTGCCTCCTAATAGAACTCGATGCGCACGTTGCTGATGCCCGCATCAAGTGTGATATCCCAGTAGTCGCTTCCGGCAAGGTCTGCAGTCTCATAGACCTGCTTGCCGCCATCCTCGGCAACGGAGACGAGCTCATCGGGTCGAACGATATTGCTCAATCCTTTGTCCACGCGAAGGCGAACCTGCTCACCCTTCTTGATGCGCAGTGTGAACGTCGATACGCCAGTATCAAGGTTCACGGGAACGCCGGCCGAGCCACTAGAATCAGGAGCGCCGAGAATGACTGTCCCGCTAGAGACGCCAGCCTTCACCTGAAGAGCCGATATCGTCAGGCCGCTCAAGTCCGCATCGATCTTGCTGACGCCGCCATCGATCGTGAGATCCCACGCGACAGTTCGATCCAGCTTCACGTCCAACGAAGCGTTGTCACGGGGCGCGACCCAATGGCCCGAACCCATGCCCACATTCACTTCCGCGCCGCGCGCGGATGACGTCACCTTGAACTCGGGGGTGAACGGGCTATCCCCAGAGACTGATACTAGATCGGAGCCATCTTTGACCTTCAGAGTGCCAACGGCACCGCTGACTCGCGCCTCACCGGTGAGCACCGCCGGGTCATGAGGCCTGGACTCGCTGAACGCTTCGTTTTGTCCTGATGCTGTCATCGGCGTCGCCACGAATGGACCCCAGGGGCTCCAGTTCGATCCGCTCGTAGGCATCATGAAGACACCGTAAGCCAGACCGGCGATCACGAGCAGGCTGGATAGCACTCGAAGCCATGTGTTGTCGGTGCCCCTGCCGATGACGTCGATGCCCGCAGCAATCAGCAGAAGCGGCCAGAGGCTTGCGATATTCCACCAGACGCCCCACGGAATCACGCCGAACGTGTTGCCTAAGAAGATGAAACCGACCGCGATGATCGTCAGGCCCTCGGCGGCTCTCTTGAGCTCCATCAGCGGCGCGCCCCCTTGATCAGTGCGCTCACGCCGACAGCGATGATGACCACCGGCCACAAGCGCACAAGGTCGATTCCCGGAAGGAACTGATTCGCGAGCAGCAGTCCGCCGACGACTATGAGGACTACCCCAAAGCCGATGCCGCCTCCACCGCGGCTCTCATGCACTTCGGGCGAAGGTGGCGTCCATGCGGGAGCTGCGGGCATGGCCGACGGCGCGTTCGCAGGTTCGGAGACGGTCTCAGGTGCAGGGACTACGTCGGGCGCCTTCGGAAACTCACTGTCCCGAGGAGCAGATTCGTTTGCATCAGTCACAGAAACCCCTCCATTGAAGTTGGCCGGGGCGGTAGCCGCTCCGCCCGCTGGTTCCTCCGGCACGGCGACCGACATGATGATATAGGCGATCACAACCGCGCCATTGGTGACTATCCCCAACAAGACCACGCCAACGCGCACCAGCGTAGGGTCCACTGCGAGATAATCGGCTAATCCGCCGCACACGCCCGAGATCATTCGGTCGCTACGGCTCCTATACAGCTTCCGTTCCATCGGCGCCTCCTTGATGCAGCTCACCGTCGCTCGATCGAACCACCCTGAGTCTCGCGATCCTGCGACGTCGGACGGCCTCTACACTTACCGTAAGCCGACCGTGACGAACGATCTCACCGGTCTCAGGTATGTGCCCAAGCTCCATCAAGACCCATCCGGCGATGGTCTCGTATTCCTCAGACTCCGGCACATCCAACCCGAGCATCTCTCGCGCCTCTTCAACGGAGAGCTGGCCGTCGACCACCCACTCATTCGGGCCAAGCGTCGTGACGTATCGGCGCTCTTTATCAAACTCATCGGCGACCTCGCCAATGATCTCTTCAACAATATCCTCGATGGTGACCAGTCCGGCGGTTCCACCGTACTCATCCACAACGACGGCCAGGTGGTTGCGTGCACGCTGCATGTCGCTGAGCATCGCCAGAATAGGTTTGGTCTCCGGAACGAAGACCGCAGGTCGTGCGAACTCCATAACGGCCGCGTCAACATCACCCGCCGAGGCAGGACCAACAAGGTCCTTGAGCAGCACTATGCCAACAACGGAGTCCGGATCCTCATGGAAGACCGGTAGCCGAGAGAACCCTGAGCGCTGAAACATCACGATCGCCTCGGCAACCGTTGCTGTGTCTTCGAGCATCGCGGCGTCGACCCTGGGCACCATGACCTCTTTGGCCACGGTGTCGCCGAGCTCGAAAATCTCGTGGATCATCCGCTTCTCTTCATCGAGGAGCGTGCCCTGCTCGGTGACAAGCAGCTTGATCTCCTCTTCGGTGACACCGGGACGAACCGGCCCGGGCTTCACGCCGATCATGCGCGCGGCGGTGTTCGTGGAGTGCGACAGCAGCCAGATAAGTGGCGATGTGATCTTCTGCAGGAGGGTTATCGGGCCTGCAACGGCCTTCGCGACTCCCTCGGCACGCTGCAAACCGAGGCGTTTGGGCGCAAGTTCACCGAAGACGAGCGTGAAATACGAGATCACGACCGTGACGAGGAAAATGGACAGGCCGCCGGAGATGTTCGAAACCCAGCTGAGGCCCAGGCCCTGCAGCCACTTGGCCAGAGGCTGTGCGAGCGTCACTGCCGCGGTTGCCGAGGCGCCAAACCCCACTAGCGTGATCCCGACCTGTGTGGCCGCCAGGAATCGCGATGGGTCACTCGTCAGCCGAAGTACCGCTTTCGCCTTTGCCGAGCCCTCCTCGGCCTCTGCTTTGAGCACGGCGCGCCGTGCGCTGACCAGTGCGATCTCGGCTGCGGCAAAATAGCCGTTCAAGACGACGAGAACAACTACAAGGAATATCTCTCCGATATATGCATCCATGCCGATAGGTTACCGTAAAGAGCGTTCGAGAAACGATGTGTTTCGTTTCACCACGCCTAATACTTCACATGGGTTTACGTAAGCGGCCTATTGCCGGACAATTCACGGCGTCCGACGTGACGACTTGGGGGTGACCGATCGGTGTCTGACGACCAGCTCAAGCGCACAGTCGATACCGTCGTGCGCTCCTTGGCTACGGCCGCCAAGACCCTGCGCCTCTACCCTCCCACCAGCCCGATCCCGCGTCAGACCGCGGATGCGGCTATCGAAGCACTCAGCTCGTTCTTCATCGACGAGCCGTCGCTACCCCTCACTGTGGCCCGGGAAGGCTTCTCGTTCCACGGAGGAGTCGTGAATGCCCCCGGCTCGGCTGAACTGGGCGACTTGCTAACCCAGCACGGCATTGCCGAGATTGAGATCCTGCCGGGCTCCACCGTCGATGACCTTATCGCCTTCATCAGCATCGTCCTGAGAGATCCTGTCAGCGTCCGGCACGAAGGCGGCATGGGGGCGGCACTCGTCGCCTCCGGAGTCGCGAGCGTCCATGTGTCCGATGTTGCGCTAGCCGTGGTCGATCTCGCCGAACTCGACCAGGGCGATGACGTCGACGAGTTCCTCCGGGAACTTGCCTCCGACCCCGAGAAGCTCGCCCTGTGGCTGGCGACGGCCGCCAACGGCGACCCTGCAGCACTCGCCGAGGGCTTGGCCGAGCTGCAGTCCGTTGTCGGAGCGGCCGGGCTGGACACGCTTGTTTCATCGTTGTCCGTGGCGTTCCTCCGACAGCAGCCGGACGCCAGAGACGCGATCATGGGACTCTCGGCTAAGAACCAGGACCTGCGAGGACTCATGACGTCGGTGTTCGGGTCGATCGGCTCTCCAGATATCGCGCAGTCGCTTGCGGGCGGTCTCTTCGGCAAGAACGTTCTGTCAATGTCGAACATGCTCGCCACACTGCCGATCGGCTCGCGTGTCTCTGAAATACTCGCCGAGGTCAAACCGATGCTTGCCGCCGCAGGTCATACGGCGCGTGAGATGGCGTACCTCGAGCACATGCTCGCATTGCGCGAGAAGGAGGGTCGCGAGGCTCCGATCATCGAGCAGCGGCCCGATTACGACAAAGTCGCGCGTATCGTCGACGTGAAGCCCGAAGAGGTTCTGCAGGTTCGCAAAGAAGTCCAGAGCTCCATGTCGAAGATGAACGCGCGCAGCGTCACCACGATGCTGCAGCTCCTCGACCAGCAAGAGGACTTCTCGCTTTACTGCAAGACACTCGACGGCCTCGCTTCCACGGTGCCTGCGCTCTTTGAGATGAGGGACTTCACGCTCGCCGACCAAGTGCTTGGCGAGCTGACCTCCCGCGAGGCACGTACAGACCAGGCGTGGCCAGAGCTTACCGAGAAGATCCGCGCAGCTATTGCCAAGGCAACGGGGGCGCGCTCGATGGCTGCCCTGCTGTATGCGGTCGATGACGATCCGGCACTCATACCGGCGGCCAGAGACATCCTCCGGCACACGGGTAGCTCGGCTCAGACCGCGTTCTTGCACGAAGCGCTTGGCACCCCTAACGCGGAAGGCCTCAACATCGCCGGGGAAGTGCTTGGTAGGCGCTTGCTCGACCTGCTGATAACCGAGTTGCCCCGTGTTGAGTGGTCCAACATCGCGCCCATCGTAGAGCGACTTGCCGCCGAGGGAGATCCCCGGTCGAACCAGGCAATCGATGCCGTGCTCCGACGCCCCGACGACCAATCACGCCAGGAGGCCGCAAAGGGACTCAGCAACACGGACACGCCTATGGCCATCCGGCAGCTGGCGTCGCTTGTGCGGGACCACAGCCTGGAGGTCTCGCTCGTGGCGATTCGCTCGGCCGGCAGATCGGTGGCTCCCGGAGCGGTGACGATGCTTGGCACTCACTTCGACGAGCTCGATTGCGACAACAAGGACTTCACCGCCTGCAGGGAAATAATCAACGCGCTCGCGCACTCGCCTCACCCGGATGCGACTGCTGTGCTCTCTCGGATTGCAGGGCGCAAGGCGCTAATCAAGCGCGGTCATTTCGCAGAGATCGCCGACCTCGCACGTCACGCACTCACCACGCGGGAGAAGGAGGGTGGGCGCTGATGGAGGATCGGATCGCGCTTGAGATGATCGGAGCACTATCGGCAGCGCGCAAAGCGACGCACCTGTACCCCCCTGCTCATCCGAAGTACCGCGAAGCAGTGGTCGATCTCGTAAGCGCAGTGCAGGAGTGCGTCGTTGAGGGTCCGTTCACGCTCAACGTTCATCTCGGCCGACTCTACCAGGACAGCCGGGTGCTCCCGTCGGATGCGCCTGGGGCACATGCGATGGCCGAGGCACTGGAAGCGCATCGCGTTGAGAGCATCACATTCGAGGCGGACGCCTCGGAACACGACGCGGTCACCCTTGTCGAAGTACTTGCCATGCGGCCTTCTGCAACGCTCGAGGTAGCAGCTGAACTGGCGCGGCGCGGTGCAAGCGCCATCACTATCGCCGAGTTCATCGACGAAGACGCTGCCGATGCCGAGGAACGCGACCGCCTGCGCGAGCAGGACCGCGCGCTGTACAAGCGCCTGTTGAGCGTGCTGAGAACGCTGACTGCCAAGATCAAAGAGACCGGCGAGCCAAACGTGGGAGAAGCCGGAGCGATCGTCGAGGGCATCCTTGCGAGGCTCATGGACGACGGCGCGGCAGTGCTCGGACTCGCCACGATGAACAGCCAGAACGAATCAAACCTGTTCCACTCGATAAACACGATGATCTACGCGCTCATTCTCGGCAATGAGCTTGGTATTCCCGAGGAAGGCCTCAGCTCGCTAGGTGTTGCAGCGCTGCTGCATGACATCGGCAAGGTCGCATTCGATATGAGCGACCCGGTCCAGGCCGAGCAAGCGCGCTACCTGCACCCCAAGATCGGCGCCGACATCCTGTCCCGGCTGCCCGAGCAGGACCGCACCCCTCTGTTAGTGGCGTACGAGCATCACATGGCACCGAACGGCGCGGGCTTCCCGGAGCGCGAGGAAGGCTACGTGACGCACCCCTACAGCCGGATGGTTGCGATCGCAGATCGATACGACCGCCTCACGACCGCCAAGCCTGAAGGGTTCGCCCTCACGCCGGATCAGGCAGTCATACAGCTGCTCCGCGACACGGCAACCCTGCTCGACCAGACGCTGACGCGCCTGTTCGTTAAGTCGCTCGGCGTGTTCCCGGTTGGCTGCGTCGTGCGGCTTACAGACCACTCGGTTGGCGTTGTGTGTGCCTCCGGCGCAGATGCGCTGCATCCGCGCGTTCGCCTTATGTACGACGACGAGGGAATCGCGCTGGAATCACCGCGCGAACTTGAGACAGCGGAAGCCGAGGTAGGCATCGTTGAGATCGTGAACCCTGATAGCCTCGCGGTGACGGTCTCGGATCACCTGTAGCGACTGCTACGCCCCAACGTGTGGGTTGATCTTGTGCAGCACGAGCGCGATAAGTGCAAGCCTGCGCCCACGATCCTGACAGCTGTCGACGAACTCACAGATAGTCTCGCGCATCTCTGGCGATGGCTTGTATCGGATGAGTCCGCCTGCTATTGCCAGGACGCGCCCGTCAGCAAGTGCATCTACCTCAGGTGAGAGTTCCTCTACTCGCCTACCGAGGCGCGAAGCAAGACCCTCGATGTCGAGAACGGCATCAGAGTTCCGGTGGAAGAAAACTAGTATGTCCCACGTCAGCAGCGATCGGACATGCTTGTCCACGAACGCCATGACCGAGGGCCCGAGTACCCCTTCCAGGTCGTACACCCGTCGCCTTCCTCGAAGTGGAATCGCACCAATCCGCACGGGCAGAACGTCATTCGTAGACAAGTGCGGCGGGTGCCCAACCTCGTCGCACACCAACGCTGACATTCATAGCGAGTACACGACGCAAGTGTAGCGCATGCCGCCGAAACTGCTACTCAATCAGAGTGAACGGTGCCGTCATGATGCTGAATGGATGTTCCTCTTGATGAACGGCCCGACCACCGGCATGTTCCTAGACCTTCAGTTCGCAAATGCGCTGCATCCTGGCCGCGCGATAGAACAAGATTGCCGCGAACAACATCGGGCCGATCAGAACTCCCGACATCAGCCACCAAACGCCTGCTTCCCAGCCAGCGATGACACCCCATATGACTGCACCCACGGCACCAGCGAGCATCAGTGCTGCTGCAAGGTTCTCAAAGAACCATCCGACCGCTAGCACGACAAGCGTGACCGCCAAGTAGATCAGCGCGTTCTGAGCAGCGTCGCCGAAGCTCTTGTCCTCGTACCCGAAGTCCATGCCGAAAACTGCGGCGACCCAGAAGAACCCTCCTGCGGCCACGAATATCCTCGCGGCTAGTCTCTCGAAGTTCATCTCCTCAGACTTGCAGACCTTTGCCATGAGTTCCATGAGCTGCCCCTTCCGAACATCGGCACCGCTGCCAACCTCGCCTAATATCTACCCGTTCGTGTCATATCCTGCGAACAGTTCATAAGAAACACGCTCAGGCGACAGCTCAAGGTCACTCACGACCCGCTTCATCGCCTCTACCATCGGCGGAGGGCCGGCGACTATCCAGTGCAGAGCACCTGGATCACTCAAGTGCCGTCGGATCATCTCGGCAGATATGAAGCCCGACTCCCCTGCCCAATCAGGCCCGGGGTGGTCGAGCGTGTCCACGTACAAGAATCTCGGATTTGATGCAGCGTAGCCACGGAACTCCTCACCGTATGGAACGCAGGCCTCGTCGCGGTTTCCGTAAAAGAGGGCAACCTTGAGGGGGCTGCCTGTCTGCATCACATTGCGGATGATGCTATGCGCCGGTGTGATTCCCACGCCTCCGGCCAGGAACCCCACAGCCGTAGAGCCCTCTGGAACACCGAGCCGGCCCTTCGGCCCGCTGATGCGGACGACGTCGCCCACACTAAGTGCCAGGAGTTTGTTCTTGAAGGCGGAACCACTCAGGCGTGTTGTCAGCTCGATTGCCGGATCACCAGGGGCGTCGGCATGCGAAAAGAACTTCGAGACAAGCCCGTCCTCGGTCTCAAGCGACAACGAAAAGAACTGCCCGGGCGTGAATGAGTACTCGCTAGGCCGAGAGAACCTGAACGTCCCGATCCCATCTGCGCACGGCCGGGATCCGAGATAGGTAACTTCGTATTCCGGGGTCATTGCTGTAGCCCGGTCCAGAGGGTTCCGCGCTGCATCATAGCCCCCGGGTCGTCCGCAGGAATGGGCCTACTGAACAAGAAGCCCTGTGCCATGTCGCACCGGAGAAGCCGAAGGTACTGAAGCTGCTCGGGATTCTCCACGCCTTCGCCAACTGCTCGGGACCGGAAGCTGTGCGCAAGCGCTATGACGGCGGCCACGATCGCCGCGTCGCCAGCACTGCTGTCGATACCGCTGATAAACGAACGGTCGATCTTGAGGGAGTCGAACCTGAACTGCTTGAGGTAGCTGAGCGACGAGTACCCGGTTCCAAAATCGTCCATCGCCAATCCAACGCCCATTGCGCTTATCTCTTTCATGATTTCAACAGAAGACGAAGGGTCCTCCATAACGACGCTTTCGGTTAGCTCGGCGGTGAGGTGGCGCGCATCGATGCCTGCTTCGGCGATCGCGCTCTTGAGCGAGGCACACACGTCCCCGTCCCGGAACTGGCGAGCGCTCACGTTCACCGAGACCGATATCTCCGGATGCCCGGCGTCTTGCCACGTGCGAATCTGACGACAGGCCTCATGCATCACCCAGTCGCCCATAGGCACGATAAGCCCGCTCTCCTCGGCGACGGAGATGAATCCGCCCGGAGCCACGACGCCTTCCTCGGGGTGCATCCACCGAAGCAGGGCCTCAGCCCCATGCATCTCGCCGCCGGGTATGCTCACGATCGGCTGGTAGTAGAGCGCGAATTCGCCCCTCTCAAGCCCAAGGCGGAGCTCCGATTCGGTCTTGACGTAGTGCATCGCCTTCTTGCGAAGGCTCTCGTCAAACAGCTCGTATCGCGAGCGTCCTTGCTGCTTGGCGCGGTGCATCGCCGCATCCGCGTTACGGATGATCGCGTCGGTCTGGAGGTCCGGATCGCCGCCCCCGACTACCACACCAATGCTCACCGAGAGGGATACCACCGACTCACCGCTCCCAAAAGGCTCTTGGAAAGCGACGAGCACGCGCTCCGCCAGCTTCACCGCATCATTTCCTGAAGGTTCAACATCACACAGAACAGCGAACTCATCGCCTCCGATACGAGCGACTACGTCTCCTGCTCCCGCCGCAGCAGTGATTCGAGCTCCGGCCTCGGCCAGGATCTTGTCTGCCGATATGTGCCCGACCCGCTCGTTGATCTGGCGGAATCTGTCGAGGTCGATGTAGAGGACCGCGAACCGGTATTCTGGCTCGTGCTGCGCTCGGCTGACCGTCATCCGTAGGCGGTCAAGGAAGCGTGCGCTGTTGGAGACACCCGTCAATGCGTCACGGGTGGCACCTTCCAGAAGCGCGCGCTCGCGCGCAATGTCGTCAGTAAGGTCGATGACTGTCAGCAGCAACGCAGACACGCCTTCGTACTCGGTTTCGGCGCAGAAGATGCCGACGTTTCGGGGGCTGCCGAAGGCGTCGCTATGTGTCCAAGGCCCAGAACGATGATGCGCAACGGCGGCCTCGACCAGCAGGCTCTCAAGATCTACCCGCTCATGCTCCGGCCAGAGGCTCCCCGCTGGCGAGCCCAGGAAGTCATCCGAGAGACCGTACATGGCCTCGGCGCCGCGGTTAACCGCGAGGACGCTAAGTCCTGCCCTCCCCACTACGAACATCGGGAGCGGACTCTCGTTGAAGAGGCTTTGGCGGGAACCGTCTGCTGTACTTGCCATCATCACTCCCGTGAGGCGTGGTCGAACGCGCACAACGATTGTACCCGCTCGCAGTACTCGTGGACCCTTCAGGGTAAAGGGAGGTAGGAGGTAGATCATGCGAAGGCGAATAATCTTGCTCTTGCTCGCTATCACAGCCGTCGCCCTGGTTGGATGCAACGGCTCATCCGGAAGCAGCTCCGGGAGCGGATCAACCCAGCTGGACGGCGTTGAAGTCACCGAGTATGAGGGCGAAATGCTCGGCTCGATCAAGGAGTTCCGCGAGAATTCCATACTCGGCCCGCAAAAGGTCGACAAGGAGAGCTACCGACTTCTCGTCACCGGATTGGTCGATGCTCCACGCGAGTACACATACTCAGAGGTCACCAGCGATCACGCCTCATACGAGAAGGTCGTCCAACTTGACTGCGTCGAGGGCTGGAGCGTCAAAGTCCTGTGGCAGGGCGTTCTTCTAACCGACCTCTTCGACGAGGTCGGAGCCAAGAGCGGCGCGAACACTGTGATCTTCAGGGCGGCCGACGGCTACTCAACATCCCTCCCGCTCTCATACATCCGCGAAAACGACATCTTGCTTGCGTACAAGATGAACGGCCTGACCCTTCCCGCCGAGCGAGGCTTCCCATTTGCGCTCGTCGCCGAGCAGAAGTGGGGCTACAAGTGGATCAGGTGGGTCACCGAGATAGAGCTCTCCAACGACGCGTCATATCGCGGTTACTGGGAAAGCCGCGGCTACACGAACTCGGGTGACCGGGACAAGAGCTCCCTCGGCAAGTAGCCTTGTTGCTACATCCGTGCATCCGACTGTCGGCACAACGCCGCCGCTTGGCGTGTTTCGTCACCGCTAATCCCCGCGCTCTTCCGGAATCCGCTGCAGCACTCTATACTCTCGCCCACTGCCGTCCGCGCCGGACGGCCATGGGGCGCGGGGGTTTCATTGTTCGATCGAGCAGTCATTTGCACCGACCTATCTCCATCCTCGGAGAGTATCGTCGCCTGCGCGGGGGCCCTCGGGGTCCTTGGCGTTCGAGAAGTCGTGCTGGCGCACATCATCGACATCGGAACCACCGGAAGCGCTTCGATCGGCCGAGATGCGGACGCGCTGTTCGCTAGCCAGGCTGAGGCAATTGAGCGTGCGGGTATCCGGGTTCACGTTGATACCACTGTGGGGTACCCGCCATACGCCATCGAACAGATTGCCGAGCAGCACAACGCCTCGCTCATCGTGATCGGATCGCACGGCAAAGGCTTGTTCGTAGCGACCTTCTCGGGAAGCGTCTCTTCCGACCTCGTCCGTATCAGTGCCCGACCGATACTGCTTGCGGTGCTCTCGGCGCTGGGCCAGGCCGAACAAAGCTCGGATGTGTGCGGTCGGCTGCTCTCTCGTGTGCTCTTCCCGGTGGACTTCACCGAGGCGTCTACGATAGCCGCCCGTTATCTTGAGGAACTCGCGTCACACGGTCTCGGCACGGTGAACATAGTCCACGTGGTCGACAACACCGTCGGCAACGGAATCGAGTTCAAGCGATGCGACGCCCAGGAGCAACTGGCGATCATCGCAAAGAAACTGCTCAGTGCTGGCGCCGCGAACGTCAACACCGAGGTTCTCATAGGCTCGCCAGAGCGCGAGACTGCACGATTCTGCACTGCCACGACTCCGTCGATGGTGGTCATGGCACCGCGATGCAACGAGGATCCGGGTCAGCCGCTTGGTGGCGTCACGCATGCCGTCATTCAGGCCGCGAATTCGCCGGTGCTGCTCATTCCGCCGGGATGCCGACGCTAAGACTAAGGCGTTGGCAAGACGTACAGCATGACGGCGAGGAAGTGGCAGACACTGCCCGCCAGCACGAACAGGTGCCAGATCGCGTGCGTGTACGGCACCCGCTTCAGCACGTAGAAGATCGTCCCAAGCGTGTACGCGAGCCCGCCCGCAACCAGTAGCCACAATCCCGCTGATGGCAGGTTGGCTACCAGCGGATTGATTACCACTACCACGAGCCAGCCCATGCCCAGGTAGACGACTGCCGAGACCCACTTGGGTCGGTAGACCCAGAACGCCTCGAGCGCGACTCCGACGATGGCAAGGCTCCAAACCACGCCGAAGAGCCACCATCCGCCCGACTCCCGGAGCGTGACGAGCGTGAACGGTGTATAGGTGCCTGCGATCAGCAGGTAGATGCTCGAGTGGTCGATGATCTTGAGGACATGGCGCGCCTTGTCGCCCGGGATGCTGTGATACAGCGTGGATGACACATATAGCAGCAACATCGTGACTCCGTACACGATGGCGCTAGCCAAATGCCAGCCGTTTCCCCATATCGCGGCAAATGCCACCAATAGCGTGAGCGCGACGATACTCAGCCCAACACCCAGACCATGCGTGATAGCGTTCGCTATCTCCTCGCCGAGCGAGTACGTGCGCTTCTTCTTGTCCGCCGGCGCAGGCTTCGCGTCGGCGCTATTCGACAGAGACGTCATCGACACCCTCCGAGATAAAGTGGCATAGACCACAAGGTTCGCCAAAGTGACCGGTCGGCGCCAGCTGGGCGGGCGTAACCGGCCTGATCATCACGTGTACCACAAGAATCAAGATCACAGCCACTGCCAGAGAAGCCGCAAGCCAAACCAACGCACGGCTCGCGGCGGAGCGTACGGGCGTTGCTGTCTTTGTCTTCGTCATCCGAACCCTCCCCAGCGTGACGTACACTGTGCACTGTACCACCATGGACACTCAGAACGGCAGCCCTGCCAGTGCTCACCCGCGCAAGGAATCGAGGCCGCTATGTGTGAGTTCTGCACGCAGCACGGCGATGGCAAGAAATGGTATCTCGAGGCATCGAACTACGCCTGTGACCTTGAGCGCGATTTGGAGCGCCGAGGCTACATGGTCGAGTTCGTCTCGGGATTCAATAAGAACATGGCCCGCAACATCAAGCTGCTCGACATCGTGAAGGCCTCGCCAAGACCACTACGCCGCATCGTCCGCAATGTCGCGTCGCGCACTCAGAAGCGAGATCACTTCGGCCAACCGGTGCCGCTAGAGGACTGCGAGAAGATCCTCGACATCGCCACAAGCGTGGTGCAACTCCCATGCGTATGTCGGAACTTCGCCAAGCGTCCAGAAAAGGGATACTGCCTCGCCATCACCATGAAGCCCGCAGACGGCGCGCTTGCCGAGGCATTCCGCGACTTCGACGATGGGCCCGACACGTCAAAATTCCAGCGGCTGACGAAAGAAGAGGCTCTCACCGTCCTTAGACGCTGCGAGTCCGAAGGCCTCATGCACTCGATATGGACGTTCAAGACGCCGTTCATCTCGGCCATCTGTAACTGTGATCTGAGCTCAGGCTGCATGGCGATGAAGACTACGCTCGAGTACGGGCTACAGGTGATGTGGAAGGGCGAGTACATTGCCGAGGTAGATTCCGAGACATGCAGCGCTTGCGGCGCGTGCTTCTCACGGTGTCCGTTCTCGGCGATCAAGCCCGATGCATCACGCCAGGCGGTCGTGGACAAGCATGCCTGCTATGGCTGCGGCACCTGCCGTTCGGCGTGCAAGAAGGGTGCGATCAGTCTGCGAGATCGCGCGACCACGCCCGCAGTCGCGCTGGATTGGTAGTGGAGTCGGTCGGCTCTGCTAGTAGTTCCCCGCGTCGAACGCATCGTGCGCACGATCAGACGCATCTTGTGCTTTCTCGGTGTGTGCTGCAATCGTGCTGAGGAAATCCTGCATGCTTGAGAGCAGCCACGTGGGGTCTGTAAAGATTCGCGGCTGAACTGCAGTCAGAACCTTGGTGTTGTAGCCGTTGAAGTCGTTGATTGCCTTGTTGTATTTCGAGGTGCTTCCGGCCTTGCCGTATTCGGCGAGCTTGAGCACCGTCTCGGCTTGCTGGCGCTTGAGCTTGGCAATATCTGCGGCTTTGTCGAATTCCGCATCCGGGTACTCCGCATGTGCCGCGCTAAACGTCTTCTCGGCCTCTTCCGCCATCTTCACTGCCTTCGTGGCGATCGTCTTGGCTTCTGAGTAATTCTTGTTGTTGCTCTTGTTGATCGCGTCGTTCATGGCGATGTTGACTTCACCCATGGCGGCGCTTGCATCAATCGCCGCCTGGAGGACACCGCCCGCCTCGCCGAATGTGGCAAACACATCTCCTGTGGACTTCAGCGCAAGTCGCGTTTCACTAATAGACTCCTGGTACGCGGACTTGGTCTCAGAGTCATCGAGAGCGCTGATCTCGTATTCCGCAGCGACGATCTCTTCCTCAGCAAGCGCTAGATTGGCTTGAGCTCCTGAGACCATCGAGTCCATGCCCCCCTGGATTGACCCCGATGACATCGCTTCGAGACCATCATAGAGAGCCTCCGTATCCCCTGCTATCTCCATGGCCTTCGACATATGAGCATCGGCGTTCATCAGCGCAGTTTCGACCTCGTTCTGCGTCTGCACCCGCAAATAGAGGACCCCACCAACTGCTGAGGCTGCAATGCAGCTGAGCAAGACGACAACCACAAGAACGACCAGCCACGTCCGCTTCTTCTTTGGCGGTGCTATTTGCGCCGCTGGCGCCTGATTCTCCTGTGGCTCCTGGAGTTGATCCTCGGACATGCACTCCCCCGTTTCTGTACAGCGCGGCCCCTAGCGCGCGCTGCGGCTCCCCCGACCGAACACAACATAGAGCCCGGCCACGATGAGCGCAAGTGGCAGGAGCGCTTCGATGACAGGCCCGAATCCCGGACCTCCGACGCCGAGCAGCTTCACGAACACCCACTCGCCGACCAGCGCGAGCACCAGCCCCAGACCGAGAAGCCACGCCCCGACCCGCCGGACACCCGGCGAGCTCTCTCGAACGCCCGCGATCAGCAGTCCGAGACCGACGGCGCCCGGCGCGACGAATGCCCAGGCGTAGGACCAGCTCTGCCAGTCACCGGTGAAGTTCTGATATGCGAGCAGCACTCCGGTTGAAGTGATTATGCAGCCCGGCACCGCGAGGTACCCGAGTCCATGCTGCCTGCCGCCGATCATCGCGCCGAGAAGGAACAGCGCCCCCGGAATGATCACAACGAATGGCCACCCAACTGCGGCGATGTCGACATTCCAGACCTGGAAGGCCATAAGAACCACGCCGAGCAATACGAGTCCCAGGCCTGTGACGGTCAGCACGCGTCGCGTGCCTGCATCCTCAGTCATGCGCTCACTCCCTCTGAATCTAGACGCACCGCTTTGGGAACGTCAGCGTGAACGTTGAGCCGCGACCGACTTCGCTCTCGACACCGATCGACCCGCCGAGAATCTCAGCCAGCCGCCGACACACCGCGAGCCCCAGGCCGGTGCCCTCGTGGGTTCCTCCAACCTGGCGTGCCACTTGCCTGAACTCCTCAAAGATGTGAGGCAGCTCGCTAGCGTCGATGCCGCGACCGGTGTCGGTCACCGCGACACTGACGGAGTCGGCGTCCACTTCTGTGACGTCGACCTTGATGGACCCCTCATCGGTGTACTTGATGGCATTCGCCAGTAGCTGCAAGAGAATCTGCTCGACTTTGTTTCTGTCGCTATAGGCCAGCATCGCATCTTCTGGTGTCGAGACCTCAAGAGCGAGATGGCACTCCTCGGCAACCGGCCGAATTCCGATGGCGATTGAATGCACCAGGTCGGAGATGTCGAAGTCCTCTGGCTCGCAGGACTCCGCACCGGTGTCGAGCCGAGACAGCTCGATCACGTCGTCAACGAGCGCCTCAAGGCTACGGCCGGCATCGAGAATCATCCCGACCTGCCGCACCTGCTCTTCGTTCAGCTCACCGACCATACCCCGGCTCAGAAGATCGCTGAAGCCGATGATCGTGTGCAGGGGCGTGCGGAACTCGGCGCCAACGTTCTCGTAGAACGCATCGCTCGCGGCAGTCGTCTGCTGAAGCTCCACGTTCGTGCGGATAAGGTCGTCGGTGCGGCGCTGCAGCAACTCCTCAAGCTGTTGCTTGTAACGCTCAAGCTCGTACTCGGTCTGATGCCGCTCAGTCACATCGTGCACGATCTCGAAGAGCAGTTCGCGCGAATGGATTGAGATCGGATTCGCGTACACCTCAACGTCGCGCACGGTTCCGTCGGCGAGCCTGTGGTGGAACTGGAAGTAATTGCGCAGCTTGCCGATGGCGCGTTTGAGCTCCTGTTGAACGTCGTCCGGCGGCAGCGTGTTGATCTGCAGAACGCTCATGGTCGTGATGTCGCCGTAACTGAAGCCGTAGAAGTCGCACGCAGCTTCATTCGCATCCACTATCTGCGTAGACGTCGGATCTATCAGGAGCATCGGTAGGTGGCTGCGCTCAAAGATTGCCGAGTACCGTTCTTCGCTTTCGCTGAGCGCGCGCTGACCGATAAGTGCTCTAAGGGGCGAGAGAAGTCGCGTCGCAAAGAGGCGTAGCGCGCCGGCCGTGACATCTGGGGCATCGTTAGGATTGCGGGAATAGACCGCCAGCACGCCGGCGTTGCGCCCATCGACCCCGGCGAGTAGAACTGCGGCGAACGAATCGAAGCCTTCTGCTGCGGCCCATTGGTCCTCAGGAAATGACTCCCTTAGCCCCGTCTTGACCGAGATGTTGTGCTTGCCCGAAGTTGCGATAACCGGAGTGCCGGGTAGCGACCACTCGAACTCAGCGGGCACCTGACCATCAAGCACGGCCGCGATAGTGCGGGCCGAGAGCGGACGATCCGGATCGACCTCAGCAAAGACCGCCGCATCCGCTCCGAGCTGCTCCGCTAGAAGGCGCACGATCGACTCGAACGGAACGGCATCGCCGGGAATGCTGGAGTCGAGCGGGTGCGGATGCTCGCCGGACGCATCGAGCTTGCCGGGAACGTCGTACGCGATCACGAGCATGCCGGAGGGCTGGCTCCCAAATCCGCCGAGCGTTGAAACAACGAACGTCACGTCCACGAATCGGCTGGAAGTTGTGCGAATGCGCAGAGGCACCTCCGTGAGCAGCAGCTCCGCCTGACTTCGCTTGGAGGTGACGACATCCCACAGATCAGTGCCGTCGAAGGTGAGCACGCGTCGTTGGAGGTGATCGGGCGAAATGACCAGGAGCTGAGAGGCAAGACGGTTGGATATGCGAATGTTGCCGTCGGCATCGAAGATGATGAACGGCACCGGGGTCATCTCCGCAAGGGCGCCCATAAAGGCAAGCGGGCCCAGATTGGCCGCGCCCGCCCGAAAGCCCTCGGAACGGTGATCAGGTTCCATCACTCAGGTGCACCTCGATATGCATCGCAGGACTGGCGTATCTTTGATGATGACGCGAGATTGCTGCATAAGCAACGAGGGGGACGGCATGACTGAGAGAACCAGGGTGCATGTGACGGTGAGCGGGGTCGTGCAAGGGGTGTATTTTCGAGCCTCGACGGCGCGCATGGCCATAGACCTGGATGTTGACGGCTGGGTGCGGAATCTGCCGGACGGCAGCGTCGAAGCCATATTTGAGGGCCCGGCCGATGCGGTCGGTGCTGCGGTTGAGTGGGTGCGTCATGGACCGCCGCGCGCCGTGGTGGAATCCGCTGAGGTGAGCACTGAAGACCCGCTCGGCGAAATCGGCTTCCGGATTCGCTAGTCGGCTGCGGGAAGTCGGCCACGCGTCGTTACCAGCGCAACGCCCACGAGCGCAATCGCGCCGCCAACAAGCGTTACGAGAGAGGGCACCTCTCGGATCCATATCCAGGCGATGATAGTGGCCGAGGCGGGCTGAACGTACAGGAAGCTAGACGCGATCGACGCAGGGAGTTTGGACAGAACTCGCGAGTACAGCGCGTATGCTACGGCACCCGGAAACACGCCGAGGTACAGGACCGAGATAGTTGCCGCTGAAGTCGCGTGCGGGTACTGGGCGATCAGACCCGGCAGAAAGACCAGCATCGGGAGCGTCCCGAGCCAGATTGAGTACGACGTGAACTCAAGGGGCGAGTACTTCTCGAGGAGCGGCTTTGAGACCACGAAGTAACCGGCAGTGGCTATTGCCGCAATCAGCACGAGCAGAGCCGCCGGCTGAAACGTGAGTCCACCGGTACCTTCACCAAGCGTGATGAGCGCAACGCCCGAGAAGGAGATGGCGATACCAGTCCAGCCCCAAACTGTGAGCCGTTCGCGAAGAAACACCATCGCCAGTAGCGCCGTGAAGATCGGACCGGATGCGATGATCAGGCTGGCGGCGCCCGCAGTCACGATCGTCTCGCCGAAGTTCAGGCAAATGTGATAGATGGTTATGCCGAGCGCACCGGCAAGCCCGATTCTCGGCACATCGGAGAGCTCTGGCAACCGCATGCGGGTGATAAGGGCATACGCCGCAAGCACGACGGACGCGGTGCCGAAGCGCAGTAGCGCGAGTTCGCCAGGACCGTACCCCTTAAGACCGGCCTTGATCCCCGCGAACGCCGAGGCCCACAGCAGGAGCGCTACGGCGACCGATATTCCCGTGGCAGCGTCGAGTTTTCGCTGCACGCTACTCGAACCTCAGCATGCGTGCGCCGAGGAAGAGGGATACTGCCGCAAAGCCGAGCAGAACTAGCGTTGGCACTACGGCGGCCTCCATGCCTTGATTGCGTGCGACGACATCTGTGAGGCCAATCATAGCCCAACCAGTCGGCGTGAGCTTGGCGATCGTCTGCATGAACGGCGACACGATCTGCAATGGCCAGAAGCTGCCGCCGAGCATGGATAATCCGACTGCAAGCAGCGGCATGAGTCCTGAGAGCTGATCGCGCGAGCGCACGACCGAAGACACCAGGATCGCGAGCCCGGTGACTGCGAGGATGTACGACAGAAGCAACAAGGTGACGGCAAGCGGATCGCTGCCCCAGGGCACACCGAAGAAAACCGCGCCGATCCCGACGAGAATCGCAGCCTGAAGCACGGCGGTGATGACGATGCCCAAGATCTTGCCGACGATGAGTTGAGATTTGCGATTCGGGGTGATGAGCAGGCGGCGGAGTGTGCCCTGTTCGCGTTCCTCCAGGATTCCGCTCGCTCCCCCAAACGTGACGAACATGATGAACATCACGGTGAAGCCTGCCGAGGATTGGGTGCTGCCCGAAGCGAACTCCGAGTCACCGCGCACTTCGGACGCAACCACGGTCTGGCCGCTCACCGAGACCGGAGGCGTCGGCTCCCAAAGCCTGTCAGCAGCGGCGTACCTCTCGGCAAAGGTGGCGGGAGGCACCGGGAAGGGCATCTGCTCGGGGATGCGCGCTGCTGCGACATCCGCTGACATCCGGACCGCAACTCCCTGAATGACCGCCATCGCGGCAAACCCACTCTCGGAAGTCGGGTCCTGCATGACGCTGATCGTCGCGGTGCCTCGCTCGACGTCGTCGCCAAAACCGGCTGGCAGCACGACAGCGACCGAGTTCTCGCTTGCTGCTATCCTGCGCTCGGCTTCCGAGCGCGCTACGAGTGTGACTTCGAAGGACTCCTCGGCGTCGAGCAGGCGAACCACTTGCGAGCTGAAGGCGCTCGCGTCCTCGTCGACAACAGGAACGGTCACTGGGTTGTCCCCGCCGCCGCTGCCAAACGCCGAGCCGAAGATGAGTGTGAGCGCGACCGGTAGCACGAGCACCCCGACAAGCTCTGCGGGGTTTCGCAGCATCTGCTGGACGTTGAGCCAGGCGATCGCGAGTATGCGGCGAATCATTCGTAGCTCAGCCTCCAAAGTCCGAAGCCGAACAACACAGCGCCAATGCCGAGCAGCGCCCCGACCGACACAAGCGCAGTCGACATCGCGCCACCGCGCATGAGTTCAAGAAAAGCATCTAG
>DDWM01000034.1:0-9650 GCA_002345925.1 Actinobacteria bacterium UBA2286 | reverse complement strand
ACCCCGACAATGATGATTCCGCCGGGCGTGGGGCCCCAGTCGACTCCAAAGAGGTACTTCGTGCCAAGGAACAGTACGAAGAACTGCACGATTCCGACGGTCAGAATGCCGAGGCTCTTGCCTCCGACAACATCGAACTTGGTGGCAGGAGAGGACAGCATTCGGGCGAGCGTCTGCTCTCGGCGCTCACGCACGAAGGCGAACGCCCCGAACATCGCGCCGAACATCAGGAACATGCCGGTCTGTCCGGCGGCGTAGTAGTCGATCATCGTGATCTGCTTTTCAGGTTCGATTTCAATCGCCTTGACGCCGACCGCGTCAAACGTCATCGCCTGCTCGCCGCCATCAGTCTGCTGTGCGGCTGGCGGAACACCCGCCTCGGCCATCACGTTCGTCACGGTGAGTCGAACGATCTGCCCCGCCGAGAGGTTCGCTGCCGCCGCACGCGCCACCCCGGCCCAAATGCCCGCTGTCAGCTGCGAGCCCGGGTCCTGCAGAACCTCGAGCGTGATGGGGTCGCCCGCGGCGAGCGCATCGCTGAAGCCGGCGGGAATCACGAGGGCGGCGGTCAGGTCCCCGCGTTCGACCTCTGTGCGAACGGCGGCGAGGTCGTCTCGGACCTCAATGTTGAAAACCGACTCCAGCTCCTTCACGCCCGCGATCGTCTCGGCAAAGTGCGCGCCCTCGGCACCGGCGTCCTGGCTCACTATTGCAACCGGGATATCGACGCTGTCGCTCTCGCCGACGCCACCAAGCGCAGAGCCGAGAATGAAGATCAGCACGAGCGGCATGCCGAGCATGATGAGGAACGCGGCACGATCCCGAAGCAGCGTCTTCACGTCCTTGACGGCTATGTGGATCAGGCGAGGCATCTCAGTCCCGCAGGCTCTTGCCGGTGAGGTGGAGGAAGACGCTTTCGAGGTTCGGCTCCTCAACGGTGACAGAAGTGACGTGAGCGCCCTCGGACTCTAGCGTCGCAACCAGCTTGCCGAGGATCGAGCCGCTGCTCTTCGTGAGCACGGTCAGTTTGCTTTCGGCGCTGTCGGCGCTTTCGACACCGCTCAGGAGCCGGACTGCTGCTATCACGCTGTCGCTCACTTCGCTCACACTGACCGAAACGACATCCATGCCGCCAACGACGTCACGCAGCTCGTTGAGTGTGCCGACCGCAATGATCTTGCCGTGGTCCATGATCGCGATTCGGTCGCAAAGGAACTCGACTTCCTCCATGTAGTGACTGGTATAGAGCACTGTCATTCCGCTCGCATTGAGCTCCTTGACCGTCTCCAGGATATGGTTCCGGGACTGCGGATCGATACCAACTGTCGGCTCATCCATGAGCAGCACCTTTGGACGGTGCAGCACGCCCGCCGCGATGTTGATTCGGCGCCTCATGCCGCCCGAGTACTTCTCAACGCGCTCCTTCGAGCGGTCCTCAAGACCGGCCAGAACGAGGGCGTCGTCTACGGCCGACTTGAGCGCCGAACCGGAAAGCCCGTACATCCGGCCCCAGAACGCGAGGTTCTCGGCAGCTGACAGCGTGGGGTATAAGGCTACCTCCTGCGGGACGACGCCTAACTCACGCCGCACATTGACTGCGGCGGTCTTGACCGAGTGTCCGCCAACGACAACGTCGCCGCCATCGGGGTCAAGCAGACATGAGATCACCGAGATCGTCGTGGTCTTGCCGGCGCCATTGGGGCCGAGTAGTCCGAAGACCTCGCCCTCTTCGATAGTGAACGAAACGCCATCGACAGCTGTGAAGTCGCCGAAACGCTTCACCAGGTCCGTGACTTGAACGATGCTGCTCATGATTCCCCCGCGACGTCACTGAGAGCTACAACAGACGCGCACTATCTATCCATACCAGAGCCCGTCGGGACATACCACCCCGAAATCAGCCGTCTATGGTTGTCTGGATCCTAAGCGTGTTGATGCGAGAATCCCGTCGAGGAGCGTACAGAGAAGTTTACGCGATTTAGCCCCGTGGTCGCGCTCCCCTGCCAGAAATGCCTCGGCGGTCGCAACGGTGGGCCCAGGAACCAGCTCTGACGAGCAGCTCTCGACCAGCGCTTCGGCTCCATCGGCATCCCACTCCAGGTGAAACTGCACGCCCACTACCCGTCCGTCGTCGTACTCGAACGCCTGGTTCGGGCACGCTGCGCTGAAGGCCGTGCGCACAGCGCCCTCAGGGATTTCGAAGGTGTCGCCGTGCCAGTGCCCAGCGATGAACTCGACGGGCAGCTCCCCGAAGACTCGGCTCGCACTGCCATCCGGAGTCAGAGTCACAGGAAACCACCCGATTTCCAGCTCAGGATTCCGACCGACCCGGGCGCCCAGAACGCTCGCCACCAGCTGAGCGCCGAGACACACCCCAAAGACGTGCTTTCCAGCATCGACTGCGGTGCGGATTGCGGATTTCTCGGCAGCAAGCCAAGCGTGATCGGCATCATCGTTCGCACCCATCGGGCCGCCTAAGACCACCAGGAGGTCATACGCCGAGGGCGGAGGGAACTCTCCGGTGACGGCCATTACGGTCTGGGCCATGTGCCCGCGTGCTGCCGCCCAGGCGCCTACCGCGCCAGGGCCTTCGAACGGTGCATGCTGGAAGAAGAGGACGCGCATATCGCTCCCTTACATGGAATCCGCCCGCACACTCTGGACACCGGGGCCTAGTAGCGAACGAAGCTGTCGCAACGGAGCATAGTCTCGATGACCTTCGCTGCGCCGCCGACAAAGAACCCCTCACGGAGATCAGACTCAAGGATTCCGCGAATCTCCATGCACGGCGAACAGACCATGATCTGATATCCGGATCCCAGGATAGCCGAGAGAAGGTCCTCAAGCGGCGAGAGCCCTTCCGCATTCACGGTCTCGGCGTATCCCCTTACCGCCAGCCTGACGCCTTCGCCCTGCAAAATGATCGCAGGTTCGACATCCATGGTCATTCCGCCGATGGCGAGCATGATCGGCAGCGTCGCCATCTCGGGATCGTCCTGGGCGTGCGTCACCACAAAACCAATCGCCTTTGACACAGTAGGTCTCCTTCTTAGCAGTGATGGGTCGTACGAGATGTTGTACCCCCATGGAGGGCATCGAAAAAAGAAGCACGAGGCCGGTGATCCGACCTCGTGCGGCATTGCTATGGTGGAGACGAAGGGGCTCGAACCCTCGACCCCCGGCTTGCAAAGCCGGTGCTCTCCCAACTGAGCTACGTCCCCGCGACGCAGAAGTATATCACCCCGCGCAGATTTGTGGTGCCTCACGGGCTTCACGCGTTTCTCCAGTGGTCGCAAGAGAGACGAAGCGAACCCCGCGCCAAGCAACCATACGGGCTAGGAAGCACCGCTCGGCTTGTGTTCTTTCGGCAATGTCAGCGTGAATGTGGAGCCTTCCCCTAAGGTGCTCTGAACCGTCAGGTCTCCGCCGAGGAGCTGTGCCAGCCTTGACGAGACCGCAAGCCCGAGACCGGTGCCATCCGGATGGTCGTTCCTCATCCCGACCTGAGTGAAGGCGTCGAATATTCTCGCCATATCTTCGCCGGCGATGCCAATACCCGTATCAGTGACCTGAACTTCGCAAGAGTCGGATCGCTCCACGACCTCGACGGATACCGACCCTGCGGCTGTGAACTTGACTGCGTTGCTTATCAGGTTGAATAGAATCTGCCGCACCATTCGGCAATCAGAGACTATCTCGCACGACGCTTCGGTGCCGGCGGCCTCAAGCCTTAACCCACTCTTGTCTGCCTGAGGACGTAGCGACTCAAGCGCGCGTACTGCCTCTGTTGCCAGATCGAACGACTCAGGCGTCGGCTCCATGCGACCCGCCTCGATCTTGGAAAGATCGAGCACGTCGTTGATCAGCAATAGGAGATGACGCCCGGAGTTGTTGATCATCTCCATCTGGCGGTGCTGTTCTTCGTTGAGGCCACCCGCAAGGCCCTTCAACATCACATCAGAGAAGCCAATGACGGAGTTGAGCGGGGTTCGAAGCTCATGGCTCATGCTGGCAAGGAAGTCACTCTTGGCGTTGTCCGCTTTGGCAAGCGCGGCGTTCAGTCGCTCTGTCTCCCGGGCAGCCTCGATCGCCTCCGCGTTGAGCGACCTCAACTCTTCGTTTGAGGCCTCATACTCCTCGTTCATCGCTGCAAGCTCTTCGTTGGTAGTTGCAAGCTCTTCGTTGGTCGCTGCAAGCTCTTGGGTGCGCTCGGCGACTTCAGCTTCGAGATGCTCCTGGTGCTCAAGGAGTTTGGCCTCGGCCGTCCGGCGTTCCGTGATGTCATGGACGTTCACCAGAAGAAGCTGCTTGTCCTCGCGCGAAGCGAGCTGAAGGTGTGCTTCGACAGGGTACTCCGAACCATCCTTCCGACGATGGGTCGTCTTGAAAGTGGTTCGCTCCTGCTCGCCGCTAAGGAGCGGTCGGACTGCGGCCACCAGGGATTCATCAGTCAGCTCCGGCAAGATATCAACTGGCGACATCGCGCTCATCTCTTCCGATGAGTAACCGATGTTCAAGAGAGCGCCCCTGTTCACGTATTCAAACACCAACTTATCGACATCAACCACGTACACCTCGCTGAGGCTGCTGTCGACAGCAGTCGCCAGCCAGGCGTGCTTGGCCTCGTCATCCAGGCGCTCCCGGTCAAGCCGAACCGACTGCAGGCCCAACACATGCAACACGCCGAGGAGCCCCGCGCCGAGGATGATGACCTCCGCAACGATTGTGAGGCGAAGGCGCGCCCTCACAGGCGTGTAGACTTCGGCGACGTCCATGCGCGCGACGATTGCCCAAGGCGAATCAGGGACCGGCTTGGTGGCGGCCACCACAGGGACACCTTGATAATCGACGCCAGTCATTACGCCTGTACGGCCAAGCGCAGCCTGAACGGCCGGTACGTCGGTCGCCGTCAGCGGTACCTTGATGCTCGCCGCCGGTGCGGCTCCGTGCCTTAGCTGGCTGAGGAAGAGAGCGTCATCGCCGACACGCCCAACGAGCACCGTTTCAGCCGTCGGCGAATTACCCGGCCATTGCTGTATGTAGGGAAACAAGAAGACGGTGGGATCGACCCTCATAGCGATGACCGCGATAGGCTTCCCGTCTGCCGCCTCGCTCACTATCGGTACCGCAACTGAGAGATGCACCGGAGTCTCGAGCGAGCCGTCTCGGTGGAAGTCAGCGATTGTGACTTTGCCTGTCGCCATTGCTTCTGCGGCCTCACGCGTGAGCCCCTCATCGACGACTTCGCCCTCAGGCGATGCCGAGAGTACCCGCTTGCCTGTGGCATCAACCAGCGAGACCTGCGAGTAATCGTTTGCCTTTTGAACCTGCTGCAACCAGTGGATGAGTTCTTCACGGGCCGCTGCCTGATCCGGTTCGCTCAGGGCCCGCTCCACCAAACCACCTAACCTGGGAGTGCGCTGAAGGAGCTCACCGTCGCCGATTCGCTCCGCTCTCCAAGCCGAGATCTCGGTTGTCTTGAGGCTCGCGATGGCCGCAAGCCGCTCGTGAACCTGCTCGTTCAGGGAAGCCTCATATGAGGTGTAGGAGAAGACACCGAAAGCGATCAACGCAGCGGCGAGGATCGCGTAGAGGGTCAGCAGTAGCCTTCTGGTTCGACCTGTCGCTTCGCGGGACTGCACTCTTTGGGGCACCTCCGATCGACCGACTAGCCTCTATACAGTACACCTGTTATCGGCATGGCCGCCCCGTCACACAAGCGTGCTCAAACGTTCACCACCCTTTGTTGCACCGGAAACCTCTCCGAAATCAGCGAAGCGTAGCGTGGGTTGCGAGAGGTCTCGGTCGCCGATTCCCGGCGACGCTCCCGTCCGCACAACCGGCAGACAATGGCGTCTGCCGAACCGGTTTCGGAGTCTCGGATACTGGTTCGGCGACGAGCGATCGATAGTCTGCGCGGGCCCTCACTCTAATGAGGTTGTCGGACAACAGGAGGTGTGGCTCATGAAGTCACGCACGAAGGCTGCTTGCGAGCGGCTCACATGGCGGGATATCGCATTGCGCGCTGGCGTGCGCACCCTGATCCTCACGGTTCTCGCAGTCGTGCTTATGACTGGTATCGCGTACGCTGCGGGCGACCCGACCGGCTCTGCAACTGGCGGCATCGACAACGTGACGGCCGCAACGGCTGGCGCGCCTACTCTTCAGGAAGTGGCTGGCGATGTCGGCCACCTTTCGATTTCGATGAATGTGTTCTTCGTGATCATCGGTGTGGCGCTCATCTTCTTCATGCAGGCGGGCTTCATGCTCGTTGAGACCGGCTTTTGCCGAGGGAAGAACGCCGCCCATGTGGCGATGACCAACTTCGTCATCTTCGCTATCGGCGCGCTCGCGTACTGGGCTGTCGGCTTCGCGCTCCAGTTCGGCTCGTTCGGGCCGATCGGACTCCTTGGAGGCGCGCAGGGTGTGCTGGACGGCAACGCCTTCCATCTCTTCGGGCAAGCCGTCGCCGGCACCAAAGGCTTCTTCCTCGGTTCCCTTGGCGACGGAACGCTCGACGTTGGAGCATTCGCGTTCTTCTTGTTCCAGATGGTGTTCATGGACACCGCCGCGACGATCGTCACCGGTGGTATGGCCGAGCGCTGGAAGTTCTCGGCATTCGTTCCGTTCGGCGTGTTCATGGCGGTCTTCACATATCCGCTCTTCGGCATGTGGGTCTGGGGCGGCGGCTGGCTCGCTCAGCTTGGCGTCAACGCAGGCCTCGGACACGGCGTTGTAGACTTCGCAGGTTCGAGCGTCGTCCACGCAGTCGGTGGATTTTCGGCACTGGCTGGAGCCGTCGTCATCGGTCCGCGCCTTGGCAAGTTCAAAGCGGACGGGACGCCTGTGGCGATCCCCGGTCACCACATCCCGATGGCCATCCTCGGCACGATCATCCTCGTGTTCGGGTGGATGGGCTTCAACGGCATGAGCACGCTCTCCGCGGGAGACCTGCGGTTCACCGTCATCATCGCCAACACCATTCTCGCCGGCTCGGCTGGCTGCCTTGCGGCCATGTTCCTGGTGTGGAAGCTCTGGGGCCACCCCGATCCTTCAATGACTGCAAACGGCATGCTGGCTGGTCTCGTTGCAATCACCGCGCCGTGCGCCTTCGTCACTCCATGGGCGGCGGTAATCATCGGCTTGATTGCCGGCTTGCTCGTAGTCGGTTCGGTCATCTTCTGGGAACGGGTGGTGAAGATCGATGACCCGGTCGGCGCCGTATCGGTACACGGCGTCAACGGGCTTTGGGGCATGCTCGCACTCGGCCTGTTCGCCGACGGCACCTATGGTGGCGGCTGGAACGGAGTTGAGGGCGCGGTGAGAGGTCTGTTCTATGGCGATGGAGGCCAGTTCGTTGCCCAGCTCGTCGCTTGCATCGTCGTCGCTGTCTGGGCGTTCGGCACCATGTACATCTTCTTCAAGATCCAGTCGAAGACCACCGGTCTTCGTTCAAGCGAGGCAGACGAACTCGCAGGCCTCGATGCCACCGAGATGGGCGTGCTCGCCTACCCGGACTTCGCGGGCAGCGGAGCGCTGGGCGCAGGATCGTACACCGAGGCTCCTGTTGGAAGTGAGGTCTAAATGAAGAAGGTAGAAGCAATCGTTCGCCCCGAGCGTCTTGAGGCAGTCAAACAGGCGCTCGTCGGGCTCGGCCACGCAGGCCTCACGGTCACCGAGGTCAAAGGCCACGGTATCCAGAAGGGCATCACGCAGCAGTGGCGCGGCCAGGAGTACTCGATCGACTTGCTGCCTAAGGTAATGGTGATGGCAGTCGTTCACGATCACGAGGTCGGCGACGTCTTGGCGACCATCAGCGAGGCGGCTCGCACCGGGATGATCGGTGATGGCAAGATCTTCGTGAGCGACGTGGAGGACATCGTCCGCATCCGAACCGGCGAGAGCGGCACCGACGCGGTCTAAGCTACCCCCGAAGAAAGGCCCGCCACCCCCTATGGCGGGCCTTTCACTTGCCCCGTGCACATGACAAGGGCGGACGCTTCGCATCCGCCCTTGAGATCTCCGTAGCCGGGAAAGCCTTCGCACCGCCCGAGTCGCTCCAACTAGGAGCCATCCTAGGGAGATTTGAGCCAAGTGAGTGGTCCCTCTCGGCCGCGCTCCCGAATTCACAGAGGCTTATGCCCGAATCCCGTTCGCTGTGCCCCGCTTGAGTACTCGCGTACTTGTTCTAGTTACGAGGATGTCGCCTTCCGACGACCTGTCACGATCACGAACTACTTCACTCAACAGTCGAGCGGGAATCTTCCTCTGCCACCCCGGCCAAAACCTGGGAGTCGATCTCTGCCATCAGACCGGCCTCACCTCCCGTATGACTTTTGGGCTCTGGAGGCCCTCTCGGCCTCCGTCATGTTGGCTATACCCGGGTTACCGGCTTGAGACACAGAAATGCGTCACCGGCGGGTGAATAACACCTACCGGTGACGCATCATGTTGCGTAAAGCGCGCTACTTGAGTTTGTCTAGCTCCGCACGCAGTTGCGCTTCGGTGATTTCGCCAACGACTTCCTTGCTGATACTGCCGTCGGCGTTCACAAACTCGAACGTCGGAACGAACTGCGCACCGAACAGGTTTGCAAGCTTGGCGCCCTCGGCGTCCTTCTCCACGTTGTAGAGCTTGAACTCGACTTTGCCTTCGTACTCGGTCTTTAGCCCGTCGACCACGGGCTTCATCGTTATACAAGCTGGTCACCAGTCGGTGTAGAACTCGTACATCACCGGAAGCCCACTTATGGAAGGCGCAATGCCGGTAGCAGCCGGGCCAGCGTCATCGGTGGTCACGTCGCCATCCCAGGCGGCGATCCCGTTCTGCAGGTTGTAGACGCTCTCAAAACCCGCGTCGTTGAGAATGCGCATCGCGTCGATGGAGCGCGAGCCGACCGCGCAGTATACGAGAATCGGCTCGGCGGTATCCCACGAAGCCATCTCCACGCTGAGCTGGTCAAGCGGCACGTTCTCGGCCCCGGGGATGTGTCCGGCTTCGAACTCCGATACCGTCCGAACATCGACGATGCGCACGCCGTCTTTGATCAGTGCCTGCGCACCACTGTTGCTGACGTTGCCAGTAGCCGGCAGCGCTCCGCCACAGCCCGCCGAGATAAGCATGGCCACCGTCGCTACCGCAGCTGCTGCCACGATAAGGACGCGGCGTCTGCCCGCCAGTCGTTGTTTGAATCGATTCACTGAAGCCTCCTCCGAGGTACAGATATACCCTACTAGGTATCATGCAGCAAAGGGCGTGCCGTGAGAAGTGAGCTTCCGAGACTCGGTTTCGTGGCACAATGGTGTTTTGGGGGCCTTCCTATCACGCGCTTGCGCGCGCGAGGCCGGAGTACCGAACCGAGAGCGTGGATATGGCAAAAAACGACTCATCGCAACGCTGGATACTGCCGTCCGGCGATGATCCCCTTCGCGGGGAGATTCTGAGCGCCGAACGCCTCGCGGAAGCCGCGCGCGGCCTTGCGGGGTCGCAAGAGTGGACTTCGGCCGGCTCACTGCGAGCCACACCGCTGCTCCCGCTTCTGGAGCGCGCCGAAGAGTCCCTCACCGCCGTGTACGGAAGTCTGGCCTCGGCAGTCCGCAAACAGATACCGGTATCGGTGTCGGCTGAATGGCTGCTCGACAACTTCTACT
>DDWM01000065.1 GCA_002345925.1 Actinobacteria bacterium UBA2286 | reverse complement strand
CGGTGATCGATCGTTGCGTCGCGTGTCTAAAGGACTGCGGCAAGGAATACTGCATCATCGACAAGCTCGTGCGCGCGCAGCAGGGCGACGTCACCGGCGGGCTCGTTTTCGCCGGTTCGGCCGCAGCGCGCGTCCACGACGTACCCACGGTCCGCTTGCTCATGGAGCGCCTTGTGGCCGAGTACAACGCCGCGACTCTAGGAGGAACCGCATGAGCAGACGTGTCGTTGTCACCGGCATAGGCGCGGTCTCCGCTCTCGGACCGAATGCGACAAGCACATGGGAGGGCCTCATCGCCGGACGCTCAGGCGTTCACGAGGTGACGGCATTCGATGCAAGCGCCTACAACACCAGGTTTGCCGCCACGCTTGACGACTGGGACCCTTCGCCATGGCTCGACTCGAAAGAGGCGCGCAGAATGGCGAGGTTCCAGCAGTTCGCTGTGGTAGCTGCCGAGGAGGCCCTTGCGGACTCCGGACTCGTCATCGATGACAGCAACGCCGAGCGCGTAGGTGTCATCGTCGGCTCGGGAATCGGTGGTCTCGGCTCCATGGAGGACCAGCACGACATTCTTCGCGAAAAGGGCCCAAGCCGCATCAGTCCGTTCCTCGTACCGATGATGATCGTCGACCTGGCGGCTGGTCACATATCGATTCGCTCCGGAGCCAAGGGCATCAACTACGCGCCTGTCTCGGCATGCGCTACCGGTAACCACTCGCTGGGAGAAGCATTCGAGGCGATTCGTCGCGGCTCCGCCGATGCCGTGATTTCTGGCGGCTTCGATTGCGGTGTCACGCCTCTTGGACTCGCAGGCTTCTGTGCGGCCCGCGCGCTGTCCACTCGAAACGATGATCCTGTCGGCGCATCCCGCCCGTTTGATGCCGGCCGAGATGGCTTCGTCATGGGAGAGGGCGGCGGCATCCTCATCCTCGAAGAACGCGAGCAGGCACTTGCACGTGGCGCGCACATCTACGCAGAGCTGGTCGGCTACGGCGCAACAGCAGACGCGTATCACATGACCGCGCCCGCGCCCGACGGCAATGGCGGACGCCGCGCGATGCAGCTTGCGCTCGCGCAGTCCGGACTCGCCCCGAGCGAGATCGGCTACATCAACGCTCACGGAACCTCCACGCCTCTCGGCGACGCAGCTGAGACGGGCGCGATCAAGGCGGTCTTTGGCGCGGATGTGCCACCGGTATCGAGCACGAAGTCGATGACCGGACACCTGCTCGGCGGAGCCGGAGCCCTTGAAGCCGTCGCGTGCGTGATGGCGATCGAGACCGGCATCTTGCCTCCGACCATCAACTACACCGACCCCGATCCGGCGTGCGACCTCGACTACGTGCCGAATGTGGCACGCAAAGCCGATGTCCCCGCGGCGCTCAGCAACTCATTCGGCTTCGGTGGGCACAACGCGTGCCTGATCTTCGCCCGCCACTCATGACGCCGGCTGCTGACAGACTCGAACGTGCCGAGGAGATCCTCGGCTATGTGTTCAGCGACAGGACGCTGCTTGACCGCGCGCTGACACACCCGTCATACGCGACCGAACACCGCAAGCAGAGCTACGAGCGCCTCGAGTTCCTCGGCGATTCGATCCTGGGATTCGTTGTGGCCGAGGAGCTCTTCAACCGGTATCCCACCGCGCCCGAAGGCGAGCTCACGAAGCGCAAGATCGCCGCAGTCTCAGGGATGAACCTTGCCAACGTCTCCGAGTCTCTCGGCCTGGCCGAGTTGGTTCTGCTCGGGCGAGGGGAGAATGCAAGCGGTGGCAGGTCGCGCCGCTCGCTCGCCGAGAACATCGTCGAGTCGCTCATCGCAGCGGTCTACCTTGACGGCGGGATGGAGCAGGCCCGCGCGCTCGCACTGCGGCTGATAGCCGATGTCCTGGACGCCGGTCTCTACGGTGCGCCGGCCGAGGACCCAAAATCCATCTTGCAGGAGTACACGCAGGGGTCGCTCGGCAAACTACCGAGCTACCGGGTGACAGGATCCGTCGGCGAGCCGCACAACCGCACATTCATGGTAGAAGTGCACGTGGGGGAGCAGTTTCTCGGCAGTGGCTCGGGTCGATCGAAGAAGGAAGCCGAGAAGGCCGCGGCTTCGGCGGCGATCAAGGCGTTTGGACTGCGGTCCGGCGCGGAGTAACCGGCCCTGGCTGTGATAGCATGGTTCGCGTTGCGAGAGGGGCGCCGGCAAGCAGCCGTACCCCGTGAGAACACGTCCGGAAGGGTAGCCGTTGTACCTCAAGTCCCTCACGCTGAAGGGGTTCAAATCCTTCGCAGACCGCAGCAAGATCTCACTAGAGCCCGGCGTGACGGTCATCGTCGGCCCTAACGGCTCCGGCAAGTCGAACGTCTCTGACGCCGTGCTGTGGGTTCTGGGCGAGCAATCCGCGAAATCACTCCGCGGTAACGCGATGGAAGACGTCATCTTCGCGGGATCCTCAGCCAGGCAGGCCGTAGGTGTCGCCGAGGTAGACCTTGTGCTCGACAACAGCGACGGCAAGCTGGCGCTCGAGTTCAACGAAGTGAGCATCACGCGCCGCATGTTCCGTAACGGCGAGAGTGAATACCTCATCAACCAGTCGCCCTGCCGGCTCATGGACATCCAAGAGCTGTTGCACGACACGGGCCTGGGGCGCGACACACACTCGATCATCAGTCAGGGCCGTCTGGACGAAGTCCTGAACTCAAAGCCCGAAGAACGCCGGGCGCTCATCGAAGAAGCTGCCGGTGTCCTCAAGCACAAAAAGCGAAAAGAGCGAGCGCTTCGTAAGCTCACCGCCATGGACGTCCATGTAGAGCGCATTCGCGACATCCTCGGCGAGATAGACCGCCAACTGCGCCCATTGCAGAGACAGGCCACGAAGGCTGCCGAGTACCGTGATGCAGCGGCGAGGCTTCGCGATCTGGAAGTCGCACTTGCCGTCACCGACCTGCGCGACTTGCAGGGCGGCTGGGACGGCGTCGAGAAGCGCGAACGCGAGCAAGACGCGGAAGTCGAGCTTTCGCGCTATCGCCTCACCGAGAAAGAGCGCGAGCTCTCCAAGTTCCAATCGCTTCTGGAAGAGAAGGGGCTGTTCGTCGGCGACCTCTCCGAGCAGCGTCGGCGGCTTCAATCTGTTCTCGAACGCGTGAACTCGGGATTGCTGCTGCTTGAGGAGAAGGGCAAGAACCTCGTCGAGCGCCTCTCTGAGCTGCGCCAGAAGATCCACCAGAGCGAGTCCCGTCTCGGCCAGCGCGATACCGAGGCCGAGCAGATCGCTGAAGAACGTGCCGTCACCGAGGCACGCATCCAGGCGCTCTACACGCAGCTGGGGGAGCTCCGGCGCGAGTCGGAAACCGCCCGCAAGGACCGTATGGCAGCCGATGAGGCACTCTCGGCATCGCTTGCCGGACAGCGTCGTTTCCGCAAGGAGACCGACGACGCTCGCACCGAGCTCGCGGGCGTTCAGCAGGCCCTTTCCGGCTTCGGCCTTGAGACCGAGATGCTTGCCGAGCGGATCGAGGCTGTGCGCACGCAGCGCTCCGCCCTCGGCCAGACGCTCGCGTCACGTCGCGACCACGTGTCGCAGGTGCAGGCGAAGCTCGATCACGCACGCAAGCAAGCTTCCCTTGCCGAGTCCGACGTGGACAAGCGTGTGCGTCTTCTTGAAAGCCGCAACACCGACCTGACTGCTCGTCGTGATGAACTCTCAGAGGTCCGTGCCGAGATACGTGCGCTCGAAGAGGTCGACCGCGCATTTGAGGCCGCATCTCCGGCGCTCGCATGGCTCATCTCAAAAGAGCGTGAGCTTCCTGATGTGGTGGGTCCCGTTACCGACCACGTTTCGGTGCCCGAGGATTACGAGACGCTGCTGGAAAACGCACTCGGCAGCGATGTCTTCTGCGTTCTCGTGAAGTCGCGCGGTGCGGCCGGCAACGTCGTATCGCTGCTTGAGGCGAACGACGTCGGTGATTACTCGCTCATGCCGCTCGACGCGGCGCCCATCCCGTGCCCGGCTGGCCCCGGCACACCGCTCATCGATCTTGTCACTGCCGAGGCAAGCATCCTGAATGCACTCGGCGGTCTCCTCGGCGACATCCGTGTGGTGGACTCACTGGAAGACGCCCTGCGCGCTGCAGCGGCTCCTGGTGCTGCATGCCGATTCGCGACCCGTGCCGGTCACATCGTTTGGCCTACGGGCAAGGTGCGCGTTGGACCGCAGACTGCAGGCGATGCGAACGTCCTCGGCAGAAAGCGCCGTCTAACGGAGCTGCGTGACCGCCTCTCGGCAGTCGATGCATCGCTCGGCGAGGCTGAAGCCGCAGTAGCGGCCGCTGTCGATGCTCTTGGAGCCGCACAGCAAGATGCGCTCGAACTCACGCAGACCATCGCATCTCTCGGCGGAGAGGTCTCCTCTGCTCGCGAAGAAGTCGGCCGCCTTGAGCAATCGGTGACAGGTCTTGATGCCGAAGCCGCGCGGATCGATGTACGCATTCGGCAGATCGAAGAACGTACAGCAAAGGACCGCCCACAGGAGCGCAAGCTCTCTGACACCATCCAGGCCGGAATCCAGCGCCTTGAAGAACTCGAAGAAGAGGCTGTGGTGCGACGCGAGGAGCGAGACTCACGCTTCCGAGAAGAGACCGCCGTATCCGCACGCCTCTCAACATGTCAGGTTGAGATCGCTGCGGTTTCCGAGCGCGAGGTTCACCTCAAGCGTCGACACGCGACTGTAAACGCTGATGCCGATGAACTCGGAATCCTTGTTGAGCAGTCGCGTCAGACAGAGGCCGCGCTTGAGGTCTTGCGTGAGCGCCTCCAGCCCCTCCACGACCTGTACACCGTCTTGCTTGAACGCGCCGAGCATTGGGCCGTCAGACTGCGTGACCGTGCCCGTTTCGAACAGGCCGACTCAGAGTCACTGCGCACGACGATTCACGACGCCCAGGAAGGCGTACGAACCGCTCAGGCAGAGCTTGACCTCGTCAACGAGGCAATGTCCGACATCCGTGTCGAGAAGGCTCAGCTTGAGGTTCAGGTTCGAGCCGCTGCCTCGAGGATCGTCGAAGAGCTGGGCATCCCGCTTGAGACTGCGCTGCAGACCGAGCCGGTCGAAGACCGCGAGACCGCCGTGGAAGCCGCGCATCGCCTACGCAAGCGCATTGCAAACCTCGGCCCGGTGAACCCGGTCGCCGTTGAGGAGTACGACCAGCTCAATGCGCGACGTGAGTTCCTCGGCAAGCAGCTCGATGATCTCCTTGCAAGCAGGGGAGCGTTGCAGAAGGTCGTCTCTGCCATCGACCGCAAGATGCGCGATCGGTTCCTGGAGACGTTTGAACATGTCGATCACCACTTCCAGGAGATCTTCTCGCTGCTATTCCCGGGTGGCCAGTCGTCGCTACGCCTGACCGATCCGGACAATCCCGAGACCACCGGCGTTGAAGTAGTCGCACAACCTCGCGGCAAGCGCCTCGCCAAGATGACGCTGCTCTCAGGCGGCGAGAAGTCGCTCACAGCGCTTGCTCTGCTTTTCGCGCTGTACCGCACCCGTCCGTGCCCCTTCTACATCCTCGACGAGGTAGAAGCCGCACTGGACGACACGAACCTGCGCCGCTTCATCGCGTTCACAGACAGCATGCGCGAGCACACACAATTCATCGTGGTCAGCCACCAGCGCCGCACGATGGAGATGGCAGATGTGCTCTACGGCGTATCAATGCAGGCCGACGGCGTCAGTAAAGTCGTCAGCCAGAAGCTCCAGCGAGTTCTCGCCAGCACCGAGCAGGTGCTCTCGTGAGCGCGTGGCTAGACAGACTCACTCAGGGACTCTCACGCACCAGAGAACAGCTTTCCGGACAGCTCAACGTGCTGCTCGGTCGCGGTCCGGACGTGGATGAGCAGTTCTGGACCGACCTGGAAGACGCACTCATCGGTGCCGACATGGGCGTCACTGCCGTTACTGAAATGGTGGAACGTCTTCGAGACTCGGCTAAGCGCCAGGCGCTTCCCGACGCACGTGCCGTCCTGGAGCATCTTGCATCTGAGATCGCCGATGAGCTTCGAATGGGCGAGGTCGCCGATTTCATCGATGCGTCTCCGACGACCGTTCTGGTTGTCGGCATCAATGGCACCGGAAAGACCACGACCGTCGGAAAGCTCGCCAAAGCTGCAGCTGACGAAGGCAGAAGCGTCTTGATCGGCTCGGCCGATACTTTCCGCGCTGCAGCCGTTGAACAGCTGCACATCTGGGCGGATCGCGCAGGCGTGCCTATAGTCGAAAGCGCCCGCGGAACTGACCCCGCATCCGTTGCCTTCGACGCCGTTAGCCGGGCAAAGTCCTCGGGTGCGGACCTTCTGCTCGTTGATACCGCAGGACGCCTGCACACCTCGAAGGATCTTATGGCCGAGCTTTCGAAGGTGAAACGCATAGTCGAGCGTGAGAGCATAGCGCCAGTCAAGACGCTGCTCGTGATGGATGCGACAACCGGACAGAACGGACTCACGCAGGCTCGCGAATTCAACGCGGCTGTCGGCATCGACGGCATCGCGCTGACAAAACTTGACGGAACCGCCAAGGGTGGAATCGCCGTGGCCGTCGTGCGCGAGCTCGGGGTGCCCATCATGCGGATCGGTGTTGGAGAAGGCGCAGACGACCTCCGGCCTTTTGACCCGGAGGAGTTCGCCTCGGCGCTCGTAGGCCTCAGCTAGAGATGCCTCGCTTCATTCCAACGCTTCCCAGTGACCGACGCCACATACCGCTACTCACTGTGCTGGTGCTGGCGCTCATCACTGTTGTCAGCGTGTTCTACGTCGTAAACGTCGTGGTGAAGGTCGATGGCGAATCGATGCTGCCCGCTCTTCAGGACGGCGACCGGATTCTGGTGACAAGGAATCGCGATCTATTGCAACGGGGCGATATCGTTTCCTTCTCGGTGGTCATCGACGGGAAGAAGGACCGGCTGCTCAAGCGTGTGGTCGCACTCGGTGGCGATACGGTTGAGGTCAACGGGGACACGATTCTTGTGAACGGAGTTCCCGAAGCTGGCACGTACGACTTCATCGTCGGCGGTGAAAACTTCCACATCGGCCCGATCAGTATTCCGGCCAGAAGCGTGTACGTGCTTGGAGACAACCGTCCGGTTTCTCTCGACAGCAGGTTCTTTGGCCCGGTCGAGCTGGATAATGTGCGCGGCAAAGCGGTTTACGTGATCTCGCCCATTACCAACTTCAAGCGCATTGACGCGACGGGCGAGCGACCGTAGCCTAGACACTCACAACCCTCGGCCACGGAGATGGCATATGTTCCAGAATCTCAGCGATAGGCTCCAAGACGTCTTCTCGCGCCTGACCGGGCGCGGCAGACTCTCCGAGGCTGACGTCGATGCGGCGATGCGCGAAGTGCGCATGGCGCTGCTTGAAGCGGACGTCAACTTCAAGGTCGTCAAAGAATTCGTCGCCAAGGTGCGCGAGCGTGCCGTAGGCGCCGATGTGATGGCAAGCCTCACTCCCGGACAAATGGTCGTCAAGATCGTCATGGAGGAGCTCACCGCACTCATGGGGGGCAACGAGGCAAGGTTAGCGCTCTCGGGTCGTGTTCCCAACGTCATCATGCTCGTCGGCCTGCAGGGCGCGGGTAAGACCACCGCCGTCGCGAAGCTGGCGAACCTACTACGCAAACAGGGCAAGCGTCCTCTGATGGTCGCATGCGACGTCTATCGTCCTGCTGCTATCGACCAGCTCGAAGCCCTTGGCCGAGAGCTCGACATCCCCGTCTATCGCGGCGAGGGCACCGACGCCGTCGCGATCGCCAAGGCCAGCGTGAAGGACGCGATCGATCGGCTCCGCGACCTGGTCATCATCGACACCGCAGGCCGACTCCACGTCGACGATGAGATGATGGCCGAGGCGGCTGCGATCAAGACCGCCGTCAAGCCCGAACAGGTCCTCATGGTCGTCGACGCGATGACCGGCCAGGATGCGGTCAATGCCGCGTCTGCATTTGCCGAGCGCGTCAACTTCGATGGCGTGATCATCTCCAAGCTCGACGGCGATGCCCGGGGCGGTGCAGCTCTCTCCATACGAGCCGTCACCGGCAAACCGGTCCTGTTCGCGAGCGTGGGGGAGAAGACGGATAACCTGGAGGTGTTCCGTCCGGACGGTATGGCTCGGCGGATCCTCGGCATGGGCGATGTGGTTTCCCTTATCGAGAAGGCACAAGAAGCGTTCGATGAGGACACGACGGCCGAGACCGAGGAGCGGCTGCGGGCGGGCACGTTCACACTCGACGACTTCCTCGCCCAGCTTCGCCAACTCAAGAAGATGGGCTCGATCAAAGACATCATGGCCATGATCCCGGGAGCTAACAAACTCCCAAAGGATGCCGAGATTGACGAAGGTGCCCTGGGTCGCACCGAGGCGATCATCCAATCGATGTCGGCCAAGGAGCGCGCGAAGCCGTCGCTGATCAACGGATCGCGTCGCGAACGCATCGCAAAGGGCGCCGGTGTGACTGTCTATGACGTCAACCAAATGCTCAAGCAATTCGCGGCAGCTCAGAAGATGGTCAAGCAGATGGGTGCACAGCAAGGCAAAGGAAAACGACGTCGTCGTGGTCCCGGCATGCCCGGATTGCCTTTCTAAGAGCACAATCTCGCTGTCTGCTTTGACCCCACCGGATTCATGACCTATCATTGCAACTTGCTCTTGCTCGGACACGGCGGCATAACGCCGCCCTACACGGAGGTGAACTGTTGGCAGTCAAGATCCGTCTGGCACGCGCCGGCGCAAAGAAGGCGCCGCTCTATCGTGTCGTCGCAGCCGATGCGCGCGCGCCGCGTGATGGCAAATTCATTGAGATTCTCGGGCGCTATAACCCTCGCACCCAGCCCTCGACCGTCGAGCTAGATCTCGTCAAGGTCGACAAGTGGCTCGCAGTGGGCGCTACCCCAACGGAGGCGGCCGGCAAGCTGATCGCAATCGCCAAGGGCGAGAAGGTCGCACCTGTTGGCGTAACGAAGGTCTCCAAGAAGGCTCGCGCCAAGGCTGACGCCGAGGCCAAGGCTGCTGCCGATGCTGTTGAGGCCAAGGCTGCTGCCGACGCCGCCGCAGCTGAAGCTGCTGCTGCACCGGCTGAGGAGCCTGCCGCTGAGGCCGAAGCTCCGGCTGAAGCCGAGTAGCAGATGACCCGAACCGCCGACACTGACGAGCTCGTACGGTTTCTCGTTACGTCGCTAGTAGACAATCCGGACGACGTGTCCATCGCGAAGCAGACCGGCCCCGACGGGTCGGCCTACGAGGTCACAGTCAACCCGGATGACATCGGCAAAGTCATCGGTCGCCAGGGACGCGTTATCAAGGCGATTCGCACGCTCGTGCGCGCAGCCGCGTCCATCGACGGCAGCGATGCGTCGGTGGAGGTTCTCGGCTAAGACGATGGATGCGCCGTTCGTATCTGTCGCGCGGGTTATCAAGACGCACGGACTCCAAGGGGAGGTCGCAGTGAAGCCACTGCTCGACCTTCCCTTTGATGTGCTTGTGGGCAAAGAACTATGGGCGGTCCCGCCAATCGCCGACGCAAGCGCACTCAGGCTGCTCGGGGTCAGGCCTGGTCCAAAAGGTCCACTGCTCACTATCTCCGGGGTTACGACGACTGCCTCAGCGCGGGCGCTTGCCGGATCCACGCTCCTGGTCCGGGCAGGCGACATTCCTGAAGGCTGGGATGACGATGAGTTCGATCCGGTCGGCTTCACAGTCACTGACACCGTGAAGGGACTGCTCGGCACGATCACTGACGTCATCTACACCGGAGCAAACGACGTGTGGGATATCAACGGGCCGTTCGGGCAAGTCCTGATTCCGGTCATCGACGAGGTCGTGCTAGAGATCGACGAGGACGACAACGTCATCACGGTAGCGCTTCTGCCCGGCTTGCTGGACGAGGACTGACATGCGAATCGACATCATCAGCATATTCCCCGAGATCTTCGAGCCCACGCTCGGCTCATCGATGCTCGGCATCGCACGTGACAAGGGCGCGGTAACGTTCGCGATTCACAACCTGCGTGACTGGGCCGAGGGTAAGCATCGCACCACCGACGACTACCCGTTCGGTGGTGGATACGGCATGGTCATGAAGCCTGAGCCGTTCTTCTCGGCAGTCGAAGCGGTCAAAGCGATGGACGAAGCGCCGGCGACCGTCGTCCTCATGTGCCCGCAGGGTCGCAGGCTCGACCAGACGCTCGTGGAGGACCTCTCCAGGCGCGAGCGACTCGTCATCCTCTGTGGACGCTACGAGGGCGTAGACGAGCGTGTGCGCTCTCTTGTTGACATCGAGGTCTCCGCGGGTGATTACGTCCTCACGGGCGGTGAACTGCCCGCGATGATCCTGGTCGACGCAGTCACCCGACTGCAGCCCGGTGTTCTCGCCTCGGAAACATCTATCGAAGAAGAGTCGTTCTCGTGGGGACTGCTGGAGTACCCTCAGTACACGCGCCCAGCATCATTTCTTGGCATGGATGTTCCTGAGGTCCTTCTCAGTGGCGACCACGGGCGCGTGGCCCGCTGGAGACGCAAGGAAGCTATTCGCAGAACCGCCCAAAGACGCCCCGACCTACTCCCGGGTGCTGACCTGAGCTCCGAAGAGAGAACTTTCGCCGAGGAAGTGCTCGGCTCAAACACCCCGGAGGGAGACACACTGTGATCGGCGACAGCGAGCAGTACGAAGAGCGCGATACAGAACAGACGCCTGCTTTCGATATCGAGAGCCCCGTAGATGATGCCAAGGTCGAGACTGCACCGTCGTTCCTCCGATGGTTGGGCGAGCTCGTCCTCATGGTCGTTCTGGCCTTCGTGCTTGCAACGGGGATACGGACTTTCGTCCTTCAACCTTATGTGATTCCCACCGGCTCAATGATTCCCACCATCGGAATCGGCGAGCGAGTCTTGGCAAACAAGTTCATCTACCGCTTCGACACGCCCAAAGTAGGTGACGTTGTTGTCTTCGACGATCCGACCGGAAGCGTCCCGACGCTCATCAAGCGCGTGGTTGCTGTCGGCGGTCAGACTATCGATATACACGACGGTGCCGTGTATATCGACGGTGTGAAGCTCGATGAGCCGTACACGCACGGCAAGGAAACCGAGCCGGGTGATGTTCTGCTCCCGCTCAGGCTTGAAGAAGGTCAGGTATGGCTGATGGGGGATAACCGAACGAACAGCCATGATGCTCGGTGGTTTGGCGCGCAGCCTGTTGAGATCATCCACGGACGGGCATTCCTGCGTTATTGGCCCTTGAACAGATTCACTCTTCTCTAGTGATTGCGCGTCAGCGAGCGGCTAGTCTATACTGTCCACTCGTGTCTTAAGACAATACTGCCGGCGGCATGAGATAGGAACGGAACAGATGAACAGAATCCGAGCGATCGAGCAGCAGCAGATCCGGGAAGACCTGCCCGTATTCTCGGTTGGCGATACAGTCAAGGTGAGTTACAAGGTCGTTGAGGGTGCCAAGGAGCGCGTGCAGCTCTTCCAGGGCATCGTCATTCGTCGTCACGGTGCGGGCGCCCGCGAGACCTTCACGGTCCGCAAGCTGTCGTACGCGGTCGGCGTGGAGCGCACGTTCCCCGTGCACTCGCCCAAGATCATGGGTCTCGAAGTCGTCACCCGTGGTAAGGTGCGCCGTTCCAAGCTGTACTACCTTCGCGACAAGGTCGGCAAGGCTGCTCGCGTCAAGGAGCTCCGCTCCTAAGAGGAGTCACTGCTACAGAGTTTCGCATCGGACCCGGGATCTTTCCCGGGTCCGTTCGTATTCGGGTAGGGTGGACTCATACAGCCGAGGAGTTACGATGTCCGAGCTATCGGTAGCCGAGATAGACCATCTGCTTTCCAACACACTGAGCGCTGATCTACCGGAGATCATCAGTGGTCTCTCGGCGGACACGCGCACCGGTGTCAGGAACGCGGTTGGGCGCGCGCAGAGAAGGCTTGACCGAGAGCTGGCTGAGCACGAGCGGCTTGAAGGCATGGCTGAGCTTCAGATCTCGCTGCATGCGAGTGGATATACCATGATCGCAGGAGTCGACGAGGTTGGCCGGGGGTGTCTGGCCGGACCCGTCAGCGCGGGCGCGGTCGTGCTGGACGCCGCTACGCGCATCCAGGGCTTGGATGACTCAAAGCGACTCACTCCTGAAATGCGCGTCCAAATCGATGCCGAGATACGGACGCAAGCACTCGCCGTGGCCGTCGCGCACGTCGATCCGATCATGATCGATGGTCTTGGGATCGCCGCCGCCAACCTGCTCGCCATGCGCAGAGCTGTGGCAGCGCTCGGAATGCCGGTCGACCACGTTATCGTCGACGGTCTCCCTGTGGACATGGGCGTGGTTTCTACCGCTGTCGTGGGTGGAGACCGTCGCGTCTCAGCTATCGCGGCTGCCTCTATCGTTGCGAAAGTGGCACGGGATGCCATGATGCGCGAATTCGACCAGGAGTTTCCTGAGTACGGATTCGGTGCTAACAAGGGATACGGAACGCTGGAGCATATCGAGATCATCCGTCGGATCGGTCCTTGTGCCCTGCATAGAATGAGCTTCGCGCCGTGCTCTCAGAACTCGTTGTTTTAAACGGGTTCTGTCCCGGGTAAGCGATGGTTTTGAACTCCTCGTCATCATGTGACGCGGGGGGTGGTCCTTATGGACAAACAAGAGACCGGACGCCGTGGCGAAGACGCTGCGGCGGCGTATCTCGAACGTACGGGTATGACGATCGTGGACAGGAACTGGCGGTGCCCGTCAGGTGAGGTGGACATAGTCTTCCTCGACGGTGAGACCGTGGTGCTTTGCGAGGTGAAGACCCGAGCGACAGATGCCAAAGGCACGCCGGAGGACGCAGTCACACCGCAGAAGCAGCGCAGAATAGGGCGTATCGCACGGTCGTACCTCGCAGGCGCTGGCCTTGAATCATGTCCTGTGCGATTCGATGTCGTCAGCATCCGGGTTCTCGCCGATGACCGAGCGCTTCTGAGGCACCATCGCGCAGCATTCACGCTGGACGGCTGAAATGCCGCAAGCGACGGTCTATGCGGCAACGATCACGGGCGTTGAAGCGCAATCAGTTGAGGTCCAAGCTGATGTGTCCTCAGGCCTTCCCGGTTTCTCAATCGTGGGATTGGCCGACACGGCGGTGCAGGAAGCGCGCGACCGCGTTAGAAGCGCGGTCCGTGCATCCGGGTTCGAGTTCCCAAACGCCCGAGTCCTGGTGAATCTGGCGCCAGCGCCGCTGCGGAAGCACGGTACAGGATTCGACCTGCCGATCGCGCTCGCGATCCTGACCGCCACACGGCAAATACCCGCAATACTGACCGAGAGCGCGACAGCAGTCGGCGAGCTGTCGCTCGATGGCAGTGTCCGGCCCGTGTCGGGTGCGCTCGCTTACGCCCTTGCGGCATCGCGAAGCGGGTACGACCTGATCGGTCCCATCGGCGCACTTGGACCCGCTCAAGCGGTTGACGGTCTCACATGCAGGTGCCTGAATTCACTCCAGGACTTGAGGCAAGGGTCGCTCGTCGATGCTCCGCAGCACGCTGCACAGCGCCCTGAAGTCAATCCTCCCGACCTCTCCGAGGTCGCCGGTCATGAGGGCGCCAAGCGCGTTCTTGAAATCGCAGCCGCAGGTGGACACAACCTGCTCATGATCGGCCCACCGGGTTCGGGTAAGACATTGCTTGCGCGGAGACTGCCCGGAATCATGCCGCCGCTGGATAAGGGCGAGATACTCGATTCCGCTCTCGTGCACTCCGTGGCTGGCCTTGACGAGACAAGCGTGCTGGACGGCGTTCGGCCATTCCGGGCTCCGCATCATACGTGCTCAATCGCTGGCCTGGCGGGTGGTGGGTCACCGCCGCGCCCCGGCGAGATGAGCCTGGCCCACAACGGGGTGCTGTTTCTCGATGAGCTGCCCGAGTTCTCACCTTCAGCGCTCCAGACACTCCGTCAGCCGATGGAAGACGGCGCGCTCACCTTGGTGCGTGCCGAGGGTCGCGTTAGATATCCGGCGAGATTCACTCTTGTTGCAGCGATGAACCCTTGCCCTTGCGGCTTCCTCGGCGACCCAGAACGAGCGTGCAAGTGCGCCGAGGGAAATGTCCGACGGTACGCCGCCCGCATTGGCGGTCCACTCATGGACCGGATGGATCTGGTCGTGAGAGTCGACCGCATCGATCCGGATCTGCTGCTTGGCGCAGCGCCCGGAGAAGCGACTTCAATTGTTAGGGAGCGCGTCCTCAAGACCCGCGAGTTTGCACGACTACGTGGTGGTCTGTCAGCCGCCCTTGCTGGAGCGCCGCTGCTGAGTGCGTGCCGGCTCACGCCTACAACCGCGAGGCTCTTCTCGGAGACGGCACGCTCTCACCACCTTTCAGGAAGAGCTGTAACCCGCATCTTGCGAGTAGCGCGCACTCTGGCAGACATGGACAAGTCATCGGAGGTGCTCGGCGGGCACCTTGCGGAAGCCGTCGGATATCGGGGATGGGAGAACCAGTGAAGGCATCCAAGTACGCTCGTCACGAGATCGACATCGATGAACCCTCGTACCCGGAGTGTCTTCTCGATCTCTCTGACCCACCTAGCACCCTGTATGTCATCGGCGACATACAGCTTCTCACTCCCGGACTGGGGGTTATCGGTGCCCGGAAAGCGACGCCATACGGACTGCAGATCGCGCGACGGTTTGCAGGATGGGCTGCCGCGTGCGGGGTAACGATCGTCTCCGGTGCGGCGATTGGCTGCGATCGAGCAGCTCAGCTCTCAGCGCGTGATTCCGGTGGCGCCAGCGTAGCGGTGCTCGGATGTGGAGCCGATGTTGACTACCCCGCGGCCTCGCGAGAGTTACTCACCGATCTCCGACAGAACTGCGCTGTAGTATCCGAACTACCCTGGGGCTCTCCGCCAACCAGGTGGGCATTCGCGAAGCGAAACAGGATCATCGCCGCATTGTCGGCCGCTGTGCTCGTCGTAGAAGCCGGTCTGCCGAGCGGCACGTTTTCAACTGCCGACTTCGCTCTCGACGTCGGTCGCGACGTCCTGGCGGTTCCAGGGTCCATCAACCATCCGGAATCTCGCGGCGCCAATCGTTTGATCCGGCAAGGAGCAACGCCTGTCACTGATGTGTCTGAACTCGGTGATGCGCTCCGCCAGGCGGGACTCGCGGTGGACAGAGAGTCTTGCGATGCAGTGGTGCGCATCGGCAACGACCCACTTGAACGTGCGCTAATCGCTGACGCAATGCGCCCTGATGATCTGGCGCGGCTGCTTGACTGCGACATCATGACGGTGGCTCGCAGGCTCGGCGAGCTGGAAATGGCCGGAATGGTGGTTCGCTATCGGGACGGGAGGTACGGGATGAACTCGACAGCGTAACCCGTCAACCTCACGCTACAATGCGGGAGTACCCGACAACTGGAGATTCCTTGCCACCGACGAACGCTTTCGACACAGTGACCGTGATCGGCGGTGGGCTGGCCGGCTCAGAAGCGGCCTGGCAACTCGCGATTCGAGGCATACCGGTTCGCCTGCTTGAGATGCGCCCGTCAGCAGCGTCGCCGGCGCACCATAGCGACGGGCTCGCCGAGTTGGTCTGCTCCAATTCATTCAAGAGCGACGATCCGGCAACCGCAACAGGGATGCTCAAGCGCGAACTCGAGGCACTGGGCAGCCTCATCGTCGCCACAGCCAGGGCCACTGCGGTTCCGGCTGGCGCCGCACTCGCGGTCGACAGAGATGACTTCTCGGCATCAATCACCGCTGCGATCTCGAACCACCCGCTGATTGAACTTGTCAGAGAGGAAGCGACTTCGATCCCAGAAGGCGACGTGATAATCGCAAGCGGTCCGCTCACCAGTGCAAATCTCGAGGGCGCGCTGTCTGAGCTCGTTGGCGATTCGCGGTTGGCGTTCTTCGATGCCGCCGCACCCATCGTCGCTGCGGAGTCCATTGACATGGAGTTCGCGTTTCGCGCCTCCCGCTACGACAAGGGGGAGGGCGCAGACTACATCAACTGCCCGATGAATCGCGAACAGTACGACGTCTTCCTCGGCGCCGTCCTTGATGCAGAGCGCGTGATCTTGAAGGAGTTCGAACAGAAGGATCTCTTCCAGGCATGCCAGCCAGTAGAAGAGGTGGCGCGCTGTGGTCCGGATGCATTGCGATACGGCGGTATGAAGCCCGTCGGACTTATAGACCCACGCACCGGAGAGCGCCCGTGGGCGGTTCTGCAGCTTCGTGCCGAGAACCGCGCGGCGACAGCCTACAACCTGGTCGGCTGTCAGACCAACCTCACATTCAGCGAACAGCGCCGCGTGTTCTCATTGGTTCCAGGCCTTCAAAACGCCGAGTTTCTGCGCTACGGAGTGATGCATAGAAACACCTTCGTCGACGCGCCACGGCTGCTTGCAGGTGACCTTTCACTGCGCACTAATCCAAGAGTCCGTATCGCCGGCCAGCTCTGTGGCACCGAAGGCTACCTGGAAGCGGCCGGGGGAGGGCTCGTGGCAGCGCTGAGCATCGTCAATGCGCGTCTGGGTCATCAGGCCCTTCCACTCCCTGCCAACACGGCCTTGGGTAGCCTCATCGCCTACGCGACCGACCCGGATACCGGCCGATACCAGCCAATGCACGTCAACCTCGGCATCATGCCGCCCATGGATTCCATCCGCGCGAAACGCGCACGTCGGGCCGCGATAGCGGAGCGTGCTGCGGTTGCGATTCTTGAGTACTCCCAAACACATGCCGAGGCGCTCTCTCCAGCTCTGGCCGCAGCATCGGAGATCGGCAAGTGAGCACTCACGACGCTGACAGCCTGATTGCCGCATACCTCGAATCCCTCGAGGTTGAGCGCAACGCGTCGCCCCGGACAGTGGAGGCCTACTCCAGCGATCTTGCCCAGTTCTCAAACTGGCTTGAGCGCCAGAACTATGACCTTTCCGCACTCACATACCGCAACCTGAGAGGCTTTCTGGGCGAACTTGACCGAGCCCGGTACTCCCGCCGGACTATAGCGCGCAAGCTTTCTGCTGTAAGGTCGCTATTCGCCTTCCTCGTGGAGCGAGGAATCGTTGCTGGCAGCCCGGCCGACGTCATCGCCACGCCAAAGCTTCCAACGCGGCTGCCCGTTATCGGTTCTGCCGAGACGATAGCCGACCTGATCGAAGCACCGGATGCATCCACACCCGGCGGTCTCCGAGACCGTGCGATCCTGGAACTGCTGTATGCAGGGGGGCTTCGCGTATCAGAGCTCACGGGACTCGACGTTGGTGATGTGGATTTCGCACAGGGACAGGTTCGGGTTCTCGGCAAGGGCTCCAAAGAGCGAATCGTTCCGATTCACCGCGTTGCCTGTCAGCGCATATCCGAGTACGTCTCTTCTGGACGCCCGAAGCTGGACAAGCACGACGAACCCGCGCTGTTCCTTAACCGGCTCGGAGGCAGACTTTCGGCCGATAGCGTGCGCAGATTGATGAAGCGGTACCTGCAAATCACAGGTTCGGCTCTGGCATTAAGCCCGCATGCGTTGCGTCATAGCTTCGCCACCCATATGCTTGAAGCAGGAGCGGATTTGCGATCCGTGCAAGAACTCCTAGGGCACGTTGCCCTGTCAACCACCCAGATTTATACTCACTTAAGCACGCAAAGGCTCCAGGACGTACACAAGAACGCACATCCGCGGGGCTAATTGAACAAAGGGGCACGCTTAATGCGGTCACAGGCGGGGAGCGACGTCACAGTTTTCTGGGACGCATTCAAGGGGACGGGGGACCTCGTCGCCAGGGAGCAACTGATACTCAACTACTCGCCACTGGTGAAGTATGTCGCCGGTCGCTTGTCGTCGAATCTACCTCAGAACGTTGAGACGTCTGATCTAATCTCCTATGGAGTCTTCGGTCTGATAGACGCTATCGAGAAGTTCAGCCCTGAGCGCGGCATCAAGTTCGAAACGTACGCCATCGCTCGCATCAAAGGCGCCATCATCGATGAGCTGCGCGCGATGGACTGGGTGCCCCGATCCGTGCGTGCACGCGCCAGAGAGATCGAGGGCGCGTACGTGGCGCTTGAGAACAAGCTCAAGCGAGTTCCCTCAGATACCGAAGTCGCCGCTCATATGAACATCAGCAAGAAAGACCTGGACGATATCTTCACGAAACTCTCTTACACCTCCGTCGTCTCCTTTGAGGAGCTTTGGTCCGGAGGAATGGACCGCGACGATCGGAACAGCCCGGTTGCGACCATCAAGGACGACACCGCCGAGGATCCGGTCCAGGTCTTTGAGAGCGCTGAGCTGAAAGACATACTCTCGAAAGCGATCGAACGCTTGCCCGAGCGCGAGAAGGTCGTCATTGCGCTCTACTATTACGAAGGACTCACACTCAAGGAGATCGGCGCTGTGCTCGGCGTTACCGAGTCTCGAGTGAGCCAGCTGCACACGAAGGCAGTACTTCGACTCCGAGCGCGACTGCATGCTGCACAAGGCTTCATTCCGGCTGGCTGACAGGAAGGCTATCTCATGGCGGGCGAGCGCGTTCTCATCGTTGAGGACACAGAGCTTCTGAGGCGCATTTATCAGGACAGACTCACTCAAGACGGCTACACGGTGCTCACCGCTGGCGATGGCCTCGAAGCTCTGGCAGCGCTGCGCGCGAATCCAGTGGACCTCGTGCTCCTGGATCTCATCATGCCGCGGATGGGCGGTCTAGATGTTCTTGAGTCCATGAAAGCCGATCCTCGCACTGCCAACCTTCCGGTTGTCATCCTGACGAATCTCGGAGAAGAGTCCGCCATCAAGCATGCGCTTGAGCTTGGCGCGCTGGACTACCTCATCAAGAACCAGGCGAAGCCGGCGGACGTTGCCGAGAAGATTCGGTTGGTCCTCGATAACCTCGGTGGCTGCGATGGTTCTTCCGAGTCATACAAACTAGTCGTCCGGGATCGCGAGGCGGACGCCGAGTGCTTCATCAAGAAAGCCGGGCTTCCCCGACGCTTCTGGTGTCCGGCATGCGAGGTTGAACTCACTCTAGAGATGCTGCCCAAGGCCGAACGCGCTGGCTGGTATGACGCTCACGTCATATGCCCGATGTGTGGCCGCGAGTTCTAGGCCAGACTCCATCTTCTTCGACCAAGCACATCGCTTGGTATGCCGAACCGGGTATGATACCCTGTCACGGCTCGTAATCTTGCACGTCCGTGGACCCGCACGCCGGTGCCCGATTCGGAATCCTCCGTATCGGAAAGCGTGGCAGGGGATGAAGCGGACGGACGTACAACCGACGTTGGAGGAACCACCATGACCACAGTCTCTATGAAGAACCTGCTCGAAGCTGGTGTCCACTTCGGACATCAGACCCGCCGCTGGAACCCGAAGATGAAGCCGTATATCTTCACCGAGCGTAACGGCATCTACATCCTCGATCTCCAGCGCAGCCTTCGCGAGATCGACGCCACGTATCGCTTCGTGCGCGACCTGACCGCCCGTGGCGGTTCGGTTCTGTTCATCGGCACCAAGAAGCAGGCACAGGAGCCCACCTCCTCAGAGGCCACTCGCTCGTCGATGCCGTACGTCAACCAGCGCTGGCTCGGTGGCATGCTCACGAACTTCGTGACCATCCGCAAGCGGATCGCCCGCATGGTCGAACTTGAGAACATGGAAGCCAATGGCGTGATGGCCAGCCTTCCCAAGAAGGAAGCCACCAAGCTTCGCACTGAGCTCGGAAAGCTACAGAAGAACCTCAACGGCATTCGCGACATGAGCTCGCTTCCTGACGCCGTGTTCGTCGTAGACACCAAGAAGGAGAGCATCGCTATCGCCGAGGCTCGCCGCCTTAAGATCCCGATCATCGGTCTCGTAGACACAAACGCCGATCCCGACGAAGTCGACTTCGTCATTCCCGGCAACGACGACGCGATCCGCTCGGTCGGACTCATCTGCCGCATCATCGCGGACGCTGCAGTCGACGGTCGCGTGGCCGCCGGTCTCGCAGTCGAGACCATCGATGAAGCTGCAGTCGCTGCAGCTGAGGCCGCTCCTGTGGCCGCAGCCGCTCCGGTAGCTGAGCCGGTTGTTGCCGAGGAAGCCGCACCCGCGACTACCGAAGCCGAGTAATTCGTCCTTTCAGGGACGCCTTCACGGGCGGACCACTTTCTACTAGGAGGCACTGCAGGCATGGAGATCACCGCAAAGATGGTCAAGGACCTGCGCGAGACTACCGGCGCAGGGATGATGGATTGCAAGAAGGCACTTGTTGAGGCCGAGGGAAACATGGAGGCCGCTGTCGATATCCTTCGCACGAAGGGTCTCGCCGCGCTCGCCAAGAAAGCCGGCCGCGCCACCAATGAGGGTGCTGTCGCCGCATATGTCAGCGAGTCTGGCTCGGTAGGCTCACTCGTCGAGGTCAACTGCGAGACCGACTTTGTCGGCATCAACGCTGCTTTCCTCGGTTTTGTGAACGATCTCGCGGCGCACGTAGGCACCGCCGCGCCGGCAGACGTACCTGCCCTTATGGCGCAGACGTTCGCTGGTCGCGAGCACACCGTCGAGCAGGTGCTTGGCGAAGTCGTTAGCAAGCTGGGCGAGAACATGAACATCACCCGGTTCACGCGCCGCGAGGTCTCCGGCACCGGTGCCGTTGGCAGCTACGTCCACATGGGTGGCAAGATCGGCGTGCTCGTTGAGGTTGCGTTCTCGAATGCAGCCACTGCCGCCAAGGCCGAGGTCACGGCCCTGCTTCGCGATATCGCGATGCAGGTGGCTGCAGCCGCGCCAATCGCCGCAACCCGCGACGAAGTCTCTGCCGACGTCATCGAGCACGAGCTCTCGATCTTCCGCGCACAGGCAGCCGAGTCTGGCAAGCCAGAGGCGATTCAGGAGAAGATGGCCGAGGGTCGCATCCAGAAGTTCTACAAAGAGGTCTGCCTTACCGAGCAGGTCTTCGTGAAGGATCCTGACATCACCGTCAGCCAGCTCATTGCCAAGATCTCCAAAGAGGTCGGCGACGAGATCAAGCTCATCGCCTTCGAGCGCTTCGCGCTCGGCGAGACGAGCGACACAGAACCCGAAGCCTGTTAACAGGCTGTACACAACAGGGCGGCGCGCATGCGCCGCCCTGTTAGTTTAGAATCACATTGTCCGGCGCTTCAGCGCCGTGTTTTTCGCTGTCACTGAGAGGGAGGGTCATGGGCGGGTATCACTTCAAGCGCGTGCTGCTGAAACTGTCCGGCGAGGCGCTGATCGGTGATGCCGGTTACGGCATCGACCCGAAGATCCTTGATTCACTTGCTGAGCAAATCAAGTCTGTCCTCGCGAACCGCGTCGAGATCGCTATCGTCGTCGGCGGGGGAAACATCTTCAGGGGTCTTGCCGCCTCGGCAAAGGGTATGGACCGCGCCCAGGCCGACTACATGGGCATGCTTGCCACTGTCATGAATGCGCTCGCACTTCAGGATGCGCTTGAGCGCTGTGACATCTACACGCGGGTCATGTCGGCTATCGACATGCAGTCAGTAGCAGAGCCGTACATTCGCCGCCGAGCCATTCGTCACCTTGAGAAGGGTCGCGTTGTGATCTTTGCAGCTGGCACCGGCAACCCGTATTTCACCACTGATACCACTGCCGCTTTGCGTGCACTCGAAATCGGCGCGGACTGCATCATGAAGGCAACGAAGGTGGACGGCGTATATGACGCTGATCCAGTCACGCATCCTGATGCCGTGAGATTTGATGAGCTGCCGTACATCGAAGTGCTCAGCCGTGGTCTCGCAGTCATGGACAACACAGCGATATCGCTGTGCATGGATAACAACCTGCCTATCATCGTGTTCAATATGGACAAGCCGGGCAACATCGCTCGAGCATTGAACGGCGAGCGCGTGGGCACAATAGTCAGAGGAGGGAACTGATGGGCGCAAAGAACCTGTCTGAGGCCGTAGATCACATGGACAAGGCGCTGAAGGCGCTAGCCCACGAGTTCGCGAGCGTACGCACAGGCCGTGCGTCCGGATCGCTCCTCGAGAAGATCGTCATTGAGTACTACGGCACTCCTACTCCGCTCCTGCAAATAGCGTCGGTGAGCGTGCCCGAGGCGCAGATGCTCGTAATCAGCCCGTACGACAAGACCGCGCTCGGAGCAATTGAGAAGGCCATTCAGGCGTCTGACCTCGGCTTGAATCCGGGCAATGATGGTCAGGTCATCCGACTGCCATTTCCGCCACTTACCGAAGAACGTCGCAAAGACCTCGCGAAACTCTGTCGCACCTATGCCGAAGAGAGCCGCGTCGCAGTGCGCAACATCCGTCGTGACGTGAACGACCACCTTAAGAAGGAAGAGAAGGACGCCGAGATCTCGCAGGATGAGCTGCGTCGCTTCGAAGCCGAGGTGCAGAAGGCCACAGACTCGCATATCAAAGAGATCGACGAGATGCTCAAGCGCAAAGAGCTGGAGATCATGGAGGTCTAGGCACAGTGCCCGCAGACCGTTCTTCTCTTGAGAGATTCTTCTCCTCAAAGCGTGACCGTGAACTGCTCGGCGACCTCAACCTGGACGCCGTGCCCCGGCACGTTGCGCTAATCATGGACGGCAACGGACGCTGGGCATCCAAGCGTGGCCTTCCGCGTGCAGCGGGCCATCGTGCTGGAGTCAAAGCGGTACGAGAGGTTCTCTCTGCCGCCATTGAGCTAGGTATCGAGTACCTGACCGTCTACTCGTTCTCAAGTGAGAACTGGAGCCGCCCGGCTGAAGAGGTCAACACCCTCATGCGGCTCTTCGTAGAGGTCTTGGAGCGAGAACTCGATTCTCTGCAGAAGCTCGGCATCAGAGTTCGCGTTATCGGCAAGGACGACGTCGTGCCCTCCGAGACGATGGCTGCGTTTCGCCGCACAGAGGAGAAGACCGCCGAGAACACCCGACTCACGTTTGTTGTGGCTCTTAACTACGGCGGTCGTACCGAGATCGCCGATGCGGTCAGAGCGGTCACGCAGGATGTGATAGCTGGCCGGCTCGACGCAACGTCGATAGACGAAGATAGCATCGCCGAGCGCCTCTACACCAAGGGGATACCAGACCCGGATCTTGTAATCAGGACGAGCGGGGAGATGCGCATCTCCAACTTCTTGCTCTGGCAAATCGCTTATAGCGAGCTGTGGGTGACGGCCGTGCTCTGGCCGGATTTCACGCGACACGACCTTCTTCGTGCGCTGATTGATTTTCAGCGCCGCGAACGACGCTTCGGAGGACGCTGAGTGACCGACCAACCCATGAAACCCAGGACTCTGAAGGACTTCTGGCTTCGCCTGTCCACGGCGCTAGCCATCGGCGTCGCCTTCCTCGGCAGCATCGTGTTCGGCGGGCCACTTGGCCTAGCCGTGGTGGTTGCGTTCGTAGCCGTGGCTGCCGCCGCCGAGTTCTACTCGATCCTCCGTCGGGAGCGCCGCCTGCCCAACGAGCTCTTTGGCCTCGTGGCGGTAGCGGCCATGCCGTTTGCCGCTTCCCTGTATGGTCCGTACGGGCTGACGATCGTCATGAGTGCACTCGTTATCGCGTCACTCATGTGGCACATCACGTTCCCACAGGTTCGCGCCACTGATACCGCTGTTACCGTGTTCGGTGCCGTGTATGTGGGATTCACCCTCGCGCACCTCGTACTCATCAGGGAGCTCGACGCAGGCACCGAGCTCGCAATCGCAACGGTTGCAGCAGTGTGGGCCAACGACACCTTCGCGTACCTGATCGGCTCATCTCTCGGCAAGCACCGCATGGCACCCCATATCTCCCCAAAGAAGTCATGGGAGGGGTTCATCGCGGGGACGCTGTTCACGACGTTAATCTGGGCGGCGGTCTACTACATAGCTGATACCGGACTCTCTCTTGCATGGCTCATCACAGTGGGTCTCGCGGCCTCAGTTGCGGCCGTCGTCGGCGATCTTGCCGAGTCACGCCTGAAGCGCGAGGCGCTTATGAAAGACTCGAGTGGATGGCTGCCCGGTCATGGGGGATTCCTGGACCGATTCGACAGCATGATCCTGGTCGCAATCGTTACGTACCACATGCTCGTGCTTGCAGGTGCCCGATGAGTTCCCGCCTGCGCATCGCTATCCTCGGCTCAACCGGCTCGATCGGGCGTCAGGCACTCGATGTCGCCTCTAGGTTCCCTGAGCTGATCGAGGTCGTTGCGCTCGCTGCCGGAGTAAACGCTGCAGCACTCGGCCAACAGGCCAATCACTTCAACGTGAAGCATGTCGCAATCGCCGACGCGGCGCTCGAAGCGGGGCTGGCAAGCGCGTTGCCGGGTGCGAAAGTCACCAGTGGTGCCGAGGCGGTAGTTGAGCTTGCCACGCTGCCCGAGGTCGACCTGGTCTTGAATGCCCTCGTTGGCGCTGCAGGACTGCGTGCATCGGTAGCGACCCTCAAGAGCGAAAAGCGGCTGGCGCTCGCCAACAAGGAGTCCCTGGTCGTAGGCGGGGAGCTTGTCATGGCCCTGGCCACGTACCCTAACGCCATCATTCCCGTTGACAGCGAGCACTCTGCGATCTTCCAGTGTCTTCTCGGAGAACCTGCCAAGAGCGTCTCCCGCATCTGGCTGACTGCCTCCGGCGGCCCCTTCCGTGGACGAGACCGCGCATCGCTTGCAAGCGTGACCGTCGCTGAAGCCCTCGCGCACCCGCGGTGGACCATGGGACCGAAGATCACGATCGACTCCTCAACGCTAATGAACAAGGGTCTGGAGGCTATCGAGGCGCGACACCTCTTCGGAGTCGATTACGACACGATCAAGATCGTCGTGCACCCGCAGTCCTGTGTTCACTCGATGGTCGAATTCGCGGACGGATCGGTCAAGGCTCATCTCGGCGCCACTGATATGCGCATTCCGATCCAATACGCATTGAGCCACCCTGATCGCTGGGGAGCTCCGGTGCCTCCTGTGGACTTTGCTACTCTCGGCACGCTCGACTTTGAGGAGCCTGACTACGATGCCTTTCCTGCGCTCACTCTGGCGCTGGAGGCAGGACGTATCGCCGGCACCATGCCAGCCGCGATGAATGCAGCAAACGAAGTCGCTGTTGCAGCATTCCTCAGCGGAGAGACCGGCTTCATGGACATCCCTCGCGCTGTGGAAGCCGTCATGAACGCTCACGAGCGACAGGCTCTCGAGAGCATTGAGCAAGTTGAGTCCGTCGACGAATGGGCTCGGGCCAAGGCACGCGAAACACTCTAGCTTCTTCGTGGCGCGGCGTTTGCTCGCCAAGAGGGAAGCTATGACCGAGAAGAAGGAAGGTTGACCGGATGAGCGCTGCTCTCGGGAGTATCAACGTCGTATTCTGGGGAATTCTCACATTCTCGATTCTTGTCGTGTTGCATGAAGGCGGCCACTTCCTCGCGGCTCGCGCTTTCGGCGTGAAGGTCCACGAGTTCATGATCGGCCTTCCCGGTCCGGCGCTGCGCCTCCAGACCAAGAACATGACCTGGGGAATCACAGCGATACCGCTCGGCGGATATGTTCGCATTGCGGGCATGGAGCCAGGTGTTGAGGACGAACTGCTTGGGCCTGCGCTCCGCGCGATCGCGACGGCCGGACGCATGGACGCAGCCGATCTGTCCCGCGTGCTGATGGTTCCTCGCGAGCGAGCTGCTGCGCTACTCACGACTCTCGAGGACTGGGCTGCTATCGTTGCCGTCGACGCGACTGCTTTCGAGCCCGTCGCCACCGTGGATCGCGACGCAGATGCCAAAGAGATGATCGATGCAGCGCGCTCGATAACGTATCGCGGCCTGAAGACCTGGAAGCGCATCGTCGTCTTGGTTTCCGGTGTGGCGGTCAACCTACTGACTGCGATTCTGACCTTCACGATCGTGCTATCGGTCTTTGGAACCTATCAGGCCTCGATGCAGTTCGCGACGGTGCAACCCGATTCACCCGCTGCCGCTGCAGGACTGCTCGCTGGCGACCAGCTCGTGTCTCTGGACGGCACCAAGATCAGCTCGTGGGACGAGTTCCTTGCCACGATGGGGAAGACAAGCCCCGGCGACAGTATCGCGATCGGCGTGACAAGCAACGATGTTGCACGCACGCTTACCGTGACGCTAGGCGAAAGGGACGGGCACGGCTTCCTCGGCGTAAGTCCCGGCGTTGAGAAGGTGCGCTACTCTGTCGCACGCGCCGCCGGCCAGGCATTCATATTCACCGGGATGGTGTTTGGTGCCATCGTGAACTTCTTCAATCCGTCCACGTTCTCAGAGTCAGTGCAGCAATCCCGCGGTATCGTCGGCATCAGCGTCATGGCTGCCGACGCCGCCAAAGCTGGAGCATTGGACTACGCGTGGCTGATCGCGCTGCTGTCACTTTCGCTCGGCGTCATGAACATCTTGCCGATACCGCCGCTCGATGGAGGAAAGATCGCGCTTGAGATCATCGAGCGCATTGCCGGTCGTCCGTTCGGCAGGCGACTCTCTCTGGGCCTGAGCGCAGCCGGTGCGATTCTGCTCTTCTCCTTGATCGGATATCTCATGTACGCCGACGTCGCACGACTCGTTCAGTAGCGGACTTAACAACGGGGGAGGCACGATGATCTCACGTCGACGGACACGAGAAGTCGCTGTTGGCGCGGTCACAGTGGGCGGTGATTCGCCCATTGCCGTTCAGTCGATGACTAACACCGACACTCGCAATCCCGCGGCAACGCTCGCCCAAATCGATAGGCTGGCCGAGGCTGGCTGCGAAATCGTGCGGGTTGCGATTCCGCATGCGGATGCGCTTCCCGGATTCGCCGAGATATGCGCCGCGTCCCCGCTCCCGGTCGTGGCTGACATTCACTTCGACCATCGGCTCGCGATCGAGGCGACTCGTCTCGGCGCGGCGAAGCTTCGCATCAATCCGGGCAACATCGGGTCGCTGGATCGTGTCGACGCTGTGATCGAGGCCGCCGGCATCGCCGGGATCCCCGTCCGTATCGGCGTGAACGCCGGCTCACTGGCCGCAGATTACCAGGACCGCGACTGGCCGCTTGCGCAGAAGCTCTTCGCGAGCGCCGTCTCATACTGCGAACACATCTCCGGCCTTGGCTTTGAGGACATCGTCGTCTCGGCTAAGGCGTCCTCTGTGAGCTCCACGATAGAAGCGTACCGATTGCTCGCTAACGAGCTGCCATACCCGCTGCACATCGGGGTCACAGAGGCAGGCACGAGCCTCTCTGGAACAGTGAAGTCATCGGTAGGCCTGGGCGTTTTGCTTGCCGAGGGAATCGGCGACACCCTGCGCGTCTCGCTCACTGCGGACCCTGCCGAAGAGGTAGTCGTGGGCTGGGAGATCCTCTCGGCGCTCGACATCAGGCGGCGTGGCCCGGAACTTGTAAGCTGCCCTACGTGTGGTCGCTGCGAGGTCGATATGGTGCCTATCGCGCAGGAGGTCGAGCGTCGTCTTCGGACCATGCGCACGCCGGTGAAGGTCGCCGTCATGGGGTGCGCGGTCAACGGCCCGGGCGAGGCACGGGACGCGGATGTAGGTGTGGCCTCGGGTAAAGGGGTCGGGCTGCTTTTCAGGCACGGCGAAGTCATCCGCAAGGTCCCTGAGTCCGAAATCGTCGATGCGCTCATGGCAGAGGTTGAGGCGCTTGACCTCGAGCTGAGGGCTACCGAGAAGTAGCGCGCATCGCGTGGCACGCGCCCCCGAGGACTGCTATCCTGCTAGCGGTACAGCCGGAGATTGCTGGAGGGAGTCAACAATGGGGGACATGGTCAAAGTTGCGATCGTCGGCGGGGGACGAACTGCTCTGCCGCTCTTTGAGGACTTCCTGAAGCGCCCGTTCATCGAGGTCATCGGCGTCGCGGATCGCGATGCCTCCAGCCCCGGTGCAAAACTCGCGCAGGAGAAGGGCATCTTCTTCACCGAGCATGCTGACGTTCTCGCAGCAAAGGCGTCCGAGATCGATGTCATCATCGAAGTCAGCGGTGACCCTTCGGTCAAGCCTGCACTGAAGGACGCATTCCAGGCTCAGGGCAACCGTCACACCATCATCCTTCAGGATGTTGTAGCCCGGCTCTTCATCAGCATCATCCAGAACAGCCAGGAGCTCGTCGAGTCGTTCCACCCGGACGACCACGGCATCGGCTAAGCATTTCGCACGACCGTACCGGGCGCCGGGACGTCCCGGCGCCCGTTCGCTATCACCGGCAAGGGAGCACTCATGGCAGTCGCACTGAAGATGTCCAGCATGTACGCACCCACGCTCAAAGAAGACCCGTCAGAGGCAGAAATCTCCTCTCACCGACTTCTCTTGCGTGCGGGCATGATTCGCAAGGTGGCGGCTGGCATCTACACGTTCTTGCCTCTGGCATGGCGCTCCATCCGCAAGATCGAGCAAATCGTCCGAGAAGAAATGGACGCTATCGGCTCCCAAGAGCTCATGCTCCCGATCGTGCAACCGGCCGAGCTCTGGCATGAGTCAGGCAGATGGGAGCTGTACGGTCCTGAACTTGCACGTCTCCAAGATCGCGGCGGGCGGGATTTCTGCCTCGGCCCCACACACGAAGAGATCATCACGGACCTGGTGCGCGATGAGGTTCGCAGCTACCGCGACCTGCCGCTTTCTCTGTACCAGATCAACATGAAGTTCCGCGACGAAGCGCGTCCGCGTTTCGGGCTGCTACGGGGACGCGAGTTCATCATGAAGGACGCGTACTCGTTCCACGCAACGCAGGAGTCACTTCAAGAGCACTACGACGACCAGGCCCGTGCGTACGGTCGCATCTGCGATCGACTGAGCCTCGATTGGCGTCCTGTTGCGGCCGATTCGGGCCAGATCGGCGGCAAGGTCACGACCGAGTTCATGGCGCTTGCCGAGAGCGGCGAAGCAGCTCTCGTCTACTGCGAATGTGGCTGGGCTGCCAACGAAGAGGCCGCCGAGGCCGTCGTGCCCAGACACCCGCAAATCACCGAAGCGCGTCCGATGGAAAAGGTGCACACACCCGACATTCGCACGATTGCCGAGCTTGCTGAGGCATTCGGTGTGGCCGAGCATGACACGGTCAAGACGATGGCCGGCAAGACGCCCGAAGGCCGTCTCGTATTCCTATGCGTTCCCGGCGATCGCGATCTCAACCCCCTCAAAGCCGATCGCGTCGTGAATGGGCTTGAGCTGCTCGATGAGGACGACTTCAAGCGCTTCGACATTCCCAAGGGCTCGCTTGGACCGGTCAATCCTCCCGAAGGTGCACTCGTTGTGGCTGACCTCTCGCTGAAAGATGAGGTCGCCTGGGGAATCGGCGCCAATGAAAACGACTTTCACTTCTTCGGCGCATCGCCCGGCCGCGACTTCGAGGTCGAGATCTGGGCCGACCTGGTGCTCGCTCAGCCCGGTGACGGCTGCCCCGAGTGCGGCGGCGTGCTAAAAGGCGCCCGCGGCATCGAGGTCTCGCAGGTGTTTCAGCTAGGCACACGCTACTCGGAGGCGATGGGCGCAACGTTCACCGCCGAAGACGGCACCGAACAGCCATTCCTCATGGGCTGCTACGGCGTAGGAGTCTCTCGCTCACTTGCAGCAGTGGTCGAGCAGCACGGAGACGAATCTGGCATCAGCTGGCCCGTCTCCATCGCGCCGCTTGAAGCCGCAGTCGTACCGCTGTCGGTTGGCGACGATGTCGTCTATCCGGTAGCCGAGCAGATTTGGCGCGAGCTGGCCGCAGGCGGCGTGGAGGTTGTGATCGACGACCGTGACGAGCGAGCCGGTGTGAAATTCAACGACGCTGATCTTATCGGCTGGCCGTATCAGGTCGTCGTCGGCAAGAAGGGCGTGGCGGCAGGAATCGTCGAGGTCAAGACCCGTGCAACGGGCGAGCGCATAGAGGTTCCGATCGCTGATGCCGCCGCTACCGTCGCTGAGATGGTACGGAGTGCGGCGGCCGACCTGCTGTAACACCGCACCTACGGACGGGTCGGTGTGCGTGTTGCTTACTTTTCTGCGTGCTGAGCGTGTGCTAGAATCGCGCTGCACGTCGAATCAGTAGTTCTTGCGAGAAGTGGGCTCACCCCCGCTTCTTTTCGTCTGTGAGGAGGTCGGAGGCAATATGAAAGATCTGGAAGGCGCTCTCAATGCGCTGTTGGAGCCGATGGCTTCCGACAACGACCTGGAACTGGTAGCCGTTGAGGTCGTCGGGCATGCAGGATCTCCGGTAGTCAGAGTGCTACTTGATTCCACGAGCGGTGATGGCATCGGTATAGATGCGATCCTCTCGGCGAACACTTGGGTCTCCGATGCCCTCGATGCTGCTGATCTCATCTCCACTCACTACACGCTGGAGGTGTCCTCACCCGGCATAGAACGGCCGCTGAGGAAACGAAGTGACTGGGAGCGTTTCACGGGCAAGGACGCAACCGTCAAGACAAATCGCCCGATTGAGGGAAGAAAGACGTTCACAGGGCGTATTGAAGGTCTTGTTGAAGAAGACGTGCTCCTGGCGATCGACGACACGACCTACACCGTGCCGCTCGACGCTATACGCAAGGCCAATCTTAAAGCCAACTTCGGTTCCAACGATGAAGGGAAGACGCGATGAGCTCGGAACTGATGGACGCGCTACGTCAGCTCGCGCGTGAGAAGAATATCGACGAGTACGAGATGCTCGACAAGCTCGAGCAGACTCTCGCCACGACTTACAAGAAGACTCTGGACCTTGAGAACGACGCGCGAGTGACGATCGATCGCGAGAACGGGCGCATCCAGGTCTTCGAACTGGTTCCCGTCGGCGGCACCGAAGAAGAGCCTGTCTTCGAGGACAACGACATCACGCCCTCCGACATCTCACGCTTTGCGGCCCAGGCCGCCAAGCAGGTCATCACCTCGGCCATTCGTGAAGCCGAGCGTGAGCAGATCTTTGACGAGTACGCCGACCGTATCGGTGACAGTATCACCGGCACAGTTCAGCAGTCGGATTCGCGATATACCCTGATCAAGGTCCGTGAGGGTGTTGAGGCGCTTCTACCGCCGGCCGAGCAGCCGCAGAATGAGCGCTACGACCACAACCAGCGCATCAAGGCGCTCATCATCGAAGTACGCAAGTCATCGGCAAATGAGCCGTCGATTGTCGTCTCGCGCACCCATCCCAACCTCATCAAGCGGCTCTTTGAGCTTGAGGTTCCGGAAATCTACGACGGTGTCGTCGAGATCAAGAGCGTCGCTCGTGAGCCGGGGCTACGCAGCAAGATCGCGGTATCCTCCCGTGAGCCCGGTCTCGACCCGGTCGGCGCATGCGTCGGCCCCAAGGGCAGCCGTGTGCGCATGGTTGTCGCAGAGCTGCGTGGCGAGCGCATCGACGTTGTTCCGTGGTCAGACACACCTTCGGCATTCGTCGGAAACGCTCTTTCACCCGCCAAAGTAACCACCGTCATCACGAACGATGCCGAGCACACTGCTACCGTCATCGTTCCCGACGATCAGCTCTCGCTTGCTATCGGCAAGGAGGGCCAGAACGCTCGGCTTGCCGCCAAGCTCACCGGCTGGCGCATCGACATCAAGAGCATGTCGCAGGCTATGGAGAGTGGACTCGCTCATGCGATCGCTGCTGGCGAGCAGATCGTCGATGAGGGCGATGGACGATGCATCGCCGAGACGAGCAACGGTATTCGCTGCCGCAACAAGAGCCTCCCCGGCAGCCTTTACTGCAGGATTCACGATAAGGAGGCCGGTGCGTCGGCATGAAAGTGAAGAAGCCGCCGCTGCGGACTTGCCTCGGTTGTGGTCGTGAGGCAGACAAGCGCGAGCTGATGCGGTTCGTACGGACGTCGGACGGAGACGTGCATGTTGATCCGTCCGGCAAACTGAACGGACGCGGCGGCTATGTGTGCACAAACAGCCAGTGCTTTGAGGCTGCAGTGAGAAAGAAACGGTTCGCAGCCGCGCTCCACGCGAACCTGCGAGAAGAAGACATTGAGCGATTGAGACGAGAATTCGAGCAGACGCTTACCGATTAGGCGATGCTCGCGACCAGGACGGTGACGCCCATGCCCGCGATGAGAGTACATGAGCTGGCCAAGGAGTTCGGGATGACATCCCAGGAACTCCTGGACCATTTGGCCGAGCTCAAGATTCCAGCCAAGAACCATGCATCCACCCTCGTCGAAGCTTACGTGGACAAGATCCGCAAGAAGCTGGCGCCGGTAATTGCCGAGCACCTCGCCGTCGTTGAGGCCGAGCGCCTCAAGGAAGAAGAGGAGCGCGCAAAGACGGAAGCCAAGGAGGCCAAGGAGCGCCAGGCACAAGAAGCCATCGCCGCAGCCGAGCGTGAGGCCGCTGAGAAGGTAGCTGCTGCGCAGGCCGAGGCTCAGGCACTTCTTGACGCAAAAGCCACGGAAGAGAACGAGCGCAAGCGCCTCGAGGAAGAGGAGCGAGTTCGCCGTCGCGACGAGGAGAACGCAAAGCTCGAGGCACACGCGCAGGCCGAGAAGGAGCGCCAGGCCCTCGAAGAAGAGCGCAAGCGCGTCGAGACCGAAGAGGCCGAGCGTTATCGTCAGATGGCCCGTGAAGCCGAAGAGGCGACGCGTCACCAGACTCTGCTCGCCGAAGCAGCTAAACTTGCCGCTAACTCGGGTCCCGTGAAGAACAAGAACAAGAAGAAGAAGGACAAGAAACCCGTCGAGGTTGTCGCGGTCGAGGAGATCAAGGTCGCGGAGCCTGCGCCTAAACTCAGTGGCGGCGTCATCAGCGTGACTGAGGCCACAACGGTCGCGGAATTTGCCGAGGCGCTCTCGTTGGCTCCGACGGAAATCATCAAGAAGCTCATGCTGCTTGGTGAGCTGATCACTGTGAACATGCCCATCGGTCGAACCACGATGGAGATTCTCGCCGAGGACCTCAACGTCGAGCTGCGCTTCGTCGCACCTGAGGCCGAGAGCTGCTTCGTCTTTGAGGACAGCGCCGAGGACCTTGTGCACCGCCCGCCAGTCGTGACCGTCATGGGCCACGTCGACCACGGTAAGACATCTCTTCTGGACGCGATTCGCGAGACGGGCGTTGCCGCAACTGAAGCTGGCGGCATCACTCAGCACATCGGTGCATCTGTAGTAACGCACCAGGGCAAGCGGATCACCTTCATCGACACTCCCGGCCACGAGGCCTTCACCGCAATGCGCGCCCGCGGCGCCGACGTCACTGACGTCGTCGTTCTGGTTGTAGCTGCCGATGACGGCGTCATGCCGCAGACGGTTGAGGCTATCCACCACGCGAAGGCCGCAGGTGTTCCGATCATCGTCGCCGTCAACAAGATCGACAAGGACGGCGCCAACCCCGATCGCGTCCGCCAGGAGCTCGTAGAGCACGAAATCATCCCGGAGGAGTGGGGCGGCTCCAACATCTTCGTGAACGTCTCGGCGAAGCAGCGCCTCAATATCGACGACATCCTGGAGATGATTCTCCTTCAGGCCGAGATTCTTGAGCTCAAGGCGAACCCGAAGGCCAACGCCCACGGTGTTGTCATCGAGGCCAAACTCGACCGCGGACGCGGCCCGGTTGCCACGGTTCTCGTCCAGCGCGGAACCCTCCATGTTGGCGACGCTGTTGTCGCCGGCACGACGCATGGCCGCGTGCGCATGCTCGTGAATCCGCTCGGCGAGATCGTCAAGAGTGCCGGTCCGGCCGATCCGGTCGAGATCGTCGGCCTCTCGTCAGTTCCTACTGCCGGTGACGAGTTCCTGGTCGTCTGCGACGACCGTGAAGCCCGTCAGATTGCTGAGGAGCGTGCACTTAAGATGCGCCTAGTGGCGCATGGCAAGAAGCGTCACGTCACCCTTGAGGATCTCTTCTCACGCATCGCCGAGGGCGAATTGAAAGACCTCAACCTCGTCGTCAAGGCTGACGTTGGTGGCTCCATCGAGGCTCTCAAGGACGCACTCGACAAGATGAATCAGGACGAGGTTCGTATCAACGTCATCCACTCCGGCGTTGGTGGCATCACCGAGAGCGACGTTATGCTCGCAGACGCATCCGACGCCATCATCATCGGCTTCAACGTTCGCCCTGAGCCTAAGGCGAAGTCCCTCGCCGAGCAGGAGAAGGTCGACCTGCGCATGTACCGGGTCATCTACCAGGCTATCGAAGACATCAATGCCGCACGCGTGGGCATGTTGGCACCGACCATCGAAGAGCACGACACCGCCCGTATCGAGATTCGCGAACTGTTCAAGGTTCCGAAGATCGGCGTTATCGCCGGTTGCCTCGTACAAGAGGGCGAAGTCACTCGCGATGACCAGGTCCGCATCGTCCGACAGGGCGCGATCATCTATGACGGAAAGCTTCACTCTCTGCGCCGCTTCAAAGATGACGTCAAGTCGGTCAAGGCTGGCTACGAGTGCGGTGTCGGTATCGAAGGCTTCCAGGACATAAAGGAAGGCGACGTTATCGAGACATACCGCACCATTGAGGTAGCCCGGGAGGAGTGACCTCAAGATGAAGATCACTCCCCGCACACGTAAACTGAATGAGTCGATACGGGAGGCCCTGGCCTCGATTCTCTTGGAAGAGGTCCAGGACCCCCGTGTTGACTTCGCGACCATAACCGGAGCCCGAATCAGCCCGGATATGCGCTATTGCGAGGTCTATGTCACCGCACACGGTGACGAAGAGCGCTACGCCGAGCTGATGAAGGGTCTCGAGTCGGCCAAAGGCCGTATCAGGAACTCTCTCGGCAAGCGTGTCAGCCTGCGCTTCTTGCCCGCCTTGCGCTTCCACATCGATGAGAGTGTCGATGAGGGAATGCGGATTTCTATGGCTTTGCGCGAAGAAGCAGAGCGTAGGCCTATCACGCCGGACGAGGCGGCTGAGTAGCGGTGTCTGGCCGGTCTGAGCGCCTGCAGCAGATTGCAGAGGCGTTGCTCTCGGCTAAGTCAGTCGCCGTATGCGCACACGTCGATCCCGATGGCGACGCCATGGGCAGTATCCTCGGCCTCACTCATCTTCTGAGAAGCTGCGGCGCTACCGTCACGCCTGTGCTTGCTTCCGGCGAGAGCGCGCCTGCGACATACATGTTCCTGCCAGGTGCGGAGGAGTTTGTGCCCGCGTCTGAATCGCCTGAGGTTGATCTGGTGATTGCGCTGGATGCTCCTGATCCCGCTCGTCTCGGCGACGCTCGCGATTTGGCGCTTGAGGCCCAGACGCTCGTCGTGATCGACCATCATCCTGACAACAAGCTCTACGGGACTCTCAATCTAGTGGACGACAGGGCAGCCGCGACCGGGGAGATCATCTGGGAGCTGCTCCCGCACCTTGATTGCGTGGCTGACAAGCGCGTTGCAACCTGTCTGTATACGGCGCTCATGACAGACACCGGTCGTTTCTCGTATGGGAACACGACTCCTGCGGCGCTCCGTCGCGCTGCAGAGATGATCGAACATGGGGCCGACGCAGCGCAGCTCTACCAGCTGGTGTACGAGAGTCGCTCACCGGCTGCGCTCGCACTTGTTGCGCGCACGCTCGGCAGGCTGGCATTTGCAAATGCTGGTCGGGTTGCATACTCATGGATCGGTCCGGAGGACTTCATCGAGACCGGTGCATTGCCCGAGGAGACCGAGAATCTCATCGACGAGATCCGGGTAGTCAGAGACGTTGACGCCGTCGCGCTCCTCAAGTCATCACACGACTCCGTGCGCGTAAGCCTTCGGGCGAAGAACGGCCATGACGTGGGATTGGTCGCTCGCACACTTGGTGGCGGTGGACATTCAGCGGCAGCCGGCTTCACGAGAGCCGGAACCATCGAGTCGGTGCTCGCCGAGCTGCTCGCGCTCCTACCCTCGGCGAACTAGCATGGGACGCAGAGGTGCGACGGGGCTGGCCGGCATCCTACTTGTCGACAAACCTGCAGGACTTACGAGCCACGACGTTGTCGCACGCATCCGTCGCCTGACAGGGGAGGGGCGCGTAGGCCACGCTGGTACTCTCGATCCGATGGCCACCGGACTTCTCGTCGTGCTCGTAGGGCCATACACCAGGCTGGAACCGTACATGAGCAAGGCCGACAAAGCTTATGACGCAACCATCGCGTTCGGTTCGGCGACTGATACCGAAGACGCCGAGGGCGCCGTTGTCGCCTCGGCAGAAGTACCGGACGGCGTGCTGGATCCTGCTTTCGCCGAGCGCGTCCTTGCGGGATTCCTCGGGCCGCAGAAGCAGCGCCCCCCGGCGTACTCGGCCATCAAGGTGAATGGAACGGTTGCACATCGCGCGGCACGATCCGGCTCGCCGTTAGAACTCGCCGAGCGAGACATCTCGGTATTTGAGGCCCGGCTCCTGGGCGTGGACGCCACACTGCACACATGGAGTGCATCGTTCCGGGTATCCAAAGGCACGTACATCCGCTCGCTGGCACGCGATCTTGGCGAAGCCGTCGGAGTGCCATCGCACCTGTCTGGCCTTCGGCGCACGGCGAGCGGACCACTTCTGGTCGAAGACGCCCACCGGCTGGATGAGCTGACCGATGTTGAGGGAGCATTCACGGAGCCCGTTGCAGCTCTCGACCTGCCGGTGATCCAGGTTGAGGAAGCGATGATCGCGAATGGATCGCCACTCGACATCGCACTTTCTGAGGGACTTGCTGTTGATACGGACGTAGCCGTGGTGTGCAACGGGGTGCTGCGGGCGATCTATCGTGTCACCAGCAATCGCCTGATACCAAGAGTCGTTCTTCCCTCGGCGGAGATATCATGAGTCACGTCATCACATTCGAACGCGACATGCAGCCACTTGGGAATGCGGTCGTCGCCATCGGCGTATTCGACGGAGTGCACCTCGGTCATCAGACGCTGATTCGCGACGCAATCGACATTGCTGAGGCGCGCGGTGTGCGCTCGATCGTCCTCACGTTCGACCGCGATCCAGACCGGGTAGTCATGCCGGACCGCGCAGCACCACAGCTTCTTGAGCTAGAGGACAAGGTACGGCTCCTCTCGGCATTGGATCCCGACGTGGTGCTGGTAGTCCCATTCGACACCGCTCTGGCAGCGATGGCTCCTGAGGCATTCGTCAGCGAAGTTCTGGCTGCTGCGGTCACGCCGATTGCGGTCGTCGTCGGTCATAACTTTCGCTTCGGAACTGCCGCCTCTGGTGACGTAGACACGCTCGCGACTCTTGGGCTCACCCATGGGTTCACGGTTCACGGTCACGAGTTGCTCGAGGTAGATGGCCAGCCCGTCACATCGACCAGGATCCGCGGGGAACTTGCGCGAGGTGACGTGGAGACAGCCGCGAGATTGCTCGGCAGGAGGCACTACGTGACTGGCCGGGTCGTTCACGGCAGGGGAGAAGGCCACAGCCTCGGCGTACCTACCGCCAATGTGCTCACACACTCGTGGTCCGCACTGCCGCTTGATGGCGTCTTCGCGGCTTTTGCGCACATCGGCGACAAGAAGTACCCGTGTGCCGTATCAGTCGGCGTTCCGCCCAGCTTCCCGGCCGCCAAAGATCGAGTTGAAGCTCATCTCATCGACTATTCGGGAGTCGATCTCTACGGCGAATCACTCTCAATTGAGTTCGTGACGCGCCTAAGGGCTCAGCACCGATTCGACGACCCTAAGCTTCTTGCTGCAGCTATTGCCGAGGACATCTGTCGCGCCCGCGCCGTGCTCGCGAAATTCGACTGAGGCGCCGGCAGCCCTGTTCTGACGCTCACGCCAACACGTGCTATACTTGCGCGGTTGTTCTGGTACCCCTGCCTGTGATGAGCGAATCACCAACGCTCACCTCGGACAGGGGCGAATCTGATTGAAGGGTGAAAGAGAATATGGCACTAGAGAAGGACGTAAAGTCCGCAATCATCGCCGACCACGCTCGCACCGAGGGTGACACCGGCTCCGCAGAGGTTCAGATCGCGCTGCTCACGCAGCGCATCCGCGACCTTACCGAGCACCTCCGCTTCCACAAGCACGACCACCACACCCGTCGTGGTCTGCTGCAGATGGTCGGTCAGCGTCGTCGCCTTCTGAACTACCTCAAGAAGAACGACATCGAGCGCTACCGTGCGATCGTCGCAAAGCTGGGGCTGCGCAACTAATTTCGTGAATAGGCTCGTGAAGGCGGGAGACCATCTCCCGCCTTCCGTGTCATAGGGGCTGAGGCCCCGGGTACGTTCCTGCAAGGACGCAGGAACGACTGAGGAGGAAGAGGAAGAGGCATGGGAAAAGTCACTGAAACGTTCGAATTGTTCGGCAAGGAGTACACGCTCGAGACTGGCGAACTAGCCAAGCAGGCCGGCGGCGCGATTCTCGTCCGCCAGGGAGACACGATGGTGCTCGTCACGGCCACCGCGTCCAAGTTCCCAAAGGACCTGGATTTCTTCCCGCTCACGGTTGATTTCGAAGAGCGGATGTACGCTGCAGGCAAACTCCCTGGCGGCTTCGTGAAGCGCGAGACGCGTCCGTCTGAGAAGGCGACGCTGACCGCGCGCATGATCGACCGTCCGATTCGCTCGTCATTCGCCGACGGCTTCCGCAACGAAGTTCAGGTCATCGCGACCGTACTCTCTGCGGACCAGGTGAACCAGCCCGACGTTATCTCGATCATGGGCGCATCATCCGCGCTGCTCGCCGCTGGCATCCCGTTTGAGGGCCCGCTTGCAGGCGTGCGCGTTGTCCGCGACGAAGACGGCGCGTTCATTGTGAACCCGACGTTCGACGAGGCCGAGTTCTCGGACCTCGATCTGGTCGTTGCTGGCAGCAAGGATGCCGTCTACATGCTCGAAGCTGGCGCTCACGAGGTTAGCGAAGAGGACATGCTCGCAGCCCTCATGTTTGCCCAGGAGGCGATTGCGGCCTTCTGTGAGGTGCAGGAGAGATTCCTCGCAAAGATCGAGATCACGCCCATGGAGGTCAAGATCCATCAGATCGACCCGACTCTTAAGGATCGGGTCTTCTCGGCAGGCGCAGACAAGATGAAGGTCGCGCTGCACAACGCCGACAAGCACGCCCGGATGGGTGACGTCGCTGCGGTGAAGGACGAGATTCTCGCTACGTTCACCGAAGAAGAGATGGCCTCCGATGGCAAAGACGTCAAGGCCCTCCTGAAGCAGCTTGAGAAGAAGACCATGCGCACCATGGTTCTCGAAGAGGGCGAGCGCGCCGACGGCCGCAAGCTCGACGAGGTCCGCCAGATCACCACGACTGCCGGCTACCTGCCGCTGTCGCATGGCTCGGGTCTCTTCACCCGCGGACAGACTCAGGTTCTGTCGGTGCTCACGCTCGGCATGCTTTCCGAGTGGCAGCGCATCGACACGATCGACGTGTCCGAGGGCAAGCGCTACATCCACCACTACAACTTCCCGCCGTTCTCCACCGGCGAGACCGGGTTCATGCGTGGCCCGAAGCGCCGCGACATCGGCCATGGTGCCCTCGCGGAGCGCGCACTGCTTCCCGTGGTTCCTGCCGAGGAGGATTTCCCGTACACGGTCCGCATCGTTTCTGAGGTGCTCGAGTCGAACGGCTCAAGCTCAATGGGTTCGGTTTGCGGCTCCACCCTCGCTCTCATGGACGCTGGCTGCCCGATCAAGGCTCCTGTTTCCGGCATCGCGATGGGTCTCATCAAGGAGGGCGACGACGTCGCCATCCTGACCGACATCCAGGGCCTCGAGGACTTCCTCGGCGACATGGACTTCAAGGTCGCAGGTACCGAGAACGGCATCACAGCGATGCAGATGGACAACAAGGCCAAGGGCCTTTCCGTGGACATCCTGCGCGCTGCTCTCATGCAGGCCAAGGAAGGTCGCGCCTTCATTCTCGGCAAAATGATGGAATCGATCAACGAGCCCCGCGAAGAGCTCAAGCCCTTCGCACCGCGCGTGGTCACCATCAAGATCCCGACGGACAAGATCCGCGACATCATCGGCCCCGGTGGCAAGATCATTCGCGCCATCATCGAGGAGACCGGTGCGCAGATCGACGTCAACGACGACGGTACCGTCTACGTCGCGTCGCGTGATGCTGGCGGACTGGCTGCAGTGGAGCGCATCAAGGCGATCATCAAGGATGTCGAGCCGGGCGAGCACTTCACCGGTCGCGTCGTGTCGATCCAGCCGTTTGGCGCATTCATTGAGCTCATCCCCGGCAAGGACGGCCTGCTGCACATCTCGCGTATCGCGAAGGGTCGCATCGAGCGCGTCGAAGATGTTGTGAACGTTGGCGACGAGGTCGAGGTTGTCGTGCTCGAGATCGACGATCGTGGCAAGGTCAGCCTGGACGCCGTCAACAAGTTCGACGTGCCCGAGAAGGCTGCTGGCTCATCTGACGCTCCTAGCTCAGACAGCCGCCCGCCGCGCCGCGATGACCGCGGCCGCGACGATCGCAAGCCGCGTAGGCATCACTAGTACTGTGAGCAGCACTTTCTACGATAAGACCGTCACGAACGGCGGCATCGAGGTCATCACTGAGACCATCGATGCCGTCCGTTCGGTGGCGATTGGCATCTGGTTCGCCGTCGGAAGCCGCGACGAAGGCCCTGCCGAGGCAGGCATGTCCCACTTCATGGAGCACATGATGTTCAAGGGCACGCCCACCCGCACGGCTGCGGAGATCTCCGAGCACTTCGACCGGCTCGGCGGCGAACTTAATGCCTTCACCAGCAAGGAATACACATGCTTCTACGCACGAGTCCTCGACAACCACGTCGACGATGCGATGGAAGTTCTCTCGGACATGGTCACCAGCAGTCTTCTTGCCGATGAGGCCATCACATCCGAGCGTGAGGTCGTGCTTGAGGAGATCTCGCGTCATGACGACACGCCTGACGACGCGATCCACGAGCTCTTCGCGTCTACACTGCTGCCGGACCATCCTCTCGGCTTGCCTGTTCTCGGCCAGCGCGAGACGGTAGGTAGCTTCAACAACGCTGCATCGGTCGATTTCCATCGCCGTCACTACGTGACAGGCAATGTGATCGTGGCTGCTGCCGGCAACGTGAAGCATGAGCAGGTCGTCAAGCTCGTGGAGCGGTACCTCAAGTTGCCCGAAGGTCCGCGGACACCCCGCGGCGAGCGGGAGCCAGAGGTCGCCTCGGCGCTGCGCGTCATCCGCAAGGAGACCGAGCAGGCGCACATCGCATGGGGAGTGCGTGGCTTGCGCGCCGATTCCGAGGATCGATTCACCATGTCGGTGCTCGATTCTGTTCTCGGCGGCGGCATGTCATCGAGACTGTTCCAGGAAGTTCGCGAGAAGAACGGCCTGGCCTACGCGGTGTTCTCTTACCACTCGCTGTACCTCGATACCGGGCAGTTCACGGTCTACGTAGGCACGCGGCCGAGCAATGCCGAGCAGGCAATCACGATCATCAAGCGTGAGGTCGACAAGATTACTGAGAGCGGCATAACCGCCGAAGAACTCGACCGCGCCAAAGAGAGCATGAAGGGCTCGCTTGTGCTGGGCCTTGAGAGCACCAGGGCGCGGATGTCTCGCCTTGGCAAGTCGGCTGTCACGAACGGGCAGCTGCTTTCGATGGACGAGCTTGTCGAGCGCGTCGATGCAATCACCGGTGAGGACGTTCAGGCGCTTGCGCAGAGGCTCTTCTCCGGACCGCAGGTCCTGGCGATGATCGCACCGCTCGATGCTGAGGATGTCGCACACCTGATGTAGTCACACCCTGGGAGGGATTGCATGATCCGAGTCATCGTCACCGGCGCGGCCGGAAAGGTGGGCCGGGAAGTCCTCTCGGCAGTCAGCGCTGAATCCGACATGGAGCTTGTTGCTGCCGTCGATCCGCTGCATGCCGGTGAGGTACTTGAGGGCGTCACGCTCGCAGCCGACCTTGCAAGCGCGATCGCCGATTCCTCACCCGACGTGCTGGTCGATTTCACCCACCCAACCGTTGTTGCTGACAACATCAGCTGCGCGCTTGCTGCAGGTGTTCATTGCGTTGTGGGCACGACCGGCCTCACTACGGAGGCACTCGAAGAACTCGCAGCAGGCGCCAAGGATGGAGCTTGCTTGTTCGTGGCTCCCAACTTCGCCATTGGCGCGATACTGATGATGCGATTCGCGTCCGAAGCAGCTCGCTTCATGCCTCATGTTGAGATCATTGAGCTGCATCACGACCGCAAAGCAGATGCGCCGAGCGGCACCGCGCTTCGTACAGCCAGTCTGATCGCCGAGACGCGTGCCAGCATCCCGGTAGCGCCGGGTCGCGAGACTGAAATCGCCGAGGGTGCCCGTGGGGCGCTCGTCGACGACATCAGCATTCACTCTGTCCGGCTTCCCGGACTAGTCGCGCATCAGGAAGTGCTGTTTGGCGGACAAGGCCAGACACTCTCTATCCGACATGACACTATCGACCGCACCAGCTTCATGCCCGGCGTGCTACTTGCCGTAAGAGAAGTCGGCAAGCACAACGGACTGGTCGTTGGTCTCGAGCGCTTGATGGGGGAGTAGCGTGGCTGCGCGTCCTGTCGTCGTGATGAAGTTCGGCGGCACATCTGTTGCAACTGTGGAAGGGCGAGGCGCGATAGCGCGTCGCGTCACAGCTGCGCTCGAACTCGACCGAGCGCCCCTCGTGGTCGTCTCGGCAATGGGCCGCAACGGTGCACCGTACGCGACCGATACGCTGCTCGGCATCGTTGAGGGGCTACCCGGAGATGATCGCGAACACGACTTGCTCGCATCAACCGGCGAGCTCATCTCAGCGGTGTTGATCGCGCACGAGCTTCGCTCGGCGGGAATTAACGCACACGCCTACACAGGTGCGGAGGCCGGTATCGGCACCGACGGAGTGTACGGCTGCGCAACGATCACTGACATCTACCCGGAGCCGATGTTGGCCGCGCTCGGACGAGGAGAGACTCCGGTCATCGCCGGCTTCCAGGGCATGGCTCCAGACGGCACACTCACGACGCTGGGTAGGGGTGGAAGCGATACGACCGCGTGTGCACTCGGCGTCGCCCTCAGCGCCGAGACGGTAGAGATATACACCGACGTCGACGGGGTTATGAGCGCAGATCCACGCACATGCGAGGCCGCAGAAGTCCTCAGGGTGATTCGCGCCGACGAACTCTTCCAGATGGCGCGACACGGCTCGCGCGTCGTTCACACACCGGCTGCCGAGCTAGCCCTCGGCAGTGGTCTCGCCGTGCGAGTCCGCAACACCTTCTCGGATCATCCTGGCACGCTCGTCGCCGACATCGGTTCCTATCAACCGAAAGCCCTGGCCACAGCAGTCACGAGTGTTTCGGGCATCGCGCGTTTACGTGTCGCTCTTTGCGCGGAGGAGGGAACGACCGAGCACATGCTGGCTCAAGCGCGTATCTATCGCGCGATGGCGGACTCGGGTATCTCACTCGACATGTTCACTCCCGCTGCCGACACGCTGGTGTTCACGGTTACCGTTAGCGACCTCACTGCCGCATGCGACGTTCTTGCGGGATTGGGTCTCACGTGTGAGGTACTCGAAGGCCTTGCTAAGGTCACGCTCGTTGGCGCGGGAATGCACGGTGTCCCGGGTGTGATGGCCCGGCTTGCCGAGTATCTGTCGACCGCATGCGTCAATGTGCTGCAGACTGCGGACAGCCACACGACGATCTCAGTGCTGATACCTGACGCGCAAGTAGAAACGGCAGTGAACGCATTGCATGGGGGTTTCGGGCTCAGCGCGAGCATCTAGCCGGCGACTACGTATTGTGTGTTGCCGTTGAACCGGCGGCTGACCGTTCTTCCGCGCATTGATACCGCTCACGAACCATTCAGCCGCCGCAGAGCGCCGCCTGCGCTGCCGCTGTTTCCTGACTGTCAACAGCACCCGATAATAAAAATATATGTTCGGTATGGGGCATGCCGATCCCGTCGCTTTGCGTGAGCGATTGAATCGGCGTGCTGTCTGTCTGCGGTGTCATGTAATGCAATTCCGGGAAGGCGGTTGCTTGTGCTAGCGACCAGAACAAACGAGACACTGTCCACGCCGACCGACGGCAAGCAGGGATCACTGCTTCGTCGATTGAGCCTGCAGTCGGTTCTGATCGCAGTCGCACTCGTCGCTCTAGTGTCGCTGAACTTCGGCATAATGCGCGCTGACGCCGCGCCCGACGCCGCTTACTCGTACTTCCCCTCGGCCTCCGTAACAGACGGCAAGTTCTTATCGATTCCGGGATCCGGCCTGAGCAACTTCTTCGACAACACTGTCACATTGAGTTTTGGAATTACCGGCTCTGAGGCTGACTTCGATTTCGGCTTCTTCGACGGCGACGACATGTCGACATGGGATTTCAACACCACAACTACACTTCCAACGACGTTCAACATCTATGCGGATCCGCTAGGCGACGGATCAGGAAACGTTCTTCTATGGAGCAAGACCCAGAACGACATGACCCAAGGTAGTTGGCAGGACTTCACTCTCGCCACATCCGCTGCGGCAAAGTCCGCCGGTGGAGACTACTTCTACCGAATCACGGTTGGCTCCACCTCGACCAATAGCACAGTCAACAACTTCAAGATTCGCGTGGAGGGCACAACATACATAACTCCGCTGTCCACGTTCTCTTACATGGGTATCAGCGGGGGCACAAGCACCTACGACTCAAACTGGCTGTTCAACCTGTACGTTCCTCAGGGGACAAGGTACCTGCAGCTGCATGACGGGGACTTCGACGTCGCAGTAGACACCGACGATCCGAACACTCCAAATACGATTCCGTCTTGGGCACCGAACGCTTACGCTGAGGGTGCCTCAACCGGAGCGCCTGCGGATGACCTTACGTATACGGTGATTTCTCCGACAGGTCTGACGTATTTCAATGACAACCCTTCAGGTAACCTGGAGTGGGAGCTCTTCAGAATCGACCTTGATCCTTATGATGCCACTGTCATGGACTACCATGCCGACGTTCTCCCCGCCGGTCCATGGAGGATTCAAGTCGATAGCGTCAACGCCAAGAACCTCAACGCGTTTCGCTTCGAGCATCCGATCGTTTCTGTCGACGTCACGGGCAACCCAATAAACCCGATCTTCCCGTTTGCAATGGGTGACCGTGTGTGGCTCGACGCAAATCGCAACGGACTTCAAGACTCCGGCGAGACGAGCATCACCACACCAGTAGTTCTCACCCTGCGCGAGAACACAGGAGAAATCGTCACAACGACGAGCGTGAGCCCGAGCGGGTCGTACCGATTCACGGCACTACCCGGCACGTACACCGTTGATATGTATAACGCATTGAACACCGCGTCAGGAGGCCCGTTAGCAGGTCTCATGGCGACCACTCCACGCTCGATGGCCGCAGTCGTTACATCTTTGTCCATCAATACGCTCGACTTCGGGTACGCCAAGGGTCCGGCGCTCGTGGTCGACAAAGCCCTTGCGCCCAGCCAGAACACGACAGTCCAGGTCGGCGATGAGATCCAGTACAAGGTCACGATCACCAACGTTGGTGAGACCACAGCGACCGCACTAGTTGCCACCGATACAATTCCCGGGTCAAACCTGGAGTACGTTGCGGGGTCCACGAGCATCACGTATCCAACCGGTAGCTCAGCGTCTAACCCCACGTCCCCCAACGCATCCACACTCGTGTGGAACCTCGGGTCTGCGACGCTCCTGAAGAACCAGACGGCCACGCTCACATATCGGCTCAAGGTCAAGTCTGGCACGCCCAATGGCTGGTATCAGAACTCGGTTATCGCCGGGGCCAAGGACGCATCCGGAACCCCTGTCGCCGCGAACGGTTCAACGTGGATTCCCGCAGATACAGATCCCGATGATACTGATACGGAAGCCATACGGGTTTCGGTTCCCAAATTGACTGTTACCAAGGTGCGGTCCTCGGCAGATGCAACGATACAGGCGGGGCAGACAGCGCAGTTCACAATTGCTGTTCGCAATGACGGAGACGCTCGCGTGGGATCGGTCCCCCTGACGGATGTCTTCAATCAGAGTGACATGGTCTACCTGTCAGCAGTCCCGGCCGCAAACATCGTATCGGGCGGTACGGCCACATGGTTCAATGTCGGCTCTCTCGCTCCTGGTGCAACGACGACCGTGACGGTAACCATGGCAGCCATCTCTGCGCCTGCCGGCAATACGAGTGTCGACACCGCAACGGCCGGTCCTGCGACCGATGATTGTGGCTTCGTTGTTCCGGCAGCTGCATCAACCGCAAGCGTTGCAATCACGCGGCCTGGAATCACTGTGACCAAGTCCGTGATCGGCACATCCAGCATCAACCCGGGCGACCCTGCGGCTTTCCGCATCGTAGTTGCCAACACCGGAGACACACGGGTCGACTCGCTGTCGCTTGCCGATGCATTCACGAACAACCTGATCTATTCCTCGGCATCCCCGCTGCCGAATGTCACCACCAGCGCCTCATACGGAGCCAATCCAACTATTACTAGTGGGGCATGGACGACAACCGCGAACTCGACGGGCGCGGCAGACAACCTGGTATCTAGCTCGGGTAACCCAAACTTCGAGATGCGACAGTCGTTTGCTTCACCCTCTGGAGTCACCACGATCACCGCTGCATCGGTCACCGTCCGCAGCCTGGCACGCGGCGGCTGGGGCTCCACCACCAGTGTTGATTCGACTGTCACAAAGCAGGCCACAGCGAACCCCATTATGACTAAGGGAAGCATCAACTCCCTTAGCTACGCGGCGCTCTCTACCAGCGACAACGTCCGCATGCTGGTTCGAGAAGCCAACAACCCAATGACTCTCGCGATGGACTTCGATGACATGTCGGCGTTCACTGAAGCATCCTCGACATCGGTTAAGCGAATCGTCGTCACACTGGAAGGCACTTGTGATTCGGGTACCGAAGCAATGCATGTACGGTTCTGGGACTACTCGACTTCGGACTGGTCTAACACGTGGTACCAGGTGGGCACGGCGTCGTTCTCAACGATCGAGAGCACCCGCATAACAACCATCACTAACACCGCCGAAATCCTGAAGTACCTAGACGGATCAGGCAACTATAGAGTCGAAATCGCCGACAACGATTACAGGTACACCACAAGCGACGGATCTCGAAACTACTTCTCCTTCGATTACTTCAAGGTCGACTTCGGCTACTCGCAAGTCGCTATCGCGGACGACACATGGCAGATTGACTACTCAACTGACGCTGGTGGCAACTGGACGAGCGTTACTGCCGCATCGACGTCGGTCGAAGGTACGCTTCTCAACCATACCGCCAATCTCACTGGCATCGTCACGCCGGCAAACCTCGCCAACCTGCGAGTTCGCATCAAGGGCACTCAGGTGGGATCAGCCGACAACACGGGGACCGTTGACTGGGACGCGTCCTCATTGGCGTTGACGTACTCCGATGTGTCGACCTCTAGCACCTCGCTTGCCTGGGGTGACCTCGGTTCTCTGAACCCCGGCGAACAGACCAGCATCACTGTTACGTTCACAGCGTCCGCGTCAGCAAACGGTAGCCTGACCAACACTGCGACGCTCGCCGCCACCACTGATCGCTATGGGGATTCGGTTGCGACAACTAGCAGCGCAGCTTCGTTCTTCGTCGATAAGATCGCGCCTGTGACGAGCGACAACGCGATCGCCGGGTGGCACAAGACCAACCAGACCGTCACCCTCTCGGTCGTCGAGACGGGCTCGGCGCCGGCCACGACCTTCCGCCGCGTCAACGGGGGAGCGGTCGCTACCTACACAGCCCCTGTCGTTATCTCGACCGAGGGCACGAACACCATCGATTACTACTCGGTGGATTCCGCCGGCAACATCGAGTCCACCAAGACCGCGACGGT
>DDWM01000049.1:178891-194248 GCA_002345925.1 Actinobacteria bacterium UBA2286 | reverse complement strand
TCGGCGATGGAGGCATGTCGGACGCCGAACTCGCGACGTTCGTAGACTTCGCCGAGAGACGACCGGACCGTCGCTTGTGAAGACGTACTTCGTTCGCACATTCGGCTGTCAGATGAACAAGCACGACTCTGAGCGCATCGCAGGCATGCTTGAGTCTGAGCTTGGTCTAATCGAGGCAGAGACCCCTGAGGTGGCTGACGTTGTCGTGTACAACACCTGTGCGGTGCGCGAGGGAGCCGAGGAGCGCCTACGCGGTCACGTCTCGTCACTCAAAGCAGCGAAGACCGGCGACAACCCGAACGTCATCATCGCGGTCGGCGGCTGCATCGGACAGCGCGACGGCGAGGCGCTGCTGTCTTACCTGCCTCATGTCGACGTCGTTTTCGGCACTCACAACGTGGGCCGCCTTCCGGCGCTCATCGCGAGCGCCCACGAGACGAGACGCACGACAGTGGAAGTCATTGACTCAGCCACGGACTTCGCGAGTGACTTGCCATCGATTCGTGAGCACGCATGGCACGCATGGCTGCCGATCACCGTCGGGTGCAACAACTTCTGCACATACTGCATCGTGCCGTACGTTCGCGGGCGAGAGCGCTCGCGTCAGCTCGAGGACATCGTCACTGAGGCCGAGAAACTTGTCGCAGATGGTGTAGTTGAAGTCACCTTGCTCGGGCAGAACGTCAACTCTTATGGTCGAGACCTGTATGGCGAGCCAAGGTTCGCCGAGGTGCTCCGCCGCGTCGCCGCAACCGGCGTTCGTCGTGTGCGATTCGTGACCAGCCACCCCAAGGACCTCTCGGATGAGACCATCGAGGTCATGGCGAACACGCCGGGAGTCTGCCACTACCTGCACCTTCCCGTGCAAAGCGGCTCGAATCGCATGCTCGATCTTATGAACAGGAAGTACACCCGCGAGAGCTACCTTGCCCTCGTCGATCGTCTCTACGCTGCCATTCCAGACCTCGCGCTCTCAACCGACATCATCGTCGGCTTCCCCGGCGAGACCGAAGAGGACTTCGAACAAACGCTTGATGTGGTGCGAAGGTCGAACCTCGATCAGGCGTTCACCTTCCTGTATTCGCCGAGGGAAGGAACTCCGGCTGCAAGCTTCGAGGGAGCTGTTCCTCGTGACGTCATGCAGAAGCGCTTTGACCGGCTCATCACCGTCGTGCAAGCCTCTGTGTATTCGAACAACCAGCGGCTCGTCGGTAGCATCCAGGAGATCCTTGTTACGGGTACGTCTCGCAGGGACCCGAACGTCATCACAGGACGCACAGACAGCAACAAGGTAGTGCACGCGCCGCTGCCAGCAGGGGAGAGTGCCGACTCACTCGCCGGGCGATTCGTCAGTGTTGTGATCGACGAAGCGCAAACCTGGTTCCTATCTGGGCACTTCGAAGGGTAAGAACGCACTTAGAGCCCTGGAGGTGTTCAGCATGGATATCCTCGGAATCATCGCACCACATCCGCCGATCATGGTTGAAGCCGTCGGCGGCCGTGACTCACAGGTCACTTCTGCATCGGCCGAAGCAATGCATCAGGCAGCGTTGATGCTTGAGCGTTTTGCCCCACAAACGATAGTCATAATGTCGCCGCATAGTCCTGCTGCTCAAGACGCGTTCCTGGTGGAAACAGCCGAACACACAAGCGGTACATTCGACCGATTCGGCGCTGGCGGAACCCGCCTCTCTTACTCGACCGACGTCGAATTCGCCCGAGCGCTGCTCGCGGCTCTCGATTCCGAGGGAATCGGTAGCATCGATCGTGGTGCCTCGCGAAGCATGGAGTCTGGACTCCTTGATCACGGCGTTCTCGTGCCCATGAGCTTCCTTGATCCGGCCGGGCGCTGGCCGATCGTGAATCTATCTCTCTCATGGCTGCCGCACCAACTCCACAGACGCCTCGGCCAGATCATAGCCGAGGTTGCCGAGCAGCTTGGTCGTCGCATCGCTTTTGTCGCAAGCGGAGACTGCAGTCACCGACTCAAGCCAGGCGCGCCCGCGGGGTTCTCACCCCGGGCCGCGGAGTTCGACCACTCGCTCGTGCAACTCATCGAAGACGGGGACTTCGAGGGCCTGATGCACATGGACCCGCTGCTGGTCGAAGCGGCGGGCGAGTGCGGCCTTCGCTCGTTCATCACGCTCGGCGGGGTGATTCCCGACGCAGCCGCCAAGGTGCTGGCCTACGAAGGCCCGTGGGGCGTCGGCTATATGACGGCGATCGCAGGTTCACCTGCTCTACTAGACTCGCTGCTCACTCCTGAATCCGGACACAAGGGTGGCATGGCGGGCGATACGGAGTCAGATCCGGTAGCACTTGCGCGCCGAGCAGTGAACACATATGTGCGCGAACGCCGCATGATCGAAGCGGGCAAGCCCGAGGGGCTACTCGACACTCAGGCCGGTGCTTTCGTGAGCCTCCACAGGCAACACAACCTGAGGGGCTGCATCGGAACGATAGCGCCGACTGCAGAAACGCTTGCCGAGGAGATCATCCACAATGCGATTCAGGCAGCAACCGAGGACCCGCGATTCCCGGAGCTGACGGCTCAAGAGCTTCAAGACCTCGAGATCTCAGTTGACGTGCTCCATAGACCCGAGCCATGCACCTTCGACGAGCTCGACCCTGCGCGCTATGGGGTAATCGTCACTGCTGATTGGCGTCGTGGCCTCCTGCTGCCGGACCTCGAGGGTGTCGACACACCAGAGCAGCAGATCGACATCGCCATGCGCAAAGCTGGCATCGCTTCTGGCGAACGTGTACACCTGGAACGCTTCCTCGTAGACCGCTACCACTAAGGTGACAATGGACTCGAACACGAACCAATATCGACCAACAGTGATCGCAGTCGTCGGTCCCACGGCCGTCGGCAAGACCGAGGCTGCCGAGCAGATCGCACTCGCGTTGAACGGAGAGGTCGTCAGCGCCGACTCGATGCAGATCTACCGAGGCATGGACATCGGAACCGCGAAAGCGGCGCCGGAAGCGCGACGCGTGCCGTACCACTGCATCGATCTGGTCGAGCCGGGCTCGCCATACTCGGCGGCGCTCTTCCAGCGCGACGCACGCTCAGCAATCGACAGCATCGCTTCGCGCAACCACATGCCGGTCATGTGCGGCGGCACCGGCCTCTATGTACGCGCCGCTCTCGATGACTGGAGCTTCCCGGTTGGTGAGCTTGCCTCGCCCTCACGCGCCAGACTTGAGGCGCTTGCCGCTGAAATCGGGCCCGATGCGCTGCATGCGCGGCTCGCCGAGGCTGACCCGGTCGCCGCGGCCGCTATCCATCCCAACAACTCACGTAGGGTCATACGGGCTCTTGAGATGGCCGAGAACGGCGCGTCATATGCCGATCAAGCCGCAAGCTTCGCCGAGCGCACATCGTGGTACCCGACCGTCTTCGTGGGACTCACGATGGAGCGCTCATCGCTGTATGAGCGCATCGAAGCACGCGTAGACGCCATGCTCGACGTCGGCCTTGCAGCCGAGGTCGCTGACCTGCTCTCGGCAGGATACCGGGAAGCACTTACGGCCACCCAGGCGATCGGCTACAAAGAGCTGGTCTGCGTGCTAGAAGGGGAGAGCACGCTCGCCGAGGCAGCCGCAGCCATCAAGCAGGCCACGCGCAGATATGCCAAGCGACAGCTGACCTGGTTTCGCGGCGATCCGCGTATCCAGTGGCTTGACGTAACCGACCTGTCAGGCGCCGAGACGACCGCCAAGGTACTGCAGCTGGTAGAATCCTCGGTAGGTGCAAAACGCCAGAACCCGACCGATTGAAGGGATCACACGTGAATCTCACGTTCACCAAGATGAACGGCCTCGGCAATGACTTCATCTTCATCGAGGACCTCAACGAGCAGTGGGACCTCGATGCCGGTGCGGTCGCATGGCTGTGTGACCGCAACTTCGGAGTCGGTGCCGACGGCGTGATCCTTGTCCGTCCGGCAACTGCACCGACTGCTGATTTCTACATGCATTACCACAATTCAGACGGATCGCTTGCCGAGATGTGTGGCAACGGCGCCCGCTGCTTCGCAAAGTACGTGGTCGACCATGGACTCATCAGCGCCGAGGTCGATTCTCTCGTGATTCAGACCCTCGGGGGTCTGAAACCTGTCACTTTCACGCGGGACTACGAGGGCAAGCTGTACTCGGCGACCGTCGATATGGGCGAACCGGTGCTGGCACCTGCGGCTATACCGACCACATTCTCAGGCGAGATGGTCTATGACTGTCCTCTGGAGACCGAACTCGGTACGTTTGGGGTTACCGCTGTGAGCATGGGCAACCCACATGCGATCCTATGGGTCGACGATGTCGATACCGCACCGGTCACGACTCTTGGACCGGTGATTGAGACACACGAAGCATTCCCGAAGCAGACGAACGTCGAATTCGCACAGCTCATCGATGCAGAGACGATTCGCCTTCGCGTCTGGGAGCGTGGCTGCGGCGAGACGCTGGCATGCGGCACAGGTGCCTGCGCAACACTCGTCGCAGGAGTTCTCAGCTGCCGGACCGGACGCAGTGCGACCATCGAGCTTCCCGGTGGCGACCTGCTCATCCGCTGGCACGAGGACGACCGGGTCTACATGACCGGCTCGGCAGCCGAGGTGTTCACCGGCACGATCAGCCTGCCGGAAGTGGACGAAGAGGCCTAGGTCTTGATTGTTCTTCCCGAGTTCAGGCCCTGAGCCCGCACGGGCATCGGGCTTCTGCTACCATGTTCCGAACGCCGACCCAATTGAAGGGGAGCCACACCGTGAGGACCGCTCAGCGCATCGCCAATCTGCCGCCGTATCTGTTCGCCGAGATCGACCGTAAGAAGGAGGCGAAGCAGGCGCAGGGTATCGATGTCATCTCCCTCGGCATTGGTGATCCCGACACTCCGACTCCCGATCACATCGTGGATGCGATGGCCGAGGCCATTCGTAACCCGAAGAATCACCAGTATCCGTCATACGTAGGCTCTAAGCCGTACCGCCAGGCTGCCTCGAAGTGGATGATGGATCGATTCGGTGTTGATGTGAGCCCTGAGACTGAGACGCTCGCACTCATCGGAAGCAAGGAGGGCATCGCCCACCTGTTTCTCGCATTCGTCGACCCGGGCGAGTACACGCTGGTACCCGGCTGCGGCTACCCGGTCTACCACACCGGCGGCATTCTCGCCGGCGGACTGACACACTGGATGCCGATGACCGAGGAGAACGGCTTCCTCGCTGACTTTGAGAGCACGCCGGCAGACATCCTCGCGAAGGCGAAGATGATGTTCCTCTCGTACCCGAACAACCCAACCTCGGCAATCGCAACGCCGGAGTACTTCGACCGCGCGATCGCGTTCGCCAAAGAGCATGACCTTCTCCTCATTCACGACAACGCGTATTCGGAGATCGGTTACGATGGTTACAAGCCACCGTGCCTGATGGAGCGCCCGGGCGCAAAGGACGTCGCGATCGAGCTCTTCAGCTGTAGCAAGGCGTACAACATGACCGGCTGGCGTGTCGCTTTCGCCGTCGGAAACGCCGCCGCCATCAAGGCGTTCGGCACCGTCAAGAGCAATATCGACTCTGGCGTGTTCACAGCCGTGCAGGACGCAGCAATCGAGGCGCTTAACGGCCCGCAGGACTCCATCGTCGAACTCAATAGCATGTACCAGCGCCGCCGCGATCTCGTTATGGAAGCGCTCGGCAAGATCGGCCTCGAGGCCGCAATGCCAAAGGCAACCATCTACGTGTGGGCAAAGGTGCCGGCCGGATTCACCTCGGCATCGTTTGCCGCGAAGGTCTTGGATGAAGCGAACGTCATCGTTGCACCGGGTAGCGCTTACGGTCCAAGCGGTGAAGGGTACATCCGTATCAGCCTCACCACGCCTGACGATCGCCTCGAAGAGGCCATCGAGCGCATCAAGAACACCCTGTAGCTAAGAGGAGGCGCGGCGCTTCAGCCGCCCTGATGAGCGATACAAAGACCGAACTGTACCAGATTGTGGATGACGCACCGGATCGGGCGCTGCTAGTTGGCGTCGACCGGTCGCGCTCCACAGGCTGGACTATAGAAGAGGATCTAGCCGAACTCGAGCGACTTGCCGATACCGCCGGCGCGCGGGTCGTGGACACCGTCACGCAGCGACTGGACCGCCCTGACGGTCGCACGTTCATCGGTAGCGGGAAAGTCGAAGAGGTAGCCCTTAGGGCCGCCGAGAGCGACGCCAACCTCGTGATCTTCGACGAGGAGCTCACGCCTAGCCAGCAGTCCAATCTTGAGACCCAGCTGCCGAATGTACGCGTGATCGATCGTACGGCACTGATTCTCGAGATATTCGCGCTTCATGCTATGAGCCGTGAAGGTAAACTCCAGGTTGAGCTAGCTCGCCTGGAGTATATGTTGCCCCGGCTGCGCGGCATGTGGGGCCACCTGGAGAAGGAGCGGCTCGGTGGCGGCAGGGGCGCACGATTTGGAGCAGGCGAGTCTCAGCTTGAGACTGACCGACGCCTCGCCAGAAGGCGCATCTCAGAGCTCAAGCGTGAGCTCAAGACCGTCTCGAAGTACCGGGAAACACAACGCCACTCGCGCACTGACTCCGGCATCATGCGCATTGCTCTCGTCGGTTATACCAATGCCGGGAAGTCAACGATCCTGAATGCGCTGACTAGCGCCGGCGTGCTCGTCGAGGACAAGTTGTTCGCCACACTCGACGCGACTACGCGGAGGCTCGACCTGCCCGAGGGCAGGGAGGTCACACTCACTGACACAGTCGGATTCATCAACAAACTGCCACATGGACTTGTTGATGCGTTCAAGTCCACATTGGACGAGGTGCGCGAAGCCGACTTGCAGCTGCATGTTGTGGACGCCTCAGACCCTCAGGCAAAGGCTCAGTTGGCTGCGGTCCATGAGGTTCTCGGCGAGATAGAAGCGGCCGGCAGACCTCAGATGCTCGTCTATAACAAGTGCGACCTTCTCGCTGATGACGATCTGGCGAGGCTGCGACGAAGCTCACCGAACGCCGTTTGCGTTTCAGGCGCCACCGGAATGGGACTGGCGGACCTTCTCGAGCACATTTCGGCCGAGGCATCTCGGTCTGAGGACACCATTGAGGTTCTGGTGCCATATACGAGGGGGGACCTGGTGCGCCTCGCCCATGAGCGCGCGCACATCATCTCTGAGGAGCATACCGGCGAAGGCACCCACCTGGTGCTGAAGGCCAGCGCAAGCGTAGCGGCCCAATTCGCATCCATGGAGCAAGAAGACGCCGCGAAGTAGCTGTTACAGCCTTCTGAAGAGCGCAACGACCTTGCCCAGGATAGTGACATCTCGGGAATATATCGGCTCCATCGATGAGTTCTCCGGCTGAAGTCGAATCCGGTCAGCCTCCCTGAAGTACCGCTTCACGGTTGCTTCCTCATCGATCATTGCGACGACAACATCGCCGTTGATAGCGGTCGGCTGCTGGCGGACGACAACAAAATCACCGTCGAGGATACCCGCCTCGATCATGCTCTCGCCCTTCACCCGCAAGATGAAGGTCGACTCGGCTCCACCGATCTCAGCGGGAAGCGAGACTGTTCCCTCGATGTTCTCGGCAGCGAGAATAGGGGCGCCTGCCGCAACCGAGCCGAGAAGCGGAACTGCCTGAACCTTCGCGTAGTCGACTCCACGCTCAGTGTCGCGATAGTCGAGTACCTCAAGCGCGCGCGGCTTGCTCGGATCACGCCTCAAGAAGCCCTTGGCTTCAAGTGCGGAAAGATGCGAGTGAACTGTGGATGACGAAGAGAGCCCGATTGCCTCACCGATCTCACGAACCGACGGGGGATAGCCGCAGCGGTGTACCTCCGCGCGGATGAAATCGAGTATCTGCCGCTGACGCTTTGTTAGCTCGGAGCGGTATTCCATCAAGTCCCCCTGACCGATAGCGCATTGACTTCCCCAGTGTACGACGTCCCCGCTGTTGGCGCAAACATGCGTTCGCTTTTTGTGTTGCATAACGAACACGTGTTCGTATATAGTTAATACAGAACATATGTTCGCTTTCCGCCCGTTTAATGTCAGACCCGCCTGATACCTTCCGGGCAGACAGAACGGACCCGGCAAGGGGGAGTACATCATGCAGAACCACAGCGCAGTTGTTTCAACATCCGGAACAAATGAACGCCGCAAGCGATCCGTCGCAATCGGCAGTGAGACGCACCCGCGACGGCTCACCTTCGCCGAGTGCGCAATCCTGTCCATTGCCGTTGTGTGCATCGCAGCTGTTGCGCTTTACCCCGGCATCCGAACGCGTGTCACATCTTGGCCGTCGACTGTGACGATCAAGGTCACTGAAGCTGAAACTCTTTGGGGCATTGCGAAATCCCACCCGATCGAGGGACTCTCGACCGCTGAGACTGTAGCGGCTATTCGGCTGAACAACGATCTTGCGGACAGTGGGCTACAGCAAGGCCAGCTGCTCAGGGTCCCCGGCGAAGCCGCGTCGGAGACCGCGATGGCAAGTCGCTGAGCCGCGGATTCATCCTTCTTCTTAAAGAAACTAATCTGAACCGCAATTCTTCGTTGTAGCCCTATATCTTGTGTGCTAGGCTCGTAAAAAGCCTAGATGTGGGGGTGCGGCTATGCGGTGTCCGTACTGCGGTCACGCGGAGACCAAAGTGGTCGATTCGCGAGTCTCTGAGTCGGGAGATGCGATTCGACGTCGCCGAGAATGCCTCCAGTGCGAACAACGGTTCACAACCTACGAGCGCCGCGAAGAAATGCCTCTGCTTGTGGTCAAACGTGACTCCAGCCGGGAGCCGTTCGATCGGGCGAAGCTGCTTCGAGGCCTTATCGTTGCCTCTGCGAAGCGTAACGTTACACCGCAACAGCTTGAGGCTCTTATTGACGGTATCGAGAGCGAGCTACACAACTCCTTCTCGTATGAGGTCAGCGCGAAGCACCTTGGCGACATGGTACTCAAGCGTCTCCTCGATTTGGACAAGGTGGCCTACATCAGGTTCGCCTCTGTCTACAAGCAATTCCAGGACTTGGACGAGTTCACGTCGGAGCTCAAGAAGCTGTGACCGGACTCGTAAGCACACGCATTTGTAAGTGAGGGCACGACCAAGAGAGGGCGCGATATGGTGCTTGAACGTGTGATCAATGTGATTCGACCTGCAACTTCCCCACAGGGCTCCGACTCTATGGATATCGCGCTTCTCGTCTCGACGGCTTCTCGACAGGAGATCGACACCTGGGATCGCTCCCGGATTGCCGAGTCACTTGTGAAGGAAACCGCCATTGAGCCCCGGCTAGCCGAAGAGATCGCGCTTTGCGTAGAGGATCGCATCGACGGAACCAACCTGATGACCGTCACCACCGCCATCATCCGCGAATTCGTGGACCTCGAGCTGCTCTCTCGCGGACTGACCACCACTCTCAAGAAGCACACGCACATCGGTCTCCCTATGTGGGACGTCGAGCAGATCATCACAAATGCGAACAAAGAGAACAGCAACACCACGCACAACCCGGAGTCCATCAACCTCACGCTCGCCGAAACCATCCTGAAGGAGTTCGCGCTTCGTAAGGTGTTCTCGGACGATGTTGCCGAGGCGCACTATGTCGGCGACTTGCACCTTCACGACCTCGGGTTCATCATTCGCCCGTATTGCGGCGGTCACAGCCTCGAGTACATCAAGAAGTACGGCCTAAACCTCCCAAACATCACGTCAGTGTCCAAGCCAGCCAAGCATGCCGAAGTCCTCATCGGTCACATGGTGAAGATGGCAAGCGCACTGCAGGCTCACTACGCCGGTGCTGTCGGCTGGGAAGCGGTCAACATCTTCTTGGCGCCGTTCCTGGTGGGCAAGACGCCCGACCAGCTCGACCAACTGGCTCAGATGCTGATCTTTGAATTCAATCAGCTTGCAGGCGCGCGCGGCTCCCAGGTTGTCTTCACCGATTTCAACTTGTACTACAACGTGCCTAAGCACTTCGCAGACACCCCTGCGATCGGCCCAGGCGGCGAGTACACAGGCAAGACCTACCGCGAGTACGAGCCAGAGGCGCAGGCGTTTCTGAAGGCGATGTTCAACGTCTACATGCGTGGAGACGCACATGGCAAGACATTCGTCTTCCCGAAGCCGCTGCTTCACATCAGTGACGACTTCTTCCGTGCCCCTGGCCACGAAGAATTCCTTGACCACGCCTGCAAACTTGCGAGCAAGCAAGGAATCACGTACTTCGTCTTTGATAGGGGCGATGAAGTAACCGTCTCTCAGTGCTGCAGGCTGAAGCTCAAGTTGAGCCAGGAGCAGCTGGGCGAGACTATGACGCCGGAGAAGATGCGATTCTCGGCACTCCAGAACGTCACGATCAACCTGCCGCGCGCCGCATACAAGGCGCATGGCAACGACCAGACGCTGTTCATGGAGCTGAACCGCACCCTCGAGTTGGTCGCCAAAGCACACGCTCAGAAGCGGACCTTCATCCAGGACCTCTTCGACCTCGGTGATGATGGGCCTCTGGGGATGCTGACCTTGAACCTCGATGGTTCGCCGTACCTGAAGATGGACAGGCTGACGTATCTTGCTGGCCTGATCGGACTCAACGAACTCGTCCAGATACACATGGGACAGCAGCTTCACGAGTCTGACGAAGCCCTCAGGTTCGGGTTGAAGGTTATATCGGCCATGAGCCTCAAGTGCCGCGAGTTGTCCGAACGCTACGGCATCAACCTCGTCCTCGAGGAGAGTCCGGCCGAGTCTGCAGGCTATCGCCTCGCGAAGCTCGACATGAAGTACTGGCCGGAGCAGACCGCCTCCGTCGTCAAGGGCGACGTCAACAGCACCAACTACTACTACACCAACTCGATTCACCTCGCGGCCGATGCGCCAATAGACTACATCACCCGCGTCGAGAAGCAGTCGCGGTTCCACCCACTCATCGAAGCCGGCGCGATCGTCCACGTCTGGCTTGGCGAGCATGAACCAGACGCGTCTGCGATCCGGTCGTTCGTGGAGAAGACCTTCCGCAACACCCAGTGCTCCCAAGTCGCATTCAGCCCCGAGTTCACCGTCTGCGAATCGTGCAGCCGCACTAGCCGAGGCCTGAAGTCGCAATGCCCACTTTGCGGCTCGATGGATGTGTACGGGGTCACCCGTATCGTGGGTTACTTCAGCAAAGTGCAGACCTGGAACAAGAGCAAGGTCGGAGAGCTTTACGACCGCGTGCGAACTGATCTGTCAGATTCTCAAATAGTCTCGGCGTAGGCAGAGGTGGGAGTTCAAATGGAAGTGAAGCTGTTCGTCAAACAGGACTGCTCGCGCTGCCCGGCCGCCAAGCAGGCGTGCGAGGGTTTGCAGAATCTCACCATCTACGATGTCGGTTCGATCGACGGACTGGCCGAGGCATCTTTCTACGGCATCATGGCAACGCCGACTGTGCTCGTTCTCGACTCCGCCGGCAAAGAGGTTGCCGCTTGGCGCGGAGAGGCTCCGATGGCTTCTGAGCTCCACACGCTTCTCGCAAACTGAAGGGTACCTGCGTGAGTGTTCGACAGACGAACGACATAGAGTTGACCACACCAACAAAGCGCCTCGTTGGCTGGCTCCCTTCAGGGATGCTGGACTGGCCCGGCCGTCTGTCAGCCACGGTCTTCCTCGGCGGATGCGATTTCCGGTGTCCGTTCTGCCATAACGAAGCACTAGTGTCGGTGCCAGACGCATCCGCGGACTGGAACATCCTCCTTGCTCACCTAGAAGCCAAGCGTCACTGGCTCGACGGTGTTGTGATCACTGGCGGCGAGCCGACCTTGGACCCGGGGCTCCCAGAGATGCTTCGGACTTTCGCCAGGATGGAAATCCCGGTCAAGCTCGACACAAATGGCAACCATCCTGACGTACTCAGGTCTCTGCTTTCCGAGGGTCTTATCTCGTACGTCGCTCTCGACATCAAGACGCCATTTGCGCGGTACGCGGCTCTGACAGGCGTTGCAGAATCCGGTGCCAACGTTGCGGAGTCGGTCGAGATAATCATAGACAGCGGCGTCGCCCACGAGTTCCGTACGACCGTCTACCCCGGTGCCGTCTCACTCGAAGATCTTGAGGACATCGCACGCGCTGTAGAGGGTGGAGATCGTTACGCCCTGCAGCAGTTCGTGCCGACGACGACGCTCGACCCGCGAGCCTCGGCAGTCCTTCCGTTCAACCCCGATGCGCTGCACGAGACCGCATCCAGTTGTTGCCGTTATCTCCCGACGACAGTGCGAGGTGCATGAAACTGAACATGGAAATCCGTCAGCTCGATGCTGGTCTTCCGCTTCCGGCATACGCGCATGAAGGCGACGCCGGTCTGGACTTATACGCTGCCGAGTCGTGTGTCCTTGCGCCGTTTCAGCGAGCGCTGATCGCCACCGGAATAGCCGTTGCGATTCCCGGGGGTCACGCAGGTTTCGTTCAGCCGAGAAGCGGCCTCGCAATCAAGCAGGGACTCAGCCTGGTGAACACACCTGGTTTGATCGACAGCCACTACCGCGGTGAGATCAAGGTGATCGCTATCAACCTGGATCCTTCGACTCCCATCTCGATCAACCGGGGCGACAAAATCGCCCAGCTCGTGATTCAGCGCGTTGAGCATGTTGAGCTGGCCATCGTGACCGAGCTTGATGAAACCGCACGAGGGGAGGGCGGCTTTGGCAGCACGGGCGTCTAACCGCCCCCGCGTTCGAGTGGCTGCGATCATCGTCATGGATGAAGCGATTCTGCTCGTTCGCCAGCGTCGTACTGCCGCGCCTTACTACCTGCTTCCCGGAGGGGGAGTGGAAGGCGGTGAAACCCTTGAGGAGGCCCTCATTCGCGAGGTCTCCGAAGAAACAGGGCTCCTCTGCCGTCCGCTGCGACCCGTCTTCATCAATGACACCATCTCACCCGACGGCCGGCGCCATCTGGTCAACATCACATTCGTCGCGGAAGTCACGGGAGGTGCGCTTCTTTCGGACTCTCTGGACTCGTCGATCGAGGGCATCGAACTTGTCCCGGTCACACGCCTCGGCGAGATCGATCTGCGCCCGGCTCTCGCGGAACACATTCAGAGTGCATACAGAGACGGCTTCAACGCGACCGCCGCATATCTTGGCGCCATCTGGACACCAGAGAGCGGACCGGTTCAATGACCTACCAACCTCTGCTTCACATAACACCGCGGTTTGCGACATTGCTCGCATCGGAAGGGGGAATGAGGCCGAGAACCTGATGAGTCGACAAGGTGTGACCGTGGGGCGGTCACAGCGACCGTGCGAAACTGACAAGTAGGACCTAGGGAAGGGCTGGTGAGATGGAAAAGTTCTTCAAATTCAAAGAGCGCGGTACCAATGTGAGGACTGAGATCCTCGCAGGTGTCGTCACGTTCATGACGATGGCATACATCATTTTTGTGAACCCGGGCATACTCTCGGCTGCCTTCGGAACGAACGGTGCCGATTGGATTCCAGCACTCGCAACGGCCACCACACTTGGTGCAGCGTTGATGTGCATATGCATGGGTATCTTCGCGAACAGGCCGTTCGCGCTTGCGTCAGGCATGGGCCTGAACGCGGTTGTGGCTTTCAGCATCATCCTCGGAACCGGTGTGCCCTGGCAGGTCGGCATGTCGGTCATCTTCGTAGAGGGCATCATCATTCTGCTGCTCGTGATGACCGGTCTCCGCGAAGCCGTAATGAACGCCATTCCGCTTGATCTCAAGCGCGCTATCGGCGTGGGCATCGGGCTCTTCATCACCTTCATCGGCCTCGTCGACGGCAAGATCGTCGTCGGTGACCCGAACACGCTGGTCAAACTCGGCGACTTCTCCGAGCCGGCTGTGTGGGTAACGCTCATTGGCCTTGTCGCAATCATCGCTTTCATGGCTCTCAAGATCAAAGGCGATATCCTGTGGGGCATCATCGTCGCCACGGTCGCCGCGCTGATCTTCGGCGTGACGAAGTTCCCGACCGGGAACCTCTTTGCCATGCCGGTCTTCGACACGTTCTTCGCTCCGTTCCAGACCCCTGCGGGCACGGACTCGATTGCGCTCCTTCAGGTGTTCACTCCCACGCTTCTTCTGTTCGTCTTCGCCGTCATGCTCACGGACTTCTTCGACACCATGGGCACCGTCATCTCTGTAGGCGAGCAGGCCGGCTTTGTTGAGAAGGACGGCAAAATCCAGGGCGTCCGCAACATACTCGCTGTAGACTCCGCTGCTGCAGCTGTTGGTGGACTCTTCGGCGCAAGCTCGATCACCACATACATCGAGTCTGCAGCTGGCGTTGCCGAGGGTGGCCGCACCGGTCTAACCCCGATCGTCACCGGCGTCTTGTTCGCGCTGTGCGCGTTCTTCACGCCGGTAATCGCCATGATCGGCGGCGCGCTGCCGATCACCGCTGGTGCACTGATCGTTGTCGGCTTCCTGATGATGGGTAGCATCCGCGACATCCCGTGGAACGACTTCGAAGAAGCATTCCCTGCATTCCTGACGATCGTCGGTATCCCGCTGACCTACAACATCAGCTACGGCATCGGCCTTGGCTTCATCAGCTACGTGCTCATCAAGGTCCTTCACGGCAAAGTCAAGGAAGTCCACTGGCTGATGTGGATCGTCAGCGCTGCTTTCGTGATCAGCTTCATCCTGCCCACCATTCAGAAGCTCGTCGGGTAGAGGGGGACACGTGGCAGAACGACGCGTAATCCAAACTGACGAGAAACTGCCGCTGGTTCAGGCGATTCCGTTGGCGCTCCAGCACTTGATGGCAATGTTCGGTGCGACCGTTCTTGTACCGCTCCTGACGGGCCTCGACCCATCAGTCGCGATCATGACGTCTGGCGCCGGAACCATCCTGTATCTGATCCTGACGCGCGGCAAGATCCCGAGCTACCTCGGGTCGTCCTTCGCGTTCATTGGCCCGATCATCGCCGTAGCTACAACGAAGGGCATTCCTCAGGCCCTCGGCGGCCTTGTGGTGGCTGGTCTTGTGTACGTGGTGGTCGCTATGCTGATCAAAGTCTTCGGAACCAGCTGGCTCAACAAGGTACTGCCGCCAGCGCTCGTAGGTGCGGTCGTCATCGTCATCGGCCTCGGCCTTGCCGGAGTCGCTGTTGGCATGGCAACCAAGGGAGCCGGCGATGCCTTCGCGATGAAGAACCTTCTGCTGGCTTTGGCCACACTTGCTTCGGCAATCGTGTTCTCAAGCTACTTCAAGGGCTTCATGGCCACCATTCCGATCCTCCTTGGCATCATCGCGGGCTACCTGATCGCAATCCCGATGGGCATGATCGACTTCAAGCCCGTCATGGAAGCGGCATGGATCGGCCTTCCGACGCTCACTTACCCGAAGTTCGACATCGG
>DDWM01000049.1:90967-178871 GCA_002345925.1 Actinobacteria bacterium UBA2286 | reverse complement strand
GTGAATGAGATCGTCGGCAAGGACTTCACCCCAATGCTTCCTGAGTCCCTTGCGGGCGACGGTCTCGCGACCGCGCTTTCCGCAATGGTCGGAGGCACGCCCTCCACCACATACGCCGAGAACATCGGCGTCATGGCCGTCACCAAGGTCTACGCCACGCAGGTGTTCTGGTGGGCCGGTGCGCTCGCGTTCTTCATTGGCGGGTTCGTGCCGAAGCTCAAGTTCCTGATCCAGTCGATCCCGGTACCGGTGATGGGTGGCATCTCGCTGCTCTTGTTCGGACTCATCGCGAGCTCGGGTCTCAGGCTGCTTGTGGAGAGCGGTATCGACTACAGCCATAGCCGCAACCTCATCTTGTCCAGTGTCGTCCTAGTGGTCGGCATCGGCATGGAGAGCACGGGCACGACCATCCCGGTCGGCGACTACGTCCTTCCGGGTATGGCGGCTGCAACGCTGCTTGGCATCGTGCTGAACCTGATTCTGCCACGCGAATCCGAGGGGCTCATGGTCGAGTCTCCGGACTTCAGTGGTGAACTCCAGGCTGAGGCTGCAGCTGCTGAAAAGTAGCAGCAAACCGGAGTGACCGCACGTCTGACCAACAGGCGCGACGTGCGCGCTCGATAAAACGACGGCCCCGGACTGCGCATATCACGCGGTCCGGGGCTGCTTCGATTATTGGGGGTCGCACCACGCCCATTCCTGTTTGCCGAGGTAGGGTTCGTGCGCGACGGGGGTAGACCCCTCCCAAGCACAGTGTGTACGCCGCATAATACATCTTATGTTAAGTTCACTATTTTGAGCGTTATCCCCTCGTGCTAGCGTCAGGTGTATTTCCTTGCGACAACAGAGTCAGGGAATATCGTCATCACACCGGACCCCGGGGTGTGGCTCAGAACTCCGAGTTTGGGAAGTATGACTCCTCGAACTCGGTATTGGTCATCTCGGCGAGGTCTTCCTCGACTGCTTCCATCCAGCGGTGCGCCTCGTCCATGGACGCGAACGCTCCAAGCGTTGTGGCGGCATCATCGTTGTCGTACTGGACAGCCTCAACACGGTAGACCTCTTCCTCGGCCAGACTCTCGCTGGGCGGGCGGCGATACAGGATGTCGTCGCGCCACTCAAGATCAGGGGAGTCGCCCTCATCCACATGAGTGACCCGCAGTCGGTAGAACTCCCCCGCGCTTCCGATGACTTTGCGTCCCATTTGCTGCTCTCCTACTGCTACTCGGCCAACTTGGAGTACTGAGTCCCTGAAGCGACCCATCCCTCGTCACCATCAGCGTCCTTCACGCGATACCATCCGGTCTTGGTCTCCAGAAGCTCAAGACTTGTGCCCTTCTTGAGCTTCTTGATCACCTTAGAACCAGTATCTGGCTTCTCCCGGAAATTGAGACCCTCAGCGACAACGATCACAGTCTTGGTGGCCGTCTCCTCCGCCGCGCTCCCCTCCCCGTTCGCAGCCGAGTCAGTCGCCTCGGCTGAAGAGGTGGTTTCAGAAGACGCAGCCGGCGCATCCTTCTGCTCCGCGAGATCCGCGCGGTAACCACCGTACATCCCAAGAGCAATCCAGGCCACGACTATGAGGAGCATCCAGGCGCCAAGTCGACGGCCGAGGCCGAGAAGCACAGTGTTTCGATCATGACCTGCCGGCATACCGTCCCCTCTCATCGGCTGCGACCACTAGATGTAAAGGCCGCCTCCGTACACAGCTGTAGCATCCACATCATAGCGCTCAGACTGCTCGACCAAATAGGCGACTCCAGCATCGAAATGCGAGCGCACCTTCACGAGGTCAACGCCAGCGAGCGCGTCGAGTGCCTCGATGCCTTCCTTACCCGAGAGGGCGCCTGTCTGGCGGCTCAGAGCCGTCGCCGCATCAGCCAGCGCATTCGCCGCGTCCCACAAATGCTTCGGCAGCGGCATCGTCGCAAGCTCATCGGCGACGATCGCCATCTGCTCGGCAACTTCCTCCATCATCTTGCGCTCTTCAGAGGATGCATCAACGGCGAAGTCGACCAACTCCTCGTCGCTCGCCTGTGCGAGGGAGGCAACGAGCTGCTCTACCGTCTTCAGAGCCGCACCGACGCCGGCGCGCTTGCCGATGAGGGTTGCAATGTAGCGACGAACCGTGCGGCGCCACAGAAGAACCCCGGCGGCGACGAGTCCGGCGACAACCAGAACCGCGACCAGAACGATGATTGCGATGACAAGACCTTGCGACACGCACTGCCTCCGCTCGGCTAGAGAATCCTAGTCGCTCCGACGTCTGTCGAGTACCCGCTTGGCTTTGCCAGCGGTTCGCTCTATGGTACCAGGTTCTACTAGGTGCACCTTCGCACGCAGGCCGATGACCGAGTAGATGTTCTCGGAAACGCTCTTGGTGAAAGCTACCATCTCGGCCATCACATCGGAGAATATCTCCTCGGCGACTTCGATTTGAACCTCGATGTCGTCCATGGCGCCATCGCGATCGATGATGATGAGATAGTGGGGCTCGATTCCCTCGATCTTGAAGAGCACATCTTCAATCTGCGACGGGAAGACGTTCACGCCCCTGATGATGAGCATATCGTCGGTACGAGCCCGCACTTTGCGCATGCGAGCCGCAGTGCGGCCACAAGCACACGGCGAAGTATCGATCACCGTAAGGTCGTGAGTGCGATACCTCAGCACAGGGAATGCCTCCTTGGTGAGCGTCGTGATGATCAGCTCACCCTCCTCCCCTTCTGCGACAGGCTCGCCCGTCTCGGGGTGGACGACTTCGAACAAGAAGTGGTCCTCGGCCATGTGCAGGCCGCACTGGTGTTCACATTCCCCGGACACGCCAGGCCCCATCACTTCCGAGAGCCCGTAATTGTCAGTGGCAAGAATTCCCAGTCGCTTCTCGATCTCCTCGCGCATGCCCTCGCCTGAGGGCTCGCCGCCGAACAGACCAACCCGCAGCGGGAGCGAACGAATGTCGATGCCCGCCTTCTCGGCCACCTCCGCGATGTAGAGCGCGTAGCTTGGCGTGCACACGAGCGCAGTCGTGCCGAAGTCCTGCATCATCATGAGCTGGCGATCCGTGTTGCCCGCACCTGCCGGGAAGACCGTGGCGCCCACGCGCTCGATGCCGTAGTGCATGCCCCAGCCGCCCGTGAACATCCCATACAGAAACGCCATCTGCACGCGGTCCTTGGATGTGACACCAGCTGCCGAGGCGATCCTTGCCGTGAGCTCCGACCAGGTGTTGAGGTCGCCCTTGGTGTAGCCGACGACGATCGGTTTGCCGGTCGTGCCCGAAGAGCTGTGCACGCGAACGACTTCTTCAAGCGGGACGGCGAACATCCCGTACGGGTATGTGTCCCGGAGCGCGGTCTTGTCGGTCATCGGCAGCCGACGAACGTCATCTAGCGAGCGAATGTCCTTCGGCCGGACACCCGAGGCATCAAGCGTCTCACGGTAGAACGGCACGCGCTCGTACACCCACTCCACGGTCGCCTGAAGCCTGCGCAGTTGTAGAGCCGCCAGTGCTTCTCTCGGCATGGATTCGTACTCTGCATTCCAGATAGGCATGCTTCCCCCTACTCCTTACCGTGCCACGCGCCGAGATAGATCAGGCGCACATCGTCATTGTCGGCCAGCTCAGATGCGGCTCCGCTGAGCACCATGTGTCCGGAGCGCATCACGTGTCCGCGCTGCGCGTGCTTGAGCGCGAGGTTCGCGTCTTGCTCCACGAGCAGAATGCCGAGGCCGTCCGAGCGAAGTTCATCGAGCACTCCGAAGATGTCGGCGATCACCTTTGGCGCAAGGCCAAGCGACGGCTCATCCAATAGGAGCACGCGCGGGTTAGACATCAGCGCCCTGCCGATAGCGAGCATCTGCTGCTCTCCACCGGAAAGGGTGGCTGCGGGCTGCGATGACCTCTCGGCAAGCACCGGGAAAAGCGAGTTCACGCGCTCGAGCGAGTCGGCCACTTCTGCCGAGGAGCGACGCGTGTGAGCACCAAGCGCCAGGTTCTCAGCTACAGACATGGGCCCGAACAGCATCCGGCCCTCGGGAACCAACGCCAGGCCAAGTCGTACGAGTCGCTCCGGCGCAAGTCCGGTGACGTCACGGTCTGCGAGGGTGACGCTCCCCGCCGTCGGTCGCACGAGACCGGCGATTGTCTTGAGAAGCGTCGATTTCCCGGCGCCGTTAGCGCCGATGATTGCGACGATCTCACCGTGCATCACCTCAAGCGAGGCGTCTCGAATAACCGGAACACGGCCGTACCCGGCGTCGACTCCCTCAACTTTCAGCAGGACCTCAGGCATCGGGCACCTCCTCACCGAGATAAGCCTCGATGACCGCCGGATCCTTCTGAATAAGCTTGGGCGAGCCTTCGGCGATCTTGCGTCCACGATCGAGCACGACTATCTCATCCGATATCTCCATTACAAGACCCATGTCGTGCTCCACGATCAGTATCGTCGTACCGTCGGCCTGGATGCGACGAAGGCTCGCAGCAAGTGTCTGGGTCTCGGCGTTGTTGAGTCCTGCAGCCGGCTCATCAAGCAGCAAGAGCCTAGGGGCTGCAGCGAGTGCCCGAGCGATCTCCACCAGCCTACGCACGCCATGCGGGATGTCTGCGCCCGGCACGTCGGCGAACTCCTCAGCACCCACTAGGCGCAGGAGCTGCCCGGCACGCTCAACTGCCATGCGATCCGCTTTCCGCGTTACCGGCAGCCGAAGGGCGCCCGCCGCGAAGCCGGTAGTGAGCTGTGTGTGCATTCCAACGAGCACATTCTCGGTCACTGACATCTCGCCAAACACCTGTGTGTTCTGGAACGTTCGGGCGACACCCGCGCGCACTACCTTGAACGGCTTGAGGGAGACCATCTGCTGGCCGAGAAACGCAACGGTGCCTGAATCGGGACGCTCGAAGCCGGTCAGAAGATTGAACAGCGTGCTCTTGCCGGCGCCATTCGGGCCGATAAGGGCCTTGATCATGCCTTCGTGTACGTCAAAGGACACGTTATCTACCGCAACGAGTCCACCAAAGCTCTTTGAGAGTCCGCGAACCGAGAGCATCGTCATGATGCGTCACCCGCCCTGCGCGAACGCCTGAACATCCCCGCCACACCACCGGGCGCGAACAACAAGACACCGATCATCACGATGCCTGAGATGTCGGCCTCCCAATCCTGGAGAAAAGCGACAGCCTCTCTCGGCAGACCCGGTACGAGGGCGTCGACGTACGGCAGGAGCGTCAGGGCGACGCAGGCGATGACCGGACCAGCAATCGATCCGGTGCCGCCGAGAACCACCATGGCCACGAGAAGCACCGAGAACTCAAGCGAGAACGTCGTAGGCGAAACAAAGCCGACCACACCGGCGTACAGCGCCCCAGCGAGCCCAGCGAGCCCGGCCGACAGAGTGAACACCTGAACGCGCAGTCGGCCCGTGTCTATGCCGCAGGCCTGCGCGCCAAGCTCTGTCCCATGCACTGCGCGAAGCGCGCGTCCGGGTCGGGTGCGCACAAGATTCGCGGCCAATGCCACAACAATGATCGCCACTCCCCACACAAGCAGGTAGCTGGCGCCGGGTGTCGCGATCCTGAAGGATCCTACGGAGGGGAACGGAATGCCCCGTAGCCCGTCGTTCCCGCCGGTGATAGAGCTCGCCTCTACAAAGAAGACGCCGAGAATCTCACTGAATGCCAGAGTCGCCATGGCAAGGTAATGCCCCTTGAGCCGTAGCATCGGCAGCGAGAGCAAGAGTCCGACAACCGACGCAAGAGCCACACCGATCGCAACTGCGGCAAGCCACGGCAATTCTCGTGTCGCTGTCAGGTATCCAACCGAGTACGCACCGATCCCGAAGAACGCCGCATGTCCGAGCGATATCTGACCGGCGTACCCAAAGAGCAGCGCCAGCCCTGTCACGACGATGACGTTGAGTCCAACGAACGTGAGCACCTTGAACAGGTATCTGTCATCGGTCAGTAGCGGCACGGCAGCCAACAGCGCAACAGCGAGCACAGGTGCAACGCGCGCGATAACCCGGTCAAATCCGAGTCGGGCTCTCACACCTTCTCCTTCCCTGCTCGGCCAAAGAGGCCTTGCGGACGAAGGAACAGCACTGCAAGCAGCACCACGAGCGAGATTACGTCTTTGTATGTGCTCGACAGGAACCCGACAGACAGGCTCTCGAGAACGCCAAGGAGAAGCCCGCCGACGACAGCTGCAACCGGGTTGCCGAGGCCGCCGAGAATGGCTGCCGCAAACCCCTTGATACCAGCTCGCGCACCCACATCAAATGCCGTCTGCGTAAGCGGAGCGACTACCGCCCCGCCGAGCGCGCCAAGTGCGGCTGCAAGTCCGAAGGAGAGCATGACCACACCAGCGGTATCGATGCCCATCAGGCGAGCTGCGTCATGCGAAAGCGAGCATGCGCGCATGGCTCGGCCGAGTTTCGTCTTCGTATACACGCGAGTCAGCGCCACGACCACGACAAATGTGAGGCCCCATATCCACAGAACCTGGGGATCGATCGCAGCGCCGCCGATGATGACCGGCGGCCCTGGCGTGAAAGCAGGAAGGGCCATTTCGTTCGGACCGAAGATATGTCGCGCCAGTGACTTCAAGACCATCGACGCGCCGATCGTGATGATGATCAGCACGAGACCGCCAGAGTCTCTCCTCGGCCGCAGTGCGAAGCGCTCGAGTGCAACGCCGATTCCCGCCGAGACAAGCACCGCCCCGATGACTGCGAGCGGCAGAGGCAGCCCGAAACGCACTCCGGCGACCGCAAGCACACCGCCTAGCATGAAGAACTCACCCTGGGCGAAGTTTATGATCCCTGTCGATGCGTACACTAGCGTGAACCCGAGGGCAACGAGCGCGTATACCGCGCCGTTCTGAAGCCCCGAGACCACGAACTGCAGCAGCTCCGAGCTACTCATCGATCACCTTGGCGCACTCAGTCACTTGGCGAGCACCCATTCGTTGCCCTCAACGCGGTAGAAGACCAGATCGGCTTCTGTGAGTCCGTTGTGGTCCTGAGGCCCATAGGTGAATGTTCCGCCGATTCCGACAAGACCTGATGTCTGCTCTATCGCGTCCCGCAGTGCCGAAGGAGTCGCTTCGCCATCGATTCTACCGAGCGCATCTGTGATGATCAGGAACGCGTCGTACGCATGCCCGGCGAAGATATCAGGTGGGGTGTCGTATGCCTCGGTGTACTCAGAGATGAATGTCGTGGCAACTTCGTACGCGGGCGTACCCACGCCGTACGCATCAGGAACGAGAATCTTCCCTGCCGCGAACTGGAATCCCTCGGCGGCATCGGCAGCACCTTCGATGAACTCACGCCGACCGTTTCCGGGGCTGCCGACGAGCGGCACCTCCATACCAAGCTGCTTGAGATTCTTGGCGACGATCGCGGCTTCCTTGCCTGCGTTCCACATCAAAACGACATCCGGTGACGCTGACTTGATCTTGGTCAGCTGCGCCATCATGTCGGTGTCGCCGGGATTGAATGTCTCATCGGCGATGATCTTCACGCCGGCCGCAGAGGCCTGAGCGACGATGATGTCATGGCCGTCCTTGCCATAACCTCCTGTGTCTGAGATCACAGCGACGTTGGTCAGGCCGCGGGCTCTGAGCTGCTTGAGCGTGAACGGCACCACAGTGCTGTTGGGCCAAGGGGTCTGGAAGACCTGCGTGTCAAAATCGGCCGTTATAACCGAACCGCCGGCCATGGACACCTGCGGAATCGCCGCACGGTCGATGTCGTCACGCAGTGCCATCGTCTGGCCTGTGCCCGTGGCACCGATGATCGCGATCACGTCTTCTTGCTCGATGAGCCGCGCGACGGCTGCCTGCGCCTTGGCGGGATCAGTCGCGTCGTCCTCAAAGATGACTTCGACCTGACGCCCGTTGACGCCGCCAGCATCGTTGACGCGCTTCATCTCCATCTCGATCGCGTTCTTCTCGGGCGTGCCGAGACCCGCATATGTTCCCGTAAGCGACACGATAGCCCCTATGCGGTACGGCTCCGCGACATCGCCTGATGTGTCACCCGTGCCGGTGCCGGAGCAGCCGGCCCCTGCCACTGCGACCATCATCGCGGCGAGAACGGACGCAACCACCCTAAGCCGAGTACTCATGTCACCCCTCCGGTCACTCGATCCTTAAGACTTCATACTTACGCCGAAGCGATTTCCGCCTGGTCAACCAATCGAACCGGCTTGTCGGCCAGCAAGTGAAGCGCACGATCCACGTCGGCTACGTTGATGACAACGTATGTTGCGATGAGCGAGTACACATACTCGATGTTCACACCCGCCGAGGAGACCATCTGCAGCACACCGGCAAGTCCACCCGGTACGTCGGGAAGGTCTATGCATATGACAGCGTCCTCACGAACCGTGAATCCGGCAGCGCGCAGCGCAGCAGCAGCATCCTCGGGCCGATCGACGATCAGTCTCAAGATGCCGAACTCGGCTGTGTCTGAGACGGAGAAGCCGCGGATGTTGATGCCTGTCTCCCCGAGGATTGCGGTGATCTCACTCACGCGCCCCGACTTGTTCTCGATGAAGACGGAGAGCTGCTTCACATGCATGTCGCTCACAGTTCACACACTCCTTCCGCACACGCCTTCCGGCCCAATTCGAATGCCCGCAGGTTCGCTTCGACGGTCTTTGGAGGAACGCGCGATGCGATCACATCGCGCCATGTCTCCTCGGCGAAAGGCAGTCCAAACGATGCGGCACCGAGCAACACGACGTTTGCCGAGCGCGGGCTGCCAGCCTCACAAGCGATCGCCTCGGCATCGATGAAGATAGCACCCTCGTAATCGAGTTCAGCCTCGACTCCGGCGGCGGCAGGTACGGCGCCCGTTAGGACCGGCAACGGCTGAATCGTGCGGCTGTTGACGACCAATCTCCCCTGAGGTGCCAGATAGTGAAGCCTGCGTGCTGCTTCGGTTATCTCAAAAGCAATGAGGTGATCGGCGACACCGGGATCGATGATGGGCGAAAACACGCACTCGCCGAAGCGAACGATCGTATCCACCGACCCGCCGCGTTGCGCCATACCGTGAACCTCAGAGAGCTTGACGTCGTGTCCCTCGGCAACCGCCACTTTGGCTATTACATCGCCAGCCAGGATGGTTCCCTGACCGCCGACGCCTACGAGAACTACCGTTGTGACCTCGGACATCACAAAGCACCCCCAAAGTCGCACGCAGCTCCAACTGTGACGATCGCGTCCCACTTGCAGACCTGGGCGCATTGCCCGCATCCAACACAGATAGAGGTATCCACGACGGGCGCACCCGTCGGAAGCTTCATGATCGCCGGGCAACCCAGGCGTACGCAGGCACCGCACTTCGTGCAGAGCTCCTCGTCGATGGCCACAGGATCGGCATCAGAGCGTATGAGCAGCGCACATGGCGCTTTGGCGATGACGACACTGAGTCCGGGGCGGGATGTCTCCTCGGTAAGTACAGCCAGCGTGTCGGCCATATCAAGCGGATCGACCGTACGCACCGACTGAACGCCAAGGGCCTTGCACAGCACCTCAAGATCGAGTGCGGGCGCGTCATCCCCGGAAAGCGTCTTACCGGATACCGGATTGCCCTGGTGACCCGTCATCGCAGTCGTCCTGTTGTCGAGAATCGCAATAGTCCCCGACGCGCTGTTGTACACCATGTCGAGAACGCCGGTGATTCCGGAATGTGCGAAAGTCGAGTCGCCGATGACGCCAACGATAGGCTTGTCCCCTGTAGCGCCAGTGAGGCTCAGGCCGTGCGCCATTCCTACGCTTGCGCCCATGCACACGCACGCATCCATAGCCGAGAGCGGCGGTAGCGCCCCGAGCGTGTAGCACCCGATATCTCCCGTGACCACAGCCTTGAGCTTGCCGAGCGCCCAGAAGACACCGCGATGAGGGCAGCCAGGACAGAGCAGCGGCGGCCGAGGAGGCAGGTTCTTGATAGCCTCACGCAGCGGCGGGGTCTGAACGCCGAACGCGCTCGCAATGGCCGCGGGTGACAGCTCGCCAATGACCGGGAGCCCGGTTTCAACGAGCTCAACTCCCAACACCTTCAACCTTGTGGTCAGGTACGGGTCCAGCTCTTCGATGACGGCAACCCGCTTCACCTTCGAGACGAACTCGAGAATGAGGGCATCCGGCAACGGATTCACGATACCGAGCTTGAGCACGGACGCTTCCGGCAGCCCCTCTCGGGTGTACTGATAGGCAATGCCCGATGTGATCACACCAAGCTCCGTGTCGCGCATCTCCATGCGATTGAGCGGTGATTCATTCGCGAACGTCTCAAGCCGCTCCATCCGCACCGCGAGGTCAACACGACGGGCACGCGCATTCGCCGGCATCATGACCCACTTGGCGGGACTCTGGACGAACCCAAGCGGCTCATGCGACTCTCGCTCCCCTACCTCTACGAGGCTCTTGGAGTGCGAGATTCGGGTCGAGGAACGGACCAGCACCGGGGTGTCGAATCGCTCGGATATCTCAAAGGCAGCCTTGGTGAAGTCAAGGGCTTCCTGACTGCTGGACGGCTCCAGCATCGGCACCTTGGCGAACGAAGCATAGTTGCGGCTGTCCTGCTCATTCTGGCTTGAGTGCATACCGGGATCATCTGCTACAAGCAGAACGTAGCCACCACCTACGCCAATGTATGACAGCGTGAACAGCGGGTCGGCAGCGACATTCACCCCGACATGCTTCATGGTCACGAGCGTGCGATGACCACCGTAGCTGACGCCAACTCCAACCTCGGCGGCCACCTTCTCATTCGGTGCCCACTGGCAGCGAACATCTTTGTATGAGACGAGGTTCTCAAGGACTTCGGTCGATGGCGTGCCGGGATACCCGACGCCGACAGAAACGCCGGCCTCCCACGCCCCTCTCGCGACTGCCTCATTCCCTGACATCAGCGAGCGCGTCAAATGGCCACCTCCAGAGCGGATACTCACGGAAAATGAGCTGAATTCGCTGAATCATAGCACAGCAAAGCATGCAGAACCCGTGCACAGAAGGTGGTCTGCGCGTGCTAGAAGCGCGAGGCGCCCACATAGTCGCCGCGCGAGGATATCCGCTCGGTAAGGGAGGAGACCTTCACAACGTCTCCAGTGCTTGGCGCGTGAACAAAGTTGCCGTTTCCAACGTAGATTCCCACGTGGTGCACCCGGCTGGGATCACCGTTTGTGCCAAAGAACACGAGGTCGCCTGATTGCAGCAGATCCAGCCTGTTGGCGGCGATGTGCGATCCCGCGTTGTACTGGCTGCTGCTCGTCCGGGGCAAAGTAATGCCGACTTGCTTGTATACGTACTGGCAGAGACCTGAACAATCAAAACCAGAGGGCGAGGATCCGCCCCAGACATACGGCACGCCCAGATACTTGAGTGCGATTTGCACGACCTCCGGATGCCCACCGCTCAGGTCACCCTCGGCGGTCGACGGCCTTCCACCTGAACTGCTCGATGCGAGGGCGGCGGCCTGGGCCGCGCGCTCAGCGGCGAGCTTAGCCTGTCGCGCTTCCTCTTCCTTGATAAGCGACTTCACCTCGGCATTGAGTGACGCTACGTACGTTTCTTGCTTCTTGATCTTGGCCTCGATATCGGAGGCTCTAATCTCAGCCTCGCTGCGCAGGGCGACCTGCTCGGCTTCTCTGGCCTCAAGTGAATCCTCAAGGGCCTCCACCGAAGCTTTGGTCTCCTTTACCTGCTTCACGAGGTCCGCATCGCTCTGATTGATTCGGACCAGAAGGTCTACCCGGGAGATCAGGTCCTCGAACGAAGACGTACCAAGAAGCATGCCTACGAAGCTCGACTTGCCGTCCTTGTAGATATTCGCGGCTCTGTCGGCAAGCAGCGACTGAGCTAGCGCAAGGTCTCTTGTGGCAACATCAAGGTCGGCTCGCACTTTGCGGATCTCCGCGCGGGTCTTATCGAGCGCCTCGGAAATGGCGTTGTACTCCTCGATTTGCACTTCGAGCTCATTGGCCATCTTCTCGAGTTCTGCCTGCGCAGCGTCGGCTTGCGCACGCTTCTCTTCGATAGTGGCATTGGTCGGAGCAGCCGAAACCGGGACAGCCGAGGAAATGAGAGTGAAGGCAACCGCGCAGGCGAAAAGCGCGCGCCAGGAAGAATTGGCGAGTGTAGACCGCACGATGCACCTCCAACTGCGTCTGATTACTACGTCAAGAGGGCGGTCACAGAACGAATCATCAATCAATTCGGTATATATCCTATCACAGTGAGGCAAAACGCCGAGGCCGCCAGTGTGTCGGCGGCCTCGGTAAGGTTCTAAAGAATCAGCCTGACTAGTCGACGTGGATCAGCGAGACAATCGGAGAATCGCCAAGCTTCTCTCGGCCGCCGAGGAAGTCCAACTCGATGAGAAACGCGTACCCGGCGGTGTGTGCGCCAGTCGCGGTAACCAGGGCGTTCTTTGCCGCAGCGGTACCACCGGTGGCCAAAACGTCGTCGACGATGAGCACGACATCGCCAGCTACAAGCGCATCGGAGTGGATCTCGAGCGAGTCAGTACCGTACTCAAGCTGGTACTCGGCCTTGGTGGTGACGCCGGGCAGCTTGCCTGGCTTGCGAGCAGGCACGAAGCCAGCACCGAGCTTGTACGCAAGCGCACCGCCGAAGATGAAGCCACGAGCCTCGGCACCAAGCACCTTGGTGATACCCGCGTCGACGAATGCCTCCGCGATGGTGTCGATCGCTCCACGGAAACCCTCCGGACTCGCGAGGAGCGGTGTGATGTCCTTGAAGATGATGCCTTCTTTTGGAAAGTCCGGGATATCCCGGATATATGATGACAGTTCCACGAGTGACTCCTTCTGATTTCGGTCAAGACACGCGTCCCACAGTAGCGCGGAAACGCTTGGAGAACCAGCACTTGGTCAGAGCATCATCGCAAGTGCTGCGTGCTGCTCCCTCGTTCCAAGAACCACGAGCTCGTCTCCACCCGAGAGAACTGTGGCAGCCGGAGGATTCGCGTTCAAGACCCCATCTGCGGTGCGAATCGCGAGGATGTACGCGCCTGTGCGATCCCGAACCTCAGCGTCACGAATAGACACTCCAACCAGCGATGACCCCGCACCGACCTTGACTGAGTCCAAGCGAAATTCGATCTCATCGCCATGCGTAACGACATCAAGATAGTCGGACACGACCGGATGCATGACCATGTCTGCCATACGCCGACCGCCGATCACGTTCGGTGTCAGCACACGATCGGCACCCGAGCGCAGTATCTTGGCCTCAGAAACCACCGAGGATGACCGCGCGACGATATAGATCGAGGGGTTGAGCGAGCGCGCGGTGAGTGCCACGAAGAGATTGTCAGCATCAGTGTCGAGCGCGGTAACCAGACCCTTCGCCCGGTCGACGCCAGCCTCGAGGAGAACTGTCTCGTCGGTCGCATCCCCGTGAACGAAGAGCCATCCGGCGTCCTCGGCCGCCTGCCTGCACTCCTCACACGAGTCTATGACGACGAAGTCCACGCCCCCATCAGCGAACGAGCGTGCGACAACCGAGCCAACGCGCCCGATGCCGACAACAATGTGGTGGTTCGATAGTGCGCTGATCCGCTTGTGCATGCGGCGGCCCTCCAAGAGTGTCCGCAAGTGACCTTCAACCATGAACTCGGCGATGACGCCGAATGAGTACGCGAGACCACCAACGCCGGCGAAAATCAGAACGATCGTGAACACCCGGCCAGCATCAGAGAGAGGGGCGACCTCGTGGTATCCGACGGTCGCTATCGTGATAACGGCCATGTATAACGAATCAAGCAGACCCCATCCCTCAATGAGGTGATAGCCGGAAGCACCGGCGACGATAACTACGATAAGCAGGCCGGCCGCGATCATCACGCGCCGAAACATCAGCCCATCACCTCGTCGCGCAGCGTGGCAAGAAACGGCAGATTGCGATATCGACCGCCAAGGTCCATCCCGTATCCCACGACGAACCTATCAGGAATGCGCACCCCAACATACTCGACGGGAAGATCGGCGAGCCTGCGGATATCCTTATCGAACAGCGTACATACCGCCAAACTTGCTGGTTTTCGCTGACGCAGTACGCTCAAGAGGTAGTTCAGAGTCAGACCGGTGTCGATGATGTCCTCGATGACAAGTACGTCTCGGCCCTCGATCTGATCATCGAGATCCTTGGTGATTCGCACGGCTCCGCCACCCGCTCCGTAGGCCGAGATTGCCATGAAATCGAGTGTCAGCGGCAAGTCCACAGCGCGGCACAGGTCGGCGAGAAACACATACCCTCCACGCAAAATAGTGATTAACGCAAGGTCGCGGCCGCGATAATCCTCGGTGATTCGCTTGCCGAGACGCTCGACGATGTCGGCTATTTCCTCCGCGGAGTACAGAACGCCCTCGATGACAGGATCGTGAAACGCGTGATATGCGCTCACTTCTCGATCCCGTGCTCGTCGTCGGACGCCGCACTGAGTCCCCCACCCTGACTGTGCGGGCGCTCTTCAACCGGAATACCATACTTGAACAGCAATCGCCTGAAGTCCTTCTGGTAGAGGATCTTGATATTGATCTCCGGATAGAGCTCCTTGAGCCGACGCACCTTCCGATTCTTCTTCGTGACGAGCTTCTGGTTCATCGTCGTAAGCTCGATGAACAAATCAAAATCAGGAAGGTAGAAATCGGGAGCGAAGGCAGCTATCACGTTGCCCTGACCGTCCCACTCAATTGGGAATGAGCGCGGCTCATATTCCCAGTTGATACGATAGAAGTCGAGAATCTGAGCAGCAACGCGCTCACTCGGGTGAGCGAAACTGATGCCCGCGACACGCGCCGAGACGGGCAGCGCCTCTGCATAGCTATCAGTCTCGTCGTTCATTGCAGCCTACATAACGTCATCGAACACGCGTGTCAACGCTCGGTGCAACATCGATCGCTTGAGTGCACCGGTGAGCTCCGTAAGCTCATTCAGCGTGTCCATAAGTTTCTGACGAATCTCAGGCGTGCGATGCCGGAAACCGGGCATCAGCGCCTGCGAGAAGAACGTTGCTTCTCTCTCGGCGAAAGTCTCATACATGCGCAGATGCCGAGGCTCTATGCCGAACTTGCGCATATCCCAACACGTGTGTGCGATCGCGATATCGGCGCCGGCGATCTCTTCGCCACGCTCGCCCTTCACCAAAGTCACAAGGCCGAACTCGGCCAGCTCTTTCACGAAAGCGGTTGTCAGGCCGAGCATGTCCGGCGCCTGAGACACAGGCACTGTCTCAGCCTCGCCGAACGGAAGAGCAAGCGTCTCAGTATTTGACACAGTGGGCTGCAGCTCAGCTACTGTGCGGCCCTTGTCCGCATCTTTCAACTTCTCGCGAATGACCGCGAGAGGCATGAAGTGCTCCTTCTGCAACCGAAGCACCAATTCGATCCGAGTGACATCGGCGGGATGGAACTTGCGATAGCCACCACCCGTTCGTTCCGGCGAGACGAGGCCCTCGTCTTCCAGGAAACGAATCTTGGAGATTGATAGATCCGGATACTGGTCCGAGAGCTTCTCGACGACCTCTCCGATTGTCATGTACTCACGATGACCGCCAGACACCCTACGCACCTCCCCCAGAAAGGAAAATCATTCGGAACCGCCCGATCTGCAGCGCGTCTCCGCTGTGAAGAAGCGCTTTGTCAACAAGCAAGTCGTTGAGATATGTGCCGTTCAGTGAGCCTGCATCTTCTACCGTGACTCCCTCTGGCGTGAGATGCAGAATCGCGTGGCTGCGAGAGACGGTCACATCGTTCAGGAAGATGTCCGACTCAGGATCGCGTCCCACGCTAAGTCGATCGCGGTCGATGTAAAACCGCTCTCCCACCTCGGCGCCCTTGTGCACGACAAGCACCGGGCCGTCGGCAGATACAGGCTCAGGAGATCCAGCTGATGTCTCAGCCGCAACCGGCTCGAACGACGCGGTGGCACCAACAAGCCGCACTCCGCATGAAGGACATACGGCGTCCTCAGCGCTGACGGCGCTGTCGCATGCAGGGCATCTGTCCATACCGACCACCTCCGTCATGAGCGTGCACAGCGCAAACTACTCGGTGAAACCGAATTCGCGCTTCTTGAACGACTGTGCGATCTGCGCCTCGAGCGCAGCCGACACTTCTGGGTTTTCGAGCACGCGCGCGAGCTTCTCATCGCTCAGGCGATTCTTCACGTACGGATCATGCAGCGCCTCGGACAGCTTGCGTCCGTTCTGGACCTCGCGGATGACGTACTCGACCACACGCTCTTCGATGACATCGATGGCGAGGTCATTCAAAAACGCCTGGATCTTCTCGGCAACAGTCGACACGCTTCCTCCTAATTTTGAATGCCTATCGTGCGGCGTTGTCGGCCTACTCGTCCCAGTCTTCGTCGTCATCGACGGCTGCGACGTCGTACTTTGAGACACCATGCAAGTCGCTCGACATGATTTCGATCAGCCGTTCGATATCGTGGCCCGAAACGACATCGCCGCCGGACTCACGTTGAGTCTTGAGCCGTCGGACCAATTCAGCCCGGAGGATGTCGATCTTGCCATGCAGGACGCGCCTTCTATAGCTGGCTTTCTGCTCATCCTCGTACAGGCCGTCAAGGAGCTGCCTGAGTTCTTCAACGGACCTATCTTCAAGGTTGAGCAGCGCTTCATCTGAGCTGCGCTTCTTCTCCTCGCCCATCGATATCCTCCAACTGCCGATGAACCGCATGACCTCTCGTGATTGTAGCAGAAGCACATGACATAACCGCGCCTCTACCTCGGCCTTACGTATACCCTCACTCGGCCAGGTTGAAGCTCTCCTGCAGGTTCTCGGCCGCGCTGATTTCTGTGTCAGACAGCACGCCGGGCAGTAGCTTGATTTGCAGCGACGTCTCAAAGGCCTCGCAGATGGCGGAGGTGATCGCAGCCGCCGCCGGTGGACCAGCCGGCGCCGACTCAAGCGTGGCTGTCTCGCTACGAAGCCGTTTGCCACCGAGTTCACCGAGCCGGAAGACTTGAGACTCCGCCAGAGCGTCGCGCGTGCGCACGAACGACCCGTGCTGGAGCACCGCATGATGGTCCCAGACCTGAGCGCTACCCGAGAGCTTCGCAGCTCCGAGAGAGAGGTCCGCGTGCGTCGCATGCAAGTAGCATGCGCCTGCAGCTTTCTCGCCTCGCGCCCTGCCTGTCAGGATGGCCGGCACACCGAGCAGCCTGTACGCTTCCGCGAGAGCTCCGCATAGCAGGCGATAGCTCGCACTAACGCCCCTCGGCATACCATCTTCGAGCGATGCGGCCACAGAGTAGGTGACCTCGTCGTCGTGCAGCACTCCCCGGCCCCCGGTCGGGCGTCTTACGACGTCGAATCCCCGCTCCCGGCAGTAGGCCATGTCCACGTCGTCAAGAGACTGAAAACGTCCGAGGGTGACCGTGGGGACACGCCAGCTGTAGAGCCTGAGCGTGGCGGGCGCCTCCCCTGCTGCCCGAGCAGCAAGGACGGCCCGGTCGACGGCCATGTTCCATGCGCCGTCTTGCGGGCCGTCCTGTATCAGTCTCCATGTCTGCACGCGAGTTCGAGTCTCCTGGCGCTACTCCGCGGGCTTCCATGCAAGATCAGGCTGCTTGACTGCGGCAGCCTCATCGAGCCTGCGCACGGGCGTCGTATAAGGCGCCTCATGCAACATCTCGGGATCCTCTTCAACCTCGCGCGCGATCAACAGCATCGCATCGACGAAGCTGTCGAGCACCTCGAGGCTTTCGGTCTCTGTGGGTTCGATCATCATCGCTTCGTGCACGATGAGCGGGAAGTAAACGGTGGGCGGATGCACGCCGTGATCAAGCAGACGCTTCGCCATATCGAGAGTGCGCACACCGTGCTGCTTGCGCTGGCGCTCTCCGGAGATCACGAACTCGTGCATGCACGTGCGGTCGTAGGCGATATCGAACGCGCCCTTGAGCCGCTCCTTGAGATAGTTTGCCGAGAGAACAGCCTGCTCGGCCACTTCAGTGATGCCCTCAGCACCGAGTGCTCGAACGTACGCATACGCACGCACCAAGACGCCGAAGTTGCCGAGGAACGCCTTGACGCGACCAATCGAACGAGCGGGAGTCGCCAGCGTGAAGCAACCATCTGCGTCTTTCGCGACGATCGGTCCGGGCAAGAACTCAGCGAGCTTCTCGGCCACGCAAACCGGGCCGGAGCCGGGTCCGCCGCCGCCGTGAGGCGTGGAGAACGTCTTGTGCAAGTTGATGTGCATCGCGTCAAAGCCCATGTCGCCGGGACGCGCCTTGCCGAGAATCGCATTCAGGTTCGCGCCGTCACAGAACGCAAGCGCGCCCACCTCATGGACCATACGGGTGATCTCGGCGATGTTCTCGTCGAAGAGACCAAGCGTGTTCGGGTTCGTGAGCATGATGGCGGCTACATCGGTGTCGAGCGCGGCCTCAAGGGCGGCAAGATCAACACCCCCGCGGTCGTCGCTCGGCACCTGTGTGACCGTGTAGCCGCACATAGCGGCTGTGGCCGGGTTGGTGCCGTGACCTGCATCGGGAATGATGACGCGCTTGCGGGCGTCGCCGGCGGCCACGTGGTACGCACGGATCATCATGAGCGCCGTGAGTTCTCCATGGGCGCCTGCTGCGGGTTGTAGGGTAACGGCCGGAAGACCGCTGATCTCGCCGAGCGACTCCTGCAGGCCGTGCATCAGACCAAGCGCGCCCTGAACCGTCTCTGCTGGCTGATACGGATGCGCACCGGCGAAACCGGGCAGGCGGCACGCCCACTCATTGATTCGTGGGTTGTACTTCATGGTGCATGAGCCCAGCGGATAGAACCCGTTGTCGACGCCGAAGTTGACGCTGGCCAGATGCGCGTAGTGGCGCGCGATCTCTACCTCGGTCACGTGTGGCAGCCGAGGCGCCACAGCGCGAGCGTTGCCGCCGAGAACCGCGTCAAGATCCACATCGGGCACGTCAAGCGCGGGCGCTTCGACACAACGCGACTCAGGCGAGCCGGTCTCGAAAATGAGAGGGCGAACGACCGCTTCACGCTTCATGTGCTCGCTCACAGCGACGCCACCTCCTCTACGAACCGGTCCATCTGCGCGCGTGTACGCTTCTCGGTCACAGCGAACAAGACGACGCCGTCGTACTCGTCCGAGAACCGATGCAAGTCGAGTCCGGCCAGGTAACCTCGCTCCAGCAGCGTGTGCTGCATAGCAGCCACGTCGCCGCTGAAACGCAGCGCGAACTCGTTACCGAACGAGACATCGGCAATGGCCGAGAACCGCCCAGTCTTGATGAGCGCATCATGCAGGTAGTGAGCCTTCGCTACACATGCGCGCGCGATTCCAGCCAACCCTGCAGTGCCCACTGACGCAAGATACACGCCGGCGGCCAGCGCATTCAGCGCGTGATTGGAGCAGATGTTGGATGTCGCCTTCTCGCGCCTGATGTGCTGTTCGCGAGTCTGCATCGTGAGCACGAAACCGGGGCGTCCGTCCACATCGGTGGTACGTCCCGCGATACGACCGGGCATCTGCCTGATGAACTGCTGACGGCAGGCAAAGAGCCCCAGCCCCGGACCCCCAAACGACATCGAGCTTCCCAGCGGCTGGCCCTCCCCCACGACGATGTCGGCTCCAAGATTTCCAGGAGCCTCCATCACGCCAAGAAGAATCGGGTTGGCACCGACCACAAGAAGCGCTCCAGCTGCGTGTGCAAGTCCTGCGATTGCCGAGACGTCCTCAAGCCCGCCGAGAAACGCCGGGGATGTCACCAGTACCGCTGCGGCGTCCGCCGCGAGCGCTTCAAGTGCCACCAGGTCTGTCAGACCACCTACTGCAGGACATGTCACAACCTCGATCATGCCTGACTCGGCATATGTTGTGAGAACCTCGCGCCACTCGGGGTGAACCGCGGCGCTCACGACGACCTTGTCTCGCCTTGTGACGCGGGCGGCCATGAGCGCGGCTTCAACAAACGCCGTGGCACCGTCGTACATCGACGCATTCGCGACATCCATGCCGGTGAGTGCGCAGACCATCGACTGATACTCGTAGATGGCCTGCAGAGTCCCCTGGCTGATCTCAGGCTGGTAGGGCGTATAGGCCGTGAAGAACTCCGGCTTGCTCACTACCGAATCCACGATCGCAGGGATGTAGTGGTCATAGCACCCACCGCCGAGGAACGAAACCAGACCGGCCGTGTTCGACGCGGCCAGCTGCTCGAGCTCATCGGCAAGCTCGATCTCGCTCATCCCGCGCGGTAGCGCGAGCGGGCGAGACAGCCTGACATCTTCAGGTATGACTTTGAAAAGGTCGTCGACGGTGCTCGCACCAACGACGCGCAGCATTGTTTCGCGCTGCTCGCAGGAGACAGGAATGAAGCGCATGCCCCTAGGCTTCCTCGACGACGAACGCTTCGTACTCGTCCGCAGACATGAGGTCATCGACCTGCGCGGGATCGCCCATCTTGATCTTGATCATCCAGCCGTCACCGTACGGATCCTCATTGACGGTCTCAGGCGTGTCGCTGAGGGCGTCGTTGACTTCGATGACCTCGCCGGAGACCGGGGAGATGAGCTCGGAGACCGACTTCACTGACTCGATCTCGCCGAAGTTCTCGCCGGCCACGATCTCGTCGCCAACAGCAGGCAGGTCCACGTACACGACCTCGCCAAGCTGGTCCTGCGCGAAATCGCTGATACCGATAACGGCGACATCATCGGCGACTTTGATCCACTCGTGCTCTTTGTCGTACTTGAGTTCCTTCGGATACACGGGAACGCTCCTCTCGGATGTTTGACTACGACGGGCGTACAGACAATGACGTCTGCTTGACGAACGGTGGCCGGACGACCGTAGCCGCGACTTGCTTGCGCCGAATCGCGATCACGAGCTCCGTGCCTGGTGCAGAAAGCTCTGCGGGTACATACGCCGTCGCTATTCCGTGCTCAAGCGTCGGAGAGTACGTGCCGCTTGCCACCTTACCCACCTCGGTGCCGTCGTGCAACACGGAATAGCCGTGCCTCGGCACTCCTTCACTGACTTCGAGACCTACGAGCTTGCGCTTGGGTCCCGCTTCGCGGATGCGAGCGATGGCCTCGGCGCCTATGAAGTCGGTCTTCGCCTTCGGGACAACCCAGCCCAACCCGGCCGAGATCGGATCCACTCCACGGTCCATGTCGCTGCCGTACAACGGGTAGCCCATCTCAAGTCGCAAGGTGTCTCGCGCACCGAGACCGCACGGCGTTACCTCGGCGAATGAAAGCAGAACGCGCCAGATAGCCACTGCGCGGTCGGTGTGACAGAGGATCTCGACCCCGTCTTCTCCGGTGTAGCCCGTGCGAGCGATGAGTACTGGAACGTCTGCCAGAGTCGCTTCGGCGATGTGGAATCGAGCCGGCGGCTCAAAGTCGTCACCCGCAAGGCTGGCGATCACTTCTAGTGCCCGTGGACCCTGGACCGCAATCAAACCTGTGCGATCCGATTCATCAACGGACTCGACGCTCTCGGGTAGGTGCGAGGTTATCCAGTCCCAGTCGGTCTGGCGGTTCGCGGCATTCGCGATGACGAGGTACTCGATGTCGCCGGTGTGGTAGACGATGAGGTCATCTATGATTCCGCCGTCCTCATCGCACATGACGGTGTAAAGAGCGCTGCCGATCTCGGCTATTTTCCCAAGATCGTTGGTGATGATCTTCTGTAGCGCCTCAAAAGCATCAAAGCCGAAGAAGCGAAACTCGGCCATATGGCAGACATCAAAGATTCCCACCGAGGACCTAACGGCCTTGTGCTCCTCGATGATGCCGGCGTACTGCACGGGCATCTCCCAACCGGCGAAAGGCACGATGCGCGCGCCGAGCGCCAGATGCTCCTGATATAGGGGTGTGCTTAGCAAGTCCTCGGTCATGATGGTCCCTTCTCTTCCAATCACATCACTGTGACTGGGGCGGCTTGTAGCTGTCCGCCGAATGCCTTGCGCCACAGGCGCGTTACTGCGATCTTGAACCGGGCCCAACCGTCGGGCACGGGTACGTCAGCTGCTGAGATGATAGGCACCTGCGCAATGAGGCGTCCACCTTGTTGCACTGAAAGCGTTCCAAGCCGCTGACCTTTGACGACGGGCGCCTGAATCTCCGTCACGACATCCGCATTCACCGTGATGTCACCAAGAACGTCGTACACGGGCACGGAAGCGGACTCGGCAACGATCGCGGCGACGCTCTGGTCGAGGTAGTCGGTGACAGCAACGATCGATGCGGTCTCCTCGGCACTCGTGACCTGCTGCACTCCGTAATGTTCAAATCCCCAGTCGAGCAGCTTCTTCGCCTGTACGAATCGTGCGTCTTCGGACTTAGTGCCGAGGATCACCGCGAACAGCTCGACGCCGTCGCGTTCGGCTGATGCGACCAGACAGTAGCCCGCGTCGTTGGTCCACCCTGTCTTCACACCCGTGGCGCCTTCGTACTTACCGATGAGCAGATTGCTAGCGTCATAGCGGCTTGTGCCACCGGCCACAGGCACGCTCACAGTCCGCATGCCAACGATTTCGCGGAACTCGGGATTGTTCATCGCGTACTGAGCCATAGTCGCCAGATCAACCGCCGACGTATGGTGACCGGGCTCGTCAAGGCCGTGCGGATTCGCGAACTGGCTCTGGCTGAGGCTCAGACTCTCCGCCTTTTCGTTCATCAGCTTCACGAAGCCGTCAACGGAGCCGCCTACGTGAACCGCAAGCGTGGTCGCCGCGTCATTGCCGGAGTGGACAAGCATTGCCTCCAGCAGCTTACGCACTGTGAGCTGCTGCCCGGCCTTAAGCCCGACGCCTGACTCACCAACGCGGGCAGCCACCGTGGGCACAGAAACGACCTCTGATAGATCGGAAACAGTATCGAGGACAACGATCGCCGTCATGATCTTGGTTGTGCTCGCCATTGCGCGCTCGGCATCGCCATCACGCGCCCACAGAACCTGCCCGTCAGAGGTCTCAAGCACACCTGAAGGCATGGTGACATCCGGAGCCAACGACTCAAGCTCAACGGAGGTGGAAACCGCTCGTTCGCCGAGAAGATCGGAGCCACGCACCTCGGCGGTGGCATCAAGCGGAACAAGCAGCACGACCACCAGCAGCGCAGCTACACCGACAAGGCGGCGGCATGCGGACGCGCTGCGAACGTGCATTGGCTTCTCCGTGATCGAGCGGGACAACAGTGACACATTGTATCGGTTTCGCGGCTCGACTGCCTACGCGCTCATCACCCGCGCATTGTATGCCGATGAACTGACGGTACAACCTGTTTCATCTATACTCAGACGGACGCAATCGGAGCCTCGTTCTGCCGGGGGGGCATAGTGAAGAAGTTCCGCACCACAGCACAAGCGCAAGAAGATGGGTTCACGCTGGCTGAACTCATGGTCGTAGTTCTTATCATCGGGATTCTCGCTCTTACTGCAATCGCCTCATACAGATCCATCACCGCTCGCGCCGCAGAGGCCGCATGCCTGGCCAACCAGCGCACTCTCTACAGTGCCCTGAACGTATACAGTGCCGAGATGGGTGAGTTCCCCACCGCGACTAATCTGGATTTCCTCCAGGGTTACGCCAACACGTGGGATTTCATCAGCGTGTGCCCACTCGACAAGTCGCCGCTAACGTTCGACTCGGTCCACGGATTGATCACATGTCCCAACCACCCGTTCAATAACTAGACTCAGCCGCGCTCGCAATGTTCAGTCCAAGGAGGACCTGACGTTGAAGTACTCGCGATTCGAACTGCTCATGACCACCCTGGGTGCGCTTGTTGTTATCGGAAGCGTGGCCCTCGGGTCAAGCTCTATGACGGTTGCCTGGCAGGAGATCGTCGCACAGCTCCTGATCATAGTCGTGCTGGCCTGCGCCGTGCATTGGGGTCGCGACGGCGGCTCGATTGCGGCATTCGCGGCGATTCTGGCCTACGTGGTAATGCGCATACCACTGCTGAGTCAGCTGGGGCCGAACTCTACCTTGATCGTCATGATCACGACGCGCGCGGTCGTGTACGCACTCGTCGGTATCGTTGGAGGCGAGTTCTTCGGCAGGATCAAGTATCTGTTCGCGCGTCTCGACGGGAACTTGATGCTAGACGAATATACGCTCGTCTATAACCGCGCATACTGCGCCCAGACGCTCAAGAGCGGCCTCGGTCAATTCCAGCGGTACGAGACGCCATTCGCGATTGCTATCCTCAGCCTGGCGCCGGGACTGCTTGCCGATCTACGACCCTCGCGACAGCGTACGCTGCTTCGCAGTGTGGCATCTCACATCCGTCACGACGTCCGCCTCGTTGATGACGTCGGATACCTGGGGGACGGACGCTTCTTGATCATGCTGCCGCACACTCCCAAGCATGGTGCCGAGATAGCAAGCGACCGCATTCGGACAGCTGTCAGGGATCTCGTTGGCGCCAAGGATGAATCGGTGAGCGTGACGCCTCTAGGTTGCCCCGGCGACTCGGCTGCGATCTGCGATCTGGCACGCTCGCTTGACCCCGATCCGGAATCACGCGTCGAGGATGTGTGCAGCCCAGATACCGAACCGGCGGCTCAGTCTGCTGAGTAGAGCGCACCCGGCTCAACCACAACGAAACCTGCGCCTGAGAGCGCGGCCTCGGCTGCCAGTGGGTCATCCACGCGGAAGATATCAACTGCGGCATCCCCCATCGGCTCAACGAAGCAGTACGCATACTCCACGTTCATGCCCGCTGAATCGAGCGTCTCGAGGACGTCGGCGAGTCCACCTGGGCGATTCGGTACTTCGACCGCGATGACATCCGTGATCGACGCTCCAAAACCCGCAGCCTCAAGGACACCCAATGCGCTGCGCGGTGCATCGCAAATGACCCTGACGACTCCAAACTCAGCTGTATCGGCAACCATCAATGCGCGCATGTTGACGTTTGCATCGCCCAAAGCGCGTGTAAGCTCGGCCAGACGACCGCTCTTGTTCTCCAGGAATACGGATATCTGCTGAATCATGAATCAGACACTCCCCTCGGCACGAAGGTCCAAGACGCGCTTGGCCTTGCCCTCACTGCGCTGGATCGACTTCGGCTCCACGAGCTTGACCTCGATTGAAATCGCGAGGGCAGACGCTATCTCAGCGCCAACGCGACGCTGCAGCTTCTCAAGCTGCTTGATCTCATCGAAGGCGAAGTCCGCTCCGACCTCCACGTGGACTTCCACATGGTCGAGCGTTCCGCGTTTGGTGAGCACGACCTGGTAGTGCGGTGCGACCCCGGGTATGCCGGTCAGGACTTGCTCGATCTGGCTTGGGAAGACGTTCACCCCACGGATGATGAGCATATCGTCCGTTCGACCACTCACGCGCTGCATGCGCCGGAAGGTACGGCCACAAGAACACGGGCCGGGAATGATCCTGGAAATGTCTCGCGTGCGGTACCGGATGACCGGAATACCCTCTTTGGTGATTGTAGTGAAGACGACCTCGCCCATCTCGCCGTCGGGCAAAGGCTTCAGGGTCTCGGGATCGATGATCTCGATGATGAAGTGATCCTCGTTGACGTGCAGTCCGTTCTTGCACTCGCACTCTGCCGCAACGCCGGGCCCAAGGACCTCGGACAGCCCGTATATGTCGATGGCCAGGATGCCGAGAGCTTCCTCCAGCTGCTTTCGCATGTTCTCGCTCCACGGCTCGGCACCAAAGACGCCGGCCTTGAGCGGAAGGTCCCGAAGATCGACGCCCATTTCAAGCGCAGTTTCCGCGAGAAGAAGCGCGTATGACGGCGTCGCCGCAAGCACTGTGACTCCGAAGTCCTTCATGACCTGAACCTGGCGCTTGGTGTTGCCGCCTGAGATCGGAATGGTCGCTGCGCCAAGCCGCTCGGAACCGTAATGCACGCCGAGCCCGCCGGTGAACAGCCCGTAGCCGTAGCTGATCTGCACGATGTCGTCAGCGGTCGCGCCTGCCGAGGCGAGCGTGCGGGCCATCAAATCACCCCAACGGGAGATATCTCCCTTGGTGTAGCCCACAACAGTGACCTGCCCGGTTGTGCCTGATGATGAGTGCACGCGCACGATCTCACGCATAGGCGCGGCGAACATCCCATAGGGGTACGCAGCCCGCAGGTCGTCTTTGACGGTGAACGGCACGTTGGCAAGATCCGCCAAAGAGCGAATCCCGTCGGGGTGCACACCGGCCTCATCGAATTTCGCACGGTACGTCGGTACGCGATCGTACACACGCGAAAGCGTCTTCATGAGGCGCTCCAGTTGAAGCACTTCGATGTCAGTACGAGGCATGGCCTCGAAATCAGGCTGGAACACGCCCTCCCCCTTCGGCTGTATCTCCAGTCAGACGCCTACGGCGAAGACGTGGACGGTGTTGATGGTTTGGTTTCTTTCGTGCCGACACGAACGACTTCCTCGGACGCCTTGTAGACTGACTTGAAGGTGTCTTCACGCACGACCTTGCCGTTCAATGTGACCTTGCGCGTCACCACGACAGTGCGTCCGCTCACGCCCTTCTCATCGACTACCCTCGTGCCCTTTGGAAGGGTAGCATCTTTGATCTCGCGAACCTTGTAAGCAACGGTGTTCGTGAAAGGTCCGGTATCGTACGTCACCTTATAGCCTGTCTCGGTCCCGTACAAAGAAACCGTCACTGTTGAGCTGGTGTAGGCAGTTGCGACAAGAACCCAGTTCTCAGTGTCATTGCGGAACTTGAAGTCTGGGCCACCCCACGACACGGTCGCATCGCGACCCTTCGGGTAATGGCTGATGTACAGCGAGTGATTGTGCCGCTCAACGACCGGAAGCCCCGAGAAGAACACGGCATTGAACACCGTTGTGCCCATCTGACAAATGCCGCCACCGAGTTGCGGAACGAGTACGCCGTTGACGATGGCGTTGGCCTCCTGATAGCCCTTCTCGGCAGTTCTTTGGCCAATCGACCCGTTGAACGAGAACACCTCACCGGGCGCGACGAGCGTCCCATCAAGCGCATCAGCAAGAACATGAATGTTGTTGACTCGCGGTGCATTGCTTGCCGAGTACGAGGTCGTGTATGTGGACAGGCGCGTGGAGATACCCATGGCCTTGGCGTCATCGGTCGTGATGGCGGGCTCCACGCGCTGCATGGGCAACTCTGCGGTGCGCTCCCCCGTTCCGGTCAAAGCAACAAGAAGGCGATCCGCAAGATCATCGGCGTTAAGCCCAAGTCCGTCTTCGCCGGGTACGATGGTGACCTTGCCGGATGCGACCTTGAACGACGCATCCTTGGCGACCTTGCCAACCTCTTTGACTAGCGGAACCACAGTCGCAGAAACCTCCGCGCTGTCGAGATAGCACTCGAGCGTGCCCGAGGACGCCTCAGCACTCGCCGTTGCTCCTGCTGAGCGGAATGCGAGCCAGCCGCCTACGGTCTTGGCTGACACATCCCACGTCTTCTTGTCATACACAAGCTTAAGCGGTCCGCTAACCATCTTGAGCGCATCTTCGTAGGCCAAACGAGCGCCTTCTTCGCTGATGGAAGCCGTTTGTGGCACGAGTGAAAGCTCAACGTCGCGATCCTCCATGACGAAGGCCTTTAGGATGAGCTCGCGGGCAACGCGATGGTCTACGCCCTGTCCATCCTTGTCAGCAATGAGCCGAACATCGGTGCCGGAGACTTCCACGGACGCGTCGACAGCGGGAATGCTTACGTCGGCATCGATATCGCCAAGAGCAGTGCTGATCAGAACCTCATTTGCAGTGACGATCGCTGCGATGTCCTCTCGGCCAAGCCACGCGGTGATCCGAGAGCCGATCACGCCACCGAAGCCGCCGGTCCGACCGATTCCGTACGCGGTCTCAGCCAGCGCGGAAGCGTCAACAGAGGCGCCGACCTGGTCTGCGGTAACGTCCCAGGAGCTGGATTCTACGGTGACTTTGACCGGACGCTCCAGCAGAGGCTGTATCCCAGAGTCTATAGCCGTGACCGCATCCGCACGGGTCATTCCGCCAACCGAAATACCGGCCACCGTCACGCCGGGATGCACGCGTCCTGCCGAGAATGCGACGTCAGCGCCAACGCCAACCAGCAGTAACGCGGCAACAATCACACTGACGATGACCGTCCATCGCACGGGCGTGGATAGCCTGCTAAGCCAGCCGACAAGGCCCTTCTTTGGCTTGCTGTGCGCCCGTGTGCGAACAGTAGGCACTGACTCGGCCACTGTCTCGGTCGCAGCCTCGGTCACACTCTGGGCCGTATCCTCGGAAACGGCCTCCATGATCTCGGTATCTTCAGTCATGCCCATCCTCTGTTTAACAGATACAAGAAACGTCGTGAAAGTATACAAGACGTGCTAGCGCATTCGCGCTAATGACATACGGGCGTTACTAGCAAGGAGCACGCCGAACGATCATTCAGTCTCGATGGCATGCTCCACAAAAGAGACGTAGCGCTCAGCGATGGCATCCGCCGACTCGGCAGAATCGCCCTCGGTGAACACCTCGACGACCGCATCAGTAGCATGCGGCAAAACGAGCGCCCAACCATTGTCTTCGACGACTCGAACACCCTCGGTCATCTCAACCTCACGGTGCTGCCCGTAGTCGGCCATCTGGCGCATCACGGCGCCCTTGCGATCGAACGGGCAGGCAACCTGGCGACGCCTCAGGTGGAACTCCGGCAGCGCTTCGACCACCTCATCGAGTGACATACCCACCTGATCGAGCATGCGAAGTATCATCCCAAGGCTCATCACCGCATCGTACGAAGCCAGAAACGCCGGGAATACGAAGCCACCCGTCTGGGATCCGGCGAAGCCGACTTCAGGGCGCAGTGCGGCAGCAGACAAGGAGCGCCGAGATGTTCCGACTCTTGCCACGCAGTGGCCTGTCGACTGCGCGATACCCTCGATGACCCTTGAAGCTGTGAGCGGGACGGCCGCGCAGCGATCGCTGGTGTCGGTTCGGCACCATAGGTAAAGCATCGCGTGAAGGGCTGTATCAGCATCAAGCACACGGCCATCAGCAGTCACAAGCGTGATCCGCTCGGCAGTAGCATCCATGGAGACGCCGAGACCGGCCTGGAACATGTCCATCGAGCGGGACAGCTGGCCGAGAATCTCGTCACGCACCGAGGCAAGAACTGATTGCTCGGAGTCGACGAACGGACGAAGCGCGACAAGCTCCACATCCCACTTGCCGGCAACCTGTGGCAGTACGAACGACGCGGGACTATTCCCCATGTCGACGACGATCGTTCTCCGCTGGAAGACCGGCGATGCCCCGTTGAGCGCCTCCATCAGGCCCGCCGTATAGTACTCGAGCGCACGCGGTGGATAGAGGATTTCGCCGATCTCGTCAAAGAAGGCGCGGCGGAACTCCTGCCTGAAGTACAAACGCTCGACCTTCTTCTCAACCCATGGCGCCAGGTCGATACCGGCTTTGTCGTAGAAGTGAATCTCAAGTACCTGGGGATCCTTCGATGACGCGCACACGTGCACGCCGGCTTCACACCGGGTGTCTCGCGTGGTGAAACGCGTGATAGCCGGAGATGCAACGCGCAGATCCCGGACGTGATTACCCGTGGAGTTAAGTCCCGCAACCACGGCGCGCTTGACCATGCGAGCGCCCCGGCTTGAGTCCCGGCTTACGACCACGTGGGCTTTGCTCGGCAGAATGCTTCCGAACGCCTGCGCCACTTTGAGTGCAAGATCGGGAGTGATGTCGATGTTGACGAGCCCCGCGATTCCGTCGGTTCCAAAGAGAGAGCGGAATCCGGTGGACTCCCAGATGAGCGACGACGCAACGACCGCGCCGGATTCGATTCGCTTGTACGGGTAGACCTGAACGTCGTTGCCGATGATCGCCCCGTGCCCCACGACCGTCGAATCGCCGATTGCCGCTCCCGGCTCCACTCTCGCCCTAGCCCGGATGTCCACGCCCCGGCAAACGACAGCACCACGAACTTCAGAGCCTGCACCGATGAAGGAGTCAGACCATACGATCGAGTGCCCGAGGATCGTGTCGTAGCCGACCAGGCAGTTGTCGCCGATGACGGTGTAATCGTCGATGCGCGCCCCGGCGCGAACTCGCGTGTTGGCTCCGATCACGACCTTGCTTCCGATCACCGCGCCCGGATCGATATCGGCACCCTTGCCGACCCAAACGTCGTTGCGCGCCTTGGCGCCGGGAATGTAGATCATCGCCTTGCCATCAAGAATGTCGTGATGCGCCTCAACGTATGAGTCCAGGCTGCCAACGTCGCACCAGTATCCCTCGGCGACGAAGCCGTACAGATCGTAGCCCGCGCTCATGAGCGCGGGGAACAGCTCAGAGGAGAAGTCGTACGGCTGGCCGTCGGGAATGAAGTCGAAGATGACCGGATCAAGCACGTAGATACCGGTATTGATGGTGTCCGAGAACACCTGGCCCCACGTCGGCTTCTCGAGGAACCGCTGGATCTTGCCGGAGTCATCGGTGATCACGACGCCGAAGTCGAGCGGATCCGGTACGCGCTTGAGTGCGATCGTGACCGGCCCGTCGTGTGTGGCGTGGAACTCGATGATCTCGGTCAGGTCGATATCCGTGAGCGCATCGCCGGAGATGACGATGAACGGCCCGTCTTTGAGGGCTTCCTCGGCATTCTTGACGGAGCCCGCAGTGCCGAGAGGAGACTCCTCGACCGCATAGGTGATGTTGGTACCCCACTCTTCGCCGTCTCCGAAGTAGTCTTCGATGACTTGCGGCATGAAAGCGAGCGTGGCCACGACGTCGGATATCCCGTGATGCTTGACCAGGCCGAGAATGTGCTCCATGACCGGCTGGTTGACGATGGGCACCATCGGTTTCGGACGCGTGCTTGTGAGGGGGCGCAAACGCGTGCCCTCCCCGCCTGCCATGATGACCGCTTTCACAGGCAATACCCTCCTGTCCTGGCGCGAACGCCTAGATACTACGGGCTTGAGCCTTGGCCTTGTCGAGTGTTTCCTTTGCATCAAACGTGTACTTCACAGCTGTGATGAACGACAGCACCATGCCTGCGTAGACGATCCACAGACCCAGAACCGTTCCGCCCAGGATGGGCCACCCGGCGATCAGTGATGAGAACCCGATCATAAGGACGGCCGTTGTCACCTTGCCGATGAAGTTGACCGGCTGGGTGGTGTGGTACTTCTCGAGCACCCATGAACCGTAGAGAAGATAGACGTCACGCAGTACGAGCACCGTTGGTATCCAAAGCGGCAACTCGCCGACGATATAGAGCCCGATCACTCCCGACGCGAGCAGCAGACGATCCACGAGCGGGTCGATGATCTTACCGACCTGCGTCACGGTGTTCGTGCGACGCGCGATCTGACCGTCGATCCAATCGGTTGACGCGGCAATCGCGTACAGCGCAAACGCCGTCAGTCGCGCACGCTCAGAATCGCTGATCAGCACGGCGAAGAAGAATGGGACGAGCAGCAGGCGCAATACCGTAATGAGATTGGCTACCGAGTAAATCCCGGAGTGAACCTCTTCAGTGCTCTCCTCTACCACCAGTCTCTCCTTTTGAAATACCAGAGCATCCATACGGTGATAGCACTCATGGATGCCATGATTGCGGGAAACGCCCACGCAGCATCGACCGGTGGCCACATGCCCTTTAAGACGTTCATCCCGTATATGCCCGATATGAGCGTCAGTGGCATGAAAATCGTGGCAATAATCGTAAGTTGCTTCATGATCGCGTTCATGCGGTTGCTGACCGATGACAGATAGATGTCCATCGTGCCTGAAGCGACCTCCCGGTACGTGTCCACTTCATCTGCCACGCGCGCCAGATGGTCGCCGATATCCTGGAAGTACATGTACGCCTCGGGCTCGACGAACGCCTCGAGTCGGGCCAGTCCCCTGATAACGTCACGCTCCGGGCCAACGACCTTGTGTAGCTGCACGAGCGAACGCTTCGCCGCATACAACCTCTGCAGATTCGTGGGCCGAGCATCGGCAAGCATGAGGTCTTCAAGCGTCTCAAGCTCGTCCGAGAGTGATTCCACTACTGGAAACACGCCGTCGACCGCACCGTCGAGGATCGCATGCAGCGTCCACTCAACCCCGCGATTCATGAACTCCTCGGCGTTATCGGCTACCCGCTCCACTGCCGAGATACGCTCCCGGTGAACGGTGACCAGATGCTCGGGGCCGAGAAACACATCGAGCTCCGAGGACTCCACGCCATCACCGGTGACCACATGCGGCAGTAGCCACACAAGGAACGTGACGTGGGGATAGACGTCGATCTTGGGGCGCTGCGGGAAGTGAAGGCAATCCTCAACCGCAAGCGGTGGTAGATCGAAGAGGGTTGCTACCGCGTCAAGGGATTCTGAATCCGGCTCCAAGACGTCGATCCACACTGCTCCGGTGAGTTTCTCGGGCAGAGAATCAAGCCCATCTGAGCGTAGCTTGCCCGATTCGATCCACCGGACAGTGATCTGCGCCGCCATCGTCTCCCCCAGCCGAGAACGTCGACTTGCCGTTTCTTAAGGATAGCAGAGGTGAGCCACGCCGCGACCGCAGATTAGTCGCCAAAGACCTGCTTATAGACCTGTTTAGCCTTCAGGAACTCATCGTACGTTGAGGCGAAGGTCTGGGAGCCATCTTTGCCGGTGAGAACGTAATAGTAGTAGTCCGTGTCGGCGGGCGCGGCCGCGGCCTTGATAGCGGCCAATCCCGGATTGCTGATCGGACCGGCGGGCAGCCCGTCATGGAGATACGTGTTGTACGGGCTATCGAGCTTGAGGTCGTCGTTGGTGAGCTTGGTGGTGCCCTCGGGAAGCTCGTATAGCACGGTCGCGCAAAGCTGCAGGCGCATCGGTTTGCGGAGGCGGTTGTAGATGACCGAGGAAACCAGCGGGAACTCGTCTTTGATCTTGCTCTCGCGTTCGAGGATCGAAGCGATGATCACGATGTCGTTTACGTCGAGGTTCTTCGACTTCGCATAAGTCAGATCGACCTCGGCAAGCTTCTCATCGAATGCGTCGAGGAGCATCTCAACTACATCGTGCGCCGATGTGCCTTCCTTGATGCGGTATGTGGCCGGAAACAGGAACCCTTCAAGCGAATCCCGGTAGGCGTTGGCCAGGTACGGGTGATCTGCCGAGAACTCCTTGGCGCCGCTGGTCACGAGTCTCGTGATCTCGTCTTCGGGGATCTGAGCCTGAGCGGCGAAACGCGCGGCGACCTGTTTGGCCGTGAAGCCCTCAGGAATCGCAATGTCGAAGTAGACGATGTCGGGTCCGCTGGCGAGTTTCTGGAGCACCAGCTCGTACGGCATGCCGGTCGAAAGGCCGTACTCTCCCGCCTTGAGCGTGCCGTCAGCATCTGATAGTCGCGACTGCAGCCGGAACATCAGTGCATTGTCGACGACGCCCAGAGCTGCGAGCTGCTCGGCGATCTGGGTCGTTGACGAACCCGATTCGATCATGACCTCGACAGGCTTGCCTGCGGCGACATCCACCGCTGGCGCCATGAGCATGTTCCATACGACTGCGCCCGCGACCGCAAGCCCTACGACGAGCAGCAGCGCGACGGCGCGCAGAGCGCCACCCTTGCGGCGGCGCCGGGGCTTAAGCTGTGAGATAGACCGCGTTGCCACTCGGGCGCGGATTTCTCGGCTGCGTTCTGTCTGACGCATGTGCATCCAATCAATCGACCTGCAGCAGAATATCATGCGAAATGCCTGCCAAGGCATCCGGCGTCATCACGCTGATGCAATGCGACTACCACGGAGCGAACTCGGCCGCCGTTAGAACTTGAAGATTCCAAGACCATTCAAGAGCACAAGCAAGATGGCGATCGGTGCGACCCAGCGCAACATGATCGTCAGGAACTTCAGGAAGACCTGGTTGTTGAGCACACCGTGATTTGACGCCTCTTCGATTATTGTCGCGGGCCCTAGCTTCCAGCCAACGAACAGACAGATCAGAATCCCACCGACAGGCAGCAAGACGTTGGACGACGCGAAATCGAACAGGTCGAAGAACGTCTTCCCAAAGATAGTGAATCCGGAGAGCGTGCTCGTGGACAGAGTTGCCAGCGCACCAACAACGCCCATCGATCCTGCCGAGAAGACGGTGGCGGTCACTCGCGACCATTTCTTCTCCTCGGTGAGATAAGCCACCGGAACCTCAAGCAGCGAGATCATGGCTCCGGTTGCGGCGATTGCCGCGAGCAAGAAGAACATCGTCAGGAAGACCTGGCCGAAGGGCATCGTGTTGAACACCGCGGGAATCGTGATGAAGAGCAGCGACGGGCCGGCATCGGGCTGGAATCCGAAGGCGAACACTGCAGGGAAGATCGCGAGTCCTGCAAGCAGGGACACAACGGTATCCGCGAGCGCCACCTTGACAGCGTTGGCCGGCATGTTCTCGCGCTTGCCGATGTAGCTGCCGTACGTCGTCATGGTGCCCATGCCAATCGAGAGCTTGAAGAACGCCAGGCCGAGAGCAGCAAGGATGACCGGGGCGGTGATCTTTGCAAAGTCCGGCTTGAAGAGATACTCGACTCCAGCAAAAGCGCCAGGGAGCGTGAGCGCCCGGACGTCACAGATCAAGAGCAGAACGAAGAGTATCGGCAAGAGCGTCTTGGTCATCCGCTCGATGCCTTTAGAGACACCAGCGATGATGACAACGCTGATGACGACAAGCACGATCCACTGCCACACAAGCGGACCAGCGACGCTGCCGATGTAGTTGCTGAATATATCGGCGGTCTGTGTGGCATCTGCGTGAGCGAGCCCACCGGTGAGCGCCTTGAAAGCGTATGAGTAGACCCAACCGGCAACATCCGTGTAGAAGAACATGATCAGGAATGCGGCGACGACGCCAGCGACACCCGTTAGATACCAGGGCTTGGTCGGAGCGAGCTTCTTGAAAGCGCCAACATTGTTGGCGTCCGCTCTACGACCGATGATGAACTCAGCAATCATGACCGGCAGGCCGATTAGCACTACGCAGACGATGTAGACAAGGACGAATGCGGCGCCGCCATTCAGGCCGGTCAGCGATGGAAACTTCCAGATGTTGCCGAGTCCTACTGCAGATCCCAGCGTTGCAGCCAGAACCCCCAGAGTCGTTGTGAAGCCTTCGCGAGTCGGGGCGTTGTTGCTGCTCATCGAGCGTCTCCTTGTTAGCGGCGTTCCGTGACAGACCAACCGACACACTTTAGCCAATGCAGTCGCTTCAGCCAACTGCGAACATATCGTCTCGGCACAACGAAACGGGGCTCCCAAAGGAGCCCCGCCCGAATTCAATATCTACTATAGATACTGTTGCGCGAGCCGGTCGAGGAGCGCGTGGAAGGACTCGTGCACTCCCCCTCCCACCACATCGCGTTCGATTCGATCGTATCCCTGTTCTAGCTCCGCCTGCACATGCGCTGGTAGTTCGCTGTCGGCTGCGCTGAAGCAGTCGTTCTCCTCACGAACGATGTGCTCGCGAAGAAGCTTCGTGTAGCCGGACATGGCGTCGGCTAGCTCGGGGGCCGCGGATTCATCACCGTCGGACAGGCGCTCGGCCATCTCGGCGATCCGAGACACCGACCCGCGTCCCTGTACGTGCTCCGCAAGAAGAGCGACGATTACATCCTCTACGGCGGGAATGCCTGCTGCGCGAACCGCCGGGAAGAGCAGCTGCTCCTCTTTGGTGTGATGACACTTGTCCACGAAGACCCGGAGGAACTCTATCGTCTGTGAGATGTCGTCGACACTCGGCCGTTCGCCTTCGCGAACTGAAGCAGTCATCGCATCCATGATATCGAGCATCCGGCCAACTCCCGCGTGCTCGAATCTTAGGTCAGCAGTAGCATGCAAGTTGATCACCTCTGGATTCTCGTCGCAATCGTCCGCTGTTCGCTAGAAGACTGATTCTGGGGAGCAACGCCTTGAACCCCGTCGGCGTTCATACCCCGGGTGCGACGCCAGACAACAGCAGGCAAACGAAACGGGGCCCCCGAAGGAGCCCCGCGTTCGCACTATGGTCGGACTTAGTGGACGCGTTTGTAACTTCTGCGCGTGAACTCTGAGTCCCTGACGTTGGGATCAAGAGTCCCTAGAAAGTACAAGGTCAAGCTGACAAGAGGGAGAGCGTTGTCACGCGGGTGTCACGCAGGCTCTGCCTCAGGCTTCCCCTTGAAGTTGATCTTGAGCGCAAAGTCGAGCGCCTTGTTGAATGCCGACTGGAGCTTGTCCCAGTCGAGCTCCGCTTCGTTCACCTCACTCTCAAGCGCCATCTGGAACGCAGTCCCGAGTGTCGCCGTGATGCTGCCGGCAACTGCCCCACTCACCAGCACTCCCGCATAGGGAATGGCCTCGAGCAGGGCAACCACGGCGCCGGCTGCCGCTTTGCCAACCTTCGCGGCAGCGCCCGGCACAGAAGAGCCAACCAATCTCGCGAAGTCATCCTCCTGGAAATCAACGCCGTAGACTCGGGCGATTCCCATGAACATCGTCAGCTGAATGGGACCGAGCACAACGGCATCGGCAATCTTCAACGGGATCGCTCCGACAGCCGCCGCTGCTGCGGTAGCGAGGCCAATGGCGGTGTACGCAGCCTTCTTCCGCAGCTCCGCGGACAGCTTCTGCGCAGCCGCGAAGGCACGCTTCTGTGCGTCAGGAAGCATCTCATAGGACAAGTCAGCCAGTTCCTCGAGCCCGAACTTCGCCTTCGCGCCGAGTCCTTGCATTTGCTTGTCCAGCGCGAGGAGCGGGACGATCGCCTTGACGTTCAAGGCTCCCTCTTGCCTCTTCATCTCGATGTGCGACATCAGCTCACGCGTTTCGTCCTCGTCGAAGCTCTGCGTCAGCACGAGGACGACGTCCAGAGAGTTGGCCAGGTCGTTCATGAAGTCGATTTCGTATTGCTCGAGCTTGTGTACTGGAGATGCTACGCAGTACCACATCAGGTGGACGTCATCGCTGGTGGTCTCGGTCTTTCGACTCGCTCGCACGAGGCTCTTCACTTCGCTACAAACACGCTTGTTCACGGCGGCGTCGAGCTCGAGACCTTTGACATCGTAGACGCGTAGCGGCACACCCTCCTTCTCATACAGCTTAATGTGCTGAGTCAGAGGCTCTCCGATACCCGTTTCAGCCAAGTGCTCACCGAAGATGGCGTTCACGAGAGTGCTCTTTCCGACGCCCGTCTTTCCGGAGAGCATGATGTTTACGATGTCCGGCTCTTCCGCCGGAGAGTCCGCGTGCTTCTTGCCCGCGAAGAGCAGTTCTACTGCGTCCTTGAAGTCACCCACGATGTCTGGCATGCCGTCCCCCTACTCAAGTTGGTCCTCGCAATCGTGTGAGCGCGTTGTGCGGACACCCGATACATCCTCGAAGGTCAGTCTACCTGCACCCGACGACATTGGGATTGAGAGTCCCAAGGTAAGTAAGAACCATAAGCTACATGACAAACAGCTTTACGAGCACGATAACGCCGACGATCAGACAACCGATTAGCAACGAAGTAATCGTCGTACTTTGCCTTTTCGCTTCGTCGGCTCGTGCCGAGACCATCTCGCGCAGGTCGTCAATGCGCTTGTTAGTGGGCTCTAAATCGATATCCGCGATCTCCCCTATTGCTTTCTTGGCCTCTTCGAGTTGTTCCTTGGTCGTTGTGAGAAGATGCTCGATTTCCTCCACTTGGCCAGCCAGTTGATCGCGGAATCCTGCAGAGGCGGTTTCGAAGCGTTCGGTGGACTCTATTAGCGAGGCTTGAGCGCATTTGAGCGGTTCTTCCATCTTCGACAACGCTTCTTCAGCTGACTTGTTGAAGCTCTTAATGCTCTTATTGTTCAATGCGGCGGCTTCCGAACTCAGCTGCGTGGACGCTTCCTCTGCCTGACCCTTGATTGATGCGACACCCTGTTTCGCTAGCTCCTCGAGCTTACTGCTGTACCCACTCAGCTGAGCAAGCTTCTCCTCGATTTGGCCGCTCAGGTCTTCCGCTTGGCTCTTTGTGGCAGCAATTACTTGGTTCGTTTGAGTGATGAGACTCTCGAGGGAATGCGAGAGAGCAGTGTTCGCCCCAAGGACATCATCCACCTGCCGCTTGGCAGATTGGATGTCTTGCAGCGTGTCTTCTATCTTTCCGATAGCGATACTCAGCTCGTCTGTTTGCGTGTTGGTCATTTGGCTCTCCTCGCGTTCATGTCCTATAGATATGACTTCGCAAACTCGCGCAGGGCGATGAGGTGCGCGTTGGCGATTACTTCGTTGGTGATATCTTCAAACTTCGACAAGTCGTAACGGTGAGGCCGCCCCCACACCTTTTCACGGAAGTCGGTGAAGAAGCGCCAAAGTTGCTCCTTGGACTCCGCTTCGTCCATGAAGGCGAGCAGACCGCGCCGATAATCCTCTGCCATCTCCTCCTCTAGGGCGACGCTGTTGTGCGTTCCGAGTTGGGTTAGGCAGAAGAAATTTAGGAGAGCGAGGGCGGGGTTGTAATCCGTCAGCGCTCGGCGGATTAGGCGCACGGCGCCCTGCAGGTGCTTGACGTTGTCGATTGGCGTGCCACCTGCTCCGATGAGGTCATCGTCCACCACCCGCAGGTACTTCATAACGATTTCGAACGAGCTGCGTCTTCCGGTGTCGGTGTCAACCTTGAGGGAGAATGGCTCTCCCGTATCCGCCACATATTCGTCGTTCGCGTACTTTGAGTTGAAGTAGTAGTAGATGAAGTCTTTGAGGTCCTCGTTGACCTCGCGCCAGTCCGAATCCTCTCCAGCGCCGGTACTGCAGAAGAGCCTCATGTCGTCCATCGCCCGCTTGCGCTTGACGGCGATCTTGTCGTAGACGAATTCCGTCAAGTAACCGAGGCACTTCTGAATCTCGTTTTCCCCTCTGAAGCCGGGCACTTGCCCCACAATCTCATCGGCACGCTCTTCAGCGTAGTACCTCATGAGGAAGCGTTTGAGGGCCTCGTAGTAGCCTCCGTCAGGTCTGCGGACCATCTTGACCAGGAAGTAGTGCCTGCGGTAGTCCTGCGTGTAGTCTTCGACAAACCCGATGCAGCACATCCGATAGATCATCTTCTGCACGTTGTCCACGTGGTCTACGGGCTTGTCCTCGGGCTTCTTGAACACAGCTGTTATGTAGGGCATGCGCGCAACAAGCCGTGTTCCCTCGGCGCATGAGAGTACGTCGTCCAGCAAGTTCTGCACCCGCACTGGGTTCTGCGCGGTGTCGTCGCTACGGAGGAGTTCAACCTCCTTCTTGCAGAAGAGCTTGAAGAGTGCACGCTTTTCCTGGATGGCGCCCATGAAGTTCTGCTTGAAGAAGTACTCATTGGTCGCGTAGTCCGCATTTTGGATCAGGTCGTTATCCGGCCTAGCAATTTCGATGAACTCGCGCGGAACGGCCAACCCGTAGTGGTCGAGTATCGTGTACAGGTCGGCTTCGTCAAACCATCTGTTCTTCAGCTCTGTCTCAACCGGACTGTTGCCGTGATACTTGCCGTTGATTCGTGCGAGCGCATAGTCAGATACGAGCACTTTCGCAAGGGCCAGCTTCTTGTCGCGTCCCGCGCGGCCCGCTTCCTGCACCAAGCTCTCCAGCGAGCTCGGGTAGTTCATGTTGACGCTGAACCTTACGTTAGGCTTGTCGATGCCCATGCCGAATGCCTTGGTCGCCACCATGAGAGAGAGCCGGTTCTGCTTAAACAGCTCAAGGTTATGGAACGACACCGCATCGAGCTCTGCATCCCCGTCGGAGCTACCCACGAAAGTACCGACACCCGGGATGAATTCCGACAGCCGCTCTGCATTCTCCCTGACCGCGAGTGGAGTGTTCCTTTTGTGCGGGCAGAAGATTATCCCTCCACTACCATATGATTCAGCGACGTCAAAGGCAGCGTCCGTCATATCACACGCTAGGTCGACATTCTCGAAGCTTTGCTCGCTGTTGTGACGTTCCGAGAACCTTCGCTTTATGCGATTGACGCTCTCCGCTGTATGCAGCGAAGCGATTTCCGCTGGTATATCGCGGATGTGATGGGCAAGGTACTCGGACTTGCTCGTGCGCTCAGCTTTGTGCCAACTGTCGCTCGGCCTTATGGCCCTCGGGAGGGCAGGGTCGATCACACGGCGCCTGTTGTAGGATGTGTCGGATTCGAAGCGGACGGGGACCCGCTCGATCTTGTACTGCAGCTCGAGCCTGTCCGTGTCCTCGTGGCGGACGACCGTGTTGGCGTCGAGTGGGTAGGCGCCATCACCCGAGAGTTCCCTCTCCACATCAGCGAGGACATCGAAGGAGGCTGTGGCGGTGAGGCCGAACAGCGTGAGGTGCCCGCTAGGGCTCTTTGTGTGCACGAAGTTATAGAGGTTCCTGCCGAGATGCAGGTAGGTGAATCTGAAGTCGTGCCCCCATTCCGAGACGCAGTGCACCTCGTCTACAACCCCATAGGAGAAGTAGACCCCGAGCTCTTTCATGGTCGCAAGGCGCTCTCTGAACCCCTGCATGCACAGCCGCTCCGGGGAAACGAAGACGAACTGCAGCTCTGAAGACTCCATGCGCCCGGTTCGTTCGTCTTTCTCCTTGTCGGTCAAGGTAGAGTTGATGAACGTGCATGCGTCCATCCCCGCGCCTCTGAGCCCCGCGTACTGGTCGTGCATGAGAGCGCGCAAAGGGTCAATGACCAATGTAACGCCAGGTTGCAGCATCGCCGCGAGCTGGTAAGTGAGCGACTTGCCTCCACCCGTCGGGAGGAGGCCGATTACGTTCTGGTTCTGCAGCGCCCGGTTGAGTATGGGGACCTGGCCAGGCCTGAAGTCAGCCTTCCTGAACAGGAGACTCAGGAAGAACTTCAGGTGCACCAGCATCTCTTCGTCCTCGATGAACGCGCCGAACTCGTTCGTTGCGCCGAGCGGCTCGTATTCAATTACGTCCGAGGTGTAGATTGTGCGCCGGCTTCGAACCGCACTCGCGGAGCCGACGACAAAGTAACAGTTCCGTATTGCCTCAAACTCGCTGAACGACGCGCGGTCATCATCTATCTCAGAGAGGACAGACATGTCCACGACCAGGTCGTACTTCTTCGAGCGGATTCGGTCGTTGCATTCTGCAGTGACGTTCGCTCCGCTTTGCAGCGGCGAGTCTTGCCATTGACCTCCGCTTACAACGGTTAGGTCGACCGTTGGCATACGCATCGCTTTGAAATCCCTGCTAAGTCCGCAGAGGTGCTCGAGCATCTGCCGGAGATCCTCGAATGCCAGAGCCGCACACGGCACGTCACGCTCAATGACGACAACCCGCCATTGTTCCTTCGACATATCCAAGACGCCTGTGATGAGCGCCTCGAGCACCACTTTCTGCAACCGCGCCACTCCGATTGGCGTGTATCGCTGCGCCATCAGCGTGGCCTCGTCGGTCTCACTGTCACATGCGTAGCTAAAGCCCCCGAGATCGTCTAGCAGCAGTTTGTTGCCCGAGAATTCAAAAGCCTCTTCTATGAACGGGCTGCATCGAGTGGGCAACCCACGGACGACGATGTTGTTGAGTACCGCGAGAACAGGGTTCACGTCATCGTAGACCTTAGCCCCGAGCTCGAATGGAGCTGCGACTTCGAACGCGGCGTATTGCAGCCCCTGCTCTTCTGGGGAAACGCGCCGGCTCCTTACCGCGTCGAGCTCGTAAGAGGCGAAGAACTGCACAGGCGGATAGTACTCGACGTCTACAATGGAACTCTTGCCGCACTCGTACCCGAAGACCAGCAGATCCAAGGTGTAGTTCTCGCCATCGGCGCGGTCTGGCTTGACGAGGCGCGCCATCTCGGAAATCTCGCTTCTTGCAGGCCCGTTCTGAGTTTTGCGCTCGTGTCCAAGCGAATCGATGCCGGTGAAGTAGCTCTCGAATAGCCCTATTCTGCTCATGCCGTTGTTGTTGCTGTAGCAGGGGCTGACGCAGATGAAATAGTGTATGCCTTTGGCAGAAGCTCCGATGGTCTGCGCGAGGCGTTTCATGTCGAACGCGCCCATGTCCAAGATGTTCGAGAACAGGTGCAGCGTTACGGGGGACTCCGTCTCGATGTCTTCCTCAGTTACATCGTCTAGTCCCTTTTGCACCTTTCTGCACTGGGTCATCCCATATGCCCCGAGGTGCAATTCGGCATAGGAGATGGCGAGTTCAGACGGCTCGACTAGGGTGATTCCGTCAACTGGAATGTGAATCCTGTTGCGGTTCAGGTAGTCAAGGAGGCAGCACGTGGCGAGTCCCTGGCCGCATCCCCAGTCCACGACTGTGATGGACTCGTCCTTTAGTTGACTGAGGACCCGCTTCATCGTGTCGAATGCGTGGTCCAGCTTCCGACTATGCATCGACTCGAATGCCCAAAGGTACCGCCAGAGGAGCTCCTCGCGGTCTAAAATGCGCGTGCCCCTCTGCAGCTCGTCGTACATCTGTGAAATCTCGGCATCCGTGAAGTTCTCACGGAGAACCTTGCACGCAGCGTCTCGTATCCCATCGAAGCTCGTCGGACTCAGCTGACCGATGAGTCCTGCATACCGTTGATTCGGTCTAAAGACGCAGTCGTCTGCCATCTCTCTAGACACCCTGAATACGCTGATCGTCAACGTGGCCGAACTTGAAGGATCTGTCACGGGAGGTGCCTGTCCCGCGATTGTCCTTCAGCTTGTCGACAGAGGGGTCGAAGCTTCCGCACAGCATCGTCGAGGAAGGGTCATACGCAGCGAGATTTGCTCGAAGAGTCACCTCGCTGGTCGTGGCATAGCAGTATCTGCACCCGTTCGCGCACGTGTTGGTGCATCCGATATCGATGCTCTCAATGCAGCAGCATAGATTGCGCTGTGACTTGTCCTTCTGCAGCTCCTCATATCTGGTCTTCAGTCTTGACAGCCTGTATCCGTCGAGCTTCTCGAAGATGCTCGAATCGACGCACCGTGCGTGCTCGATGCCGTACCTTTCAAGGTCCACGGCCTCCGCGCAGGTAGCGACTGACATAGCATTCGAATGCGCGATGTCCGATACGAACTCGGCGATTTGGTTCTGCTGTGACGCATCAACGCCGTGGGTGTTGACGGACTTGTAGATGCTCCTGCCGCCGAAGTTGTACTCATCGATAAAGCTGATTATGACCTTTTGCGTGTAGCCGCTGAGCTCGGTCGCGATGGTGCCGAATGCCCTCTGGTGATACTCGAGCGAGTACGTGCCGTTCAGCAGGATCGGATCAAAGCGCCATATCACCCTTTCGGGTCCTACCGCCTCGGATAGCTCCTTGAAGGTGGAGATCAGATCATGCTTGTTGCGCAAACCGCTCTCAGTATCCTTGCCGTAAGGCGTCAGGGAGAACTGGAAGTAGTAGCTGTAATCCGAGAGCTCACCTAGTCTCTTGATCATCGGAGCGGGATCCTTGCTCCAGAAGACTATCCCGTCGACGATGTCGGGGCTGAGGCTGTAGCGGCTGACCTGGTCATGGAACATCGGGTTGCGGACATCCACGAAACCTTCTTGGATGCGATTCATGAACCATTCGCTGTAGAACCGGGGGATGTCCGTCCTCCTGCTTGCGCTTATTATCATGCTCCTCGTCCTCCCCCAGCAATTACATCCCATATGTAACCTGTGAAACACTCCGGTTTTCACGTCAGCGCGATCACGTGGAAACCACGAGTGCCATGGTGCCTTCCTGATTGTAGCGGTCCAGCATCTGCAGTGGCGAAAGCCGCCCGACACGGCCGTTCTGAACCCACGTTCGAGTGCTCGATCTCAACAAGGAAGCTTAGACCGGGAGCCGACCATGTTCTGGAAGCCGCTCGTGAGTTGGCGACCTACCTAAAGCCAGTGACGTGTCACTGGCTCGACGGGCCAGAGGTCACAAACCCCTGAGCTGCTGCTTCCTGATGCCTGGTGTCCTACCAGTACAAACGCCCCTTCAGCGTCCTTGAAATGGACGCCAAAGGGGCGTTTCTGTGTGCGTGGTCGGACTGAGTAAACGCGTGTGTAACTGGTGCAACTGTCAAGTGAATGACTCGCGCTGCGGCCTGGCATCTCAGCCGGTGCTACCCGCCGAAGTACTGCTCCATGGGTACAACGGTGACATGTCCGCGAGGGTTCACAGGGTCTGTCTTCAGGTACACGTAGAGGAATTCCATATCCTCCACTCTCCGTCCCCAGATCATCCAATCGCTGCCCGAATCCGTTTCTCGCGAGATGCGCCACATATGCACAACGACCGAATTGCCGTCCTCCAAGTCGAGGCGCAGGTCCCCCCCATTCTTGAAGAGTTCGAACAACTCGTCATTGGACGGAACCGACGTCGGCAAGATCTCAGCATTCACGGGCAGACTCCCTGCTTGTTGAGCTCGGCTCAGGTCTGATCAAGTTCGGAGAAGTCGACGAAATCGCCTTCCTCGACAAAGCGGCGGATCTCGGCTCTCGACAACGACTTATACGGTTCTCTGGGGGCAGAATCGTGGATGGCACCCAAGTCGCCGCCAATCCCCTCGTATAGAGCACTCCGACGGGTGCGACTACGAACCTCATCGATCTCCACGCGTCGCGGCACCTCCCCGCTACCGGAACGAGTGCTAACGATCTTGCGGTCCCAGTAGGTGGGGGTCACATAGGTCCACCGCATTCCGTCCAAGTCCTCGTGGTTGTCTGCGATGAGCAGCCAGACCCGGTCCGCGCGCCTCCACGAGCGCAGCCGGGCCATGAACCCGACTCCCGTGCCGCCTTCGTAGTCCGCGAGGGAAACCGAGACCAGACCGAAACGGGTTTCTGGATCTGAGTTCCTCTTCGTTCTGATGAGTAGATCTTGGGTAACGACGTTGCTGATTGCCACCCGAAGAAGCCAGACGGCATCGATCACCTCGGCTAGGAAGTCGTCCAAGTCGCGATTGTCCGGGTATTCGCCCCGTATAGCGTCAGCGACCTGCCCAAACAGCGAGGCGTGATGCTGGATGATGGCTTCTCGTATCGGACGTGCCTCTGGAAACAGGGCGTCGTAGTCACGCAACGACTCCAGTGCCAGCATCGCTGCCTGGCTTCGACGCCCGTCGAGGGCTTGGGTCCCCGAATCCCCAGTGTCCTCGTCGTCAGGCAATGTCGCCCGCAGTTCGATGAGGTAGTCCATGTAGTGCCTCAGTGATGCAAGTACGTCTTGGCGAGCCTCAGTAAGCAGCGCGAGTCGACGCTCATGCCTCGATACGTACCGCCACCCCCAGATCGTTATCAGCGGGAGTGTAATGGTCGCACCCGCGGTCGCAATGTCGAATACAGCTCTGACGTCCACCAATTTCCTCCCCCGACGAGTGCCCCCCACATCCTGCCAGTATTGCGGCTCATCCGCCACCGCGGAGCGGCCATCGCACTCAGAATATTGAAACGGGACCCCTTTCGGAGTCCCGTTCCTTCGTCAGTTGCAGTCAGAATGACTGCCCTGTCAAGAGTTGGTCGGGCTGACAGGATTTGAACCTGCGACCCCTTGACCCCCAGAAATGCGCAAGCGCGTCGCTGATGTTCGCTGGCGTACAGATCCCGCAGCTAGTGAGTTTGTCGAGACGCCTACGAACGCTCGCGTATAGCCACGGATCCTGTGGCGGTGGCTATACATGCGGCTATACCCTAGGGGCGTCGCCAGGGTGTCCGAGGTTATCGCGCACTTTCGGCAATGCGCCCTCCCGGCGGATGGGTGCCTCGCGATTTCGGATTGCTTGGCTCAGGTCGGCGAGATTCGCAACACCCTCCCAGTGGTCACTCTTTCGAGAGTTGCATGTGCGGCAGATAGGGCGGAGATTGGCAGGCCAGTTCGAACCACCTCTACGAAGGGGCTTCACATGATCGACGGCCTCGAACTCACCGCCGCATATGTAACAACGCCAACCCCAGTAGGCCATTCGCGCTCGCACCCTTTCAGTCGTCCACTCACCGGGCGCGTCGTTGAGAGCCCGTTCGCGCCGCGGTCCTACTACAAGACTGGCGTAGTGCCGACGGCAGAGCCCAAGAGCCAAATGGTGCTCATGGCATCCCTCAACCGTGCAGTACCTGCGCCGCAGCGGAGGTGCTTCAGCCAGAGGGTTGCCGTATAGATCGAGCCGCCGCTGATGCGACTCGCACAGACTCGTTCTCCCGTGCCGTACAGCCCGCGAGCAACCCTCGACAGAACACAAACCGCTGACGGGATAGGTCGTTGGATTCGGACTCCCAACTGTTCCAGTGGCCTTCAGCCTGTGGAGATGCATTCCACAGAGACCCCTCGCCCAGGCCGCCTTCCCACAGCCATCAACCGTGCATACGGTGTTCACGCGTTTGAGATCGGTCTTTGTTGTTAGGGGGTTACCTGTCCGCTGCCAACGGGCGTAGTGCATGGAGCACATGCCCCTCGCAGTGCCGGGGACACCGGCTCGTCCGCTACATCCCTCAACTACACAGGGAGTCCCCTGGTCATCGTAGTCTCGCGCTGCACGGGGCATGGCCGCAAGCGGGTCTCCGTACTTCCTCCAGCTGGAGTAATGTGCGGCGCAGTATCCCTTGGCGGCATGCGGATTGACGCAGCCGCTGACGGAGCAGGTGGCTTTGACGCGAGGCGTAGGCGTCCCTGTGGGGTCGCCGTAGGCGCGCAACTTCGCATAATGGCTCGTACACAGGCCGAGTGCACGTGAGGGTTTGCCGCAGTCCTCTACGCTACAAACCGGGTCGTTCACTCGGCACCTGCGTCCCGGTGCTGGGTTCACAGACCCTGGCTCGCCTGTCTTCATCACACGAACGTAATGCATTGCACAGTAACCTCGCGCACGATGAGGACGCTCGCAACCCTCGACAGAACAGCCCACGTGCCTTGTGACTTCATTCTTCGGGTTCTTCTCCCGCATTTCCGACGGGTATGGCAATCGGACCTGCGGCTCACGCTGTGGAGATGCACCCGCAAGCGGGTCACCATGCCTTCTCCAGCGAGCCCAGTGCTTCGCGCAATAGCCCCGGCCATAGTGTGCGTTGGTACAACCGGGAATGCTGCACGCCTGGGACTTTCGGGAACGCGTAGTGGTGTCTGGGTCGCGATGATTGCGCCAGGTTGCATAGTGCTTGCGACACATGCCACGCGCCGCCACGGCGCGATCGCAGCCCTCGACCGAGCAAGTGCGTTCGGGTTGGCACGTCTCGCTCGCTGCTCGCGCCAACACCCACCTCCGGACATCGCTTACAGCCCTAGTGATTGAATCTAGTCTCCGAGAACCACAAGTGAAGTTGGGTGCCTTACTCCGTGAAGTAGTCCGTGTCGAGCTTCTTCACTTCGTACCTCGCCATAGGACTAACGCCGAGATCGTGATCCATCATCAGCTCGGCAAGCTCCTGACCGCCGATCAGGACGATCTTGCTTTCGATCTTCTCGACAAAGGCGCGAGCGTCCGGCGTGAATGCCGAGGTCGTTATCATGATGCCCTTACGAGCGCGCTGCCCTTGAAGGGCTCCAGCGAACTTCTGAACCTCCGGGCGTCCGACGCTCGACTCCCATCGCTTGGCTTGGAGGTAGATCACGTCGAGTCCGAGACGATCTTCCTTGATGATGCCGTCGATTCCCTCGTCGCCGCTTCGCCCAACGGCTTGCCCCGCATCCTGCCGACTACCGCCGTAGCCCATCTTGACGAGAAGCTCGACAACCAGCCTCTCGAACATGCTCGGAGATGCCGCTTTCACCTGTTGGAGAAGGTCACTTGCGAGACTGTCCCGAAGATGCCCGTACGCTGACTCTAGAGCCTCTTCCGGCGTGGTCTCGACGTCGGTAACGCGCTCTGGCGCATGCGATACACCCCTTCGAGTGCCCTTCAGCGGCCTGAACTCCTGGAACTCCTCGAAGCGATCGAGGAACTTCACGCCGATGCTGGTTGGGTTCTCCGCGAGCACTTCGATCCCACGGTCTGTGATGCAAAAGTGACTGCGCCGCGTGTCGTTGAGAAGCCCGGCCTTCTTGAGGTATGTCCGCGCCCAGCCGACACGGTTGTCGAACATCGCCTGCTGTCCACTAGGAAGCAGTTGTTTCTGCTCCTCATCCGTGAGGCTGAAATGCAGCGCAAGTCCGTCGATCGCCTCGCGGAGTGAATGCTCCTGTCGGTCAGCGGCGAACTCTAGCAGCGGAAGCATCAAAGTCTGGTAGTCGGGAATCGCCACGATCGTCCCCCTCACGACGCGTACTCTCGGCGACTCACACGGTACGTGTAATCGCGATGCCGGGCAAGCAGCTCACAGCCAGGTTACAGGTGCGGTCTGACACCCTCACGTCGATGCTATTGCTTCTATGACTCCTGCTTGATCGCCTCGAGCGCACTTGCCAGCTCCTCGTCCGACGCCCCGAGCGGGGGAATCAGACCTGCGAGCCTAGCGTCGGCGATCAATCGGGATGCGTGGCGAGGATCGAAACCAAAGCTGTCGGCAACAGCCATTCTCGGCGCGCCGGTGCTCGCGTTCTCGAGGTACACCCGCGCGACCCTCTTGATGCGAGCAGCAGCGGACGCATTGGCTATCGCGTTGCTCGCTCGCATCTGATCCAACTCGCGCATGGGGACTTGGCTCTCGATCGCCTTCTGCGCGTGGCTCAGTAGGACGTTTCGCGTCAGACTCTCCAGGTTGAACAGCGCGAGATCGCAGTCCCTTATTCCACGACCGCCTGGCTTGACTGTCACACAGAACGAGACGCACTCAGGGATGCCGTCGCGCACCCGAAACTTCGCAGCGATGTTCGGAGCATACTGCCCCGACTCTTCCTCGGCCCCGTCGAAGAAGAAGTCCGCTTCTCTCGGCACGAGGTAGCCATCGAGCATTACGGCGGAGCCAACTTTCGCTGAGGTACGAGCATTACCCATCCATGATCTGTCGCGCTTCACTCTGCTCACTTGGGGTGACCTCTCTCAACCCTCTATGTCACTTCTGGGGGTGACTTTACCACGTCTATGCTCACTTACGAACCACGGAGCACAACCATTACGGAAGCGAACGGGAGGGATCGAAGATGGTGCGAGAACCGCAGGCGCGTCTGCTGTACCCAATGAGTGAGGCGGCGTCGATGCTGGGCGTGAAGCGAACAATGCTCTACAAGCTCTGTGCCGAGCGGAAACTGAAGAGGTGCTACATCGGCGCAAAGCCGCTCATCAGTGCGGAGGAGATCGCTCGGTATCTTTCGAGCGTTACTGCAGGACAGACCTCCGATGACCAGTAGCCAATACGCCAACGCGCCATGGTCGCTCACGCGGCATAGCTCCGAAGTGACCGACATCTTGCGGCGGGAATTCGAGTCAAGAGCGGCCAGCGATCCAGACGCCATGTACGACCCGCGTCCCATCAGCGAACTGCACGCTGCGCTCAATCGCGCCCTTGCGCTGGATGACGCCTCGAAACAGGCGGTGCGTTCGATTCTCGGCAAGCACGAAATCAACGAGCTGCTGTCGCACGAGTTTGGCGTCCGCGACGGGAGCGTTATACCCGTCGACGACGAGAGCGGGACCGAGAAGTGAGCGCGGCGACCGGGCTCCGTCGTCGAATGATCAATCCGGATGTCTTCGTTGCGGACGATCTCGACCCCCTGCCTCGCCGATTCCTGTTTCTCGGGCTGATGGCACTCGCAGAGGACAGTGGCTGTCTGCCGTGGGGGTCACCTGCGATGTTTCGCGCGATCATCCTTCCGTACGAGACCTCATCGATCCAGGATGTTCAAGAAGATATGAACGCCCTCGTTGCGAGCGGGCGGGTTATCCCTTACACGATCGGCGACCGCGAGTACGCGTTCCTGCCCGACTTCCCGCGCTGGCAAGCGAGCTTGACGCGTTGGCTCGCGCCGCGAATGGTCCCGCTTCCTTCGTGGATCGGATTCACACCCGACGATGCACCGCAACGAACAGGCAGCGGCACTTACGCGTGGCCGCCTCAAGACCTTGAACTGAACTCAATCAATGAAAAGAAGGAACTTAACGAGCCAGCGAACACGCTGCTGCCAGCCAGCCATCAGACAGATAACAGGCTGCAAGCAGCCAGTGAAGAGGATGCACTCGGTATGGGTTCGACAGTCGACTCCTTGGTTCTAGAGGAGTGCGCCTCACTGATTCGCGAGTGGTCGAACCAGAGCCTAACAGCCAGTGAGCTCCAGGCACTAGCACCCCACGCCTCGGGTGAAGACTGGCAACGAGAAGTCTCCGACATGGTGTCACGTTCGGCTCGCCCAGGGATGTCGTGGAGAACGGAAGTGCACACACGCCTTGGAAACACAGGCATGGACAACGAAAGGAACTCAAATGTCAGTGAACCTCAGGTCTGAAGCAAGCGTTTGGGGCGGTCGTATTGGCGATGTGAGGGCATTCCTGGATCACATCGATGAACTCGGTCGGTACGGCGCGCCTATGCCGAAGAAGCTCGGACGCATCCGCGCCGCATGGGACGCAGTCAACCTCGACCCAGGCTCCGCAAGGGAGCGACTCGCCGAGGCGATCGCTGAAGGTCGTGCCGACGATGTTCCCGATCTTCTGATAACGGTTGTCGTCGCACAAAGCGGGAACGTCACTGAGATCAAGAACGTGATCGCAAACCGCGTAAAGACCGCATTGGTCTCGACGTGGGAGCGCGAAGGCGCGAAGCCCGCGTACGCGAAGCTCGCCTCGGACTTCGATACGGCAGCCGCGAAACTGACGGCGTGCGCAGAACTCGTGGACATCCAGGCACCCGCCGACGCTCTTGTCCGCAACCGTGTCCCGAAACAGGCGATGGAGGCATGGCTCGCCGCCCGAGAACACGAAGCGGAACTCGACCGACTTCTTCCTGTTCTCGCGCGCGCGGCGGAGATGCTGCCGATGCCGATAGGTAAGCGCACGACTTCTGGTGATGACTCGAAGCCGGGTGACTGGCTACTCGCGCTTTGTTGCGACCCGGGCGACGCCCACCGCCGTCGAGTGTGGGAGGCATGGCAAGCGAAGGGTGCGGGCGGACGCTGGGGCAAGCTGCTTGCCCTCGGCGCGAGGCTACGCGCCCATCCTGAACCATCCGACTTCGAGGTATACGAGCGGCCCATACCCACCGTGGTCCACCAAGAGGTATCCCGGGCTGGCAGCATAAGTGGCGTGAAGCAGTGGCGCGAAGACCCAGAGGACGCGCTGCATGCAAGGCGTCTCGCTGCGGCAGGTGAGATCGATGCGCACGAGTAGTCGCTCAAGCCAGACGACCCTGGGGTACCACCCCCACCCCACCACAGCCGTACTGGGTAGGAGCTATCGTCCTCTGTCCGTACGAGTCTGGCGGTCGACGTGCCACGACTGCGGAACACGCCCCAGAGCGTGCCAAACGCTGGCTAAGACGGCGTAGGAGGTGTTGGCGTGGCGATCTACTCCCAGCCGCCTGAAGCCGCTAGACCAGCGTGTCCGCGCTGCGGTACCGGACTTGAGGCGCTCTACACGCGGAACTGGATGCGAAGCGTGCCTCCCTACTGGGCGTGCTTCCGCTGCAGCGTCGCGTTTCGACGCGGCGATCTCCTCGCCGTCAACCCACAGGAGGCGCGCCGTGACTGAGAGCCGCGCAGCGAAGGCAGCTCGCGCGATTGTCGAGCATCGTGTCCGCGTCCTCAGCGCAGGAGATCGCTCGATCGCGCTTCACATCCGCAGCGAGCATCAAGACCCCGACACGCTGCGCGATCGCGAGTACGACACGAGCCTCCGCGTCGACTCGAACGGGATGCTGCTACGTGAGTGTTCGTGTGCCAACGCGCTCGCCCACCCGATACACCCGCGATGCTGGCACGTCCTCCTTGCTGAACGCCTGTGGATGCCGGGCGCAATAGCGCACTCAAGCGGACAGCAGCGAACTGCATGAGGCTAGATTTCCGCAGGTCAACCGCGTAGTTTTGCTCTCGACCAAGCCACCTAAAGGCGGTCGCGAGGGAAGGAGCTGAGGGTAGTGAGGATGATCTGGTGGGTCTATGTCGATGGCGATCCGACGGGACCGTACGAGTTCGAGAAGGACGCGCGCGAGGCTGCGCGCGAGATCCAGAAGGGCTGCCCGAGGGCGGCAGTCGAGGTTGTCCGTGAGCGGGATTATCGACTCGGGTTGAATCGCGGTGACGAGCGATGACAGTCAAGCGCGGCTCGGGCGAGGGTTCGATCTTCCAGAACAAGCGTGGTCAGTGGGTCGGCTCGCTGCGGTACGTCGATGCGCTGACAGGCGAACGCAAGCGGCGCGTTGTCTACGGCAAGTCGCAGACTGAAGCGCGACGGAAGCTGAAAGAGGCACGCTCCCGCGTCGAGGCTGGTGCGCCAGTCCGTGACTCCGCGAAGACAGTTGGCGCGTGGCTTGCCGAGTGGCGCGAGGGCGCCCTCGCCGCTTCGAGCCGCTCTGCCTCGACGAAGAACGGCTACAAGATGCTATCAAGAAAGCACCTGGACCCCGCTCCGTTTGGTGCGATCGCGCTCGATAGGCTCAGACCATCTGACGTCGATCGCCTTATCCTGTCGCTGCGAGAGAAGAAGCTGAGCGACTCATCGGTGCGGCAAATCTACATCACCTTGCGTCTTGCTATTGACGACGCTGTACGCGATGGACTGGTCGCGGCGAACGTCGCGGCAAAGGTCAAGCCCCCGCGCGTCGTTCGTAAAGAGGCGCGCTTCCTCTCCCCTGGCGAAGTCGCTCGACTGCTCGAAGCTACCGAGGGCTCGCGCTACCACTCGCTGTTTGGCTTCATTGCGCGAACGGGCGTCCGCAAGAGCGAAGCTCTCAACACCAAGTGGACTGACGTCGATCTCGAAGCTGCGATCTATCGAGTGCCCGGCACGAAGACGGCTTCGAGTCGGCGGATGCTCCCGCTCTCCCCCTCACTTGTAGCTCTCCTGAAGCAGCGCAGGAGAGAGCAGCTTGAGGAACGTCTGAGGGCTGGCAGCGAGTGGACTAACGCGGGTCTGGTCTTCACGACAGAGACGGGAACCGCCTTGGGTGGACGCAACACGCTCCGCGCGCTCATGACGGCCGCTAGAAAGGCGAAGCTCGACGGCGTCTGCGTCCACACCCTCCGCCATTCGGCGGCGACGACCTGGCTGGAAAACGGCGTGAATTTGAAGGCCGTCTCCGAGCTGCTCGGGCACTCGAACATATCGACGACCGCCGACATATACGGGCACGTCACCGAGCAGACAGCCCGTGACGCGATGGACAGGCTATCAATGGTTCTCGGTCCATAGAATCGTTGTCGCTACGCTCCCAGGTACACGACAAAGACCGATGCGAGCACAAGCACAACAGCAGCAATCAGCAGCCCTACCTGCCATACCAATATCTTGCCCATACGATCGAAGGATGCCTCGTATGCGATGCTCAATGGCGCTATGGTCATGAACGCCTGCCGTCTGAGGCCCATTACTGCGATCGCGGTCGCCCGTTCGTCGCCCTCGCCCTCGCGAAGCGCGTTCATTGGAACCTGTTTGGATGCATTCCACATCTCGACTGCCTTCCGGCTGGTCCTCACACGCGCCGAATGCGCCAGCACACCGAGCACAAGACTCGAGGCCGTGATTCCGGCTGCAGCAACCAGGACGCACAGAGCCAAGGCACTTGGCCCCTCCGGCAGTGCAGCCCGAGCCAAGATCGCCAGAACACCAGCAACCGCGGTACCCAGCGTGATGCTCACGTTTGCAGTCGCCGCCGACGCAGCTCCCTGCGCTTCGAGATGCCCTTCGACCTTCCTATTGGCCTCGGCAATCGCGTCATTCAACTCATCGATTGTGGACACGCCGCCCCCTAGTTGAGAAGCACCCGTGAGCCCCGCCGAATCTCGCTTCCCGCCACAATTGCCGCCAACGGACGGCCCTAGGTTTGCGAACGGACGCGACCCCAGTAGTCATTCAAATCTAGCACCGCCTGGTTTACGCGACCAATCAACGCCTCTTCTTCTTCAAGCGTGCTGCATCTAATCGTGTACACGCGGCGTTCAGTGACCCGGCGGTGTGCACCCTCACCCTCCTCAAAACACTCAGTAACCTTGGCTCCAGGACCCGCCTTACGCTTCCACTTCTCTGCTTTGAGTATGGGCGTCAACATGAGGGACTTGTCGCCAAGCCACAGGGTCCGTCCCTCCAAGTCCACACGAATAGCAGGCACTTCCGTGAACCGAACGGGGTCTGGTGTGCGAACAGACGGAGACGTGGACTTCGGCCGCACTGCATCGCTCGAGGCGACCATGTGGTCTCGCCTCATCGATTCCATAAACCCGAATACGCAAAAGACGATCAACCATACAAGACCAACGAAGACCACGCGGAGGCCAATAGACATATCAAAGAAATCCCCGATGATCTTTGCGGCGACGTACCCGCCGACTAGCAGGGATGCGCCAGCTGCCACCAAATACCGGCGCATTCCCTGCAATCCTTCGCGGATGTATGCGGGCGCGACGGTCCCTATCTTTGAGATATCGCGAGCCAAGACAGCACCGCTCGTCGCCATCCCTCCGACCAGCGCATACAGAAGAAGAGCAGGAACCACAACCCAGCCCACTGGGGTGAAGAGGATAATGAACAGGCCGATAATCCACAGCAAAGCACGCATTCGAGTCCCCCATTCGCCAGTAGTCTCCATCAATTCTACCGCACCCATCGGGTGCGACGACTCCGCGCGATCGCTTATGAGTGGCTATACGTCCGGCTATACATGCCGCCTGAAAAGTCGTCAGGAGTGGCACTCCCTTTCGGAAACACCACTCCTGACGTCGTCATTCTCTGGTCGGGCTGACAGGATTTGAACCTGCGACCCCTTGACCCCCAGTCAAGTGCGCTACCAAACTGCGCTACAGCCCGAGAACTGCCCTCGCGGGCAGCGAGTCACCATACTAAGGCTCCAGGGGACCCTGTTCAAGTCAGATTAAGAGATCATCTTCTTCAGATACGAATATGGGTTGACCGCACTCGGCGTGTGAATCTCAAAGTGGAGATGCGGCGCACTCGCGCTCGCGTTGCCCGAGGAGCCCACGGCACCAATGACATCGCCGGCCTTAACTCGGCCAGATGCACGCTTCACAGAACTCAGATGCGCGTAGTAATACTCGGTGCCATCGTCAGCATTGAGGTAGATGCACAGTCCGCCGAGGCCGTTGTTCTTCACTCGAACGGTGCCGTCTTTCACAGCCACAACAGGCGTTCCTGACTTGGCCATGATGTCGGTACCCTTATGCGAACGCCCACCACTGCGGGCAAAACCCCAGCTGTCGATGTAGGAGTTGGCGCCGGCAACCGGGAATATGCCGTACTTCTCCGCCTGCTCGGCTCGCGCCTTCTCCTCTGCGGCCTTCTTGGCAGCCGCTTCAGCGGCTTTCCGCTCGGCCTCGGCGACCTTCGCAACCGCCAAATCGTCGATCGCTTCTGTCACCGCGAAACCAGAGTCGTGCGCGTTCACCGCAGCGGTATCAAGCTCGGCGGTTGCGGCATCTCGCTCGGCACGCAGGGCCTCCAGACCAGTAGCCGCCGAGAGCACGGCCTCTGTCTGATCCATGAGTGAGTCGGAGAACGGCGCGCCGTACGCCTTGAGGACCTGGACGACGCCCTCGGCAGCGTTCTGGGGCTGCAGTGCTTCTGCATCCGCGATCAAGATCGAGAGGTCGGCCATCGTGGCCTGGATGTCTGCGATGCGCTGCTGCGCTATCGCATGTGATGTCTCTGCCGAGACAAGACGCGCTGTGGCGTCGGACACGCTGAGAGTGAGAGTTTGAGGCTGCACGATCGCAGCGGTGGCGTTCACAGGGAACGCGAAAGCGGCCAGCGTGAGCGCCGCAACTATGGTCGACGCAAAGCGCCGCGTGATGAAACTCATAAGCCTCCGTGGGCCGGGTACATGGCTACCCTGAACACCTGCGAAACCGATTCCGCAGGGTGGGCACAAGGCACAGACTACGCAAACGCGGTGCCAAACCCGAGAAGAGGCTGTGTGGAAGTTGTGCGGAGAAACCCGCAGCTAGTGAGTGTTGCGGGCGGCCAGAAGGCGCGCCACGCGGTCGAGCAGCTCACGCGCGATGACGCGCTTGCCGAGCACCGGAAGGTCTTCTGTGCCCGCTGCCGAGACGAACACCACGCGGTTGTCGTCCGTCTCAAATCCGAGCTCGCCGGAGACATCATTGGCGACGACCAGGTCCAGATGCTTGCCGGTCAGCTTCTCGCGGGCGTACGCGACGATGTCGCTGGTCTCGGCGGCAAATCCTACGAGGATGGCGCGGCCGGAATTGGTTTCGCCGAGCTCGGCGAGGATGTCGGGGTTGCGCACGAGCGCCACGGCATCTGGAGCATCGGTCTTCTTGATCTTGCCGCTTGCGAATGTGGCGGGACGGAAGTCGGCGACGGCGGCCGAGGCCACGACAACGTCGGATGCTCCAAATCGCGCGAGCACGGCAGAGCGCATCTGCATCGCGGTCGTCACGCGCACGACCTCGACGCCGAACGGGTCCGGCAGCGAGACGGGGCCTGTCACGAGCGAGACGCGCGCGCCTCGGCGGGCTGCCTCCTCGGCGATCGCGAAGCCGGTCTTGCCCGAGGAGCGGTTGCCGATGAAGCGCACGGGATCGATCGGCTCATGCGTGGGACCCGCGGTCACGAGCACGTGCACGCCTGCCAGGTCGCGCGCGCGGTGCGCCTCGGCCTCGACCGCATCGGCGATGGCGGCGGGATCCGCGAGTCTCCCCTCGCCCACGTCGCCACAAGCAAGGGCGCCTCGGCCAGGCTCTATGAAGGCGAATCCGCGAGCACGGAGCGCCGAGACGTTCGCAACGGTGATGTCCTTGCGCCACATGTGAGTGTTCATCGCAGGCGCGACTATCACGGGCGCCTCGGCGGCAAGCACCGTGGTGGTGAGCATGTCGTCCGCACGGCCGTGCGCGAGCTTGGCGATGACGTTAGCCGTGCATGGAGCGAGCACGATGACGTCTGCCTCGGCGGCAAGCGAGATGTGGTGGACTTTGGAGTCGGGTTCGTCGGCCCAGAGTGAGACCGCGACCGGTTCACCAGTAAGCGTGCGGAACGTGAGTGGCGTGACGAAGCGCGTGGCGGCCTCGGTCATGACAACTTTCACGCGGAACCCACGGCGCATGAGGTCGCGGACGAGCTCGCACGACTTGTACGCGCCGATACCGCCGGTGACCCCGACGACGATGGTCTGCTGTTCGCGCTTCGCGTTCATCCGAACCTCCTCAGGCGATAAGGATACACCGGAGTCGGTTAAGCGCGCCTACCACGTGCACCTTTGGGAATAACCTCCAAGTACACCTTCATACTTACCGAGGAGGAACGCATGCCCGACTCCCCCACCGAACTTCGCGTCCGCATCGGCGGCGAGGCCGGCTTTGGTATCAAAGCCGCAGGTCAGATGCTGGCCCGCAGCTTCGTCGACGCAGGACTTGAGACGTTCGATCTCTCAGAGTACCCGTCGCTCATCCGCGGAGGTCACAACAACTACCTGCTCCGGGTGAGCACGGAGCCCGTCTACTCGCACGTTGAGCCGGTCGACGCGCTCATATGTCTGAACCGGGAGACGCTCGACTTGCACCACCATGAACTCGTCGATGGCGGCGCGGTCATCTTCGACCCGGCGGACTTTCCTGCCGACGATGTCCCGGCGCGACTGCGCGCAGTTCCCGTCCCGCTCACCGAGATCGCACGCGGGGCCGGCGGCAAGATCATGCGCAACACCGTAGCGCTAGGCGCACTGCTCGGCATCGTGGGGTTCCCGCTGACGTATCTCGGCGATTCGCTGCGCAAGCAGTTCGCGAAGAAGGCGCCGGAGGTGGCCGAGGGGAACGTGCAGGCCGCTCAGGCAGGGTGCGATGCGGCAATCGTCGCGTGTCCGGACTTCCTGGTGCAGCTTGCGCCCATCGAGGGCGCACCTCGGCGCATCCTTGTGGACGGCAATGAAGCGCTCGGCATGGGTGCGCTTGCTGCCGGCATCGGATTCTACGCTGCCTACCCGATGACGCCGGCCTCATCGATCCTGCACTTCATGGCCGCGCATGAGCGCGAGTACGGCGTTGTCGTGAAGCACACCGAGGACGAGATCGCTGCGATGAACATGGTCGTCGGCGCGGCTTTTGGTGGCACGCGTGCGATGACTGCAAGCGCGGGCGGCGGCTTCGCGCTCATGGTTGAGGCGTTCGGCATGGCCGGGGCGAGCGAAAGCGCCGTTGTCGTTGGCGTTCTCACGCGTCCAGGGCCCGCCACAGGCCTCCCAACGTGGACCGAGCAGTCTGACCTGCGCTACGTCATCCACGCCGCTCAGGGCGAGTTCCCGCGCGTGGTGCTCGCGCCCGGCGATCGCGAGGATGCGTTCACGCTCACATGGAAGGCATTCAACCTCGCAGACCAGCTCCAGACACCGGTCGTCATCCTCGGCGACAGCTATCTGTCGGACAACCGGCAGTCGACGCCTGTGTATGACCTCTCGGAAGTCACCATCGACCGCGGCAAGCTTGTTGCCGAGGGCAAGGTGCCAGCAGAGGCGCTTGGCGACGACGGCCGCTACCTGCGCTACAAGGTGACCGAGGACGGCGTCTCCGTGCGCGCGCTTCCCGGCATGAAGGGCGCGAACCAGCTCGGCAACTCGTACGATCACGACGAGTACGGATTTGGCTCGGAAGGCGAACCGGCCGAGGTCCGTATCGCGCAGAACGAGAAGCGGATGCGCAAGATGGAGCTGGCCGAGAAGCTCGTGCCGCCGCCCGCGTACTTCGGCGCACCTCCCGAGGACGCCGAAATCGGACTGCTCTTCTTCGGTACCACCAAAGGCCCCGCCCGTGAGGCCGCTCGCATGCTGGAACGCGAGGGCGTGAAGACGGCTCTCATGCAAGTCGTGACCGTCTTCCCCTTCCCCACGACAGAAGTCGCTGCGTTTCTCGGCAGCGTGCCTAAGTCGCTGATCGTCGAAGGGAACTTCACGGGTCAGCTGGAGGGGCTTGTGCGCCAGGAATGCCTGCTGCCTATTGACCACTCGCTTCACCGCTACGACGGGCGGCCGTTCACACCCGAAGAGATCGTCCGCAAAGTGAAGGAGGTGCTCTAAATGCCCACCGCCAAAGAGCTTGAGAGCATCTTGAAGCCCACGTGGTGTCCCGGATGCGGCAACTTCGGCATGTTCCGCGCGCTGAAAGAGGCGATCGAGGAGCTTGCGATCCCTGCCGAGGAACTCGCGATGGTGTGGGGTATCGGCTGCCACGGCAACGGTGCCGACTTCTACAACGTGCAGGGATTCCATGGCCTCCACGGCCGCGCGCTTCCAGTCGCAACCGGCATCGCGCTCACGCGCCCGGACCTCAAGGTGATCGTGGAGATGGGAGACGGCGACGGCTACGGCATCGGCGGCAACCACTTCATCCACTCGGTGCGTCGCAACATCGACATGACCGCGATCTACCACAACAACCAGATCTACGGGCTCACGACCGGCCAGGCCTCCCCGACTTCGGACCAGTTCATGCGTACGCCGAGCACCCCTGGCGGCGTGGTAGAGGAGCCGGTGAACCCGGTTGGCGTCTCGGTCGCGCAAGGAGCGACGTTCGTGGCGCGCGCGTTCGCCGGCGACATCCCGCACCTGAAGGAAATCTACAAGCGCGCGATCCTGCACGAGGGCTTCTCAGTTGTAGACGTGTATCAGCCGTGCGTGACGTGGAACAAGATGAACACGTTCTCGTGGTTCCGCGATCGCGTGTACAAGATCGAAGAGCTGCCGGATTACGACCCGACGGATCGCACCAAGGCGTTCGACCTGTCGATGTCCACGTTCCACGAGCTCACGTGCGCGCCCGATGAGTGCAAGATCCCCATCGGCGTCTTCTTCGAGGAGCCGGACTCCTTCACGTACCAAGACGGCCTTCCGCAACTCGACCGTCCGATGTACAAGCATGCCGAGAAGCCGAGAGATATCTCGGCAACGCTGGAGCTTTTCGGGGCGTAGCGGTCCTACGCGATCATGGACTCCCACCACGAGCGCAGACGCGNNCGAGCACGATGTGGTTGCCGAGCGGTGCGGTGAGCAAGTCGCTCACGTGTCCGTCTGAGAGCTCGATGAAGGCCTGCGTGCGGCAGAGGTTCTCGGCATCGCCAGAAGCTGTGATCGCGCCCTCGGCGATCCACACGCGCTCCATGCGCGCGCCGCCGATGCGGACAAGCGTGACGGGGCTGTTGGCGATAACGCCCTGGATGCCAACGCCCAGGCCAGACTCGAAGTGCGAGCGCAGACGATAGCTCTCGACCATGCTGCGGGGCACCGTGCAGTGCGCCAGCCAGAGTGCGTTGGCGGCTTCGTCGAGCTGCGCCGGGTTCGCCATCCACGGCGTCTCGCCGGTGAGCAAGCGCGTCCACATGAGCCCGATCGTGGTCACCAGGTCGCCCTCACAACCTCCGATGACACCGGAGTCGGTGAGCTCGGAGAGTGCAAAGCAGCCCGTCGTCTTCTGGTTGAGCACAAGGTCGAAGCAGCGCACGGTAAGCGCGTCGAGCTTCTGCGCCGAGATGATCCCGCGCAGCGCTTCGCTCACACGCGCCACGTCGAGCAGCTCGGTGCGCGTGGGCTCGACACATCCGGTCGCGCCTGAGGTCAGCGCGTCGGCGGCCTTCTCGGCCACGTCATCTGGGACTGCGGCCATGCGGTCGACCAGGTCGCCGAGGCGAACGTCGACGACTTCCGGTCCCCACACGTCTTTGACGATATCAGCGGCCGGCATGCTCCCGACGAGCCAGTCCGACGGTGCGCCAACGAGGCCGACACGCGATTCGCGCAGCACGCGACGCACGTGGAGGTCCTCGGCGGCATCTGTGACCTGGCCGATCGCGGCAACGTCGCCGGCACCCGGCAGGTAGATGATCCGCCCGGGCACGCCGTCTTGCTGCAGTCTCGCGAGCACCTCTAGCGCGGCCGGCAGCGAGTTGTTGCCGGGATGCGCGAGCAGAAGCACCGGCTCATCCTGAACCGAGATGGAGCGGAGTGCGGTTAGCTCAAGAATGAGGTTCTCGGTACCTCCGGTCGCCACGAGGTAGAACAGCGGCAGATCACGCGCGATGTCGTCGGCCGAGATCAACTCGCCGCCAACCGCGCGAAGCGCCTCGGCAACGGGGCCGATTATGGGTTCGAGCTGCTCGGCACCTTCGACAAGCACGGACGCGACTGGAACGAACCCAAAACGAGCTTCCACCGTGGACCTCCTAGATTGTGCCGACTAGACGAGCGTACCCGAAATACTCGCCTATAGCCCGGGGATGCGCATGAACTGTGCGAACGCTTCGACCGGAAGCTGTGTACTCCAGTGACCTGTGGCTACCGCGATGCCAAAGATCGCGAGCCAGAGCACGACCACGCCGAGCGGCCAGATCCACCAGCGGAACTTGAAGCGACCGAAAGCGCGCGACGTCAGCGCTCCCTCGGCCGGGCATACGCGAACGCAATCCTGGCAGCCGTCGCACTCGGGCGCACGGACCGACTTGAGGGTGTCTACCGGCACCGCTGCGTGGCAGACCACAGCGCACTTGCCACAGTCGATGCACGCCTCCGGGTCACGAACCACCGTGCATGCCGAGGCGACACCACACGCGCCATAGACCCCACCGAGCGGACACAGGTAGCGGCACCAGACGTTGCCGAAGAGCATCATGCCGACGAACGCGAGAGCGATCACTGCGAGATAAAGCGGCGCTCCGAACAAGATGAGCATCTTCGCGTCAACGACCGCGTAATAGGGCAGCTGCTGGAAGCTCATTGCCTCCTGGACTCCCACGGCTGCAAGCCAGGCCATGAAGACTGCCGCGACCAGGTAGCGCAGCCACCGCAGACCGAGGTCGAGCCAGCGCGGCGGGCGGAAGTTGTCGCGCCCAAGGACCTTGCGCCCAAGCCAGGCCGAGGCCTCCCAAACGGTGCCGACCGGGCAGATCCAGCCGCAAAAGCCGCGCTTGAAGATGAACGACGTTGCAAGCGCGCCGATGATGATGACGAGACCGGCTGGCAGAACCGGGTCGAAGAAACCGGTCTTGAGCCATAGAAAGAAGCTCATGTACGAGCCGATCGGAAGGAGTCCGGCCACGGCTTCTGGTCTCGGCACGAAATCACCGGTACCGAGCGCCCATGCGCGGAACTGAAGCAGCCGCACGGAGATGAACACGAAGTATGCGAGGAACCCTCCCCGCACGATCAGTCGCGGTCCGATGCGACCGAGAGTCCGGCCAACGACGTCGTCTTTGGTGCGCGCCATGAACGTGCCTGCCTTCCGCTTGTGTGACTACTCGCTTGCGTGCGTCGAGAAGGCTGCCGGACCAACTGGCGACACGAATGCTGGTTCTACACCTATCCCGCCCGAGCGTCAAACAGCGGTTTCGGGGTATCCTCGGCACTGGTATTACTGCAACGCCCGTGCCGTTTCGCTTGCCGAGGAGATACTGTGCGCCTGCGTCCACTTGCCACGTTGATTGCGCTGACGCTCGCGCTCGCGATGGTCGCCGGCTGCAGCGTCAACGGGGAACTGCATCTGCCTACCGGTGTCGTGTATCCCTCGATCAACCCTGTCGCCGGTACGGCCGACCTAACCGTCACCCAGACGTTCACATTCGAGGGCGCGCCGCGCACGGTGACAATGGTCGTGGACGGCCCCCTCGTAGCCGGTGCGCAGCAAGCCGAGAAGAGCGTCATTCGCTTCGGCAACGCGCGCGAGAATGACTGGATCGAGGATTACTACCCCGCGTTCGTCTTCGATGAGCACCAAGACGAGTTCTTCTCGGCGCTCATGGGGCAACTAAGTGGGATTCGCTCAGCGTCGGGACTCGATGATGACCGCTACGTCGAGCTCATGACTGCGTACGTGCAGTCACTCGAGTACCGGATCGACCCCGTCGACCTCTCGCCGAAGTTCCCGGTTGAGACTGCCGCCGATGGCGCTGGCGATTGCGACGACAAGGCGCTTCTGCTCGGCGGAATGCTTGCCCGCGAGGGGTACGACGTTGCCATCTTGCTGTTCAGCGCAGAGAAGCACGTGGCGCTTGGCATCAAAGCCGACGGCCTGGAGTACCGGGACACCGGCTATGCGTACATCGAAACGACAGCTCAGGGGTTCGTGGGCATGCCCCCGGACACGGTCGGCGATGGTGCTGCGCTCGCAAGCGAGCCACAGGTAATCAAGCTCGGCAAAGGGAAGATGTCTTGGGGCGCGGGGTCACAGGTGACGAGCATCCTTGACGCAGCAAAGGCCGCCGAGAAGAAAGCTGGCGAGCTCACCGCACGCCTCGCGGCTGCCGACGCTGGCATCACTCCGCTGCAAGCCAGAGCTCAGGCCCTCAAGTCGCAGCTTGAGTCGAGGCTGGCGGCCGGAGACAACTCCGCGTACAACTCGCTCGTGCCCACCTACAACGCAGCCGTAGCCGAATACAACGCCGCCGTGGCCTCTCGCAATCAGATCGCCGCCGAGAATAACAGCGTCGTCGCAGTCCACACGTACATCGTCGAACACCTTGATGATCGACCCGGTGTCTACGCGTATGTGCTCGCCAGCCCCCAGTAGTACTTCACGCTGTCTTCACATCTTCCACGCAGTGCGTTCACCAAGGTTCGTTAGCCTATTCACGAAGTAGCACTCCCCAAACGAAAGGATCGCGATGTCGCCCGAAAAGGCACCACGAGCATCCCGCACCAGAGCGCGCATCGTTCGTTGGGCGGTGCTCGCAAGCGTCTTGGTCGCAATCACCGTTATGGGATACCTGCACCAGACGGCAGGTGCCGGCAAGCCTGCTGGCGTTGACGCGCTATGCCCGTTTGGCGGGCTAGAGACTGCATACGCACTGGTAACTAGCGGGCTGCTTCTCAAGCGAGTGGCCATCTCAAGCGTCGTACTGCTCGTGGCTGTCATTGCAGTCGCGGTGGTGTTCCGGCGCTCGTTCTGCGGACAGATCTGTCCGCTCGGATTCCTACAGGAGATGTTCGGGGGACTCGGCCGCAAGGTATTCAAGCAACGACCCGTGATGCCAGCCTGGCTCGACCGACCCGCGCGCTACCTCAAGTACGTGGTTCTGGTCGCCTTCATCGGCCTGGCGTGGACGACGGCCGACCTCGCGATTCGCCCGTACGACCCATGGGTCGCATACATGCACCTGACCTCGGCAGAGGTGTTCGCCGAGTTCAGCATCGGTTTCGCGGTGCTGGTAGCCGCAGTCGTTGGATCGTTCGTCTACGACCGCTTCTTCTGCAAGTACCTCTGCCCCATGGGGGCAACCCTCGGGCTCATCTCCAAGTTCAGCATCTTCAAGGTGCGCCGAACAACCGAGACCTGCATCGACTGCAAAGCGTGTGACACCGCGTGCCCGGTCAACATCACAGTCTCAGAAGTCGAGACGGTCGACTCGCCCGAGTGCATCAACTGCAACGAATGCGTGACCGCATGCCCGGTGAAAGACACGCTCGCGATGAGCACCCGAAGCAACAAGCGGCTCTCGGCGCTTGGAACTACCGTAGCGGTCGTAGCCATCTTCGCGATCGTCGTGGGAGGCGCAACGGTTGCCGGTAGCTTCGACTGGAAGACCCCGAGCCTTGCCGAGGAAGCCGGCGTAGGACGCGGCAACGGTGCCGGTGGCGAAGGTGCCGGCGGCCAGAGTGCGCTCTCCGGGGACTTCGACGTGTCACTCATCAAGGGCCGGACGACCCTGGCCGAGGTATCCGAGGTAACAGGGATCCCGGCATCGATGTTCCAGCGCGTGCTCGGAGTGCCTGAGTCCGAGCAAGGACTCGCCATCAAGGACACGAAGGGAACCTACGGCTTCTCGCCCGAAGACGTGCGAACGATGGTGGAGCTCTACCGCATCGACCCGGCCGCCGCCGAGGCGTACATACCGCTCGGCAGCTCGGAAGAATAGCGCCAGAAATTTCAGGAGGCCCCCGTAACCCCGGGGGCCTCCAAAGCGTTTACGTCATTGCCAGCCACCCCTCGGCTGGCATTTCCTTTTCCCTTGAGTCCTTAAGCCATGCTGTCCTCGCGCGCCGATTGCAGGCCGGGACGCAGTAATCTACGCCTTCCAACCATGCGGATGAATGCCTCGGCGAGCCCGGGGTCGAACTGCGAGCCGATACACAAATCGAGCTCCTGGAGCGCAGCTGTCGGTGACAGGGAATCACGATACGGCCGTCCGGATGTCATCGCATCGTAGGCATCGCAGATACACAGCAGTCTCGCCTCGAATGGGATGTCCTCCCCTGCCAGCCCGTCGGGATATCCCGTGCCATCCCAGCGCTCATGGTGGTGGCGAACCCAGGGCAGAATCTCGACCAGCTGCGTGGATGCGAGAATCTTCTCGCCAAGACCGGGATGCTCGCGAATATGGCGCATCTCCGAGGCCAGCAGAGGCCCGCGCTTCCTCAGGACACGATCCGAGATCCCGATTTTGCCCACATCGTGCAGCAGCGCGGCGACTTCAAGCAGTCGGCGCTGGCTCTCCACGAGCTCGATCTCCTCGGCCAGCATCACTGCAAGAACGGCCACATTCCGAGAATGGAACTGCGTGAGTGGATCGCGCGCATCCACGGCGGCAGCCAGCGCCCGCACCGTGCTGAGATGAGATTCCTTCTCCAGGTGCTTGATGCGGTCGTGCGCACTGAGCGAATCCACGACGGACTCATCAAAAGCCACCGCCCGATCCCGGCCGTGATACTTGGCCCAGTACAGCGCACCCTCGGCCTTCTGGACGAGCTCATCTCGCTCCAGGCTGTCGCCCGGATACCCGGCGTAGCCGAGAGATGCTGTTAGCACACTGCCGTCCCCTGTCGCGACCTGTGCCAGGGCACTGCGGATCTTCTCGGCAAAGAGGACTGCGTCTTGCGCAGCTGCAGAGGGCATGATCACGGCGAACTTGTCTGCACCGAGGCGACATGCAACGTCGCTGTTACGTACTGTGCCGACGAGGATCGCAGCGACGCCCCGTAGGATCTCGTCGCCGAACCCATGACCGCGTGCAGCGTTGACGCGCGAGAACCCGTCCAGGTCGAGCAGGACTACCTGGACTCTCGCCCCTCTTCGCTTCGCAATATCGAGCTCAAGACCCAGACGCTCGAAGAAGTAGCGGTGCCCGTAGATGTCGGTGAGCTGGTCGTTCACTGCCTTGCCGAACAGATAGTCGTTCTCCATGGCAGCGATCGCCGAGTGAGCAACCATGACTGCCGTCAAACCGAGGGCCGTGACTGCGTACCCGCCACTGGTGATCGAGTCGGTCCCTCCAGATAGCGCCAGGTATCCAAAAAAGGGAATTCCGAGAGTGAAGATCACCGACGTGGCCATAGCGTGCAGTCCGCGCTCACTCGCACGAAGACGCGGCAACGCGAAGAAGCAGCTCTCGCCAGGCGCTAGACGCAGCCGGGCCAATGCGCCGACGAAGAGCAGGTACATACCGGTTATCCACAGGAGCTCCACGGGGAGCTCCCAGTGAGACAGACGTGATATCTCGGCACCGAGGGCCCACAACGGGAACATCGCGGTCGCAAAACCGTAGACGCCCACCCCCAAAACGAGCTGCCGTTCACATCCTCGCCAGTGGATCCCCTTACGCGTGGCAAAGATCATCCACGTTGCGGTCATCGTAAGGAATCCGATCGTTGAGAAGATGGCCAGCACCACATTGCCGCTGGGATCACCAGCCTCGTAGGACGCCGTGAGAGGACCAAGAACTCCCGCAAGAATTCCGCCAAAGAGAAGAAGGCTCAGGCCGGCAGTATCGGCGACATTGCGAATGCTCGCACCCTGAGACAGCATGCGGAAGTCGGCAAGTGCGAGAAGAGTGGTGATGAAGAGCAGCGCCGCCACGATCGAGAAGATGGCGGCTGAGTCCGACCATATCTTCGACACCGGGCCAAGCTCGATCACGCGCAGGCTGACCAAGGTTTCGCTCACAAGGATCAGCCCGACCGCGGCGGCAATACCGCGCCACAAACGTTGCTCGCGACTGTCGGTCTTGAAGATGGCCATCGCAGAGGCGATGAACGCAATCAGGATTGGCGCCAGATAGACGACCTGACGCAGTATCTCTAACGGTCTAGTACGGTCGGCAACGAAATGCAGGCTGCTGTAGACGCCGCAGAGGAGAAGCCAGAACAGAATCAGGGGGACAGTGGATCGCGCACCAGTAGCAGGTGCTTTAAGGCTAAAGCCCATGGCATCATCCTGCGCACGCGTTGCCATCGCCCGACCCTTCTCGTTTGTGCGTTTGCACGCGGCAGGAGTATCTGCCAGCCGAGCGTAGTATAGTCATGACCTGGCACTGCGCGCCAACCGAACCGCACGCACAGCTAGCGTCACTCAACCCCGAGAGGAGCACATATGCAGCTCAAGATGTTCCGTTGCCGCATCTGCGGAGAGACGTACCTCGGCCACAAGGAGCCCGGCGACTGCCCGTTCTGCGGTGCCCACGTCGAGTTCTTCGTCGCGCCGGAAGCCTACGATGCCGCAATCAACAACATCGAGCCCACCGAAGCGGAGCGCGCAGACCTGGAGTCCTCGATAGAGCTTGAGCGAGCGAACACCCGCTTCTACCTCGGCATGACAGAGCGCAAGGACAACGACACGCTTCGCTCGGCATACAAGCGGCTGGCCAAAGTGGAGGCCGAGCACTGCTCTGTCTTCTGCAAGCTCGCTGGCGTCGCCAAGCCCGCTGACCTGATGACTCCCGGCGAGACGACGGGCTCGTGGGCCAGCGACATCGCCGAGTCACTCACGCGTGAGACGCGGGCGACCGCGCTTTACGCCGGCTTTGCGGCACGCGCGACCAGCCCGCGTCTTCGCGAGGTCTGGGAAGCCGTGGCCGTCGTAGAGAAGGACCACGTCACACTAGACGAGTATGCGCTCAAGTACGTCTAGAGCTCTTTTCGGCTGAACGCCCAGACAGCACCCAGTACGCATACAACCGCAGCAAGCGCGCCAGTGACGAGAGGCCACAGCGTGCTTGTTTGCTGTCCCAGGAGAAGCGTGTTGGGGGCGTTCAGGAGCCCCGCCGGGCTGTACTCGAGAGCTGGGCCCCAGAGCGATGCGATCGTGAGCACGATAAGCACACCTATGCCGAGGAAAGCCGCGCCAAGCTGGGAGTCCACGAGCGACGACGTGAGCGACATGACCGCTGCCATCATGATCGCGAAGCCAAGCCATACTGCGGTTGTCTCGGCAAGGATGCGGACCGGCGCCTCACCGAAGGCCGCGAGCGTGACGCCCCAAGTGCCGAGCGCCCCGAGAACGATCGCGACTACGATGAGTGCGGCGTTCGATACGAACTTTGCGAGCACGAACGCCGGGCGGCTGATCGGCTTGGTGAGCACGAGGATGGCGGTGCCGCTCTTGCGCTCACCGGAGATCATCGAGCCGAGCATCACGATGAGCACCCACGTGATCATCTGCGTGAGGTTCTTGGTCCACTGCAGGTACGCGTCGCGCCAGGTGGGGTCCGGCACCTGGATGACCACGCCGCTCATTCCGGCGGTGCCAGACATCGACCTGAGAAGCTCGGGCGTGAGGAGTGCGAGCACGGGTCCGGTGAGCGCCAGGAAGAGCACGAAGCCCGGCAGGCCCCAAATCCTCCACGTGTGAGTGATCTCGCGCAGTTCTTTGCGAAGAAACGCTCCAAAGCCGCGCATCAGCGCTCACCTTCAACAAGCTCGACGAAGACGTCTTCAAGCGAGACCTCGCCGCCTTCAAGCCGAATGAGACCGCTGTCCTCGGCCACCACCGCGGCCGGGATCGCGCTGCGTGCGGCGTCGATGTCGCTGATGGTGAGCGTGAGTGTGTGGTTCTCGCGCTCCACGGCGCTCACCCAGGACTCTGCCGAGAGGCGCCTAGAGAGCGCCTCGACGTTGCGTACGACGTCGACGACGATCTTCTGCGCGCCGTAGCGGCTCTTGAGGTCGTCGATCGGCGCCTGCGCGACAACGCGCCCACGATCGAGGATCGCAACCGTGTCGCAGACGCGCTCAACGTCGGAGAGGATGTGCGTCGAGAAGAACACCGTCGTGCGGCCTGAGAGCGAGGCGATCATGTCGAGCACCTCTTTGCGCCCGATCGGATCGAGCGCCGAGGTGGGCTCGTCGAGCATGAGCAGAGACGGCGCGTTGATGAGCGCCTGTGCCACACCGAGCCGCTGCTTCATGCCGCGCGAGAAGCCGCCGACCTTGGCTTTGACGTCCGTGAGCCCCGCAAGATCGAGCAACGCTGCGGCACGATCGTTGAGCACGGCGCCCGAGAGCCCGAAGAGGCTTCCGGCGAAGCGCAGGAACTCCTCGGCAGTCATCCAGTCGTAGAAGCCGGGGACGTCGGGCAGGAACCCGATGCGTGAGCGCACGTCGTTGCCAACGTCGGCAACACTGGTCCCGAAGACCCGCGCGTCGCCGGAAGTGGCGCGGGCGAGCCCGGTGAGGATGCGCAGCGTCGTCGTCTTCCCTGCCCCGTTCGGGCCGAGGAACCCGAAGACGGAGCCCTCGGGAACGCTCAGGTCAACGTTATCGAGCGCCCGAAACGAGCCGTAATGCTTCGAGAGACCCGTGAGTTCGATTGCTGGAGCGCTCACGCTACTCGCCTTTCCCGCTGCCGTACAAGACGTCGGCAGCTCGCTCGGCACGGTCGATGTGCGCGGCATCGCTGGCGACCGGGGCTGGCTCGGCCATAACTGCAGGCTTGCGTCCCACGGCGAGGAAGATAATCGCGCCCAGGATGTTGACGAGCAGGATGATCGCCACCCACGGCCACTTGTTGCCAAGCACCAGTCGCTCATCGGGCGTCTTGAAGAGCTTCACGAGAGCGTAGATCTCCAGCACAAGCTGGAACACAATCAGCGCGCCGATCAAAACGAGCGTCCAGGTTGGAACGTCACTCATCGATGTAACAGTCATTTCGCATCCCTCTTTCTTGACGGAGCCGCTTGCGCTGCGCTCCACTCCCGCTGCAGGCTCGATCGAGCGAGCAGATAGAACATCACCCCAGGCAGCGCAAGGCTGCCGAGTATCAGAAGTCCAAACCACCAACCTTCGACGCCGGCTACCACATTCGCAATCGTATAGCCGAGGACAACGGTCGTGAGAAGACTGAACAGACCGAGCAGAGTCGCTTCGATCGCAAGGATGCCCCGGCTGGCACCACGCACGAGACTTGCTCCGAGAACGATTACCGGCAGGCCGAGCGCGAGGGCTACCAGTAGACCGATCGCGCCCGCCTTCGGCGCCCAGTCGTCGGGAGCGCCTGCGGCGTTGAAGTGCATCGGCACCTCGGCGGGCAGCTTGCTCCAAAACGCGAGCGTCAGCACGGCGGCGATGACTCCGAGCACGAGCGGCACCGCGATAGCTGCCGAGAGTGCGGCGTTGCTCACGTGCTCGAGCGGCCGCTCCTCAACGTCATCCGGTCGGGTCAGCCCGAGCTTGACCCCGATCGCACCGAAGTTGATGGTCCAGCCAACGCCCCACGTGCGCGGCATGACGATGCGTGGGTCGCCCGGGTTCCAGAGGCGCTCCATCATGCTCGAGGCGGTAGGCACGCGGAAATCGTATGGCATCCCAAGCACGCGACCCTGCGGTTGCGGTGAGACATCGGCTCCAAGCGCTTCTAGCACCGCCGAGGCGTACTCGGCCGGCGTCCCGAGGTCCACGAGCGCGGCATGCTCGGCCGCTGGATTGCCGCCCCGGCGCTCGACGTCGGCGCGAAGGTTCGCCTCAAGCTCAAGGAGCGCTTCATCGCGCTCGGCGGCCGGTAGCGCCGCAAGCGCGCGGCGTACCTCGGAAAGATAGCGTGCTGTGTTCATGGCCTCAGCCACGTGTATCAGCTCCCTCAAGAAGTGAATCGATTGCCGAGGAAAGATCGCGCCACGACGCCGACATCTCGGCCAGATCGCGTCGGCCGGCGGGCGCCAGCTGGTAGTACTTGCGCGGCGGCCCCACCGGCGACTCGCGCCACACGGAGTCTACGAGCCCGGTCTTCTTCAGGCGGCTCAGCAGCGGGTACACGGTACCCGACGTCACCGCGAGTCCCGGAAGCACCGCGAGACGATCGACGATCTCAGCGCCGTACAGTTCGCCGTCCGCGAGCAATGCAAGGATGGCGAGCTCGACCGCGCCCTTCCGGAACTGCGACGTGCGTGCGTCTGCGTCCCCCATGCGATCGACCTCCTTCGGTTCGTGTTGCGTGTACTGCCTATTACCTTGTATCACCAACTAGTGTGTCGTGCAAGCTACCGTGGAGAATTTCTCGGAAATTCTTTCTACGCTCGCCCGGCGATGCGATCGAAGGCGGCGCGATACGCGGGACGCAGCTGCCCGGCCGTGAACGGCTCGGCAAGCATGCGCGCTACTCCCGGCGTGGGACGCTCGACAATGAGTGCCCGCAGGAGCGCCACAAGGCCCTCTGGAGTGCGGTAACGGTACTTTTCGGGGTACAGCTCCGGATACGCGAGCCGGTCCGGCACAACGGGCGTGCAGCCCGCATAGCACGCCTCAAGCATGGCGAGGCCGAAGAACTCGTTCTGCGCGGTCGACACAGCAATGTCGGAACTGCCGAGAAGCGCCGCGTACGCTCCCCTCCCCTCGGGCTCGCCCAGGTGCACGAGCCGCTCGCCGAGAGCCGCCGCCGATGCCTCGACCTGCGCGGATGTCTCCCGGAACGCCTGCCCGGCAACGGCGACCTCGAAGTCGAGCCCCTCGGCAGCAAGCTCATGCATTGCCGAGAAGAACGCCTCGGGATCCTTGTCGTGCTCCCAGCGGTGCGGCCAGATGATGCGCGGTCGCGGGCCACGGGTGGGCTCGCCGGAGAACGGCGCGGGGTCAAACGGCGGCGCGAGGACTTCGGACTTGCGAGCGATCTCCTCGGCAACGCCTACGGGGTGGTGGTCGGGGAACTGCTTCAGGAACCCAGGGATCTCGCGTACGAAACCGTCGAGGTTCCACTGCGTGTTGAACAAACACGCCTCGGCCGCAAGCGCGCTCGTGATGTTGGTGAGCGGGAACTGGAAGTCCCACTCGGCGGTGTGGCGCACGGGATAGACGAGCTGATTCTCGTGGAAGTAGACGATCGCCGGCACGCCAGCGACGGCGGTGCCTGCGAGACCTTTGAACTCGGCAAGGTTGAGGAACGTGCTGGCGAAGATGAGGTCCCAGCGGACGCCGTCTGCGTGCATGCGGCGCGCCTCAGCCGCCATGGTGATCGCCGAGCCGCGCATGCGCCACTTCCACTTGCGCGGCGGCAGCGTGAGTAAGTCGAACTCCCAGCCCGGCATCGGGAAGAGCGCGTCGAGCACAGCCCGGTGCGAACCGCCGTAGTACGGCTCGAGGATGAGGACGCGCTTGGGGGCTGTGGTGAGCGGCTGCACTACTCGGCGGCCTCAGCGTATGTGGACATGAATCTCCCTCGTGATTCGGACTCGCGACAGCGTCTGCGGAAACGACCCGCCTACCGGCCTAACACCACATCAATCCCGTACAGCACGAGCTCCAGTTTGCTGTCTGGCAGCTTGCCGACAACGTCCGTTAGCGCTGTGCGGTCGAGCGTGATGATCTGTGACACGTTCGCCACGGACTCTTTAGGAAGACCTGTTGCCGTCTCATCGAGCGGCACGTTGCCGGGAGCATCCGCCCACCGAAGGTTGCTCGTGAGGGGCACGCACACCACCGTGGAGATGCGACTCCGATTGAATGCATCGCTTTGCACAACGAGCACCGGTCTCCGGAACCCCGGAGCCGAGCCAGCGGGCTCCTCGATGTCAGCCCACCATATCTCCCCTTGAGATATCACCACTCGGACCGCTCGAGCGTTCGCTTTGTGGCAGCTCTGAGAAAACCGCTCTCCGCAGGGTTCTCAGCGCACACAACATCGAGAGCAGCAGTGACGCTGTCCGAGGAGTGCCGGGCAACGTACTCTCTCACCGCGCGGCTGTAGAGTTGGCTGCGGGACTGATTGAGCTCCCGAGCCAAGATCTCGGCATCGCCGAAAACGTCATCTGGTATCGAAATCGCCGTCTTCATACCAAAAGTATAACTGCCGAGTGGAAGAGCGCAAGTGGGATTCCGGACGCGCTACACCTGGCGGACAACTGCGTGGGATTTCGCCTACGACAAACCTCTAGTAGATGCGAAGCATCATGACCACCAGATACACCAGAGCAACCGATAGGACCACGACCGATACGCGGTACTGCCTGGGAACGTCAACGTTTCGAGGCACCGGGCCGCCGGTCTTGAGCGCGTCCTCATAGCGCCGAACGCCGAGACGGTCTGCAGCAACCAATGCCGGACCCGTCAAGGCGACGATGAGGGCCAGACCCACCCGGGTCTTGATCTGCGTTTCGGATGAGAACAGGTACGAAAGCGCATTGAGACCGACTCCCACGTACACGATCCTGGCGTAGTGGTGGAGGTACGTCCGCTTGTAGAGCGCGAGCGCAGTAACAACAGCGAGCACCCCGATGAGGAGCACCAGCGACAGAAGCACTCGTCCGCTGGAATCCGGACTACAGATACGCAGCCACACCTAGGAGCTCACCCTGCCAACGACCTCCTGCGTTCGCACCAACCGTCGAAGCGCGTCGTCGAGATTGCGAATATCTTGCACACACGCTCCACGACAGCGCGTCGACTCAATCAACGATGACACTAGGTCAGTCAGTTCGGTGAGTTCCAATCGACGCAACCCATCCGATGCATGAGACAGCAGCGCAATCGTTCTTGCACCCTCGACATGTCGCTCAATCGAGGCAGCCTCGGCCTCGCTGAAGACGATCGGATCGACGAGCTGTTCATCGGAGAGCCGGGCAAGATGCTCTCTCGGGTTCCACCAGTCAGGAGGGCCAACTGACCGCGCCTCCCAAGGCATTCCCGCTGCAATCCACGTGGCCCGCCAGGCGGCAAAAGCAAGCCTGTCGACGCCGAACTGATAGCCACATGACTCACAGAACTCGTCCGACCAGCCTGCGTGCGTGAGGCCCGCCGGCGCATCCTGAACCGCAGGAAACCCACATACCGGGCACACATATCCGTCCTCGAACATCTTCTCTCCTGCCGCGATATTCCTGATCCGTTCGGGTCGAATGCATGGTTGCGAGAGGCAAAGCCGGCAAGCATACTCCCTGCGTCGACTACACCAACTCATACCTTGCGCTGGGCCCACGCCTTGCCTCAATCAACTCTCGGACGGCGGCATGGATACGCTCATCGTGGCCATCCACGAAGACGGTGACCTTCGCACCTTCCCAAGAAATCGCATGCCCAGTGACTGCGCCAGACAAGGGCTCAATCACATGCGAAATTGCGTCTTCGAGATCCCCCAAGTCGAAGAAGGAATCTTCACCCACTCCAAAGAACGAGGGGTCCTCTGCCAAATCTACGCTGAGGGCGAGGCCCTCATGCGGCTGGTCAGGCACTTCACTCTGCTGCGAGGAAAGATCAAGCGCTCCGGTGATTACCTGGTCGACGGTCACATGATTCCCCAGCGCCCACAGTCCACACGGCTCGACTCGCGACGCAATTTCCAAACCGTTCTCGTCCCGGTATGTGCCAAATGCCTGGGAGTAAAAACAGAGCCCAGCAGGCCGTGCTGACGATGGCAGCGGGCCCTTCGCTACCGTCTCGAAGTAGCCGCGCGACCACGGCAACCTGTTGACCAAATACGGCCGAATCAGCAATCGATCGATGGTCATCTCGCCGAGAGGCGGCTCTCCACTCGTGTTGCGCGACTGGTACACGTGCACAAGAATCGCGTCGAACCCCGTGGCGAACTTCACCTCTGTGTTGATGACTCTTCCGAAAAGGTACGTGCTGTCGACCAGCCGCATCCTGAAGATATCGCCGACTTCCGGCGCCGCTCTTGAGGTTCTGATCACCTGCAGGTTCATGTCCCAGATCCAATCCCGGAGTCATCTCGTCAGTGACTGTCCGTACTGCACCGCAACGAACGCGGTGCCGAAAAGAGAGCCCCACCTGCAGCTACACGCCGAGCCCAAGATCAGCCTTGAGCCGCGCGGCCAGTTCCTCGGCCGCAACAGAATCATTCCGAAGTGCTTCGGCGAGTCGAATATCCCTGCCGTCATACTCGAAGGTTATCGGACCGACGCCGAATTTCAGCTGTTGACCCATGAAGAATAGACTTGCGGGTCTGCTGAGAAGCCGAGCGCATTCGCGCACGCGGAACATAATGATACGTTCTGATGCGTACTGTTCGGTCCTAAACCGAGCACCGAATATGCGCCTATTGACGACAAGGTTCGTTCCGAGGACGCCGATCTCCTCGCGACCAAAGTAGCTCCATGCTCCCATCCAGAGCATGTAAGAAATGAACGGAGAAATACCCACCGTGTAAGCAATAACGAGCGGACGCGTGCCGGCATCAACTACGACTATCGCCATCAGACAGGCACTCAAGAGCAACGCGCCGGAGAAGCTCACGAACACCGCGAACGGGTTCTTCCACGCCTGCAGCGACGCGTACTCCACCCATCCGTCGTCCGGCACCATGGTGAGCCCTGGCTCGGTCACAATCGGGTCTCCTATCTTAGAATCCATAACCGTTCCGGCCGCCTGTGGTGTTCTGGACGAAGGTGGTCATCTCAATGATGGAGGTCACGGACTTCCTACTTCTTCGCCCGTGCAGCGCGAGAGCCCAAGATCACCAGCAGGACCACCACCAGGATCAGCCCGACTGACGCGCCACCCATCACGATCTGCGCGAAAATTCCTTCGGGCTCCGGGCCTCCAGTCGACAGCACGACCGCGTACACCAAGCCCGGCGCCATGCAGATGCCGATGAGAACCAGAAGTGCCATCAGCCTCCAGTCATGTCCGGTGTCACCGATTGCGAAACCGCTGATGCCATCGACGAGATCCATTCGACCGCGAGACCTCAGCTCGGACGCAGCTATGGCAAGAGCCCGCTCGTTTCGAAGGCTCGCGATGAACGCGACACCGAACCAGGCGACGCACACTCCGATTCCTGCGACGAGAATCCCGACCAGCAGACCGTTCTTCAGCACGAAAACAGCCGCCGCGGCCAGCACCGCAATCGGAATGGTCCGCATAGCCATACGTTTCTGGAGTTCCTTCCGCGCATGAATCCCTGTCTCGATTCTGCCGAGGATGTCCTCGTCGTTCAAATGCGCCAGTTCCTTTGGACCTTGTTTCATCGTTACCTCCAACAGTGTGCTCTCCCCTCCGAAGTCGAACGATAGTGCAAGATGCGGTTCCTTTTGCGGCCTCCTACGTTGAAGATCAATTGTCACATCGATTTGTCACCTGCCGCATGCCTCCTTAATTGAACCACAGCCAGCGAGAGCTAGGCCCGTTCCCGCTACGTTCACCCCGGTCCACCCAAGCGCAGCCCCTACACCCTGTGCGCCAGCTATAGCAGCTGGAATTCCAGCACCAGTGAGTGCCATTCCAACTGCGCCAAGCCCCATGGCCAGTCCATACTCAGCATCTCCTATGTCGCCGTTGTCGTGCTGGGCCGACGAGATCACCATACCAATCACAGAACACGCCAGTCCTCCCACCACTAGCCCTGCAAACACAGGCCCCGATGCGAAAATCGCCGCTCCAATCGCTAGCCCAAGACCCACTGCACTGAATGTTGTCCCGAGGTGAGTCAATCCCCCGGAGCCTTGGGTCGAAACGGCACCGTCGCCGGTCGCTGCAGCCTTCATAGCCAGCGACGCATCCTGCCTCGCCTGAGCCATCGCCATGCGGGCCTTGCGCTCGGCCGCCGCCGCCTTCGCGCGTTGGATAGCCGCAACTCTCGCTCGTGCCGCGGCTTGTCTCTGCGCCAGCCACCGCTTGTGTTGAGCCCTAGCACGGCGCATGAAGTACTCGTACCTCTTCTTGTTACTCCTGGCGCGGCTCGCTGCGTACGCCGACGCCTCGTATGCGTCGACCTTTCCGTCGTCGTCAAGCGTCATGATCGCGCCGCTCGGATCACTCCCGCCGATGGGGTCGTCCTCGCAGTACACGTACGGGTTCAGGCTCGCAGGGTTACCGGCAGACGGCGCTGCCGGGTCCGGGGACAAGAACCGGCATGTCAGTCTGGGCCTTGGTACGAGCTCTGAAGAAATAGCGCTTGCCTGTCTTCCATCCAGTTGAAGGGGTGCCGACTGTCATCCAAGTCGCCGTCGTCTCAATGGATCCGTTCCACAGCCTGACCGGCTGCGCGTCGACATCCTCTGTCTCCGTAGCTGGCTTATCCCATATCTCGCACTCAGCACCGCACTGCGGCTTTCCGCCGAGTCCGCCATCATCGGCATAAGCCCACGTGGCCTTGAACCCCCCGGCAACATCAATGCCGCTCTTGGGTGACGTAACCGTGATCTTTGGTCGCGTGGTAAAACGGATCAAGAGATAGGGCGCACTCGAGCTGCCCGCATCGAAAGGATAGAACTGGGCATAACCAGTGCTCCCAGCATATGCGCTTAGCCGGAATCCATAATTCTCGTGATCTCCCTCAATCCAGCGCTGCACCTGGCCTTGGACCTGGAAGCTGGCCCAAGAGTCCTCCGAGACGGTCTTCTCATATCCCGACAGATTGGTTGCGGACGGCTTGTTGTTCCATGTGATAGACGACTCGGACCATGCAGAGTCGACCTCACCGATGTAGACAGTGCCGGAAGTGCTGTAGCGGTCGTAGCAGTAGACCTTAAGGTCTGCATCCGAGACGTACCAACCATACTCTTTCGCGCTGTCAATGAAGCTCTGCGCACATGGTTTGAGGTACGTGTAGCAGTTGCCGGTACTGGCATCGAGACGCCCAACGCGCATCCGGGTCGAGTAACCGTAGTTAGTCGTTGGGTAAGCATCGCTGACGTACGTGTCGCCGCCTATTGTTGGAATGTTCAGCTCATCATAGGTTGTTGGGTCGATCTTCACCGGGTACACACGCGCTGAGTCAGAGAGCCACGCCTTATCGGCGACCACGTCGAGACGCCATCCGAGACCCCGCGGCTTGAGTTCGTAGTGAACGTTCTCGCAAATCGCGCTTCCACTGGCTTCGGTAGACGAATCTTCCATGAAAGGAGCAGGCATCGTGAACACGCCAGAGCCTGAAGAAAGTGACAGGAATGAGACACGCCCGTCGGTTTCAACCCTGGGTACCAGCCCTGGGCAGTCGACGTCAAAGCTGAAGGTGCTCTTTCCGGTATGGCGCTCGAGCACAATGGTTTCTTTCAGGCCGGCAGCGGTCGACTGATACACAAGGTCGCCGCCATCAACAGCTCCGTCAAAGCGTCGGCTCGTAGCGTCCATCGCAACCGGTGCAGACGTGGCCTCTTCAACGTTCGCGACAGGAACCTCCAGAGGACGACCCGTCGCCTTCATTCTGATCGAACCCTGGGAGTTGCTGACTACAACTGGTGCCTTCGCTGAATCAGAAGGGATGAACACCTTAAAGCCGTTGGCCCGATTCGTGACGCCCGGACCGTCGCTTGTGACCGTCGCTACGAGTGAGGAATCTATGTCCTGCCAGGGTGAATCAGGTGTGGGCTTGTAGTGAATGGGCTGCCTGTACTCCTCATATGAGAAGGAACCATCACCATTGTCGAATATCTTGGAATTCTGCGTCCGCTTCTCGAGAACCTCACGCCTCGGGGGAGTCGGCTCCGGAACGACGGCCGCAGCAGGAGCAATTTGCACGACACTTGTCAGAAGTGTGAAAGCCAGGGCTGTCGCCACCAGGCGCCTACAGCGCCCCCCCCCAATGAGCCATTTTGATCCCCTCTCGGCCACCCCCCGGCGGCACAGTGCGAACAAGCCGGAATCGAGGGTCGCACAAAGGGAAGGCCGCCGCATAGCCCATTTGAGAAGTCTAAATAAGCCTGAAAACGCTCGCCAGCCGATCAGTCGGCATTAGCCAGAAGGCCTATCCCGAAAACGTGCTGCTCAGATGCCGTTAGAGCGCGTCATTCCTCGGCCACCGCTTGGGCGCGCGATAGGTCGCGCATGCGAAGTCGGTCCATGTGATGTCTGCAAGCGCATCGGCGACCATTTTTGGGAGGTCCAGCTCGGACTCACCTTTCACGACCTGCCTGACGCTCGCGTGGGTCTCAGGAGACCTCGGCATGAAGAGCGTGCAGCAATCCGAGACCTGCTGCGTGGACAGCTCGAAGGTGCCAAGCGCCCGGGCCTCGGTGACGATCTCCTGCTTGTCATTGCCCGAGAGCGGACGCAGAACCGGAAGCGTCGCCGCCTGATCGACGGCAGCGATGTTCTCCAGCGTCTGCGAAGCGACCTGGCCGAGACTCTCCCCGGTCACAAGTGCACCGGCGCGTTCCTCGGCAGCAATCGCCTCGGCAACGCGAACCATCAACCTGCGGTAGAGCAAGATGCGCAGGTCCGGTGGAGCCGCCAGTGAGATCTCGCGCTGCAGATCCCCGAACGGGACCACGTAGAGCCGCGCAAGGCCGCCTGTGCGCTCCAGAACCTCGCATATCTCAGCGACGACGTGCTCGGAGCGGTCGTCGGTCTGCGGTCTGCCCGAGAAGTGCACTCCCACCGCGACGGCGCCGCGACGTATGATGCGCCACGTGGCGACCGGTGAATCGATACCCGCCGAGAGAAGCGACACGACCTTGCCGGACGTCCCAACGGGCAGCCCACCCGGACCCTCAACACGACGTGCGTAGGTGTAGACCTCGCCCTGAACGACTTCCACGCGGCAGAGCACGTCCGGTGCGTCGAGGTTCACGCCAAGCCCGGTCGCCTCTTGCACGGCAGCGCCGATACGGCGGTTCATCTCAAGGCTGCGCTCCTGGTGATCGGTCGCAGAGCGACGTGCCGCAATCGCGAACGTCTTGGCACTGGCTCCCGCTTCTCGAACAGCGAGAATCGCGGCCTGTTCCATCTCGGCAGGATCACGAGAAGTGACGAATGCGAGCGATGCGGAGCTGATGCCCGGCACGGCGGCTACGCGCGAGAGGACCTCCTCGGCATTGGAGAGCGCCACGGGGATGATGAGGCGGCTTGCGACGCGCTCCACGCCAACCGTCGAGAGCTCGCCAATGGCGGCTACGAGGTTGGTCTGCAGCGCGCGCTCGAAGCGACCGCGGTTGCGGCCCTTGAGGCCGATTTCATGGTAGTGGACCAACACCGCACGCTCGAACACAGGTACCCCCGAAGATGCGTGTACCCCGCGCCGTGACGGCTGCGGGGCACTCTGCACGCTGCCGTAAGGCGGCGTTACTTGTAAGACTCAGCCGTGCGCTCGTAGCCGATGTCGCCGTTTGCGATCTCTTCGAGCGCAAGCGTGATCGGCTTCGTGCTGGTGATCTGCGCGATCTGCGAGGCCTGCATGGTGAGCAGGGCCTGGTCGCGAACGCCGTGCATCATGTCGTTGATCTGCCGCGCGCGGCGCGACGCAACGATGCAAAGCGTGTACTTGGAGTCGACCTTTGAGAGCAGCAGGTCGATATCAGGCTTGATTACCATCAGGAAATCCTAACCGCCGAGGGATTCGAGAATATCCGCGAGTTCGTTCGTGGCGCGGAGTACGTCGTCGTTTTCTACCACATAATCGTATGTTCCCACAAGTTCCAGCTCGCGGACGGCGGTCTCCAAACGCACCGCAACCTGCTCATCCGTCTCCGCACCGCGACCTCTGATTCGGCGCTCAAGCTCCGCCATCGACGGCGCCAGGATGAAGATCAGAACCGCCTCGGGCATGAGCGCTTTGACGAGCGCCGCGCCTTGCGGGTCGATCTCAAGGATCACCTGCCGGCCTTCGGCGATCTTCGCCTCGACCGTGCTCCTGAGCGTGCCATAGCGATTCCCGTGCACGCTCGCCCACTCAAGGAACTCGCCAGCCTGCACCCGGCGCTCAAACTCCTCAGGCGTCAGGAAGACGTAATTCTCGCCGTCGACCTCACCCGGCCTGGGGGCACGCGTGGTTGCCGAGACAGAAACCCAAATACTAGGGACCCTGGTGGTCAATTCCGCTACCAGAGTCCCCTTACCCGCGCCCGAAGGCCCGGAGATGATGATCAGATTACCTTTGCGCATCCGGAGGAAAGCGCTTAGCCGAGACGCTGCATGAGCATCTCGAGCTGACGTGCGCCCAGACCCTGCACGCGACGGCTCTCGGAGATCTCAAGCTCGTCCATGATCTTGGCGGCCTTCGCCTTGCCGAAGCCCGGTAGGCTCTCGAGAAGCGTGGAGACCTTCATGCGGGCGACGATCGGATCGTCAGACCTCTTCATGACTGCAGTGAAGTCGACCTTGCCGCTCTTGATCTCCTGGCGGAGTGCAGCACGCTTCTGGCGCGCCTCGGCGGCTTTCTTCAATGCAGCCTTGCGGTCGGCCTCTGAAAGGTTCGGCAAAGCCATGGTTCCTCCTCGTTCTTCGCTCCCGGTCCTGTAGCTTGCGAGTGTCGATTCGATGGCAACATGCGAGTTCACATGCGTCAATTCAACGCGACAGCATCGTTGATACTACCCTTGACCTGCGAGTATGCCAACCCTCACGAAGAAAGTCGGCGACTTCCCGGGGAGTACATCGGCACTCCGGCGGCGCATTGACCGCAGGATTCCGGTTCCCATGACTCAACCTCAAGTGTAAGTAGAGGTATGAGTTCGATGTCGAATGCCTTGGGGCCGCCGCGGTCGATGAGCGATGTCACAACGACCGGCTCCCCGCCTGCCGAGCGCACCAATTCAATGACCTCAGCGACCGATCCACCCGTTGTGACCACGTCTTCTACGACGAGGACCTGTGCACCCTCGGGGATTTCGAAGCCGCGACGGAGCACCATGGCTCCACCCTGCCGTTCCGTGAAGATGAACTTCACGCCGAGAGCTTGCGCAACGGCGAATCCGATGATGATTCCGCCCACTGCCGGCGCGGCGACCATGTCTATCTGCCGTTCACCGACTCGTTCAACCATCGCCTTCGCCAGACGGGTCGTGAGCGTGGGGTCTTCGAGAACCCGTGCGCACTGCACGTACGTATCCGAGTGTCGACCACTCGTGAGCTGGAAATGTCCCGAGAGAATGGCCTTGGCCTCTTTGAGAGCGTCAAGAACCTCGGTGTCTGTCATAGCGGTCATGGATCAGTTCCCCTCTACGATGCGCTTCACGGCGGCGGCAGGATCTGCGGCGCCTGTTATCGGACGCCCGATGACCAGGTGCGACGCGCCCGCTGCGATCGCCTCGGCGGGTGTGGCAACGCGCGCCTGATCGCCAGCCTCGGCCCACTCGGGACGCACGCCCGGCGTCACCACGTACGCATCCTCGCCGAGAAGCGCTCGCATTGCTGCGGCCTCCTCGGGCGAGCAGACCACGCCGTCGCACCCGCAATCGCGTGCGAGCGTCGCGAGAGCCGCGACTTGCTCGGCAGCCGTGGCGGGGCAGCCGATCTCAGCGAGCGCGTCGTCGTCGAGGCTCGTGAGGACCGTCACCGCGACCAGCACGGGCTTGGTCACGCCGAACTTCTTCGCGGCCGCTGTGAGCTCCTCGGCAGCTGCAGTGAGCATCGCGCGACCGCCGGTTGCGTGCACGGTGATCATGTCGGCACCCTGTCGCACGAGCGTGCGGCACGCGCCGCGCACCTGATGCGGGATGTCATTGAGCTTGAGGTCAACGAACACCTTGAAGCCGAGCCCCCGCAGATCACGGACGATCTGTGGTCCCTCGGCATAAAAGAGCGTCATGCCGACTTTGACCCAGGACACGCGTCCCTTGAGGGTGCGCGCCATCTCCAGCGCGGAAGGTCCGTCGGGTAGGTCGAGTGCAACGATTATCTGATCCTGCAATTTGATTCCTTTCGCCTTATGGCGGTATTAATCGATCGGTGCGTTGGAAGTCGGGCCGCGCCACACGCTCTTGCGGCTCCCACCGTGCTTGTCATATAGCACGAGCTCCGTCCATTCCTCATCAACGGGGCCGCTGCCATACCCGTACTCGATGCCGAGAAGACCCGAACCGGGATACCAGGCTCCATTCATGGAATTCGTCATGCCCAGGTTCACAAAACCATTGGCAGAGGCCTGCCATATCCGACCGTCGACGGTGAACAGCGGGCCAGAAGGATCCCAGCCGAGAACGCCAGCGTCGTATGAGTCGTCGAATTCCGCAGGCTTCTCCCAGCCCATCGCTTTGAATGCATCGGCAGCGGTCGTATCAGTCGCTTGAGCCGTCCACATCCGGATCTGCGCGGGACCATCCATGGCGGGATAACTGGTCTCCATCCAGAAGAGCCGATCCTGAGCGCCGTCCCACGCGGCAGCGGGCGCGTAGACCGATCCATCGTTCATAGCGAAGTCGCCGGCAACCTCGCCGGTTGTGACGTCAAAGACCAACATGCTCCGGGGAGAGTCCTGCGCGTCGCCTTCGGAATCGAACGAGACTGATGTGTAGAGTTGCTCGATGGCAAAGTAGCGGCCCGACGCAGACCATCCGACCGGGATGAACGTCCGCACGGTTTCCGGGAGTTCCGCCTTCACACCTTCGCCGTGAGAATCGTTGTTGTTGAAGAGCAGCGCCGAAGGACCAGCGCCTTTCAGCGGATTGATCTCCAGGTACGCGATGGTCTCTCCCGGACCCGGCCATGCGCCCCACTTGGCAGGCACGTCGTCCGTGGGCTCGGAGCCGTCATCGAGCCTCCATGCGACCAGGCGCGCCGGCTTGTGATCGAAGTAGTCGCCAAGCGAGTCATCAAAATCGGCCATCTCGGCTTGCTTGTTCGTAACCGGCTCGAGCCAGATCACCGGAGCGTAAGGCTCGACGAATAGCACGCGATACCCGTCGATGTCTCTGGTTTCGCCCGTCTTTCGGTCCCAGATAGCCACAGACGGATACGTGTAGTCCAAGTAGTACTGAGTAACGCCGAAACGACCATTCCCCGACCACGAGACGGCTTCCTCGCCCCAGATGCCGGAATTCCTAATCGCGTCATCGATGCCTTTGCCGGCGCTGTCCAGCAGCCACACCGCACCAACGCAACCTCCGACAAGGGTGATGAGCACGAGTACTCCTACCACCCACGGCCACACCTTGCGCTTTGTCTTGGGTGCTTCGGCCGTTGCCATCGGCAACGGAATGGGCGCGGGCGCCCCTGGCTCGGTGTAGGCCTGATCGCTTTCGTCAGTCACAGTCGCACTCCCCTCATCGCGATACAGCCCCCGTGAGTGCCGAGACGCGATCTAGACCGCGAAGTCGGCAGTATTGCTCAAGACCATCGACCACGCGCATCGTGGCGCCCGGATCGACGAAGTTCGCAGTGCCGATTGCAACGGCAGTCGCTCCCGCCAGCATGAATTCAACCGCATCCTCGGCGTTCATGATACCGCCCATTCCCACAACAGGAATCGAGACCGCCGAGGCGACCTGCCACACCATGCGCACAGCGACCGGCTTGATGGCGGGACCCGATAGCCCTCCAACGGCGCGCGCAAGCTTCGGCTTCCACGTATCGGTATCTATCGCCATGCCGAGCAGCGTGTTGATGAGGCTCACGGCATCGGCACCCTCAGCCTCCACGGCACGAGCGATTTCCGTGACGTCGGTGACATTAGGGCTCAACTTCACGATGAGGGTTTTGGAGGTCACCGCGCGTACCGCACTGGTGACGTCTGCCGCCGCCGTGCAATCGGTGCCGAATGCCATGCCGCCCTCATCTACGTTCGGGCAGGAGATGTTGATCTCAAGTGCGTCGACGGTACTCTCAGCGTCGAGACGCTGCGCGACTGCAACGTACTCGGCAAGGCTATGGCCCGAGACGTTCACGATGACTGGAACGTCCTGTGACGCGAGCCACGGAAGATCCTTCGAGCAGAAAGCCTCGATTCCGGGGTTCTGCAGACCGATGGAGTTGAGCATGCCAGAGGCCGTCTCGGCGATTCTTGGGCTTGCGTTGCCCGCCCACGGCTTCATGCTCACGCCTTTGGTCACGACCGCGCCAAGCCTGCTCAGGTCGACGAAGTCGGCATACTCCTTGCCGGAGGCGAACGTCCCGGAGGCAGTCATCACAGGATTGCGGAGCTCGAGTGCTCCGATCCTAACCCTCATGTCTACATTCATGCTGCTGGATGAATCCACATCGGCTCCTAGTGCTTCGGCGGGATCTCAGAGGTGTCCCACACGACGCGCTCGGCGTCGAATACCGGACCGTCAACACAGGCACGGCGCTGGCCGTCCAGCGTTGTCACAACACACGAAAGGCACGCGCCGATACCGCACGCCATCAGGCGCTCAAGCGATACCTGACACGGCACGCCCGCCTCGGCAGCTTGCGCCGAGACGATTCGAGCCATCGCCTCAGGGCCGCATATGTACACGATATCGGGGCGATCCGATACCAGCAGGCTCTCAACGAGCGCGGTGACGAACCCGCGCTGGCCTTCACTGCCATCATCGGTGGCCGTCTCAACTCGCCGTGCGGTCGCCTCGAACACGCCGCAACCCACAAGCCTGTCCGCACACGGCGCACCTTGCGCGACCGTGACGGCGACACCCGCTGCCGATAGCTCCTCGGCCAGCATCCCCATCGGTGCCGCTCCGAGTCCGCCGGCAACAAGCAACGCATGTGCAGCGCCATCCGGGATGTGCCAACCGTGGCCGAGCGGCCCGATCAGGTCCATCTCTTCGCCGCGGCGCTTCTCGGCCAAGGCACGCGTACCACGGCCGAGCACCTGGTACAAGATGTGAAGCCGGTCATCTTCCACGCGGTGTATCGAGAACGGTCGGCGCAGAACGAAGTCGGTCCCGGTCGAGATGCGCAGATGCACGAACTGCCCCGGACGAACCGCGCGCGCGACTCTTGGCGATTCAAGCACCAGCAGCCCGACGCCTTGAGTCACGCGGTCATTCGCGAGCACGGTCACGCGCTCGAGCAGTTTGCGTTCTGTCTCTGCCGGCAGCGTCACGAAGATGCTCCATTGATTGCGGCCGGCGGCACCCACTGCTCGAAGTCCTGCAGAGCGCTCACGCCGAGGCGCTGCTCCTTGATTGCTTCGATCGCCTGGACGACTGCCTGTGCGGCCTCCATCGTCGTGATATTGGTGATTCCGTGACGGATAGCCATCGCTCTAATCTGGTAACCGTCGCTTCTGGTCTCCTGGCCGAACGGGGTGTTGATGACGATCTGCACCTCGTTGTTGGCCATCGCATCAACGATGTTCGGGCGTCCCTCGTGCACCTTCAGGACTTCCGTGACCGGTATTCCTGCGGCGCGCAGGCCCTTCGCGGTTCCGCGGGTAGACAGCAGCCGGAAGCCAAGCTGGTTCAGGTGCCGGGCCACGCTCACGATCGCGCGTTTGTCGCGGTCACACACCGAGATGAACGCAGTGCCTTCGCTCGGCAGCGAGTAGTCGATAGCCAGTTGGCTCTTGGCGTAAGCCGCCGGGAAATCGGTTGCCGAGCCCATGACCTCGCCCGTCGACTTCATCTCGGGCCCAAGCACAGAATCGGCGCCCGGGAACCGACCGAAAGGCATGACGGCTTCCTTCACGCAGAAGCGCGTGAACTCGCGGTCCTCGGCAGGAAGCGCCAGATCGGCGATCATCTCGCCGGCCATGACCCGCGCCGCAACCTTTGCAAGCGGCACTCCCGTGGCCTTGCTCACGAACGGCACCGTGCGGCTTGCACGAGGGTTGACCTCGAGCACATACACCGTTGAGTCCTTGACCGCGAACTGGATGTTGATGAGTCCGTGCGTGCCGATCTCAAGCGCGATGCGGCGCGTGTAGCCTTTGATCTCCTCGACGATGCTGTCGCCGAGCGTGAAGTGCGGGATACAGCATGCCGAGTCGCCCGAATGGATACCGGCCTCTTCGATGTGCTCCATGACGCCGCCGATGTACACCTCGCGGGTGTCGCAGATGGCGTCAACGTCGACCTCGATCGCACCTTCAAGGAATCGGTCGAGAAGCACGGGGTGATCCGGGCTCACAACAGTCGCCTCGGCCACGTGCTTGAGCATGTACTCCTCGTTGTACGCGATGACCATACCGCGGCCGCCAAGCACGTATGACGGGCGAACGAGCAGCGGGTATCCGATGCGATTCGCGACTTCGATGGCCTCGGCAGCCGAGCGGGCAATTCCTGCTGCAGGATACGCGATGCCGAGACGATCGAGCACGTCCGCGAAACGCTCGCGGTCCTCGGCCAGGTCTATCGCCTCTGGCTTGGTGCCGAGGATCGGCACGCCGGCGTCTTCGAGCGCTCGCGCAAGCTTGAGCGGCGTCTGTCCGCCGAAAGTGACGAGCACGCCAACGGGCTGCTCCACGTCCACGATGTCCATTACGTCTTCGAATGTCAGCGGCTCGAAGTAGAGCCGGTCCGACGTGTCGTAGTCGGTGGAGACCGTCTCGGGATTGCAGTTCACCATGATCGTCTCGAAGCCGAGTTCGCGGAGCGCGAAGGCCGCGTGCACGCAGCAGTAGTCGAACTCGATGCCCTGACCAATACGGTTCGGACCCGCGCCGAGGATCATCACGCGCGGCTTGGTCGCGACTGTGACTTCGCTCTCATCCTCATACGTCTTGTAGTAGTACGGCGTGGTCGCCAGGAACTCGCCCGCGCAAGTATCGACCGACTTGAAGGTCGCCTTCACGCCCAGCTCAAGCCTGCGTGCACGCACGGCCTTCTCATCTGAGCGCGTGAGGTAAGCCAGCTGCGGGTCCGAGAGGCCATGCTGCTTTGCCATACGCATCAGCTCGGCGCCCATGCCCTCAAGCGACACCTGACGCACCATTCCCTCAACCTCAACCTGAGCTTTCACGTGGTCGAGAAACCAGGGATCGATGTGAGTTAGCTCGTGGACTTCTTCAACGCTGCGGCCACGCCATAGGGCGTCCGCGACGTAGTACATCCGGTTCTCGTTGGGGATCGTGAGACCACGGTCGAACTTGAGCTCATCAAAGACGTCCTTGCCGTCGGCACCCAGACCGATTCGGCCGTTTTCAAGCGACCGGAACGCCTTGCCGAGCGCTTCA
>DDWM01000049.1:0-90798 GCA_002345925.1 Actinobacteria bacterium UBA2286 | reverse complement strand
GCCGCGATCTTGGCGATCGGGAAGCCGGTGGCCTTGGACGCAAGCGCGCTTGAGCGCGATACGCGCGGGTTCATCTCGATGACGACCATGCGTCCGTCTGCCGGGTTCAGGGCGAACTGCACGTTCGATCCGCCGGTCTCAACCCCGATCTCACGCAGCACAGCTATCGACGCATCGCGCATCGCCTGGTACTCGCGGTCCGAGAGTGTCTGAGCTGGTGCAACGGTGATCGAGTCGCCCGTGTGGACGCCCATTGCATCGATGTTCTCGATGGCGCACACGATCACGACGTTGTCGTTCACGTCGCGCATGACTTCCATCTCATATTCTTTCCAGCCGATCACACTCTCCTCGACCAGAACCTCACTGGTCGGCGAGAGCGAGATACCGTGCGCTACTTGCTCACGAAGCTCGTCAAGGTTGTATGAGATGCCACCGCCGGCGCCGCCCATCGTGAACGACGGCCTAATCACCAGAGGATAGCCAACCCTGGCAGCGAACGCCTCGGCATCGGCAACCGTGTACGCATACGCGCCGTGCGGCACCTCAAGGCCGATGCGCGCCATGGCTTCGCTGAAGAGCTTGCGGTCCTCGCCCATCTTGATGGCCGCAAGCTTGGCGCCGATGAGTTCAACGCCGTACTTCTCCAGCACGCCCGACTCGGCAAGCGCCACGGCGCAGTTGAGCCCCGTCTGTCCGCCGAGAGTCGGCAGCAGCGCATCGGGGCGCTCGACCGCGATGACCTTCTCCACGAATTCGGGGGTCACGGGCTCGATGTACGTGCGGTGAGCGAACTCCGGGTCCGTCATGATCGTGGCCGGGTTGCTATTCACGAGGACGACCTCGAAGCCATCCTCCCGAAGAACCTTGCACGCCTGGGCGCCCGAGTAATCGAACTCGCACGCCTGGCCGATGATGATCGGACCTGATCCTATGATGAGGATCTTCTTGATGTCGTTTCTGCGCGGCATCTGTCTCCCTACGGAACAATCATGACTGGACAAGACGCCTGGCGAAGCAGTGTCATCGACACGCTCCCCATGAGCGCCTCTTGTATCGCGTTGCGGCCGCGTGTGCCGGTGATGACACCGGTTGCGCGGCGTTCGTCGAGCTCAGCGAGGATCGCGCGTTGTGGCTCACCGCGGCGGACGATCACGCTTGCCGAGATGCCCTGCTGCTGGGCCATCGCCTGCAGGTTCTTCAGGTGGAACTCGGCGCCCTCCTCGGCACGACGCAGCTTCTCACCGGTAAGCCCGGGGTCGACCGCGTGCATGAGGTAGAGCGTCTTGATGAGGCCTTTGGGCAGTTCCATCGCCGAGGTGAACGCGTGCGATGCCGAGAGGGAAAAGTCCGTAGGCATGAGCACCTTCTCGCCGAAACGCTTCAGCAGCGCCTTGGGGTCGCCCTGGTTCTTGATGAGGTCGAAACGCACGAGCAGCATCGGCACTGGCGCGTCGCGGAGCAGGCGCTCCGAAACCGATCCTGCAACCAGCTGCGTCATGAGACCCTTCGCATGCGAGCCGCAAACGATCGCGTCAACACCGGTCTCGGTGGCAAGCGCCACGATGGTGTCGAACGGGTCCCCGGTGGGCACGCGCACTTCCACCTTCAAACCTGCCGAGGCCAGCAAAGTCGCTGACTCACGCAGCCGATCCCGGACTTCATCGACCTTCTCGGCGATGATCGGGCCTTCCATGCCGGAGGCTTCGACGACGTGCGTGAGCACGACGACTTTGACTCCGAGCGACGATAAGCCTTGTGCGAAGCCGAGGATGCTCTCGCAATCCTCGGAGAAGTCGGTCGGCAGCATGACCGTGCGAAGCATCGCTACACCTCATCCTCTCCGGCGAACACATCATCTCTGCCCTGCATAAGCCGCACGAACGCACCGAACAGGTACCGGGCGTCATGCGGACCAGGAGCCGCTTCCGGGTGGTACTGAACCGAGAACGCGCGCTGCTCAAGGGCGCGCACGCCTTCGACCGTCATGTCGTTCAGGTTCACATGCGTGAGCTGCACTGGCCCAAACTCCGGCGAGACGACCACCGGCGCAACGCCGGCTTTCACCCACGCACCAAGATCCGTGGGATCAAGGTCGAGTCCGCCGGAAGCCGCAACATCAAGCTTGCCGAGGCTGGAGAAGTCCACGCAGAACCCGTGGTTCTGGCTCGTGATCTCAACTCGGCCGGTAATAAGATTCTTGACCGGCTGGTTGCCGCCCCGGTGCCCGTACTTGAGCTTGTACGTGTCACATCCAAGCGCAAGCGACAGCATCTGATGTCCGAGACAGATCCCAAAGATGGGCTTCTTGCCGAGAAGCTCACGGAGCGTCTCATACAGGTATGTTACAGCCGACGGGTCACCGGGGCCGTTGGCGAAGAAGATGCCGTCCGGCTCAAGTGCGAGTGCCTCGGCAGCGCTTGTCGTGGGCGGGACCACCACGATCTCGCAGTCCGCCTCGGCCAGGCTGCGCAGGATGTTGTACTTGATGCCGGAGTCAAAGGCGACCACGCGGAAGCGCGGCTTGACCGGCAGCACGCCGGTGTCCACAGGCAGCTCGCACCCGGGAGGCATGTCGTTGCCCCATGTGAAGCGTTCGCGTACGGCAACCTCGGCCACAAGATCGCGGCCAACGAGTCCGGGTGACGCCTGTGCCTTCGCGGTGAGCGACTCCGGGTCCAGGTCGACCGTCGAGAGAATCGAGCGCATCGCCCCGCGCTCTCGCAAGTGTCGCGTGAGCCTGCGGGTGTCGACGCCTTCTATGGCAACGACGCCGAAGCGCTCGAAGAACGCGCCCAGGGTCTCCTCGGCACGCCAGTTTGACGAGGTGCGCGACATCTCGCGCATCACGAAGCCTGCAGCGAACACGCCGCGCGACTCCATATCCGCACCGTTGACGCCGTAGTTGCCGATATGCGGCGATGTCATCGTGACGATCTGCCCGGCGTAGGATGGGTCGGTGAAGACCTCCTGGTAACCAGCCATCGACGTGTTGAAGACCGCCTCACCGGCAGTCTCGCCCGGCGCGCCGCAAGAGTACCCGCGGAACACCGTGCCATCTTCGAGCACGAGTAGTGCCGGTTGCCGAGTGATCACCGGGCGACCACCTTCCCATTCTTGAGCGCGAAGTACCCTCCAACGAGCACCTCGCTCGCCTTCCCAAGCAGCTTGTTGCCGAGGAACGCCGAGTTGCGCGACTTCGACATGAACCAGTCCTTCGTCACTTCAACCCTGGCTTCAGGATCGACGATGGTGATGTCGGCAACGGAGCCGGCCTGCAGGCTGACCCCCGGGAGCCCGAGCGCTGCGCGCGGCCCGTGGCACATAAGCTGCGCCACATCGGCCCACGTGAGCTTCTCGGTGGCCACCAGATGCGTGTTCACCAAGGAGAGCGCTGTCTCGAGCCCGGTGGTGCCAAAGGGTGCCAACTCGAACTCCAACTCCTTCTCGTGCGCGGCGTGCGGAGCATGGTCTGTAGCGATGCAGTGCACCGTGCCGTCAAGCAATCCCCCGACGAGCGCCTCGCGGTCCTGGGCGGACCTGAGTGGCGGGTTCATCTTCAGGTTCGTATCGTACCCGATGAGAACGTCTTCATCGAGAAACAGGTGGTGCGGAGTGACCTCGCACGTGATGCGGAGGCCGCGGCTCTTGGCCTCTCGGACGAGAGCCACTGAGCCGGCCGTGGACAGATGCGCCAGGTGCAGGCGGCATCCGGTGAGCTCGGCCAGGCGAATATCGCGAGCGACCATGACCTCCTCGGCAGCGGCAGGCCAGCCCGGCATGCCGAGACGGGTGGAGATGACGCCTTCGTTGACGACGCCGTGACCAACGAGGGACTCATCCTCGCAGTGCGAGATCAGCGGGGCGTCGAACGCCTTGAGGTAATCCATCGCGATGCGCGTGAGACCGGCGTCCTGAATGCCGTGTCCGTCATCGGAGAACGCGACGGCACCCTCGGCCATCATGTCGGCTATCTCGGCCAGAGCGGCGCCCTCCTGCCCTCTCGTGACCGCACCGATCGGGTAGACGCGCACGACGCCTTCCTCGGCAGCTCGCTCCACGAGGAAGCGAACTTTTGAGCCGGTGTCACAAATCGGCGAGGTGTTCGGCATCGCGCAGACCGCAGTGAAGCCGCCGTGCGCGGCTGCGGCGGTACCGCTGGCAACCGTTTCCTTATCCTCGCGGCCAGGCTCGCGGAGGTGCGTGTGCACATCCACGAGACCCGGAAGAACAATCTTCTCGCTTATATCGAGAGTTTCACCCTTGGGGATCGAGAGATCCTTGCCAATCTCGACGATGACTCCATCGCGAATGATGATGTCGGCGACCTCATCGATGCCGGCAACCGGGTCGATCACCCGACCATTCTTAAGCAGCAGTGCCACCGCCCTCACCTCCAAGCAGCAAGTACATGACGGCCATACGCACGGCAACACCCGCGTTGACCTGGTCCAATACGACACACCGCGGCGAATCAGCCACGTCCGAGGAGATCTCAACGCCCCGGTTCATCGGTCCCGGATGCATGATGATCGCCTCGGGCTTCGCGGTTGCTAGGCGCTTGGCGTTCATGCCGTACAGCTTGGCGTACTCGCGATTCGAAGGAATCGGCATCGCATCAGCGCGCTCGAACTGCACCCTCAACATGTAGATGACATCAAGCGTAGGCAGCGCTTCGTCGAGCGAGTACATGACCTCAGCACCGAGTATGTCGGGTCTTGCCGGCATGAGCGTCGGCGGGCCGATGATGACCGGCGTCGCACCAACCATGCGAAGCGCGGGAACAAGCGATCCAGCCACACGCGAGTGGCAGATGTCGCCGACGATACCAACGCGCAGACCCTCAAGATGGCCAAGCGTCCTACGCATCGTGTACAAGTCGAGCAGCGCCTGCGTCGGGTGCTCGTGCACGCCATCGCCACCGTTGACGATGTGCGCGTCCATGCACTCAGTGAGCATCTGCGGAGCACCGGCGTACTTGTGCCGCACGACGACGAGGTCACATGCCATAGCCGAGAGCGTCTTCGCGGTGTCCCGCAGCGACTCGCCCTTGACCGTCGCCGAAGAGGAAGCAGTGAAGTTGATACCATCTGCCGAGAGACGCTTGGCCGCAATCTCAAACGACATCCGTGTGCGCGTCGATGGCTCCAAGAACAGGTTGACCACCGTGCGGCCACGAAGCGTCGGCAGCTTCTTGATGCGGCGCTCGTTGACCTCGGTGAACGAGTCCGCGGTGTCGAGGATCACAGTGATGTCATCAGGCGTCATATCGGACACCGTCATGATGTGCTTGCAGGAGAGCATCTACGCCTCACCCTCCCCGTCCTGGGCGAGAATGAAGACGCCCTCTTCCCCATCGGTCTCAGCAAGCGTGACCTTCACGCGCTCTTTGCGGGATGTGGGGACGTTCTTGCCCACGTAATCCGCGCGAACCGGCAGCTCACGATGGCCGCGGTCGACAAGGACGGCGAGCTGCACCGAGCACGGCCGACCGTAATCCATGAGCGCATCGAGTGCCGCTCTAATCGTGCGTCCCGTGTAAAGAACGTCATCAACGAGCACAACGTCCTTGCCTTCAACATCAAAGGGAATCTCCGAGCGATGCACTTCGGGGTTCATGCGCGTCGCAAGGTCATCCCGGTAGAAAGAAATATCCAGCATGCCAACTGGTACCTCGGCATCTTCGATCTCATGGATACGATCGGCTAGCCGCTCGGCCACCACCGAACCCCGCGTCACGATGCCAACAAGCGCCAGATTCTCGGCACCTCTGTTGGCCTCAAGAACCTCGTGTGCGATGCGTGTGAGCGACCGATCTATCGCCGCGGCATCCATCACCTCGGCTTTCACGCGATACGCCATGCTCTGCCTCCTTCACGTACAACCGGAATCGGCCCCCGGAGACGAAAAACGCCTCCCTGCTGGTGGCAAGAAGGCTGTCTGCGTAGGCGCGCCCCGGAAAAGAAAATCGGCGCGAAGTATGCGATTGCTCCTTGCCGGCCTCACGGGACCGGGTTTAAAGGTCACAAGAAAGATAGCAGGAGACGCCCCCGTCCACAAGGGCGTCCCGGATGAAACGTCGACTATTCGGATGACTCCGCAGGGAATCTCACGGTGAACGTGCTCCCCTTGCCAAGCGTGCTCTCCACGCTGATTCGGCCACCATGAGCGCGGATGATCTGATCGGATACGAACAGACCTATTCCGACCCCGCCATAAGCCCGAGTCGATGACATGTCACCTTGGGTGAACCGATCAAACAGCCGCGGGAGGTCCTCGTCGGCGATGCCGATACCGCGATCACTGACCGACACGATCGCTTCATCGTCGTCCACCGCCACAGCAACGTTTATCGGACCGCCGTCGGGCGAGTACTTAACCGCGTTCGCAACCAGGTTCTCGATCGCCCTGCCGAGACGATCAGGATCGCAGTGCACCATCGGCATATCATCGGATGCGTCAACCGTTACCAGGTGGTCTGGACCATGCCTGACAACGTCCACGCGCTGACGAATGACCTGCTCTAGATCGACCGAACGCTTGAGGATGCGCAGACCCTCTTCCTGGATGGTGGTGACCTCGAGCAGCTCTTCGACCAACTGTCGCATACGCGATGTATTTGCCTTGATCTTCCCCAGTACCTGTGGCGCACGCGCTGACAGCATTTCGGGCTTCATCTGAACCAGTACGTCCGTGAACCCCATGATGCTCGTGAGCGGCGTGCGGAGTTCATGCGACACGTTGGCCACGAACCCACTTCTGAGCTGCTCAAGCTGCCGGCTCTCGGTGATATCGCGTTTGACGACGATGAAGTGGGTCTGCATCCCCTCTTTGCCGGCGACCGGTGAGAAGACCAGGCTCTCGTAGAAGCGAGACCCATCCTTGCGCATCGCGACGGACTCACCACTCCAGATTCCACCGCCGGAAACGGTGTCCCACGCCTCAATGTATGTTGGCGCGGCCGCCTCATCCGGCATCAAGTCATTCACGGTCATCTTCGTGTACTCTTCAGGCGCATATCCAGTGAGCATCTGGAACGCCTTGTTTGCCCATTCGATGCGGCCGTCGCTGTTCGCGATGAGTATCGCGTCTGCAGAGGACTCAAGCGCAGCGGACTTGAGCCGACTGTCATCCCGGCTCTCGAGAAGTGTAATGGCAGTTCCGACGGTGCCTGAAAGCGTCGCGAGGATGCCGGCAAGGTGCTCATCCATGAGCGCCGAATCACGTAGGAAGAGCGTGAATGTCCCCATGGGCGAACCGTCCGCCATGATCGGAATCGCGTAGACAGCAGCGCAGCCGATCTCGTCCGCATGCTTCAGGCACTCGGTCGCGGAGCCCTCTTCCGCAAACACGTGCATAACCGGGCAGCCGCTTGAGGCCGGACACGCATCACCAACGGAACACAGAGCTGAGGGGTGAACTGAGTCCGGCGCTCCGGCGGTCACATCCACTGACCTGCCATCTCGTGTGAGCCCGGCCCACACCGCCTTAAAACGCATCCCCATGTCTCCGACAAGTCGCTCGCACACCTTCTGGAGAAGGTCATGCTTGCTGCCTCCGCTTACAACGACATGGTCGACATCGCGAATGATCGATTCCAGGACCTCGGCACGCCTGCGCTCGGTGATATCGACTCCGAACATGTTCACGCCCGCCGGCTGGCCGTGCGCATCAGCTGTCACCGACGTCGTCATGTCGATGTAGCGATAGCCGCCTGACTTCATATGAACGAGTGCTTCATGACACGTTGGACCCATACTGGTGACGACCCCGGCCCAACGAGCTGTGTCTACCTCCGCCGACCACGCTGGTGCAAATAACTCCAGGTAATTTGCTCCGATTACCTCCTCAGACTCATAACCAGTCGAGGCTTCAGCACCACGGCTGAACAAGATGATCGAACCATCAAGGTCGGTGATCGCGATAAAGGTGTCCGCATGGTCAAGAACCTGGCGGGTGAAGTCGCGCTCTGTACGGAGCTCCCCCTCAACGCGCTTGCGCTCGCGGACGTCGGCGTTGAGCTCTGCAATGAGGTTCGCCTTCACCGATACTTCCTCGGCCAAGATCTCCATCGCGTGCCGCAACTCAACGTTCGCTTTCTCCAAGTCGAGGGCCTTTTCCTCAATCTTGTGCACGAGGCGCTCGTTGTACTCCTGGAGAATCGCAGTCTCATCTGTCATCTCGGGCTTGCGCACTGGAACCGGCTTACCCTCGACCCTGCGCCCAAGCTCCTCTATTCGCTGGAGCATGGATGTGGGATCTAGCGGCTTGCGCCAGAAAGCGTCCGCGCCGAGACCGTCAGCAAAGCGCTCATCTGCCAGATCAGTGTAAGACGCGGTGTAGAACACGAGTGGCACGTGGCACAGACCATCGTCTGACTTCCAGGTCCGGCACAGCTGATAGCCATCCATCTTCGGCATCAGGATGTCGGTGATGATGAGGTCCGGGACGTGGGCTCGAGCCACATCAAGGGCCTCTTCGCCGTTTATCGCCGAGAAAACCTCATGCCCGCCCGAGCGCACGATGGACTCCAGCAGGTAACGCCCTGCCGGGTCGTCATCAACGACAAGCACCCTCACGGGAACCCCTCTCCGTAGAACATTCCAACGTAGTCGGTACCCGTTACAGGCCCCACGCCATCGGTGTTACTCCCAGAACTTGTCTTGACTACCTATCAGTCAAACGCTCGGGATTACTCGATGATCCGCAGGATTGCGCCCGTACTCTGAAATATCGGCTGTTTACACCCCGAACTTCAGCAGTTCTCGCCACGAATTCCGTATGACCACGTCCGGTGAGGATCCATCGACCCGATCTGGCGCGCCTCGGCCAATTACTTGGGCGGCATGATGATCGGATAGAGTTCTTCCCCGACCTCCGTGCGATTCATCGACTCCGGCTCCAGGTCGCGCAGACGGCGAGCCAGATCCTGTGGGAGCGGATCCAGGAATGTAAGTGTCTCACCGGTCACGGGATGCACGAAACTGAGCTTGTAAGCGTGTAGAAACTGCCGATCGAGCCGAAGGTCCGCTTTGGGATGATTCCTGCCGTACAACGGATCCCCGACAACCGGGTGCTTGATGTAGGTCATGTGGACGCGAATCTGATGCGTGCGCCCTGTATAGAGCTTGCATTCCGCAAGGGTGTATCCGTCGTCGTAGCGACCGGCCATGTAGCGCTCCATGACCCGGAAGGTGGTGACCGCCTGCTTGCTGCTCGGCAAGTCAACGACGGCCATGCGCATACGGTCCCTGGGATTCCTGCCGAGAGGTGCATCCACGAGGCCGGTATCCGGCGCGATGTATCCATGCACCAGCGTGACGTAACGCCTCTCGATGGTTCGTAGGCGCAGAGCGTCACTGAGTACGGCCTGCGCCGAGTCGGTCTTGGCGACCATCATCAGGCCGGATGTGTCCTTATCAAGCCTGTGAACGATACCCGGGCGGTCTTCACCCTGTAGTGTCCCCAAAGAGGCACTATGGCCGAGGAGGGCATGCACGAGTGTTCCGCTGTAGTGTCCTTTGGCGGGATGAACGACAAGTCCCGCGGGCTTGTTCAGTACGATCATGTGCTCGTCTTCGAAGCGAATGTCGAGCGGTATCTGCTCAGGCTCAAGATCACTAGAAACCGACGGCGGCATGAAGACTTCAATCTTCTCTCCGGCGCGGGTGATGTGATGCTTGCTCGCGACGTGGCCGTTCACGAGGACGTTTCCGCCCTCAACAAGCTTCTGACCGGCTGAGCGACTAACGAGGAAATCAAGCTCGCCGAGGAACTTGTCCAGTCGCGAACCAGCCTCCTCACCGCGCACAGTGTGCGTATAGCGTTCGCTCACGAAGTCGCCTCCGGTTCGGGCTCGGTGGCGTCCTCCCCTGCTTCCTCGAAGAACTCATCTCCTGAGAACAGGAGCCAGAAGAGCAGGATTGCAACGCCGATATCCAAAGCCATGTCTGCAATGTTGAATACGGGAAACCACCCAAGATCGAAGAAGTCGGTGACTCGACCCGCTACGATCCGATCGATCAAGTTGCCCGTTGCACCACCGGCAACGAGGCCGAGTGCCACCGCGACCCAGCGGCTCTGGGGCTTGATACGCCACCAGACCCAAGCGATTCCACCCAGCACTCCGACGGATATCAGAATGAACACAGGAAGCTTGCCCGGGAACAGCCCAAACGCCGCACCTGTGTTGCGAACATAGGTGAGGTCGATTACTCCCTTGATGAGCGGAACGGACTCTCCGAGCGAGAAGTTGGCCCTGATGGCAGCCTTGCTGATCTGGTCTACGACCAACACCAGCAACGCCGTACCCGCGAGAAACGCACCGGAACGACGCTGCATCTAGCGGCTCTCCTCCCACTCTTTGCACGCGATGCACAAATCAGCCGACGGCATGGCCTCAAGGCGCTCGGGCTGAATCGCCTTCTCGCACCGGTTACAGACACCGTACGTGCCGGATTCAATGCGCGCGAGCGCTGCATCGACTTGCTCGAGCGTCTCCTTAGCATTGCCCTCAAGCGTCATGTCCAGTTCACGAGCGAACGTCGCGGAGCCCTGATCGGCCATGTGGTCGCGATAGTTGTTCTCTCCTGAGACGTCCGAGAGCGTCTCGTGACCGTCGCGCTCGTACTCCGCGATCTCCAAGAGAAGGCGCTCGCGCTCATTGCTGAGCACGTCTTTGAGGACCGTAAGCGTCCTGTCGTCAAGCATTGCGACCTCCCTTATCCGAGGGGGATTATCGAAAAGCGCCCCGTCAGGGGGGCGCGCAGTGTACAAGGTGAGTATACCACCGCGGGCGCACCCCGAAGCAGCCGGTTAGCTCACATTCTCGGCAACTGGATGCGGAGTAATGCCGAGCGGCAATACCAGACGGAAGCTCGTTCCGGCACTGGACGTACGCTCCAGGTCAAGCGTTCCCCCGAGCAGCTCGGCCAAGCGCCTACTGATCGCCAAACCAAGCCCTGTTCCTTCTGGCTTGAGTGCACCGGAACTGGTGCCCTGGACAAACTCCTCGAACAGTATTGCCTGGATCTCAGGGGCTATTCCTTGGCCGGTATCGCTGACGATGACCGAAGCACGATCAGCATCGACAGACTCGATCTCAACTGTCACCGTGCCTGCATGTGTGAATTTGACGGCATTGCCGACAAGATTGGTCAGTATCTGTCGCACCTTCACGAAATCGCTCAGCATCTCGACCGGACAGCCAGGATCCTTCAACACCATCGCGAGACCTTTGTCGGACGCCGCCGGAGTCTGAAGGTCGACCGAAGAGCGCACCATATCGACGAAATCGAACCGACTCGTCTCGATTGTCACCTTCCCGGCCTCGATTCGCGACAGATCGAGAATGTCGTTGATCAACGACAGCAGGTGCTTCCCTGAGCTCAGAATCATCTCAAGCTGCTTGCGTTGCTCCGCAGTCAGTTCGCCGGCAAGACCCTGAAGCATGACTTCGCTGAACCCGATGATCGAGTTGAGCGGCGTTCTGAGCTCGTGGCTCATATTCGTAAGAAATCGACTCTTGGCAACATTCGACTCACGCAGTTCTGCAACCAGGAGCAGAAGCGTGTCATTGAGTGACTCCAGCTCCTGAGTCCGCGCAGCCACGGTGCGCTCAAGGTCGGCACGGTAGCTCTCCAATCTCAACTCCGCACGCTTGCGCTCCTCGATATCCGACATGATCGACAGATTATAGGGAACACCGCCGAGAACGACAGGCGTGGTCGAGAACGACGCCCAGATGCGACTTCCGTCGCCTCGAGTGATCTCCAGCTCGATCTCAGAGTCATCATTCTCTAGGCTCTCCGTCGCACGTTTGATCGCATCGGCGCGCTCGTCGGGATCCGGGAACGCCAGATTGAACCAGCCGTGTTCCAGCACCTGGTCTATCGTGTACCCCGAGATCCGGGCCCAGGCGTCGTTGTAGACGACGATCTCGCCGTCCGGACGACCTACCGAGATACCATCGCGCGACTGTTCCACCACCGCCCTGAACCACTCCTCGCGCTCGGCCAACTCTCGTGTCCGCTCATCCACTGCGATTCGGAGACGATCCCCACGCTGCACCATGAGGTAAGTGAGTGCTCCTGCGAGCAAACTCCCGAGAGTCCCGAAAGCGACCGTGATCAACACCTGCCACAGGTCGCGCGCGCCCCATCCATCAGCCGGAGCCGCAACCGCAGTCCAGTTGGTTCCATCAGGCATCTTGAGATCGAACTGCTCGACGTCAGCATCAAAGAGCATGGCATCGCCGAAGAAGACCACATCTCGCTCGTTCTTCACGGCAACGTCGATCGTGGACGGCATCGTTGCCAGCCCGGAAACAGCGAATATCGCCTCAGCGTCTAGTACCGTCGCGACGATACCCCAGTTCTCGCCGTCGACGCGCACGGACTGACGAAGCACCATCCCGTACCCACCCTGTCGCAGCTCGTATGGACCACTGATGACTACCGAGGTGGACTCCAGCGCACGCTGCACATCTTGGCGCACTTCTTCTCGCTCATCGCCGAGAAGATCATGGCCGGCCACCAACTCCTCTTCCGAGGGTGGGTATACGTATTCGTTCACCGCGTCGGGAGCTATGACCAGGTTCCGAACGCCAACCGAGTTTCCGGCCAGCGCCTTCGCAAACGCGCCGAACTCACGCTTGAGTTCCGCGGGGTCTTCCCATTCGACAACCGCGAAGCCCTCAAGACCGTCCAGAAGCACCGCGCGTGCCTGAATGACCCGAGCGAGCGACTGGACACGTGGTGCAACCGCCTCACGCACATCGCTACGCTGATTGAGGTTGAGAGCTGAGCGAAGCGCACCCCCTACACCCAGGGTGAATAGCAGGCACGCGACGCCAACGACCAATGCCAAACCTGCAGCGATAATGCGTGGTCGTCTCACGATGCCCCCAATGGGCGAGTTGTCTAGTACTGCCGAGTATACTCCCGCAAGTTTGTTGCCAACGCCGCTACGCCTGACTACGCAGCACCTCAGCACAGCGCGCGCATACGCCCGGGTTGTCGATATCAGCACCAAGCGTGCGGAAATTCCAGCAGCGCGGGCACTTCTCGCCCTCGGCAGAAAGCACCTCAACGGCGAGTTCGGCGCCATCGGCAACGATCACAGCAGAGACGATCAGCATCTCAGCAAGCGATACCTCGCCGCGAGCGCGAAGCACAGCCGCCATCTCGGCGGGAGCTGTTACGACAACGCGAGCTTCCTGGCTCTTGCCGATCGAACCGGAGTTGCGTGCGTCTTCAAGGGCCTTCGTGACCACGTCGCGGACCTCGAGTACGACCGCGTAGTCCGCACGAAGCGTCGAGGTCTGCTCGGCGGGAAGCTCAAATGTCGGCCATCCGGCAAGGTGCACGCTCTTGACGCCCTCACGTAGCGACTCCGGCATGAACTGCCATACCTCCTCAGTGGTGAAGGAGAGAACCGGTGCCATAAGCCTCACGAGAGTGCGGAGCACCTCGGCGATCACGGTCTGCGCGCTACGTCGGCCGAGGGAATCAGCGGCATCCGCGTAGAGGCGGTCTTTGATGACATCCAGGTAGAACGACGAGAGGTCCGTCACGCAGTATCCGTAGATAGCGTGGTAGACCTGATGGAACTTCCAGTCGTCGTACGACTTGGTGACGCGCGTGGAAAGATCGGCCAGCGCTGCGAGCGCATAGCGGTCGAGTTCCGGCATGTCGTCCCAGGCGACCGTAGTTTCCGGATCGAAGTCCGCAAGGTTCGAGAGCAAGAAGCGGAATGTGTTCCGGATACGACGGTACGCCTCACTGGTGCGCTCGATGATCTCGTCGGAGACGGACACATCCTGCGAGTAGTCGGACGCGGCGGTCCACAAGCGCACGATGTCGGCGCCATACTTGGCTACGATGTCGAGCGGCGAGACCACATTGCCGAGCGACTTGCTCATCTTGCGCCCGTCGCCGCTCACGATAAAGCCATGCGTGAGCACGGTCTTGAACGGAGCCTCGTCGTAGACTCCGACCGATGTAAGCAACGATGACTGGAACCAGCCACGATGCTGATCGGAACCTTCGAGGTACAGGTCTGCGGGGAAATGCAGCTCAGGTCGAGCACCGAGAACGCTCGTGTGCGAGCAGCCGGACTCGAACCAGACATCGACGATGTCGGTCTCAGGCTTGAGCTCGGTGGAGCCGCAGCGCCCGCATGACGTGCCGGCCGGCAGGTACTCAGATGGCGACTTGGTGAACCAGGCGTCGGCACCCTCCTCGGCAAAGAGCTTCTCTACCGCGGCAAATGTGTCATCGGTTGCAACGGTCTCGCCGCAAGTGGCGCACTCAAAGACCGGAATCGGCACGCCCCACGCGCGCTGGCGGCTGATACACCAGTCGGGACGATCGGTGACCATCGAGTTGATGCGGTTCACGCTCCAAGCGGGAACCCACTCAACGCCCTGGATCGACTTGAGCGCAGAATCACGCAGACCTTTATCGTCCATAGAGATGAACCACTGCTCGGTAGCACGGAAGATGACCGGCTTCTTGCAGCGCCAGCAATGCGGGTAACTATGCGAATTCGTGCCCGCCGAGACAAGCACGCCGCGCTCGCGGAGCCATTCGATGATGAGCGGGTTCGCCTTCTCGACGTGCATGCCCTCGAAAGGCCCGCCGCCGATGTCAAAAACACCGTTGTCGTTCACCGGCATGGGCATCGGGAGACCGAACTTCATACCAACTAGGTAGTCGTCCTCGCCGTGGCCCGGAGCGGTATGGACCGCGCCGGTACCGGTAGTAAGCTCCACGTGGTCGCCGGTGATGATGACGCCGGTGCTCTCGGTATGAACCGGCAGCGAGTACTTGAGGCCCTCGAGCTCTGAGCCCTTCACCTTGGTCGGAAGAACCTCGTATGACTCCCAGCCTGCGACCTTCGCCACAGCTTCTACGAGCGCCTCGGCCATGACGAGCACTTCGCCGTCGACCTTCACTCCAACGTAGTCCGCGCCTGAGGCGAGCGTCACGGCGACGTTCGCCGGCAACGTCCAAGGGGTAGTCGTCCAGATGAGCACCGAGGTAGGCAGACCCTCGGACGCCCATGCGGCAGGTGCTTCAGTGAAGTTGAACTTCACATAGATGCTTGGGGAATCGATATCGTGGTACTCGATCTCGGCCTCAGCGAGAGCGGTCTTGCAGCGATAGCACCAGTGGATCGGCTTGCTCCCCTTGTAGACCATGCCGCGACGATAAAGCTCAGCAAAAACCCGAACGTCGCCAGCCTCATAGCTGTGGTTGAGGGTGAGGTAAGGATTCTCGAAGTCGCCACGAACACCGAGACGCTTGAACTCGTCGCCCTGGATCTTCACGAACTCAAGTGCGTACTCACGGCAGAGCGTTCTCAGCTCGGCCTGCGAGGTTTCCTTCATCTTGTTAGGCCCGAGGTTCTTCTCGACCTGATGCTCGATCGGCTGGCCGTGGCAATCCCAGCCCGGGACGTACGGCGACCAGTAGCCGCGCATCGTCTTGTACTTGACGATGAGGTCCTTGAACACCTTGTTGAACGCGGTGCCCATGTGGATGTGGCCGTTGGCGTACGGAGGACCGTCATGCAGGATGAACGTGGGTCCACCTTCGTTCGCCTCAAGCGAGCGCTGGTATATGTCCATCTCGTCCCAGAAACGAAGCCACTCGGGTTCGCGCTGCGAAAGGTTCGCGCGCATCGGGAACTCCGTTTGCGGAAGGTTCATCGTCTGCTTGAAGTCGTTGCTCACGATTTCAGATCCTCTCACGTTCAGTCGCCGAAAATAGAAAACACGCCCGCCCCTACCTGGGACGAAGCGCGTCTGCACCCCGCGTTACCACCCAGCTTGCCGAGGCCACTTAAGGCCCGTCGCCACTCGGTTGCCCTGTACCGGGAGCACCCGTCGGAGTCTACTTGGCGCGCGCGCCGTTCGGTCCGAGGCTCCGAGGTGATCTTCGGCTGAGTCCTCCTCACGGGCTTCCACTGTCCCCGCTCGCTTGTGAGGTGGTGCGCTCGCCTACTCGTCCTCGTCAAAGCCAGAATCTGTGCCGCCAAATGCGACGGCGGTAGCGCCGATACTACCGCACGTCACAAAGGCGGGTCAACGAGCGTGCTTAGCGACAGAGTTCGCGCGCCTGATTCTTGGCGAACTCGCTTATCGCTGCACTCGATCCAAACACCCGCAGGTTCTCTATTGCGTCTGCTGCGCGGTAGATGCCCTCGACCGTCCCGTACGCTAGAGACTCTGGTGGCGTGAGCAGAATCGCGCTATCGGTGCATCCCAGTGCGGGTCCTGCCGAGAGAGCATCCGGGAACGCGACTCCACTGGCGAGTCCCATCGTTTTCGCATCGGTCCAACCCTGGTCTCGAGCTGCAAGCAGGACTGAGACAGCGGTCGCATACCGGTTCGCGCCGCTCAAGCGACTCCACGGAACACCAAAGCTCGCAGCAACGGAATCCCCAACGGCCTTGGAGTCACCCACGATCCAAACCTTCTGGAGTCCCAGACTGGCAACAGCGCTCGAAACCGACCCAGATACACCGTCAGGCCGAACGAGCACCACAGGAATGCACTGAGACCATGCGTACGGCGAAACGGAGAGAGCATCAGCGAAGCCGCCGCCCGTCGCAACGAATGCCTCGGTGGGCTGAACTGCACCGGTCGCCTCTTTGATGGTGCGAAGGACTGCCCCGCACGTGGCGTAGCGGTCAACGCCGGCAATGCGTTCGACCGATGATGTCTCGGCCAGCGATGCACGGACTGCCTGCTCAACGAGCGACGACACAGTGGTCGTGCCACCCACGATGTACACATGCTCGACTCCCAGCCTCGTAAGCTCGGCCGGGATGTAGCTGGACAACTTGTCTGGTGTGGTCAGAAGTATCGGAGCCCTGAACGCCGCTGCAAGGCCGGAAGCCGACAGGGCATCAGGGTACTTCGCACCGCTCACCACGATCGCCACTTTGGAACTACCGTCGGCAAACGCTTCCCTAACTGCTGCGGCGGCCGTTCGATAGCGGTCTATGCCATAGACGCGGGACACCGGCGTCACGGGGCTGACCTTGTTGCCAACGACACGCATTGCGTATCCGGACGTCGACCAATTCCTGGCGGCGCCAACCATGTCCAGCTGGAAGGAGCCAGAATCTCCAGGCAGAATCCCGCCCGAATTCCCGAGTTGAGCGGCGCGCACGGCTAAGATGCCCCCCGTGCTCTTGTCCCACACCATTGCCCAGCCCATGGCTTCAGAGTAAGTATACGGATCCTGGTTCTCCCAAGTCGCGGAAAGGTGAACCGTCCCATAGTCGCTATAGGGCTCCGCAACCTCCACACTCAGGCCTTGCGCGAAACGATGTGTGATAGTCCCAGTGAAACTCACAGAGCAGCTATACGCCTGATCGATGATGAAGGAGTCACCTGTGAACTCGAAAGGTGCGTAGTACTTAGGCCCGAGCTGATAGCACACCGCGCCTATCGGGTACGAACCGGTCTTTCTCCCTTGGCCGTCGAAAAATGCCAACGTTCCCTGTATGTTCTCGGCCGTCAGAGTGCCGGAGTTGATCGCAAACCCCCGAACCGAGAACAGGTCCGACCAATCGAAGATAACCCCGCCCACCTGAATCCGTGCTGAAGTGGCAAGCGGTCGAATGCCTGTCGGTAGCATCGTATTCTCACCCACGACACAGGGCGTGCTCACTTCGCCCTTCTTCGGCATCAGTATCGGCCCGGTCGTCGTGAAGAAGCGCGATGGGGCCCCGGGGGTCTCCGCACTTTCAGAAGTCGGAACTGCGCTGGCTACGCCTGGCACACCGAGCGCCAAACACACGACAATCACGACGCAGGCGATCTTGGCATTCATACCACGGCGCATAAGGTCTCCCCTTGAGTCAACGGAATTCCCCAACTATCTTCGCCGACCCTGCGGAGTCTCCTGCTACTCCCGGAGCCGCTGACGCAACCCTAGGCGCGTCTCACCCGTCTTGGATGAAGGCAGTCCTGACAACGGCTTCGTCGACCCCGACGATCTCCACCGTCTTATGCCGTGACGTCTCTCCCCGCGTCACGCACACAGCACTCTTCGGCACTCCCAGCGCCTTCGCGAGCAGCTTGCAGACTGCCGCGTTCGCCTTGCCGTCCTCAGGCGGTGCGGTCACCTTGAGAAGCAACTCACCCCCACGCCAGCCGGATATCTCGTTCCGGCCTGACTTGGGGGTGACGTAGACGTGCAATGTTGTCATGAAGGACTAGTCGATCTCCTCGATGTCCACATCGTCTTCGCGCTCACCGATCGAGCCGAAGTCCATCGTGAATTCAGGGGCGTCGAGAAGCACGGGCTCCTCCATCGGAAGCTCAGGAGCTCCGACTTCGCCAAGCTGAAGACCCTGAACGAACCCGGACGCCGGCGGCTCGATAGGCTGTGTGATCTGCGGCTTCGGTGCAGGCGCAGGTGCAGGCTCCGGTATGGGAGTCCCATTGAGCTGCGACTCCACTGCGGCGGCGTATGACGGCAACGGCGCGGGCGCCGAAGGAGCGAAGGTCGGCTCTGGAGCAACAGGGGCCGCCATTACTTCAACGTCACCCACAACACCGCTGTCCGTCTGCCCGGTGAGCACCTGAACGTCGTCGGAGAGCGGAATCTCGCCGAGATTGCGCACGTGGCCCTCGAGCAGCGACCGGAACCTCGCACGGAAGTCCTCCTCGGCGGCTTTGATCCGCATGAGTTCACCCTGCGTCTTCTGCTTCTGCTGCAGAGCGTTATGGATGATCTCCTTCGCCTTGACCTCGGCGTCTTTCAGGACGACCTCAGCCTCATGCAGCGACTTCGCCACGATATCCTCGGCGGACTTCTGTGCGGAGACAAGCGTGTTGTGAAGCGTGCGCTCCATGTCATGGTACGTCTTGACCTTCTCTTCCATCACTTCCATGCGTTCGCTCAAGTCGATGTTCTCCTTGAACAGGCGCTCAAGCTCATCTGCCACCTGGTCCAGGAAAGCATCGACCTCTGCTTCGTTGTAACCGCGCAGCGAGCGGCCGAATTCCTTGTGGTGAATATCAAGCGGGGTGAGTTTCATCGGTCGAATCCTTCCGAACCGTCAGAGTCCTATTTCACCAGTAGTCTAACTAAAAATCAGGTTCGTGAGTAACCTCAGTACAAGGATGGCCACAATCGCCGAAAAGTCAAAGCCGCCCATCTGTGGAACAATCTTCCTGAAGATCCCAATGTACGGCTCGCAAATCTGTCCCAGTACCCGATAGATATCGTAGAAGATACCGGTCGGACGAAACCAAGACATGATCACGTAAGCAATGATGCAGAACTCATAGAAAGAGACGATGCTCTGCACGAGACTTGATAGTTGCATCTACGAACCCAGCTCCTTTGAACGCCGCACTGCAGCGGCTACGGCATCGAACACGCCCGAGCGCAATCCACTCGCCTCAAGCGCTTCAATGGCAGCGATCGTCGTGCCACCAGGGCTCGAGACCGCATCGATGATGACTTCCGGATGAGTGCCGGTGCGCTCGATGAGCTCAACGGTGCCGCGCAAGGTCTGGAGAGCAAGCGCCTGCGCGACATCGCGCGAGAGCCCCTGTCGCACACCAGCGCGAGCGAGTGCATCCACGAACAGTGCAACGTACGCAGGACCGGAGCCTGATATCGCGGTCGCAGCGTCTTGCTGGCGCTCGTCTATGACGATCGCCCGGCCAAGCGCTTCGAACATCTCACGAACCGTCTCGACCTGCGCGGGTGTGGCCTCGCTGCCAGCTGAGACAACGCTCATCCCCTGCCCGACCATCGCAGGCGTGTTCGGCATCACGCGAATCACCGCAGTGTCTGCCTCAAGCAGCGACTCGATACGCGCGGTTGTGATCCCGGCCGCAATCGAAACGACGATCGCACCAGCGGGAATCTCCGCCGAGAGGTGCGCGACCGCTGCGTCGATGACCTGCGGCTTCACCGCAAGGATGATGATGTCAGCGTCCGCAACGACCTCGTGCCCGTCGGGGACGGTTGTGACACCATGCGCCGAGAAGACCTCGGCACGCTCGGTGTTCGGGTCTGCGACCGTGATGTCTGCCGCATCGGCAAAGCCAACGGCAAGTAGGCCGGCAACGATCGCTTCGCCCATCTTGCCGCCACCTATTACGGCAATCCGCTTGCCAGACATGGCACTCACGCGTTCGGGTCGAAAAGACCCTTGTCGCGGAGCACACGTCGCTGCTCGGCAGAGACGTCAACGTTTGCGGGTGTCAGCATGAAGACCTTCTCGGATACCTTCTGAAGCCCACCATTGAGACCGTAGGACAGGCCCGAGGCAAAGTCGATAAGACGACGCGAAAGCTCAGGGTCACTCATCGAGAGGTTCATGATCACCGGCACACCAAGCTTGAACCGGTCGGCGATAGCCTGCGCCTCCGAGAATGCACGCGGCTCGACGATGTGCATCTTCACCTGCGGTACAGCCTGCATTCCAGGGCCGGGAGTCGGCTCTGAATACGATGAGCGAGATGAGGCTCTGGTCGCACGATCAAGATCGGGCTCACGGTTCACTCGCCGCACCGGTGATGGATCTCCGGTGTCGTAAGGGTTCCGGTACGCGGGTGCCGGGTCATAACCGTCAGCCTCGTCGGTACCTTCTTCATAATCCTCGTCGTCGTACTCGTCGTACTCGTCGCCGAGCCCAAGCCGCGCCTTGATCGATTGCCACACGCCCACGGTCGTCTCCTCGCGCGCTCGTCGGGTCTACCGGCCGAAGATGGCCCGTCCTACCCGGATTATCGTTGAACCTTCTTCGATGGCGACTTTGTAGTCATTGGTCATTCCCATCGACAGATCAGTTAGTTCTATGCCATTGAACCGCATCGAAGCAAGCGAGGCAAAGAGGAGCGCCGTATCCCGGAACACCCACCTCACGTCTTCAGGCTTGCCGAACGGCGCGATCGTCATCAATCCACGTACGCGAACTCCGGGCATCTCGAGTGATGCACGAAGCGCTTCCTCGGCCTCCTCGGGCAGCATTCCGTGCTTACTCAGCTCGCCTGAGATGTTCACCTGCAAGAGCACGTCTTGCACGATTCCGTGAGCTTCGGCGACGCGGTCAATATGCTCCAGCAACCGCTGCGACTCCACTGAGTGAATGAGGTGGGCCCGCCCAACGACGTCTTTGACCTTGTTGGTCTGCAGGGTGCCGATGAAGTGCCACCGAACGTCAGGGAACAGACCGTACTTGCCGAGAAACTCCTGAACACGGTTCTCACCGAAATCGACGCACCCTGCCGAGACGGCCCGGCGCACCTCGGTGATTCCCACGTTCTTGGTGACTGCAACGACAGTGACTTCGTCCGGATCGCGACCCGCAGCGTCAGCGGCGTCACGCACCGCTGAACAGACTGCTACGTATCGCTCGGCGATTGCACTCAAGTGCCCCTACGCCTCTTCTTCCTCGGCGAGTGCCTCGAACTGTCCGGTCACCATGTAAGTGACCCTGTCACCGATATCGACGGCGTGATCAGCGATGCGCTCCAGATACCGTGATGCAAGCACCATGGAACTGGCCCACTCGATATCTTCCTCATCTTGCAGGCGCGCAAGTTCACGGAAGAACTGCTTGAAGAGATGATCGATAGGCTCGTCCATATCCTGAAGCCTGGCGGCGAGCTCGATATCTTTCTTGTCGAGCGATTCCAGCATGGCTTCAAGCACACGGTGCACGAGGTTGCCCTGAGCCTGGATGAGGTCATAGAGCGTCTGTGGGCCGCGGCGCTCCGCAGTCCTGCGCGCAGCCTTCGCGATGTTCACGCCCAGGTCACCCATGCGCTCGAAGTGCATGGAGATATAGCCGAGGGAGTGCAGAAGACGCAGGTCACGGGCAACCGGGAACTGCGTCGCTATGATCTCAAGCGAGTGCTCCTCGATGGCGAGACACCGGATGTCGATGGCGTCGTCACCGGCGATGACCCGCTCGGCAAGCTCTACGTCACCCTCAACCAGCGCCGTCACGGCCATGTGCGTCACGTCGACAATCGTGTGCCCGATGTCGAGCACGCTCGACTTGAGGTCCTTTAGTTCCTTGCGAAAGCTCTCGCGCATCGGGTGGCTCCACTTCAGATAGTTACGGTAGCTACCAGACGATTATAGCGTTTCCTTATCCGAAACGACCGGTGATGTAGTCCTCAGTCCGCTTGTCCTTCGGGCTGGTGAAGATCTCCGGAGTGCGTCCGAATTCAACCAGCATCGCCGGCTCGCCCATTACTTCCTGCAAGAAGAAGGCGGTATCGTCGCTGACGCGCGCCGCCTGCTGCATGTTATGCGTGACGATGATGATCGTGACCGAGGACTTCAGCTCGGCCATGAGGTCTTCGATCTTCTGGACGCTGGTGGGGTCGATTGCCGAGCAAGGCTCGTCCATCAGCAAGACGTCGGGCTGTACTGCAAGCACGCGAGCGATACACAGGCGCTGCTGCTGTCCGCCTGAAAGCGTCAGACCTCCCCTTCCGAGGATATCCTTCACTTCCTTCCAGACGTTCGCGCGCTTGAGCGACATCTCCACGACCTCATCGAGGTCGGACTTCTTCTTCATACCGTGCAGTCTGGGACCGTAAGCCACGTTGTCGTAAATCGACATCGGGAACGGGTTAGGCTGCTGGAAGATCATGCCGATGCGGCGGCGAAGGTCTACCGGGTCGACGCCGGGCGCATAGATGTCCTGGCCATCCAGTGTGATGAGTCCATCGACCTTCGACCCGATGATGAGGTCGTTCATGCGGTTGAAGCACCGAAGGAACGTCGACTTGCCGCAACCGGACGGCCCGATGAAGGCAGTGACGGCGTTAGCCTTGATGTCGCAGGTGATATCCGTGAGTGCCTGGAAGTCCCCGTAGTAGAAATCCAGACCCTTGACGGCAATCTTCACCGCAGCGTTCGCCGGCGGCACAAAACCTGGTTCGTGCTCTGCGAGGGTATGAGTCATCCCTGCATCCTCCTGTTTCTGCGGAGCAGCCATCTGGCCGAGAGGTTGAAGAACAAGATCATCGCCATGAGGAGCAGCGCCGTACCGAACGCGGCCGGCAAGTTGATTCCCTCCATGGCCATCATGTACAGGTGTACGGTCATCGAACGACCGGGATCTGTCGGAAGAATCGGCGTGTTGATCATCGTACCCATAGTGAAGATGACGACTGCCGTCTCGCCCACGGCACGTCCGGTAGCGAGGATGAGCCCGGTGATGATACGCGGCATCGCGGCGGGAAGCACGATTCGGCTCACGGTCTGCCACTTGGTCGCGCCCAGGCCGTACGAACCCCACCGGATGTACTTAGGAACCGACCTGATAGCCTCCTCGGTGGTACGCATGACGATCGGGAGCATCAAGAATGAGAGAGCGAATGCACCCGAGAGCACCGAGAACCCGAAGCCGAGCCCTTCAACGAAGAACGCGAGGCCGAACAGACCCATGACGATCGAAGGCACACCGGCGAGCGTGTCGGCTGCAAACCTGATGGTACGCACCAGGCGCCCTTGGACCGCATACTCGGCAAGGTACACCGCAGCAAGCACGGCGATAGGCGTTACGATGATCATTGCCAGGCCGGTCACGTAGAGCGTCGAGACTATCATCGGCCAGATGCCGCCCTCGGCATTCACGCCATGGGGCTGGCTGAAGATGAACTCCGGGCTGATGTGTCCGATACCGTTCACGAACACGTACAGGATCACCGCACCAAGAACGAATACCGTGGTGAGCCCGGCGAACCAGAACACCGCCAACGCGAGCGCGTTTGTCGTGCGCTTCATATCTTTCATGAGGCATCCTCACGCAGGCGTGACAGCAGGCGTACCGTGAGCACAAGGCCCATCGATACCAGGAACAAGATGATCGCCATCCCAAAGAGCGCCGTGCGATGCATACCGGAAGCGTATGGCATGTCCATCACGATCTGGCTCGTAAGCGTCGAGAGTGGCGCACCCATCCCCCTGAAGAACCCGGGAGCGTTGCCTACCACCATGAGCACGGCCATCGTCTCACCGATAGCGCGTCCCATGCCGAGAATGACTGCGTCGACGATGCCAATCTTCGCCGCCGGCAGCAAGACACGAGAAATCGTCTGCCACTTAGTGGCGCCCATCGCGTAAGACGCCTCGCGTACGCCACCCGGAATCGATTGCAGCGCATCCTCTGTGAGCGTGGCGATCGTTGGGACGATCATGATCGCGAGGATGATCCATGCGGTCAGAGGGCCAAAACCAAGCCCGCCGGTCAGATCTGCAACGACCGGGCGCAAGATCAACAGCCCGAAGAAACCGTATACGACAGAAGGAACGCCGGCCAGGAGTTCAATCGCCGGCCTGACGATTGATCGCACCTTCGGCGGGGCTATCTCGGAAAGGAACACTGCGGCGCCCACAGCGAGCGGTGTTCCGAGAAGCAGCGCGCCAATCGTTACGACTATCGAGCCCACGAAGAGCGGAAGAATCCCGAAGAGTCCCTCGGTAGGCAGCCACACCTGGCCGAAGAGGAAATCGCCGAGTCCGACCTCGGTAAAGATCGGCCAGCCGCGATACCCCACGAACAGGAAGATCAGTGCGACACCTGCGACAGCCATGAAGGCGCACAGCAAGAAGAGGTTCTTGAGCGCAGCCTCTTTCATGTACGTGGCGCGGGAGACGAGCTTGAGATTGCTCAAATCCTCGCGAACCGTCGGCATCTCATTGGGACGAGGTTCGTCAGCCACCGTACGACCCCTTCGCGGTAATCGGGATGAACCCGGCGTCGCGCACAACGCTCTCCTGGATATCCGCTGAAAGGACGTAGTCCATATACATTTTGGCGAGGCCCTCAGGCGCGCCCTTGGTGAACATATGAAGGATGCGCTGCACGGGATACGTACCGCTCACGACTGTTTCCTCGCTCGGCTCAACACCATCAATTGCCAGGGCGATCACATCTTCGGTAACGAAGCCAAGAGAGATGTAGCCGATGGCGCGTGGCTCTTGTGCAACAACCGAGCGAACCTGGCCGGTGCCCGGCAGAATGACCGCAGTCGGATCAAAACGCTCCCCATCCAGCACGATCTTCGCGAACGCCTCTCGCGTTCCCGAGGCCTCGTCGCGGTTCACAAGGCCAATGGCCATGTCCGGACCGCCGACTTCGCGCCAGTTGACGATCTCGCCCTGAAAGATCGCCTTGACCTGAGCTTTGGTAAGCGAAGTCACGGGGTTGTCGGGATTCACGATCACAGCGATCGCGTCATATGCGACCGGCGTGTCGTAGAGTCCCAGCTCGAGCTCCTCGTCTTTGAGCTCGCGAGATGACGTGCCGATGTCGCTGGTACCCGAGGAGACGTTCTCAATGCCTGCCGAGGAACCCACACCACTGACCAGAACATCATCTTCGGGGTTGGCGGCGTGAAAGCGCTCGGCTGCGACCTCCGCAATCGGCAGAATCGTCGTTGAGCCGGTCACGATCAGTCGGGTCATGGAGGATGAGTTATCCGAGCAGCCCGAAAGAGGTGCGAGGAGTAACGCGAGAGCCAGCGCTACTACGGCTGCGGCTCGAGCATTGCGAATGCGCAATGACGACCGGCGCGACTCTCGGCCCGGTACGAGTAAAAGCGATTCGTGTTGTGAGCAGTGCAGATTTCGAGGTGCCACTGGCGCTCTCTCGAGATTCCTGCGCGGTCGAGGTCCTCGGCTACTACCGCCCCAAGATCAAGGTGGTCAGAAGCCCGAGGTATCGTAACAAACATGCTAGCGAATTGCGACACAAGTGCAGGACCAACTTCATAGCAACACGAACCAATATGCGAACCCACGTAAGCCGTGAGTTCTACATCTCCGAGCTCTGCGCGCATCGCACGAACCGTGGCTCCGACGATTCCCGCGTACGCACCCCTCCATCCGGCATGTACCACCGCAATTGCACGCGTAGACACGCACGCGATAACGACCGGCACGCAGTCTGCAAAGAAGAGCATCAAAGGGGTGACCGGCTCGGTCGTCCAGATTGCATCGGTTCCCGGGATCGGTGGTTGCAATTCACCCGCACGTGCTCCTCTGCCAGCGTCTTCGCCTAACACCCTGACGATCGATGCGCCGTGAATCTGCTCGGCGGTGACCAACCTGTCCGCATAAGCTCCCGCTCCAAGTGCCGACATGAAGCGTCTGCGGTTCTCATTGACGGCTGCATCCTCATCGCCGACATGCGCTGCAAGGTTAAGCGTGTCGTAGGGAGCGGAGCTCACACCGCCATATCGTTCGCTGAACGCAATACGTATCCCCGATTCGCCTAATAGCTCGGCATCTGTGTGATACGCGATTCCATCATTCACCGCACGGGTAAGCACTCTCGACCTGCCTTTGCTCGGGAATTTCACCAATCTCTGGCAATTAGGACCCAGAATGGGGCACACTAGACACTGTAAGCGATGCGTCACCTGAGCGTCGCTGAAGTGTTGATTTACGACTGCTCACCGAGAGGGGGTGACTGTATATGAAGCAGTCCTACAAGTTTGTCGCCCCGCTCACGGTTGGAACCGCCACCCTGTTGAACGCTGCGCCTGCGCTCGCCCAGGATTACGGAAGCGGCGATGCTGCTTTTGGAGCCGCGGTCTGCGGAGTATATGGATGCATCGGCGTGTTCGCGATTGCGAGTCTGGCATTCTGGATTTGGATGATCATCGATGTGTTCCAGCGCCAAGAGTATGAGTTCCCGAACTCTACGGGCAGCAGCAAGACGACATGGATGATAATCCTGTTCGTCTCGTGGGTACTGAGCGCAAATGGCATCGCGGCACTCGTCTACTACTTCATGGTCTTCAAGAAGATCAAGCGTGGGACGATGGGAGCACCGGCCGGGTACACTCCGTCGGCTCCTGCAGGCTACGCACCGGCCCCGCCGGTTGCACCCCCTGCACCGCCGGTAGCGCCTCCGACGGCACCTCCTGCACCGCCGGCGCCACCCGCACCACCCGCACCACCTGCACCTCCGGCACCCCCAGCGGAGTAGCAATCAACAACAGTGAGACCCCGCTCTCCATTGGAGGCGGGGTCTTTCTCTTCAGTGGAAATACCAAGGCCGCGCTCCGGCGAGTCCACATGTCTCGACGGAGCGCGGCCCTATGGCCAAGTTGGTGGAGCGCTAGCGACGCCTCAGAAACTCCGGTACGTCGAACTCGTCTTCCTTAAGAGGTTCGAACGTCGGAATCCGCGGGCTGGGATCCTCATCGGTAGATATCGCCGATTCAAACTCCATGGACTCCTGCTTGCGCTTGGTGCCAAAGCCGGTGGCAATGACGGTCACCCGAATCTGATCCATCAGGCTGTCATCGATGACAGCACCGAAGATGATGTTGGCCTCGGGGTGAGCGGCGGCTGCAACGACCTCAGCCGCTTCGTTGACCTCAAACAGACCGAGGTCGCTTCCACCGGAGATGCTGAGCAGAACGCCCTGCGCGCCCTCGATGCTGCTCTCAAGCAGCGGGCTCGAAATCGCAGCCTTCGCTGCCTCATGCGCGCGATTGTCGCCTGCGGCTAGGCCAATGCCCATGAGCGCGGAACCTGCATCCTGCATGACCGTGCGGACATCGGCGAAGTCCAGGTTGATCAGGCCAGGGACCGTGATCAGGTCCGTGATGCCCTGCGTGCCCTGGCGAAGCACATCATCAGCGATGCGGAACGCATCGAGAATGGATGTCTTCTTCTCGGCCACCTGAAGAAGCCGGTCGTTCGGGATGATGATGAGTGTGTCTATCACCTCGCGAAGGCGCTTGATGCCCTCTTCGGCCTGCAACGCGCGCTTGCGTCCCTCAAAAGCAAACGGCCGAGTAACGACCGCTACCGTGAGAGCGCCGATCTCTTCTTTTGCAATCTGCGCGATAACGGGTGCAGCACCGGTTCCGGTGCCACCGCCTTCACCCGCAGTGATGAACACCATGTCGGCGCCCTGAAGCGCTTCCTTGATCTCAGCGCGATTCTCTTCTGCAGCCTGGAATCCAACGTCAGGATCCGCCCCGGCACCCAGGCCCTTAGTGAGCCCAACGCCAACGTGAACCTTGTAATCAGCATCAGACATGAGTAACGCCTGCGCGTCTGTGTTCACGGCGATGAACTCAACACCTTTGACACCAGCTTCGACCATTCGGTTCACGGCGTTCGTTCCGCCGCCCCCGACGCCGACGACCTTGATGACCGCCAAGTAATTGGCTCCCGTCTCCAACATCGTGCGCCCTCCTGCTGTGGCTCGACTACAGTAGTCTAACCCTCAAGTAGATGTATACTGTTCCCAAGCAAACGTCAATCTTTGCATGAACTCTACCCTACACGCAAGACGTATGCAACTTTTTGTTCAGTTCACTTACCTAAGCAGGGAGAACCCTTCGTTCCTGGCTATAGACACGCCCGGGAATGGCTACTCCCCTAGGCCCCTTGATACTGGTCTGTCCGTCGATCTGACATCGATGGTGACCACGTTGCCTGCTTGCTCGCGCATGATCTTGAGAACGATGACATCCTTCTTCTCAAGCTCAACTGCCTCACCGATGATTACTTCTACGCTATCGGTTGTGAGCAGTGTGGTCTCGGCGACACTCGGAGCGCTGATCGCTCGCACCTTCTGCCGCAGCTCTGCACTGATACCCGAGAGGATGTTCAGGGCGTTGCTGAGCACCTCGGACTCCGCAGCCTGGCCCGAGCTGAGCTCGAGCGCAGGTATGTCCCGCAGGATCGGCATCGTTGTGGTCTCCTCAAGCGACTGCTCGCCGAGAACCATTCCTGTGGAGTCAACCACCCAGAACGTATCGCCGGTGTCCACGATTGCTAGGGGCTTGCGCTCAACGATCCGGATGCGGAGCGCGTGAGGGAAATCACGCGTTACCTGCGCGTCTTCGATCCATGCGTAGCTGAGCAACCGCTCTTTGATCGCGCCGGCCGGGAAACGCAACAGTGTGGCTCCCTCGGGCACCTCTGCCCGCGAGCGCACGGCCGCTGGCGTCAGACGCTCCGCTCCGATGACATCGACGGACCGTATCTCAAACAGCTGGGAACGATACAGACCGATTGCGCCACCAGCGATAGTCACCGTTACGGCAAGAAGCAACGCAAGTCGCACCTGGCGCTTGCGCCGCGCCTCGGCCACACGACGCTCACGGTCGTCACGCTTGCCTCTGGCGACTCGGTCACCGCTGCCCGTACGAGGCGCCTCGGCCTCAAACGAGCGCGGGCGCACCCGATTGGACGTGCGCTTAGCAGCCACAGGCTTGCTGCGGTGTGTAGAGTCTACCTTTGGTTGAGGTACAGGCTGCTCGGTCAGTCTTCTGCTGTTCGAGCCAATACCCACATGAGTCTTCCTGCGGTTCTCAGAACTCTCCGAGGAACCTGACCTCCGTTTGGAGTTCGATGCCATGCCTATCCCTTACGCTCGTCCTGACCTTGTTTGCAAGTCCAAGCACGTCGGCTGCAGTCGCTCCCCCATCGTTGACGATGAAGTTGGCATGGATATCCGATATCCGCGCACCGCCGAGCTTCGTTCCCTTTAGTCCAACGCTTTCGATCAGCCGACCGGCAGAATCGCCCTCAGGGTTCACGAACACGCTGCCGGCGCTGGGAACTCCCATGGGCTGGCTCTGCCTGCGTCTGGTGAGCCCGCGTTCCATCTCGGCACGAATCCTTACCGGATCCGAGGGTACCAGCCGAAGCTCTCCTTCAACGATGATACCCCGCTCCGGGAGCCCGCTCCTGCGGTATCCCCACGATATCTCGTCTCCACGCATTCGAACCAAGCCCGTGCCTGGCACGAGAAGAGTCACCGACTCAGTCACGGCGCCGATCCACGCTTCGCGAGAACCCGCATTCATTGCGAGAGCCCCGCCTAGCGTACCCGGAACACCAACTGCAAACTCAAGGCCACCAAGGCCCTTGGAGAATGCATCCTGAACCAGATATGCAAGGATGCATGCGGCACCCGCACGCAGATGCTCACCCTCGCAGACATGGCGTTTGAACTCCTTGCCCAAGACCATCACGGCACCCCTGTAACCGCTGTCGGCCACGAGCAGGTTGGAGCCTTTTCCGGCAACCGTGTATGGCACGTCCTCCGCTGAGAGCACCTCGAGGGTCGCGGCAAGCGAGGCGACTGTGTCACAGGTGACGAATAGGTCCGCCGGGCCACCGATACGAAATGAAGTATGGCGGGCCATCGGCTCGGACTGCCGGACATCAACGCCATCAAGCGAATGCAAGGCAGCATATGCTGCGGCTACTGACACGAGCTGCTCTCCTTTGATGCACGGCCTTCGAGTTCGCGAACGAGCTCGCCCGCCATCGCGGTCACGTCCCCCGCGCCAAGCGTCATGACCAAGTCCCCGGGCATGACGCGCGATCCTAGATAGCCGCACACATCTCCCCGGTGAGGAAAGTAAGCAGCCGAGAAGTGCGGATCTATATCGAGTAGCGCGTCGAGGATCGTTTTGCCACTCACGCCGGGAATCGGCGCCTCGCCAGCACTGTAGACGTCCATCAACACGACATGATCCGCGTCGGGAAATGCAGCGCCAAAATCATCGCCGAGAGCTGCGGTGCGGCTGTAGCGGTGCGGCTGGAAGATCGCCCACACACGCTCGAACCCTGCAGCCTTCGCCGCCGCGAGCGTTGCCTTGACCTCGGTCGGGTGGTGCGCGTAGTCATCCACTACCGTTACGCCATTGACGTGGCCAACCTGCTCGAAGCGACGATGCACTCCCGTGAAGCCTGCAAGCGGTCCAATGGCATCGGCGACGCACAGCCCAAGCGCCCAGACGGCCGCCAGAACTCCGGTCGCGTTAACGGCCATGTGTACCCCGGGAACGCCGATGCGCGCGTGGAGCACCGTGCCGTCAGGGAAGCTCACATCAAAGCGGTGGCCGATCCCCTCGGCAACAAGGTCACTGCAGCGGACTTCGGCGGACTCGGCGAGTCCGTATGTGACTACACGACCGCGCGTATGCTCACGAGCGAGCGACGGGAGTCGTGCGTCATCGGCGCAAACGACCGCGATGCCGCCCTCAGCGATCTTGCCGAGGAACTCACCGAATGTCGCAACCACCTCGTCGATACCCGAGTAGTGGTCGAGGTGGTCGGCCTCGATGTTCGTGATGATCGCCAGGTACGAATCGAGGAAGAGGAACGAGCCATCGCTCTCATCGGCCTCGACCACGTAATGTGCGCCAGCCCCGCAGCGCGCGTTAGAGCCCATATCGTTGAGCTCGCCTCCGATGAGAAACGTCGGATCGAGTCCCATACCCGCGATCACCGTGGCGAGCATCGAACTAGTGGTTGTCTTGCCGTGTGTGCCGGCTACCGCAAGCGTGAGAGTCTCGCGACCAACGTGCGCGAGCATTTTCGCCCTCGGCCAGACTTCGATGCCGCGCCTGCGCGCCTCGGCAAGCTCGGGGTTGCTCTCTGGAATCGCCGAGGAGACCACGACGATTTCAGGGTCGCCGAGATTCTCTGCCGCATGCCCGATCGCAACGCGCATGCCGGCCTCAGAAAGCGACCGGGCATAGCGCGAATCCTTGAGGTCGGAGCCCGTCACGACGATTCCCCGGTCGTGCAATACCCGGGCGATGCCGCTCATTCCGGCGCCACCGACGCCGATGAAGTGGGCGTACGCAGTGCTCACGTGTTCTCCTTGCTACTTGCGGGTCACAGCTGCGCGTCTGACCATCTCGGCCACGCGGGCGCCCGCGTCGGGGCGTCCAAGTGCCGCAGATGCCGCAGCCATCGTCTCACGCTTCTTGGTGTCGCGCACGAGACCGGCGACTGCACTTTCAAATGTATCACCGTCGAGCTGATCATCGGGTATCACAATCGCCCCTCCGCCAGCTGCAACTCCGCGCGCATTCAGCGTCTGGTGATCGTCTGTCGCGAACGGATACGGGACCAACACGGCGGCGCGTCCTATTGCGGTGATCTCTGCGATAGACGTTGCACCCGCCCTGGCAACGACCACATCGGCTGCGGCAATCGCGTCACCCATCGCCGAGATGTACTCGTGCAGTCGGTATCGCCGAGACGGATCGTCTAGCGCTTGCGCCATCGACTCCGCCACTGAGGCGGCGTCCATCGTACCGGCGACATGCACCACCTGCAACCCGGATTCTGTTGCCAGCGTCGGCCATATTCGCGCCAATGCAGCGTTGAGATGCCGCGCTCCCCGACTACCACCGAAAACGAGCACGACTGTCGCCTCGGGATCCAGATCCAGAGCCTGCCTGCCAGCTTCCTTGCTCGCGCTCATGATCGCGCCGCGCACCGGGTTGCCTGTGAGCGTGACGCGATCGCGCCGCTTCAGGTGCTTGATCGAGTTCTCATACGTTACGCCGACTTCTGTCGCCCACCGCGAAAGGATCTTGTTCGCCAGGCCGGGAACCGAGTTCTGCTCGTGCAAGACGAGTGGCGTTCGGTTCAGGACTGCAGCAAGCCCTACGGGAAGGGACACGTATCCACCGAATCCCACAACGGCATCCGGTCGGTACTGCCGTAGCAGACGCCACGCCGAGATGACCGACGCCAGAACACGGAATCCCGAGGTGATAAGCGTCAGTGGATTGCCGCGATCGAACCCCTTCGATGCGACGGCATGGAACGCGACGCCCGCCTCGGGAACGAGACGGGCCTCGAGGCTGTCAGGTGTTCCGACGAAGAGGACTTCGTCATGCCCGCTTTCGGCGAGCAGGTTTGCCACCGTCAATGCCGGATAGATGTGGCCGGCCGTCCCGCCGCCGCTCAACAGAAACCGCACTGTTCGACCCCCTGGACTTTGGTGTTTGCACAGCCCTGATGTCAGTGACATCCGGCGCTGGTCGTTTTGACTTTGCCTTGACTGCGCTCGATCCCGACGATCGCCTCGCCACTCCAAGGACGAGACCGATGCACGCGAGCGTGAAGATCAGTGACGAACCACCATAACTCACAAGCGGCAACGGGATACCGGTGATCGGCATGAGTCCGGTCACAGCCGCCATGTTCATGACCGCCTGAGTCACGATCATCGCGGTCAGACCGCCAGCAAGAAGGCGATCGAAGTTGTTCTTTGCAGAAAGCGCAATTCGAATCCCAGCGTATGCCATAACGCCGAACGCGGCAGCTATGAGCAACGTGCCGATAAGCCCGAGCTCCTCACCGATGATCGCGAAGATGAAGTCCGTGTGAGCCGCAGGAAGGTAGAAGAACTTCTGCTTCGAGAGTCCCAACCCTACGCCTGTGATGCCGCCCGATCCAAATGCGTAGAGAGACTGGATAATCTGAAACCCGTCGCCCTTAGGGTCTTTCCATGGATCGATGAACGCCATCAGCCGAGAGAACCGATACGGCTCAATCCAAATCATGAGCATACCGAGCACTCCGCCCGACACCGCAATCGTGGTGAGCAATCTCCCACTCACGTCGCCGAGCCAACACAGCAGGTATATGGACGCGACGATAGACACGGTCGTTCCCATGTCAGGCTGCGCCATGACCAGGACTATCACCGGCACCATGACGAGCGCCAATCTCGTAGCCAACTGCCCACCGTCGATCTCATGTCGCTTCCACTCGGCAAGCAAGACCGCAGCGGTGAGGATGCAACCGAGCTTCGCAAACTCCGATGGCTGGATGGGTATCGGACCAATAAGGATCCAGCGCTGCGCGCCCCACTTCCCAATACCTACGACGAGCACCGCAAGCAGTCCGATGACCGATCCGCCCCAGATGATCCAGCCGAGGCGTTCAGGGTCGCGGAGCAGTCCGGTACCGCGAGAGCTATACCTCAGGTCTAGCCTTGTTCCGGCGAACATGGCTGCAGCGCCAATCGCCAGGAACAGAACCTGCCGCTTCAGGTGATAAGCACTGTCGGCCTTGTGCACATAGTCCGAGACAGACGATGCGGAGTAGATCATCAGCAGCCCGATGAGAACCAGGAAGATGGTGACGCCCATCAGCAAGTGAGCTGAGCTTTGCGACTTCGCCCGGGTCACTGCTGCTCACCCACAGCCAGCATATCCGCCACAATCCCCCGGAACACCCGTCCCCTATGCTCGTAGTCCGAGAATTCGTCAAACGATGCGCACGCCGGCGACAGCAGAACGACATCTCCGGGTCGTGCCACACCCGCAGCGGCCGCGACCGCATCCGCCATGCCCTGTGCCTGAACAACGACTGTATCGCCTTCGCATCCGGCAAGGGCGTCAGCAAACTCCGATGCCGACTCCCCGAACACCACGGCAGCACGACAGCGCCTGCGCACAGCCCGCGCCAACTCGCCGAAGTCATTACCCTTGTTCTTGCCACCGAGCAAGATCAAGACGGGACGCTCTTCGAAAGCCGTCAGGGCCTTGAGCACCGCATCCGGGTTGGTAGCCTTGGAATCGTTGAAATACTCGACTCCAGCAACAACGCCGACCGGCTCCAGTCGATGCTCGATGGGAGCGAACGTGCGAAGTCCTTCTCGAAGAGCGGTCACCGGAACGCCCACGGAATGCGCGGCAGCCACGGCAGCCAGAGCGTTACTGATGTTGTGATCGCCCCGGATCGCGAGCTCGTCTGCGCGCACCAGCTCCACACGCGCATCACCATGGCCAAGAACGAGCATGCCCTCTTCAACCCTCGCGAACGCAAGGCTCTGCCATAGGCTTACTGTTCGAATCTCAACCTCGCTTCCCGACATGCGCTCCGCGTACGGAGCAGAACCCGGGTCGTCGATGTCTATGACGGCCGTGTCGCCGAGAGTCTGATTCGCGAAGATGCGCGCCTTGTCATCGGCATAGGCCGCGAGGGAACCATGCCAGTCGATGTGATCTGGCGTGATGTTGAGCAGTACTGAAACTCTCGGGTGGAACCTCTCGGTGAGAGCAAGCTGGAACGACGAGACTTCAGCTACGAGCATCGTCGCGGGACCAACCTCACCTACAACCAGAACAGCAGCTCGTCCGATGTTGCCGACGGTTTCGGCGGGCATGCCCGCCTCGGCAAGCAAGTGAGCGATCAGTGACGTTGTGGTGGTCTTTCCGTTGGTACCGGTGATAGCGATCCAGGGAGACTCAGAAAGCCGGTATGCAAGTTCGATCTCCGAGATGACCGGCGCACCGGTATCGCGCGCGGCCTTCACGAGTGCGCTTCTTGGAGGGAGACCCGGGCTCGCAACGACAATCGAAACGTCCGAGGGTACCGTTTCATGGCCGAGGAGAATCTCAACACCGGGCCCCATCAGCGGCGCGACAGCGGCCTCCAGGTCCTCGGTGCAAGAGCTGTCAATAAGAGTCACACGTACGTCGACGCCAGTGGCAGCATCCTCGGCCAAGCGAGCGGTCACGCCGCGACCGGACCGCCCTGCGCCCAGTACCGCTACGTGCCCTGTGATCTGCTCGGACATTCGACCTCCGCTAACGATTCAGGGAACCGGCGATATAGAGCGCAAAGCCGGCGCCTGCCAGGATTCCGGTGATGATCCAGAAGCGGACCATGATCTTCGTCTCGCTCCAACCCTTCATCTCGAAGTGGTGGTGAATCGGCGCCATTCTGAAGATGCGCTTGCCGGTGAGCTTGAACGAGAGCACCTGGAGAACAACCGAGAGGATCTCTACCAGATAGATGCCGCCGATCAAAACGAGCAGTAGCTCGGTCTTGGTCACGATCGCAAACGCAGCTATGGCTGCACCCAGGCCGAGAGACCCGGTGTCGCCCATGAAGATGTCAGCAGGAAACGAGTTGTACCAAAGGAAGCCGAGACATGCGCCTGCGACCGACGCCGCCATGAGCGCGACCTCCAGGTGTCCCTGGCGGAAGGCAATCGCAGCATAGGCGAGCATGACGATCATCACGCTGCCCGCCGCGAGGCCATCGAGCCCGTCAGTGAGATTCACGGCGTTGCTCTCGCCGACGACCATGAACCACACGAGGATGACGTACAACCACGGCACCTCGATGCTGAAGGTGCCGATCTTGAACGTGGATACCAGGACACCAAGGTCGAGCGTGCCCATGAATGGCACCAAGACGTGAGGATTCAGGTGTGCCCAGTTCACAGCCGCAAGCGCGACCGCAATAGCGACCAACGCCTGACCGAGGATCTTCGCCCTGGGTCGCAGGCCCAAAGAGCGCTCGTGAACGACCTTGGCATAGTCGTCAATGAAGCCCAGCAAGCCGCAGGCGAGCATCGCCATCAGAACGATAAGGCCTCGCTTGCCGACCACACCGCCGCTCAGATAGACCAAAGCCACAACGATCAGTATCAGCACACCACCCATGGTGGGCGTGCCCTGCTTGACCAGATGGCCCTGCGGTCCATCAGCACGTACTTGCTGTCCGATGTTGCGATAACGCAGAAGCCGAATCCAGAACGGAAACATCGCTCCGGCAAGTACAAGAGCGAGCACCGCGGCCAGGAACACCTGGTACGTAGGATACTGAGCTATTGCAGGTATAAGGCTAAACATGAGGGTTAGTTATCCCATCTACGACGCGTTCCAGACCCATGACCCTTGATGCCTTGACGAGCACAACGTCGCCGGGCTGGAGAAGATCATCCAGTACCTCACTCGCTTCATCAGCCGCGAGACAAGGACGCACCACAGCTGCAGCCATGCCAACCGCGAGCGCACCGTCCGCGATTCGCTTCGCGCGGGGTCCAACGGTCACTAGGGCATCCAGTCCAAGGCTCGCGGCGTACTCCCCCATCCGGAAGTGAGCAAGTTCCTCAAGCGAGCCAAGCTCAGCCATATCGCCAAGAACCGCGATGCGCCTGCCTTCGGCTGGAAGATCGACGAGCGCATCGAGTGCAGCACGCATAGAGGTGGGGTTCGCGTTGTACGCATCATTCACAACGGTCACCCGGGTAGCGGTCTGGAACACTTCCATTCGCATTGCGGTGAACGTCGCCTGCTCCAAACCGCTAACGACATCCCCAAGGCTAACCTCGAGGTATAGACTTACGGCCGCGGCGGAAAGTGCGTTGTAGACATTGTGCCGACCCGGTATTGGTAGCTCAACGCGCGCACTACCCTGTTCTGTGCACAGCATGAACACGGGAGTTCCTGTGTCGGAAAGCGTCACGTCGGTCGCACGGACATCGCATGTTTCAGCTAGGCCATACGTGGTGATCGCCGCGCCGGTGAGGTCAAAGAGCGTAGCGGACCATGCGTCGTCACCGTTGAGAAAGACCCTGCCCGACTGAGGTATGGCCCGGACCAACTCGCCTTTGGCCGAGGCGATCGCTTCCTCGCTGCCGAGAATCTCGATGTGACTCACACCGACGTTGGTCACAAGTCCGGCTGTGGGTCTGGCGATTTCGGCAAGACGGGCGATTTGCCCGGCCCCACGCATCGCCATCTCGACGACCAGAACACCTGTGTCAGCACCGGCCCGCATGATCGTCAGCGGAACGCCGAGTTCGTTGTTCATGTTTGCTTCGGTCGCAACAACCCGCATTCTTGTGCCGAGGACCGAGCGCAGGAAGTCTTTGGTCGTCGTCTTGCCCGTTGAACCGGTAACGCCGATCACAGGACACATCAGACGCTCTCGGTGGTACGAGGCAAGCTCCTGTACTGCAGCTGTTGCATCATCGACCATGACTAGCGCTACATCATGACGACGCGAGCGTGCAATCGTCTCTCGGATGACCTCGTCATCCCTGGTCACGATGATCGCACGTGCTCCGGCAGAGAGTGCAGGCGCGACGAACTCGTGCCCGTCAACGTGCTCACCGGCGAACGCCACGAAAGCGGCGCCCGGACCTACGTCACGCGAATCGATGGCAAGTCCGTTGACCATCGTGTTTTCGTCACCGGCGAGCAGCTTACCCCCGACGACCTCTATCAGCTTCTTGACCGAGAGCGTCAGCATAGCGACCTCAACTCCTCCGCCGCGACTTCGCGATCATCAAAGTGCACTGTACGGTCCGAGAAGATCTGATAGTCCTCGTGACCCTTGCCCGCGATCAGCACGGCATCGCCAGTCTCGGCCATCCCGACGGCTCTGGCGATAGCTTTGTGGCGGTCAACCTCTACCGTATACCGGCCTCCGGCTTCGCGTACGCCATCTTCAACCTGCAAGATGATGCCGACCGGGTCCTCGCTCCTCGGATTATCACTCGTGATGATGACGTCATCCGCACCCACCGCGGCGGCGGCTCCCATCATCGATCGCTTGTCCGGGTCCCTGTCCCCGCCGCAGCCAAACACTACGATGACGCGCCCGGGCGTTACCAGCTTCACGGCGGCCAGGGCCTTGGTGAGCGAATCGGGCGTGTGTGCATAGTCAACGAGAACAGCGAACGCCTGTCCCTCGTCGATGCGCTCGAGACGTCCAGGAACCTGTGGGGCATTCTCAAGACCGGAAACGATATCTTCGGCCGAGATACCCAGGCCCAGCGCAGAACCTGCGGCAACAAGCGCGTTCTCTACGTTGTACGCGCCAGCCAGGGGCAGAAGCATGGGCCAAGCCTCACCACGAACTACGAGTGTGAATCGGGTAGAGGTCGGGCCCGGCTCTTCGCTCTCGGCACGCACGAGTGCGGACTGGGAACGACCGACGGTTATGGCGGATGGAAACATGCCGGCGAGCTCAGCGCCAGCAGGGTCATCGATATTGAGAACGCGCTCTACGACATCGAGCTCTGTGAACAGGCGCCGCTTCACCGACCAATACTCCTCGAGGGTGTGATGGTAGTCGAGGTGGTCTTGGGTGAGGTTCGTGAAAGCCGCGACGGAGAAGTGCGTGCCGTCGACCCGGTGAAGATCAATCGCGTGACTGGAGACTTCCATTGCAACCCCGGTCACACCAACGTCCTGCATCTGCGCGAAGAGCGCCTGCAAGTCAGCTGACTCGGGAGTCGTGCGCGACGCAACCTGACGCTCGCCTGCTACGCGGGTCTCGACCGTGCCAATGACCCCCGTCTTGCGCCCCGCGGCGCGCATGATGCTGTCGATTAGGTAAGTGGTCGTCGTCTTGCCGTTGGTTCCCGTCACTCCGACGATTCCTATGTGCCGAGACGGAAACCCGTGAATCCTGGACGCGGCGAGAGCCAAAGCAGCTCGGGTGTCCGGGACAATGGCCTCAGCCGTCCCCGCGCCTACAGGGCGCTCTGAGACTACCGCCGACGCTCCACGCTCGACCGCATCCGCTGCGAAGTCATGTCCGTCGTGACGAAATCCGGGAATGCAGAAGAAGGCGTCGCCGGGACGCACTGTATCGGAACGATATGCGACACCGGAGACGGGCGTCTCGGCGCCCGTCATCGAGGTCGTTTCTATGTCATTTAGCAGCGCAGACAGCGTCGTTTTGTTCATCATCGCCTACCGCTCGGGAGAGCACCGATTTTACCATAGCGGTACCTCTCTCCTGTTCAGTTCCCGTCGCTTTGTGACTCGTCCGTTACCGCTCCAGTGGCCGTCTTTGATGCATCCTGTGACACAGGCTTCTTCTGAGCCGGGGGAATCTTGAGGTGCTCCATGCAGTACGCAGCCAACTTCGAGAACGTGGGAGCGGCCACGGTTCCGCCGTAGATCGAGTTCGATGGCTCGTCAATCGTGACGATGATGAGCACCGCCGGATCTTTGACAGGCAGGAATCCCGAGAACGACCCGATGTACTTGCCGGCTGCGTATCCGGCCGTACCGTCGGTTCGCGCCTTCTGGGCTGTCCCGGTCTTCCCCGCGACCGTATAGCCGCTCACGCGGGCCTCAGAGCCCGTTCCCTCATCAACTACGGCACCAAGAACGACACGCATCTCTTCGGCGGTCTTCTCGGATATCGCTCGCTGCTTTGGCCACACTAGCGTCGTCTCCGGCGAGTCGGGTAGCGACTCCAGAAAATGCGGAGTAACAAGCTCGCCGCCGTTGGCGATCGCACAAAGCGAGCGTGCGAGCTGCAGCGGCGTGACACTGATGCCTTGTCCGAACGGAATCGTGCCGATTGACGACGCCGACCACTGAGCGGGCGGCGGCAACCAACCGGTGGCCTCTCCGGGGAAGTCCACGCCTGTCTTCTCTGTGAGTCCGAACTGCGCGAAGTAGCTGTAGAGACGTTCCTCCCCGAGTGCGATGCCGAGTTTAACAGCGCCGACGTTCGAAGAGTTCGTGACTATGTCGGTGAGCGACCATTCGACAGTGCCTCTGGGGTGTGACTCATGGATGGTTCGACCACCGATCTTGAGCGTCGGCGGAAGCTTGAACATGCTTGCGGGCGTATACAGCCCCTCTTCTATGACTGCAGCTGCAGTGAGCGACTTGATGGTGGAGCCAGGCTCATACGTATCAACGATCGGACGATTGCGGAATGCCTGTTCGTCGGCCTGCCCGAACTCATTCGGGTCGAACGTCGGGGTGGACGCCATGGCGAGAATCGCGCCGGTTGACGGATCCATGATGAGCACGGAGCCCCCCTTGGCGCCCCATTTCTCAACCGCGGCCTGGAGTTCCACATGCGCCTGATACTGGATGTCCTTGTCGATGGTGAGCACGATGTTCTCACCGTCCACAGCATCCTCTTGTACCGAGACGCCACCGGGTATCGGGATTCCGCGCGTGCCCTTCTCGGCAATGACTTTGCCTGGAGTCCCGGCCAGAATCTCGTCGTAGTACTTCTCAAGACCGGCAAGACCTATGTCGTCGACGCCCACGAAGCCAAGGATCTGACAGGCAAGCTCATTTGAGGGATAGACACGGCGTGCATCATCCTGGAATCCGATGCCGGCCAGTTCGAGCTGCTTGATGGCATCGGCCTTCTCAACCTCGACCTTTCGAGCAAGGTAGACGAAGGACGAGTCCTTCTTGAGCTTCGTGAGGTAGTCCTTCTCGGACCCGCCTAGCACACCCGCTATGGCTTTAGCGGCGCTTTCCTTGTCGACCACGAGAGCCGGAACCGCGTAGACGTCACGCGCTTCCATGCTCACAGCAAGCGGCTCGCCCTCGCGATCGTAGATGGAGCCGCGACGGGCCGGCACATCCATCTCACGATTCCGCTGGTCATACGCCATCGAAGCGTATGCGGGACCGGCGATAACCTGCAGGTAGACGAGCCGAACGCCCACACCCAACATGAGCAGCACGAATGCGGCAAGCAGAAGCACATAGCGCTTGGAGCGCTGCGGCCGTCGTTTGCCTTTCATACTGGCCTCCCGCGAGCGCGTCACAGCCTTCTTCACCGCGACGATAGACCAACGTCGCCGACGAGAAGTACCTGAGCCTCGCCAGCCGCCATATCCATCACCTTCGCGAGCATACTGGATACACCTGAGCTGTCAGACGCCGCGGAAGCGACCTCAACCTGCTCGGCGGCCTGATTCCCGCCCGGAATGTCGATGTAGCGAACCTTCTGCGCCTCAGTCATGTTGAGTGCCGAACCAGCGATCGCCTCGATACGAGACGGCGACTTGAGAGCACTAGCATCAGCCTCAAGCGTCTTGCCGGCGAGCTCTTCCGAGCGGATGTCCGCGCGAAGAGTCATAGCATCGATAGCGGCTTCTTCCGCCTGAACGGCAACCGCGACCCGCAGCATGCCAACGCAGGCAAGTGCGACCATGGCCATGCAGCAGAGGCGAAACAGACCAGCAGAATGACTGGCAGCACGTGCGCGAGAACGACTCTTCGCCTTGGTCGAGGATGCCGGAACGAGGCGGAGGTGCGGTCGAGCGACAGACGTGCGCCTGTCCTCGGCGATCTTGCGCGCCGCCGCTCCCATGTTGCCTCCTCTGCTACGACACCTGCTGCGACTTCTGCTTCTCAGCCACCCTCAGACGCGCACTTCGCGCCCGCTGATTGCCTTCAATCTCTTCCGCCGTTGGTACGACGGGTTTTCTCGTGATCAATCGGAGTACCGGCTCCTGTCCGCACCTGCAAATCGGCATATCAGGCGGACATATACACCCCAGGGACTGCTCGGCAAAGACGCGTTTGACCACACCATCCTCAAGTGAGTGATAGCTGATCACGACGATTCGACCACCGGGAGCCAGCCACTTGATTGCCGAGCGGAGTCCGTGCTCCAAGACTTCAAGCTCGTGATTCACTTCCATGCGAAGCGCCTGGAATGTCCTGCGAGCAGGATGCGGCCCCGTGCGACGTGCTGCCGCAGGAATCGCATTCTTGATGAGTTCGACGAGCTCTCCGGTCGTCGTCACCTGATGGCGGCCCCGCGCGGCTACGATGAATGCTGCGATGCGCGAGGCCCACCGTTCCTCACCGTACTCGCGAATCACCCTGGTGAGGTCCGATTCGCTGTAGGTGTTGATGATGTCGGCCGCGGTAAGCTGCGATGATGACGAGTCCATCCTCATATCGAGGGGAACGTCCTCCTGGTACGTAAAACCGCGGCCGGCTACATCCAATTGCGGCGACGAAACGCCGAGGTCGAACAGGAATCCATCGACGTACGGAATACTCGCCTCTGCGAGCAACCGATCGAGATCGCCGAAATTCCCTTTGAGAAGAACAACATGCTGGCCGAGGGGTAGTGTGTCTGCTGCTGCGGCGAGAGCGGCGTCATCTTGATCGATTCCTACGAGAATTCCCGTAGGCGCGATAAGCTGTGCTACCCGCTTAGCGTGTCCTGCCCCGCCCAAAGTGCAATCGACGATGATAGAGCCGTCGTGCAACGAAAGTTGCTGCGTCACCTCGGCCAACAAAACTGGGATGTGCCGGTATTCCATTATCAAGGCCCTACAGAATGCCGAGTTCGGCAAGTTCCCTGGTTACATCCTCAATGCGCGCGGTCGTCTCACCGTTGTAGGCGGCCCACTTGGCCGCATCCCACAGCTCGATACGATCACCGTTACCGATGACCGCGACATCCTTGTCCAGTTCCGCGTACTCACGGAGGTTCATCGAGACAGAGACACGGCCCGCTGAATCCAGCTCAGTCTCCGTGGCGCCCGAGGTGAAAAACCTCCGCACCTCGCGGAACTTCGGATCGAAGTCGCCCCTATCGGTCAAGCGGGCGAGGAATCCGGAGTAGTCGTCGGCAGAGTGAACGTACAGACAACCTTCGAGTCCCTTCGAGATGACGAGCCTTCCAGTCATCTCACCCCGGAACTTCGCGGGCAGCGACAGACGACCCTTGACGTCCAGCGTGTGCTGGTGTTCGCCTAGAAACATCTTGTCCCTCCCCTTCACTCCTCCGAGACCCATATCCGCACCCATCGGTGCCTCGATGGCACAACTCTATTCCTCTCTATCCCACTTTGCAACACTTTATGGGCAAGTTTCCCACCGTGACACACCGAGATGACACGACGTCCCCTCTCGGCTGTGGATTTCTGCACGACGAACCGTGAACCCATGGCGTTTTGAACGCGTCTTAGATTTAGCAGGCAGGATTCGGACATTCACAGCGGAATAGAAGGAGTAGCCGGAGTTGAAGTCCCGGTGTTGCCCATTCAGTGGGTCGAACGTTAGAATCAGCAATATCATTCGCGGGGCGCGATGGAGGTGAACCACCCTTATGGCACCACTCGGCTACAACGTCGCGAGCATCGTGGTCAACATGCTTGCAGTCGCCTTCTTTGCGGTCGTCGCGATCGGCATCGGCTTCTTGGCATACGCTGCCAAGGAATTGAAGAAGCGCGAGACCGGCGCGGGCGAGTAACCCGCACGCTGTCTGAAGTATCGACATCCCGATTCACCTGCTAGGTCAGGTGGGTCGGGATGTCCTTGTTTCGGGAACAGACGAGACGAGGACACAGTCAGAGGAGGCAACGATGTCGGTCAGAACGCACGCAACATCCAAGCTCATCAAGATCGTAGCGGCTGCAGCAGCACTGGCGATGATCCTCGGAGTTGCCGGGTGCAGCGCTGTCGACTCACTGACAAGCGCTCCAAATCAAGCCTCGACGGAATCGTCGTACCTCTACGGTGACCCCGAGGCCTTCACCGACTCCTCCGGAGCAGTGGCCCCAGACGAAGCACGTGGCGATGGCGGCACCAGCGAACCCTACGCCGTAGGGGACGTCGCAGCCAGTAGCGTCGATCGGCTCGTCATCCGCAACAAGGCGCTTCGCATCGAGGTCAAGAAGGTCGAGGACGCAGTCGCGCTCATCAAGGCAGCCGCGAAGAAGCATGACGGCATAATCACCAATATGCAAATCGCCAGCGACGGCGGCTCCCCTATCTATCGCTATGAGGATTTCGGTACGCCATCCGACGGCGCCCCACTGCTCGGCTATGTGACCGTGCGCGTGCCAGCCGATGGATTCTCGGCATTCGTGGATGAGGTCTCGGCGATTGGAACCGTGCGATATCAGGCCGAGACCAGCGATGACGTCACGCAGCAGCACGTGGACATGAAGGCACGGCTGGAGAACCTGCGCGCCGAAGAGAAGCGGCTGCGTGAGTTCTTCGATGCTGCCAAGGACGTCAAGGATATGCTCTCGATCGAGCAGGAGCTCTCACGCGTGCGCGGTGAGATCGAAAGCATGGATGCACAGGTCAAGTACCTGGAGCGTCAGGCAGCGATGGCCACGGTCACGATCGACCTGTCCGAGCCGCAGTCAGTGGTTCGACCGAGTGGTCAGGATTGGGGCTTCGGAGACGCCGTCACCACAGGATTCAGGGGCGCAGCCGGCGCAATCCAGCTGCTCATCATCGTGACTATCACACTGGCGCCGTACCTGGTGATCCTGGCGATTCTCTTCTTCATCGTTCGCGCGATCGTCCGCTCACGTCGCGCCAAGCGCGCAGTCGCCGAGAGTGATGAATCCACAACGCTGCCCGCCAAGGAGTAACGTGCTCAGACCGACAATACGAATCCCGCTATGGGCGGCGGCCGGTATTCCGGTCGCCGCCTACGTGCTGCGATCAGCGATCAGAGGCTGGAGCTTCCGCCCGGACCTCCCTGAGGATGCCGTCGTCGCGTTGCTGCTACTCGCCTTGATCGCGGTCGTCGCCTGGACCAGGCGCTCGGCGGGCTCTGATGAGGCCGGCGATGACCTGCGCCCCGAAGTGGACAAACAGCACGATACCGAACGCAACGAGCGGTAGCACGAAGAAATCGGTCGTCGGGTCGAGCGCTGTCTGACCGGGCGCTCCGGAGCCGCTCACGAGTGTCAGGTACCCACCGAGGGCAACGCCAATCGCAGCACCCACAGCCCACGTGAGCGCCCAACCGAACGCGGACGTGAGCTTGAGCGGTCCACCATCACGGGAGAGCAGCACGCTCTTACCCCTTCTTGTAGGGCTTGCCTACCGCTGCGGGCCCGACTGCTCGGCCAACGACACCAGCAAGCACAACAACAGTAAGTACGTACGGCATCATCAGGAAGAACTGAGGCGGGATATTTATCTCTCCTCGGAATATCTGCAGCTTTATCTGCAACGCGTCAAAGAAGCCGAACAACAAGGATGCTCCATACGAGCCAACCGGCGTCCATCGGCCAAAGATGTTAGCAGCAAGCGCGATGAATCCTCGGCCATTCGTCATGTTCTCGGTGAAAGAACCCACTTGCTCAAGCGTGAGGTTCGCGCCGGCAAGTCCGGCAAGCGCGCCGCTCATGAGCACAGCTATCCACCTGCCGCGAACGACGCTCACGCCTACGGTGTCGACCGCTCGTGGGTGCTCACCGAGAGCGCGAAGGTGAAGTCCCCAACGCGTGTTGTACATGGCCCATTGCGCGACTACTGCAATGACGATGGCGCCGTATACGATTGGCGTGTGAGACAAGACGATCGTGTTGAACCAGTTCCAAATGACGCCGAAGAACGTCCCCGACCCGCGCTCCGAGGCGAACCTGAATATAGGCTTGATGGTGGTGATCGCTTCGGTGGTTCCGGGATGCCCGTACATGATCTCCATAAGGAAACCAGTGAGGCCGAGCGCGAGAATGTTGATGGCGGTACCGGAGACCACCTGGTCGGAACGCAAGTTGATCGAAGTGAAGGCGTGAACCGCTGCGATGGCAACTCCGGCCAGCACTGCAGCGAGCACGCCGAGCCACGGGCTCCCGAAGGCGAGCGTCACGGCGACACCCGCGAAGGCGCCAACCAGCATGATGCCTTCAAGAGCGATGTTCACGACTCCGGAGCGCTCACAGATCGTACCGCCGATAGCGGCGAGCGCGAGAGGTGTAGCCATACGAAATGCGGAGGCAAACAGATCCGGTGTGATGATGTCACCCAACATGGCTCGGCACCTCCTTCTGACGCTGCTTCAAGAAGTACGTGATGATCCCTTCGGCGGCAACGAAGAAGATGACCAGCGCCTGAACGATGAGGATGATCTTCTGAGGAACGTCGGCGACCAGCTGCATCGTTCCAGCGCCGGCCGACATGGCCCCGAACAGAATAGCGGCCGGAATCACGGCCAACGGATGGTTCTTGGCCAGCAGGGCAACTGCGATACCCGTGAAGCCGAAGCCAGACGAGAACTGATCAAACAGCCGGTGATGCACTCCCATCACCTCAACGGCTCCAGCCAGTCCAGCGAGCGCGCCTGAGATGCAGAGTGCCTTCACAGTCGTCCACTGCACAGAGATACCGCCTGTCTCGGCGGCAAACGGATTGAACCCCACGGCGCGGTTCTCGTACCCAAGCGTCGTGTATTTGAGTACCAGCCACATGACGACCGCAGCGATGAGCGCCACCAGAATACCGGTATGCGCCCTACCGAACTTCAGGAATGGCATCGCCTGAAGAGTCGCCTCAGAGAAGAGCGACTGTATCCGCGGAAGCTGAGACTCCAAGGGCAGCAGCCTCGTCTGCGGGATCTGTCCGGGGTCTTTGAGTGGTCCAACAACCAGCCAGGAAACGACGTATCGCGCGATGTACGTGAACATCATCGTGGTGATGACCTCATGTGCACCGATGCGCGCCTTCAGGATGGCAGGGATGAACGCCCATGCGGCTCCAGCGAGCATCGCAGCGAGCAGAAGCAGTGGGATGGCAAGAAACCACGGCTGACCCGCGAGCGCAAGTCCGAGTGCTGCGGCGGCAAGACCGCCCATGAAGAGCTGTCCTTCGGCCCCGATGTTGAAGAGGTTGGCCTTGAAGCCATACGCCAGTCCGAGACCGGCGAGGATCAGCGGCGTTGAGCGAAGAAGGGTATCACCAAAAGCCTTAGGGGTTCCGAAAGACCCTTGATACAGCGCCGCGAACGCGGCGATAGGATCGTAGCCCGATGCCCACATGATCAACGATCCGATCAAAATGGCCAGTATGACCGATGCGACAGGGGTTCCGATCTTCTGAGTAATCGCGACCCAATCGAGGCGCTCGGATGACTTCACCTTTGATGAGCTCACTTGTCACCTCCGGTCACAGATGACTCGGACGGCTGCGCTACCTGTCCGTCGGCGAGCTTCGAGCCTCCGCCTCCGGTCATGAAGTAGCCGAGCGTTTCCGCGTCGGCATCAGCGACTGCAAACTCCTTCACGATCCGTCCTTCATAGATGACGAGTATCCGGTCTGCGAGCGATAGGACTTCTTCCAACTCGAAAGTGACAAGCAGAACAGCCTTGCCAGAGTCGCGCTCGCGAATGATCTGAGTGTGAACGAACTCAATAGCACCAACATCGAGTCCACGAGTCGGTTGGGCCGCAACGAGCAGCTCAGGGTTGCGGCCGATCTCGCGAGCAACGACGACCTTCTGTTGATTTCCCCCCGAAAGACTATCGGCGAGCACGCGCTCGGATGGGGTTCTGATGTCGTAGTCGGCAATTCGTTTGCGTGCCAGCTCGGTGATGGCTTTGGGGTGCATGATGCCATGACTGGCTGCTGGCGACGTACGGTGGTCGCCAAGAATGATGTTCTCGGCAATATCAAATTCGAGGACCAGTCCTCGCCTGTGCCTGTCCTCAGGAATGTGCGAAACACCGGCCTCTATCGACGCCCGCGCGTTGGCGCGAGTGATGTCATTGCCCTTGAGCTCGATCTTGCCACTCAGCGGACGCCTCAGACCGACGATTGACTCGACCAGCTCACGCTGCCCGTTGCCGTCAACTCCGGCGATCGCGAGGATCTCTCCCCCACAAACCTTGAAGCTGACTCCCTTGACGGCCTCAAGCGAACGGTCGTCTTCGATATGGACGTCGTCGACAGACAAGACCACGTCTCCACACGTCGAGACGCCTTTCTCGACGCGCAGGACGACATCGCGTCCAACCATCATACGAGCCAGTCCGATCTCATCAGTTGCGCCAGGGGTGGTCTCCCCCACGATCGCCCCGTCACGCATGACGAGGATGCGATCCGCGATAGCGATGACTTCCTCGAGCTTATGCGTGATGAACACCGCCGAGAGACCCTCGTCAACGAGCGAGCGCACGACTCTGAATAGCTCGGTCACTTCTTGTGGAGTAAGGACAGCGGTGGGCTCATCGAGAATCAGCACCCTGGCACCCTGGTAGAGCGCCTTCAGTATCTCGACTCGCTGCTGCATACCCACAGAGAGGTCGATGATTTTGGCATCCGGATCTACCTTGAGGCTGTAGCGGTCCGATATCTCGCGCACGCGCTGGCGTGCCGTTGCAAAGTCGATGACGCCATAGCGTCCAGGCTCTCGGCCAAGAACGATGTTCTCGGTGACAGTGAGCGGCTGAACCAGCATGAAGTGCTGATGGACCATGCCGATGCCAAGATCGATGGCGTGCCTGGGAGACTTGATCTTGACGTGCATGTCATCGACCAGGATCTCTCCGTCGTCCGCCGTCAGGAGACCGTAAACGACGTTCATGAGGGTAGACTTGCCGGCGCCGTTCTCGCCGAGCAAGGCGACAATCTCACCTTTGTCCAACTTCATAGACACGCGATCGTTCGCGAGTACTCCTGGAAACGCCTTCGTGATCTCACGCAGCTCGAGTAGTGGCATCCAGCCCTCCCGGGTCGTGCCCGACGAATCCATCAAAGAGGGGCGTCCGGACGATGCCGGCCGCCCCTCTAAGTCTACCCCAGATGACCGCGACAGAGCGCGTCCATCACATTGCTACCTACGGAGCAGTCGGGACCATGATCGTACCGGCGATGATGTCGGTGCGAGCCTTCTCAACCGCGTCCTTGATTGCCTGCGGGACCTTCGCCTCGAAATCGTGGAACGGAGCAAGACCTACGCCCTCCTCGGCAAGTCCGAAGACCTGAATGGTTCCACCCGGGAAGGTGCCGTCAACGACTGCCTTGATGGTCTCGAAGACAGCGTTGTCAACACGCTTGATCATGGAGGTCAGCATGACATCGCCGCTGTTGGCGACAGTCTCGTACTGGTCCACGTCGACGCCGATGAAGAGGGCGCCCTTGTCCTTGCATGCCTCAACGGTGCCCAGGCCGACCTGGCCCGCAGCAGCGTAGATGACGTCGGCCTTCTGCTCGATGAGCGAGTAACCAAGTTCCTTACCCTTCGCCTGGTCGGTAAAGTTACCCGCGTAGAGCGAGATGACCTTGACGTCAGGGTTTACCGACTTGGCGCCGGCGATGAAGCCAGCTTCGAACTTCTGGATCAGCGGGATATCCATACCGCCGACGAAGCCGATGACATTGTCCTTGTTAAGCTTGCTGTCGAACGAATCCTTGGTGGCGAGACCAGCTACGACACCTGCGAGGTAGCTGCCCTCTTCCTCTTTGAAGTTCAAGCCAACAACGTTTGCGGGAGCCGGATCGAAGAACTCATCGACGCCACCGAAATACGTGTCGGGGAAATCAGTCGACATCTTGGAGACGGTGTCGGTCATCAGGAAGCCGACAGCGAATATGGGCGAGTAGCCCGCGTTTGCCAGCTGATCGATGTTCGACTCGTAGTCAGTGATCTCTTTGGACTCAAGAACCTTGATCTCAACGCCGAGCTCAGACTCTGCGCGCTGCAGACCGGAGTACGCACCGTCGTTAAAGGACTTGTCGCCAAGTCCACCGACGTCGGTGACCATTGCTGCCTTGATAGTCGTCGTAGGAGTGTCGGTACCGCTGTCTGCTGGCGTCTCATCCGTCTTCGCAGAGCAACCAGGTACGAACGCCACGAGCAACATCAATGCGAGCACTATCGAGATAATCTTGATTCTCTTACTGTCCACGCTCGATCCGCCTCCTCATTATTCCGGAACCCACACACCTAATACATTCTACTCCCACTCAGCACTTGTAGCACGAGATTTTCCAGCGCCTCGATCGCTACCTCAAACGCGCGCGAGGATGGGTCGAAAGGTACTCCTCCCGAATATGTGCCCTATCCACATGCGTATACACCTGTGTCGTCGAGATATCTGCATGGCCGAGCATCTCTTGCAGCGCCCGGAGGTCCGCTCCCCCTTCCAGCATGTGGGTCGCAAACGAATGTCGCAATGAATGCGGGTGCAGCTCCAGCCCGGCTCGGCCACCGTACGTTCGCACGATGCCGAAAACGGCCTGACGCGTCATACGCTGGCCACGCTGGTTCAGGAAGACCGCAGATGGGTCCTGTCTCACGCTTGCCTTCTTGGTCCGGAGGAACGGCCTACCATGCGCTAGGTACTCGCGCATGCATCGCTCGGCAGCGCCGCTCACCGGTACGAGGCGCTCCTTGCTTCCTTTGCCGTAAACCCTCACGAAGCCGCCGTCAAGGTCAAGATTCTCCACATCAAGACCCGTGGCTTCGCTTACGCGCAACCCACATCCATACAAGGTCTCAAGCAGCGTTCGGTCCCGACTTCCCACCGGACTCTCAGGAAACGGCTGACCGAGCAGCCGCTCAGCATCATCTATGGATATAACGTCGGGCAGCCTATCAGGAACCTTAGGAAGCGGAATCCTGGCCGTGGGCTGCTCCTCAGCGATACCCTCGCGCACGCAGAAGCGATGGAAGGACTTGATCGCAGCAACCTTGCGCTCCACTGAACTTGGTGCAAGACCTCTCGTCCTGAGCGCAGCGATGTGCGCAGTGACATCTTCTCTGACGACACTGCCAGGCGAACGGACGTCCCGCGAATAAAGCGTTTGCGCATACTCCCGCAGATCGAGACGATACGCCGAGATAGTATTCGGCGATGCGCCTCTCTCCACGGCGAGGTATGTGAGGAACTCATTGATGCTGGCTTCCATGCCCCGATTATAGAGCGAGGGCGACCTGTCTGGTCGCCCTCGCATACAACCAATGTGCCGCTGGTGATCTAGAGAAGCTTCTCCAACGCTGTGTAGTTCATGCCGTGTGCGTCGGCAACGGGCTTGTACGTGATCTTGCCGTCGAGCACGTTGACGCCCTTGGCGAGCGCAGCGTCGTCGATGACGGCCTGCTTCCAGCCCTTGTTCGCGATTGCGAGCCCGTAGCGCAGCGTCGCGTTCGTGAGTGCAAGCGTGGAGGTGTTGGGCACAGCGCCGGGCATGTTCGCCACGCCGTAGTGCAATACGCCACCCACGAAGTAGATCGGGTCGGCGTGCGTGGTCGCATGTGTGGTCTCGATGCAGCCACCCTGGTCGACGGATACGTCCACAACGACCGAACCATCCTTCATGCTCGGCAGCATATCCTTTGTGATGAGGTACGGCGTCTTGGCACCAGGAAGCAGCACAGCACCGATCACGAGGTCGGCAGCGTATACGGCTTCCTCTACGTTGTGCTTGCTCGAGTAGATGGTGCGGATACGGTTGCCCCAGATGTCATCCAGGTAGCGCAGCCGATCAAGGTTGACGTCCATGATCGTTACGTCAGCGCCCATGCCCATTGCAACATACGCTGCATTGGTACCTACGACACCGCCGCCGAGAACGACGACCTTCGCCGGATACGTTCCGGGGACGCCGCCCATGAGCACGCCACGACCACCGTTTGGCTTCTGCAGATACGCAGCACCAACCTGGGAAGCCATGCGACCGGCAACCTCAGACATCGGTGCCAAGAGTGGCAACGACCGGTTGGGAAGCTCGACCGTCTCGTACGCGAAACAGACAGCACCGGATTTGATGAGACCCTGGGTCTGCGCAAGATCGGGAGCAAGATGAAGATACGTGTACAGGATCTGGCCGGGACGCAGACGAGCGATCTCGACCGGCTGCGGCTCTTTTACCTTGACGATCATCTCTGCAGTAGCGAATACCTCTTCTGCGGTGTCGACGAGCTTGGCGCCAGCCGCCGCATACTCGCTATCCGTGAACGAGGAACCGTCGCCGGCAGCCTTCTCGACAACGACGGTGTGACCGTACTCGACGAACTCGCGAGCACCACCGGGGGTCATGCCAACGCGGAACTCATTGTTCTTGATCTCCTTGGGTACGCCGATGATCACCGTCGTATCCTTCCTGCCGTGGGTATAAACCCGATCTGCATGCATAGCCTAAGCATGGAGCTTTTGTGGAAGTTGCATGGTCCAACCGCCGGAGGCTGCGACCAGTGTATCGCAGGTCAGGCATGGCGCAAGTGCCTATCGCCAGACGGCGCGAATACGCCTGAATACGGCACCGGACAAGCACCGCATAACAACGTTCAGCGACCGCATATTCCTGCTGCAACAGTCCCCGCAGCGGCAGCTGCCAGGAAGAATGCAGGATCATCGTCAGGCGACCGCCCCATGGAGCGCATCCGAAGCTCGCCGGTGTCGGGCAGAATCGCCGCCGGCACATCCACTCGGGTATGCCTGTCCCAGACGCCCGACTCCTGTAGCGAGTTGTCTATCTCAGCAGACTGAGACTCAGACAGCGTTGGTACCGCGATGGTCGCGCTGCCGAGCGCAACCGTCGCCAGCGCCGCAAGCGAATGATGACTCACGCCGCGATGCCGCGCTCTGGCGTCAGCGAACGATAACCTCAAGACAGCCACGGCACGGCCGCCGAGCGCGGAAACCGCATTGATTGCCTCGCCCTGGGCTATGCCTCCATGGCCAAACGGCGTAGAGGTTCCTGTTATTCCCGGGCCGAGCGCTACGATCACGACATCCGCACCACACACGTGACGCGCCGCAAGAAGCGCCGAGTGAAGCGTGACCGCTTCAAGTCCACCTCCGAATGCCTGACCGGCGGAAATCGTCTCGTCGAGAAGTCCCGCCGCAAGCATGTCTGGAATGAGATCTGAAAACGCCAACGGCAAAGACGCGCCATCGGTCATCACATAGACGATACGCAGCGCGCGGTCCGACTGCTTGATAGCAGCAGCAACAGGCAGCACGTGGCTGTGAAGCCCACAGCACACAACGGGCATCCCCTCCAGAGAGACGGCTGTTGCCATGACCGAAGCGTGAGGGCTCTCAGCCTCTTCGACGGTGAGTACGTCGCGCTGCAGGGGCGTGTACCGCGCCTTCATGACATGTCCGGCGGACGCATCATCAAGAGAGACTCCGCACCCTGCCTTTGCAACAACAAAATGCAGCCCACCGGTGCCAAGCGACAGGTCGACAGCGGTGGCGTTCAGCAGCACCCGATCTCCGCACGAGCATGACTCGCAGAGAGCCGTGTATAGCAATGCGTCGCCTGCCGCCCCGTCGTCAAGCACAACATCGAGCCGCTGCACGCCGGCGCGATCGCTCTCAACACTCTTCACCTCGGCCCAGACCAGTCTCATGTGTTGCTCCGGCTGATCGCGGGGCTACCCGCGCGCCTTGCGGTGCGCGACTGCGGCGCCGACGAAATCCCTGAACAGCGGGGCGGGCCGCGTCGGGCGGCTCTTGAATTCTGGATGGCCCTGATTGCCGAGGAACCATGGGTGGTCCGGCAGCTCGATCATTTCGACGAGCTTGCCATCGGGCGACACGCCGCTCACGATCATGCCGGCATCAACGAGCTGCTGACGGTACGCGTTATTGACTTCATAGCGGTGACGATGACGCTCGTAGATCACTTCTTCACCGTACGCCTCGTAGCCCTTGGTGCCGGGAACGACCGTGCAAGGGTACGCGCCGAGACGCATTGTGCCGCCCATGTCACTGACGTCGACCTGCTCGCGCATCAGGTCGATGACCGGGTGCGGTGTGACCGGATCGAATTCGCCAGAGTTGGCGCCCTCAAGTCCCGCGACGTGGCGGGCGAACTCGGCGACTGCCACCTGCATTCCAAGGCAAATGCCGAAGTACGGCACCAGCTTCTCTCTAGCATATCGGGCGGCGCGAATCTTGCCCTCGATGCCCCGGATGCCGAATCCACCCGGTACGAGAATGCCATCGAAGTCTGCAAGAACCTCATCCACCTCTTCAGGTGTGAGACTCTCGGCATCCACCCAATGCACGTTCACTTTGTTGTCGTGGAAGATCCCGGCATGGCTGAGAGCCTCGGTGACCGAGAGATAGGCGTCCGGCAGCTGTACGTACTTCCCGACGAGCGCGATGTCGACCTCGTCCACGATCGAGCGGCGATGGTCCACGAACGCCTGCCATTCGGTGATGTCGGGCTCACCGCACTCAAGGCCAAGCCGCTCGATAACCATCGCATCTAGACCTTGCCCACGCAGGGTGAGCGGAACCTCATAGATAGAGGCAGCGTCCATCGCCGAGATGACCGCGGACGGCTCCACATCGCAGAACAGCCCGATCTTGCGCCTGATACCCGCGTCGATCGGCCTGTCCGAGCGACACACGATGAAATCGGGCTGGATACCGATCGAGCGCAGTTCCTTGACGGAGTGCTGCGTAGGTTTCGTCTTCAGCTCGGATGATGCGGCGATGTACGGCACTAGCGTCACGTGGATGTAAATAACGTTGTCGCGGCCCTTGTCCTTGCGAAGCTGACGAATCGCTTCGATGAACGGCAGCGACTCGATGTCGCCGACAGTACCGCCAACTTCTGTGATGATGACGTCGGGCTTCGTCTGCTCGGCAAGGCGGTTGATTCGATCCTTGATCTCATTTGTGACATGAGGGATGACCTGCACGGTGCCGCCAAGGAAGTCACCACGACGCTCTTTGGCGATCAGCGTCTGATAGACCGAACCAGCCGTGACGTTGCAGTCACGCGAGAGCGACTCATCGATGAACCGCTCATAATGACCCAAGTCGAGGTCAGTCTCTCCCCCATCGTCGGTCACAAAGACCTCGCCGTGCTGGAACGGACTCATCGTACCCGGGTCCACATTGAGATAGGGATCGAGCTTTTGGATGGTTACTTTGAGTCCGCGCGACTTCAGGAGTCGGCCCAGTGAAGCCGCCGTGATTCCCTTGCCGAGCGATGAGACCACGCCACCGGTTACGAATATGTGCTTTGTTGCCATGCTGTCCCTCACACTTTCCTTGTGTCGTGGTCGTCTTCAAGATGATACCGCGAGTCACCGACATCAGACGGCGAACCTGCGGACGATTCCGCATTCTGTGTTCCGGATGCACCCTCAGGCAGCCGGCCAAGCATGTCGAACCAACGCAACGCGGGGGTGCGCTCGATCACTGCCGAGAACGAAACCTTCTCGGCAGCCAGATTCAGCGCAAACAACAGCGCCGTGTAGACGACGAGCGCCCAAATCGGCAAGGCGATGACAATGAGCGCACCTGCAACGGCTCCCATCGCGTTGGCACCGGAATCGCCGAGCATCCCGCGCTCTCCAAGGTCGAACCGCCATACCGCAAGAACCGGGCCGATGAGCGCCAGGTAGAGCGAACCGACCAAGATGACCGCAAGCGAGGCCTCACTAGAGCCCAGCCGAAAGCCCCCGAACACGGCCAGCAGCACAAGCGCGCCGCCGAGCGTCACGAGAAACCAGTACACCTTGAGTGCGCGACCGGGCCTAAGATCGGTCAGGTTCACGAGATTCGCTGTGAGCGATATCGCAGCTGCGGCAAACAGTGTGCCTGCGATTCTGATCAAGCCCGAATCACCGGCACCCCAAAGCGCTATCTGGCCGAGAATCGCTGCAACCACGAGTGATGCTGCACCGATGCCGATAAGCTTCAGCATCCCTGTGGTCACTCGGCCATGGGCCAGCGCGCGGAAGTGGCCACGGAAGCCTCGGTCGGCAGAGGAGCCATATGCGTCGTCAATCAGCCCAAGTGCCGCCGCAACGAGCGCGAGCGGACCAAGCAAGGTGAGCATCATCATCACCGATTGAGTCCCAAGCGCCGCTGACCCTATGCCTGTGATGATCGCGCAGCCAGCCCAGATGATCCAAACGATGCCGAGTCCTGGAAAGACCTCGCGACCTCGGAAGTTCAGGACGCTGCGTCCCCGCTCAAGAGAGGGCACCAGCATCTTCATGAAGAGCGTCGGAACAACGACGCATCCGACGAGTGAAAGCGCGGGTACCAGCAATGCCTGCAAGAAGTCGGTCATTCGGCCGCCTTCCCGTCCGGCTCAAGCATGAGCGCCACCAGTCCGCCAACGAGGTACGTGATAACGAGTGCCAGCACGACCACACCCGAGTCCTCGGTCAGCGCTCCGATGAAGCCACCAAGGAGCCCGGCAGTCATTGCCGCGGCGAACACCGGATACCTGCCGAGCACGACGGCCATCCTCCCGCGAGGACGCAGGCGCATGTACGCGAGAATCGTAGCGATGACGAGCACGATGGCGGGTAGCGGCGAATCGGTGAAGATCCTGAGGCTCGTAGCGAACCGCTCGGCAAGCAGTGCACCAAGCCCGCCACCGGCGACCTCGCCAACAGCGCGCCCGATGTGCGTTCCACCCGTGAAGCGGTCGAGCGCGACCATCGCGACGAGCGCTGCTCCAACGAGCGCGAGCGCAATGAGTACGTCTGTTGCGCGGATGCGGCGTCTCTCGGCAGCAAGCCAGAACGCGGCGAAGGTCGCCGTGCCCCATACGGCGACGATGACGTTCGCGCCGAAGAACGGTGCGGCGCACACGATGACTGCAGCTGCGCCGACACCGGCGATCGAGATGCGGCGAGCGCGTACGGAGCTCTTGGCGGCATCGAGTTCGAGCGACAATCCCACGAGTGCGCCACCGAACAGGATCGCAGCGCCTTCATTGCCGATGCCGAAGAAGCGGAATCCGATAAGCGGCGAATACGAGAAGATGCTCGAGAGAGAGAGCGTCGCCCCGGCCAGCTGATCGATGCCGAGTATGAGCGCCGCAGCGAGACCGGAGAACGCGATCGCGCCGGCCGTCCCCCATTTGTGCCAGGCGAACTCGGCGAATATCCAGAGGAGGCCTGAGGCTGCAAGAAGCAGCGACACGACGCGCTGTGGTGTATCGGGCAGCCGATCAGCCACGTGCAGAAGCGTGCCACCAACCGGAAGCACAAGCCCGAGCACGATGAAGCGCCGGAGCACGAGCGACCAGTACGCGTACTTGGGTGCGGCGCGGTATCGCTCGGCCACGAACCAGCCGCCGAGCAGAAGCACGACCATGGCGGCCGTGTAGACGTTGAAGATGGGGACGCGGATCTTCTCGACCGCCGTGAGGAATACAGAGACCCGCGCCAGCCACTCGACGCGCTCGGCCGACGTCCGGTCGTCATCAACTTCCGAGGCCGCGATTCCGGCCTTCGGCGCGTCAGTGGCACCTGCGATAGCCCCGACAGTCGCGGCGACGTCAGAATCGGTCACAAGGCCCCCGCGACGGGTCGAAACGCTCGTCAGTAGTCCGGATTCGTAGCCGCCACCCGAAATGAGCACGATACCCGCCGAGGCACCATGCCCCGGAGTCGCGGCGCCGGCCGCCGAGACGACAACGATCGCGGATCCAGCAGGCGCGCTCGAAACCTGCTCGGCGATTGCGCGATCGATAGTGGCGGGACTTCCCGACACTGTGATCGTCGTGATCGGCTGAGCGGTGCCCGCTCCGTGCTCGGACAATGTGGCCACAGACGACGCGGGATCCTTCGACACGACCGCACCGATAGCCGCATCCTCAGCCATGCGCGTGAGGACGGGCGTCTCAGACGAAACGTCGCTCCACGTGAGTGGGGGTGTAACAACGAAGACGACCGGGACTGCGGTCGTCGAGGGGGCGCTTGGGACGCTGGCACAGCCACTTAGGGCTGCGAGCATGATCGCGAGTAGGACAACCGCGATGACGGTTCTTTGCTTCACGCTCACCTCCCTGTCGACCGCTTTCGGACATGCGTTAAGCCGGAACTACCGGCTCAGGGAGCTGCACCCGCCGCGATTCGCGTTTCGGGGTGCCCGACCGCCAGTATACCGGAACACAACGCGCTCGTGTTGGCCGAGCGGCAAGCGGCGTCTCTCGGCTACAATCGATCCGGCACAATTCAACACCCTGCCGAGGAGGGACCATCGCCGCTCAGCCTTCGATAGCGCGCTCCACCGCGATCATGTCGATCTCAACCGCAGCATCGCGTATCACCGGATTCGTGCGCACATGGGCGATGGCCGTCGCACTCGGTGTGACCGCTCTGTCGGCGTCGTACAGCGTCGCCAACAACATCCCGAACATGATCTTTGAACTCGCCGCCGGCGGGGTTCTCTCATCAGTGTTCATCCCGCTGTTCATCGAGCGCATGCAGCGCGACGGCGAGGACGAAGCGTGGAAGTTCGCGAGTTACGTCTTCAACATCACCGTGCTTGTCCTCGGCATCGTCGCGGTCATCGGAACCTTCTGGGCCGAGCCGTTCGTGCGCACTCAAACGTTCCGAATCTCCCCCGAGAAGGCGCAGCTTGCGGTCTACCTCTTCCGCTTCTTCGCAATCCAGGTTGTCTTCTACGGCGCAGGTATGGTCACGACCGGCATCCTGAACTCGTACCGGAAGTTCTTCTGGCCGGCAGTCGCCCCGATCTTCAACAACCTCGTCGTCATCGTGACGCTCCTCGGCTTCTACGTGCCGCTAAAAGACAGCAACCCGCAGCTTGCGATCACCGGTCTGGCCGTTGGCACAACGCTCGGTGTCGTCGCGATGACCGTCGTGCAGATTCCAAGCCTGATCAAGCTCGGAATCCGATACACGCCGAGAATCGACTGGAAGCATCCGGCGCTTCGCACTATCGCGCACAAGATGGGGCCGTTGCTTATCTACACGATCACGAACCTCGTGACGATCTCATTCCGAAACGCGTACGCCTTCCAGGCAAGCGACAAAGGCCCCGCCGTGCTCGCTTACGCCTGGATGTTCTACCAACTCCCCTACGGCATCTTCGCCGTCGCGCTGGCAACGGCGGTCTTCCCCGAACTCTCCGCGCTTGCCGAGAAGCGCGACTGGCCCGCATTCAAGGCGATGTTCTCAAGCGGTTTCCGCTCCACGGCCGTGCTCATCATCCCGCTGGCAACGCTCCTCGTTGTGCTTGCCGAGCCAGTCATCCGGCTTTACCGCGCAGGCAGCTTCAAGGCAACGGACGTCCCGGTCGTCGCGGACGTTCTTATCTGGTGGGCGGCCGGGCTCTTCTTCTTTGCAGGCTACATGTTCGTCCTCAAGACGTTCTACTCGCTGCAAGACACCAGAACGCCTATGTTCACGAACATCGGCGCCTCCATCCTGCAGATCAGCCTCTACGCTCTCCTGACCAGCGGGATAGCCGGCTGGGCGGGTGTCGGCCTCAAGGGCATCCCGATCGCTGACGGAGTCTTCTTCATCGTGCACCTGGCGGTACTCGGACTGCTGCTCCGCCGTCACATAGGCGGATACGACATCCGCGGAATCGCGTGGACCGTGGTGCGCGTGCTCGCAGCGTCTCTCGCTGGCGCGGCAGTCGCACTCGGTGTTGTCGCATTGACGGCTCCCCTGGCACTCGGCGCCGGGTTCTTGCTGCAGCTCGTGCTTGCCGGCCTTGCGGGGCTCGGCACAACATACGGACTGGCCGCACTCGCAGGCGTGAACGAGGTCAAGACCAGCGCAAAGCGATTCTCTCGCATCATCAGCCGCGGCCGGAGCGCGCGATGAACGTCATCGCGCTCATCCCCGCCTACAACGAAGCCGAGCGCATCTCGGCCACAGTTGTGGCGACCCTGGGCATTGCAGGAGTGAAGCGAGTGCTCGTAATCGACGATGGATCTGCCGATGACACCGCAAAGCTCGCCAGCGATGCCGGTGCCGAGGTGATTGCCCTGCCCGGAAACGTCGGCAAGGGCGGAGCGTTGCAGGCCGGACTCGACGCCGTTCGAGCCGACGCGGACATCGTGCTGCTGCTTGACGCAGACCTCGCGGGAACTGCGGGCGAAGCGGGCGTGTTGCTGGCTCCTGTGCTTGCGGACGCCGCCGATATGACGGTTGCCGTGCTCCCCCGTCCTGCGGGATCCGGCGGATTCGGCCTCGTCAAAGGTCTGGCCAGACGCGGTATTGCCACTCTCGGCGGAGGATTTGAGGCCACGGCCCCACTCTCGGGACAGCGAGCTCTCAATCGTCGGGCATGGGAAGCTGCCGAACCGTTCGCTTCAGGTTACGGCGCGGAAGTGGCGCTGAGTGTTCGTGTGCTCCGTGCGAAGCTTCGGCTGAGAGAGGTACCCGCCGCAATGTCGCACGCAGCCACCGGCAAGGACCTTGCCGGCTTCATGCACCGCGGACGCCAGTTCGTGCACGTTCTCGTCGCCCTCGTGCGCCTCGGCCTGGAGAGACGCTAGCCCCGCTTTGAGATCGTCGGGTACACCGCATCAGCGCCTGCGCCGATCCCGAAGTAGCCGCTTGCGCGGTCTGAAAGCAACCACACGAGCGAGTAGGCTCCCTGCGGCGTTTCCACGTGGTCCACTGCCGAGAAGCCCAGGTCGACCGCCTCAACAGCGATGCCAGTGGTCTGGTTCGTCGCCTCCGCACCCACCACGACCGCCCCGCGAACATCAAGTGCGCCGGCTATCATCGACGAAATATCATCAGGTTGACCGTCAAAGGACGTCATCAGCACGCATGCGTCCACGCCGCTGAATTCTGCGGGCGCACTTATGCTCAACGCACCGCTGCCTGAGAGCAAGTCGAGCATGGGTCGCGAGCCAGACTCCCGGAGCTCGGACGCCAGAGCGTCTGCGACCGCGCTCTTGAATGAAACAGCGACCGGTGCCGACACTGGCTCAGTGAACCCCTCCCCGAGAAGTTCCGAGATGCCATCCGGTACATGAGAATCCAGATCCAGACCGGGGCTTGCGAACGTGAGAACGACTGGGATTCCGCCGGCGTCCTCGATTGCAGCCATGGTCGCGTTAAGACCGTTACTCCGACCCCCGTTGACGAGAATCGCAACCGTCTCGCCCGAGAGAGCATCGGCCGTCAATGCAGGAACGACATCGCTCGCAAAAGCGCGATCCCTCTCAAGCCCGTCGCGCAGCGCGTTGTTGTCAGTCTGAATCTGGGCAAACTGCTTCTGTAGGTCATCAACAAGGGTGGTCGACTGATTGTCGAGAGTACCCCGCTCGGCAACCACGGTTCCCAGAACGAGTCCCACGGTCAGCGCCAGAAAGACCGCCACCAGCGATGCGAGATGGTATCTGATGTTGTACATGCGTCCTCCCGGACTAGAGGCCGACCGTCGCGCGCAGCTTGAGCAGCAACAGCGACACGAGGTTTCTGGCCTGCGGTGAGATCATGATAGCGGTGGAGACAACGGTCAGCGCGGCCGCAACCAGCACGACGAGCTGCGACGGCTTGACCGACGCACGGTAGAGCTTGTTCACACCCTTGGCATCTACGAGCTTTGGGCCAACTTTCAGCCGGACGAGAAACGTCGAAGCCATACCCTTGCGACCCTTGTCCAGGTGCTCGATGAGATTCGCGTGGGTTCCCACGGCGACGATCAGCTCGGCACCCGACTCGTATGCGAGCAACAGCGCGAGGTCTTCACTCGTACCGGCCATCGCCCAGGCAACACCCACAAGGCCGAGTTCATCAAGCCTGCCCTCGCCCGGAGCGCGACCATCGGCATACGCATGCACGATGAGCTCTGCACCGCTCTTGAGGGCCTCATCGCTCACTGAATCCATATCGCCGACGATGATGTCGGGCTTCAAGCCAAAATCGCGGATCGCATCTGCTCCGCCGTCAACGCCGATCAGAACAGGTCTGACCTCCCGGATATACGGAAGAAGCGCCTGCAGATCCTCTTTGTAGTCGTAACCGCGAACAACGACGAGCGCCTGTCGGCCAGCGATCAGAGTCTTCGTGACCGGGACCGAGACGCCTTCGGTCAGCAGCGCCTTCTCGCGGGAGATGTACTCGAGCGTGTTGCGCGCGAAGTTCTCGAGTTGCTGGTCGAGACCGGACTTCGCTTCCTCCATGGCCCGCTCGACGATATCGACGGTCAACCGGCTGCCTGAGGCAACAACCTTCCCATCGATTAGGATGTCGTCGCCAACCACCTCGACTACATCACCCTCCTTGACGTTCTCAAAGACGCCCTCACCCACGTCGTCAAGAAGACGCACGCCGCCGCGCACCAACAACAACGGGCCGAGGTTGGGATACGTTCCGGAGATGGATCGCGATGCGTTCACGACAACCTCGACGCCGCTCTCAAGCAGCGACTCGGCGCTAACGCGGTCCATGTCGACATGATCGATGATCGCGATGTCGTTACGGCCGAGGCGCTTCACTAAGTCCTTAGTGCGCCTGTCTAGCCGGGCAATGCCCTGAAACCGCATAAAGTCCCTTTCGGATCCAGCCTGACTCCCAAGTCTAACAGACCGATTCGTTGCCTCTACTCGGGCGTTGCCATAGCGAGAAGCTCGCGAGCATGATCAAGTCCGGTCTGAGTACTCCCACCCGAAAGCATCCGAGCTATCTCAGCGATTCTCTCCTCAGGATCGACCTTGCGTGCGACCGTGACGCTTCGGCCATCAGCCGATGCCTTTTCGACCACCACTTGCGTGGAAGCGAAGGCTGCAACTTGCGCGAGGTGCGTCACGACCAGCACCTGATGCGTGGTCGCAAGCGACGCCAGACGGCGAGCAACATCTATAGCGGTCGCGCCGCCGATACCAGCGTCGACTTCATCGAACACGAGCACGGGTGTGTGGTCCGCCTGGCCGAGAACGTCCTTCAGCGCAAGCATGACTCGCGATATCTCGCCTCCCGAAGCGATCTTGGCAAGCGGACGCGGATCGTCTCCTACACCGGACGAGAACATGAACTCCACTCGCTGCGGACCATCCGCGCCCCATGAGTCCTCGGGAAGGTCCTCGAGCTGCACGACGAAACTAGCATCGGCGAATGCAAGACTCTTGGCCGCCTCAGTGAGTGCGACTTCGAATGCGTCGCAAGCGTTGCGCCGCACGGCAGCGAAAGTGCCCGCACGAGCACGCAGCTCGGCCTCTGCGGCAGCAAGCTCATCCCGCGCGCGCGCCAACCCCGCCTCTCCCTCACCGAGAGTGGTAAGTTCATCGGCTGCCTTGCCACGAACTGCGAGGACCACCTCAAGGGAGTCGCCATACTTCTTCTTGAGCGCGGTCAGTACACCGAGACGTTCTTCAGCGGCATCCAACGCTCGCGGATCGTGCGCGACCGACTCCGCGTACTCGCGCAAACGCGATGCGATGTCGTCAGCGGATGCGAGCACCGCATCAAGCTCTGCCGCGATGCCATCGAGGGCCGGGTCAAGACCTGCTGCACGCCCGAGTGCGGTGAGCGCCTCGCCGAGCCGCTCGGTAGCTGCACCTTCATCCTGGAGCGCGCCCCACGCGGATCCGGCGGCGTTGGTGAGCTTGTCTCCGTGTCGCATCCTGGGAAGTGATTCTTCGATCTCAGCATCCTCACCGAGATACGCAGCAGCAGCATCGATGTCCGATATCTGGAACTGCAGGTAATCGATCCTACGCTCGCGATCAGCGAGGGATTCCTCCAGCGCGGATAGCGTGGTGCGAGCGCTGCGCCGCACAACCAAAGCTTCGCGATATGCAGCCGATGCATCCAGGGCAGGATCGCCGATGAAGCGGTCGAGATACCCGGCGTGCCTCGACACTGACAACAGAGCCTGGTGATCATGCTGGCCGTGCAGATCAACAACATCCTCAAGCAGTTCGCCGAGAGCACCGACCGTTGCCATGGCATCGTCGATCGTGCAACGGGAGCGGCCCTCTGCGCCAATTCGGCGGCGCACCAGTCGCTCCTTGCCATCGATGAGGAATCGTCCCTCGATCAGCGCTTCGTCGGCTCCAGAACGCACGAGTGTTGTGTCGGCACGATCGCCGAGAAGTAGCTGCAGAGCGCTCACGAGAACGGTCTTTCCTGCACCCGTCTCTCCGGTGAGCACTGTCAGGCCCTCGCTGAACTCCAGCCAGACCTCTTCAACGAGCGCCAGATTCTTGACATGCAATTCAAGCAGCATGTCACTCTCCGAGGAACTTATCGGCAAGCACTTCAGCGAAGCTCTTGCCGTCTGGCTTGAGGAGTTTGACGTCGTACTCTCCTGCCCAGATGCTCACAGAATCGAGCGCTCTGCGGCAAGGAACCTGATCGCCGTCAACAGTGATACATGCATCGGCACGCGCCGGATTGGGGCATGAGATGTCAACGCGGTCAGACGGACCGAGCACGATGGGACGAGACTCGAGCGTGTGTGGCGCAACAGGCACCAAAACGATACCGCGGACTTCAGGGGATACTATCGGTCCGCCTGCAGAGAGCGCGTACGCCGTTGAGCCCGTCGGGGTTGCCACGATAACGCCGTCACACGCGAAATCCCAGAGCAAGACGTCGTTCACGCGAACCTGAAGCTGCACGACTCTGGCGCCGCCGCCACGGCCAACGAAGATCTCGTTGAGCGCATGGTAGTGGCCTGCTTCTCGGCCACCAACATCCACGCGCGCCTGCAGAGTCGCTCGCCGCTCAACACGCGCCTCACCGGCTAGCGCGGTCTCAAGCGCATCTATCAGCGCGGGCCCCTCGGCACCGGATAGGAAGCCGAGCCGACCCAGGTTCACGCCGAGAATGGGAACATCTGCGCCAGCAAGGATGTGCACTGCCTTGAGGATCGTTCCGTCGCCACCCAGCGCAACTGCAAGCTCTGGCTGACCGATCTCAGAACGCGATACACCACTCAGCGGCAGACCGCAGGCCTCGGCATCTCCAGAAACCAGCACCGCTTCGCGACCATGAGCGCTCAGCCATGCGGCGACCTCGCGGGCTGCACTCGTCGAGCGTTCGTTGATCGGGTTTGGAACCAGCAGTACTCGCACCTCTAGACCCCTAACGCTTCATGCGCCGCACGCACGACGTCTGCCGGCGTAACGCGCGCAGGCTCACCCTGCGGACCAAACCAGACCAAGAACTCAATATTACCCTCAGGTCCCTTGAGCGGCGAGAAGGTCGCACCTAAGACGATGCGCCCCGCGCCCTCGATGGCAGCTACGACGCCACTCAGGACGTCCTCATGGACCACTGCGTCTCGGACCACTCCCTTTTTACCAACTCTGCCTTTACCAGCCTCAAACTGTGGCTTAACCAGGGCTATCACCTGGCCGTCGTCGCCCACCGCCTCAAGCAGCTTTGGCAGAACTCGATCGAGTGCGATGAAGGAGACATCGATAACTGCGATATCAAACGGTGCCCCGAGCGCCTCCAGATCTGCAGCGCGCACGTTCGTACGCTCAACGACGGTGACCCGGGGATCCGTGCGCAAGGACCATGCAAGCTGGCCGTACCCCACATCGAGCGCAACGACCGAAGATGCCCCGTGCTGCAGCAGGCAATCGGTGAACCCGCCGGTGGATGCACCAACATCGATTGCGCGCAGCCCGGCAACATCAACACCGAACGCATCGAGTGCTGCCTCTAGTTTGTGGCCGCCTCGAGAGACGAAGCGCTGGCGCTCGGCAACTTCAACGACAGCTTCAGCCGAGAGCGGATGTCCCGCTTTCTCGATCCGGACACCGTCAGCCTTCACTTCACCTGCGAGGATGGCTGCGCGAGCACGCTCGCGCGAAGTGAACAGCCCTCGCTCAACAAGCTCAACGTCTGCCCGGCGTCCTGCCATCGCTGCGCTCCTCGTCTCCACCACGGATACCCATGAGCCTGCCGAGAATCGCACCTCGCACCGCTTCAGGCGTGAGGCCGATCTCAGCAAGTAGCTTGTCTGTCGCTCCGTGCGTCACAAAGCAATCGGGGACCGCCAACCGCAGGACCGGAGTTGCGCTCCCGAGGTCGGCAAGCGCCTCAAGCACAGCCCCTCCGAGTCCGCCTACGGTGGTGTTCTCCTCGATAGTCACGATGAGAGAGTGCTCCGCGGCCCAGGAGACCGCTTCCAGATCCAGGGGCTTGAGCCATCGCATATTCACAAGGCTCGGCTTGATTCCATCCTCGGCAAGAAGTTCTGCAGCACGCTCAGCAACGCCGACCATACGTCCAATGCCGAGAATCGCGACCTCGCTCCCAGCCCTGCGTATCTCGGCGCGCCCTGTTTCCAGCACGATCGGCTCGGCAGGCAGCCCGGTACCCTCACCCGACCCGCGCGGGTACCTGATCGCGACCGGACCGCTCGAGTGAACGGCTGTGTGAAGCATGTTCACGAGCTCACCCTCATCGGCCGGAGCCATGATGCTCAGCCCTGGTACGGTGCGAAGGAACGACAGATCGAACACTCCGTGATGAGTCGGACCGTCCTCACCCACCAGTCCCGCCCGGTCCAGACAGAAGATCACATGGTGACCCTGGAGCGCGACATCCATGATGAGCTGATCGTAGGCGCGCTGCATGAAAGTCGAGTACATCGCAACGATAGGGACGCAACCGCGTGAGGCAAGCCCGGCCGCAAGGCCGACCGCATGCTCCTCCGCGATCCCAACATCAAAGAACCTGTCAGGGAACTGCGCGGCAAATCCCGCAAGTCCGGTGCCCGACGGCATGGCGGCTGTGATGGCGACGATACGATCATCGGTTTCCGCTTCGGCCAGAAGCGCCCTGCTGAAGGCCTCGGTGTACGACATATGACCGGATGAACCGTTGACCTTACCGCTCTCGATCGAGAACGGGCTGATTCCGTGGAACGTATCCGGGTGATCCTCGGCAGGTGAATAACCCAGGCCCTTTCGGGTGACCACGTGAACGATCACGGGCCCGTCTACATCCTTCGCCAGTCGGATCGCGCGTTCGACTTGCGCCACATCATGTCCGTCAATCGGGCCGACGTACTTCAGACCGAGTTCCTCAAAGAGCATCCCCGGCACCAGCAACTGCTTCACGGACTCCTTGGCAGCCTCGCCAGCCGCCACCATCGCCGCGCCCAGCTTTGTGCGCCCGAGGGCAGACTCAACATCGTCACGCAGCCGTCGATAGCGTCGGTCAAGACGCACTCGCGCCAGGTAACCGGAAAGAGCTCCCACATTTGCCGAGATGGACATCTCATTGTCGTTGAGCAACACGATCATGCGCTTCTGCAGATGGCCGAGGTGATTGAGCGCCTCAAAAGCCATTCCACCCGTGAGCGAACCGTCGCCTATCACCGCGACAACCGTCTCACTGCCGCCAACGGTGTCACGTGCGCAGGCCATACCGAGCGCTACAGATATCGAGGTCGAGGCATGCCCTGTGTCATGTACGTCATACGGGCTCTCGGTGCGCTTCGGGAACCCACAGACGCCACCATACGTTCGGAGGGTTGAGAATTGATCACGGCGCCCCGTAATGAGCTTGTGGACATACGATTGATGCCCGACATCCCAAACGATCCTGTCCTCCGGGCAATCAAGTGCGCGATGGAGGCCAAGCGTGAGTTCGACCACACCGAGGTTAGGCGCGAGATGTCCACCGGTGTCCGCAACCGTCGAGATGAGCTCCTGCCGGATCTCGCGTGCCAGCTGCTCGAGCTGGACGACGTCAAGGTCCTTGAGGTCAGCCGGTGAGTCTATGCGATCAAGGATGCGCTCGGCGCACACAGAGGATTCCTTCTCCTGTCGTACGGGGCTCTACTCACCGGGCACCATCCACCCGTGACCAGAATCGTACCACTCCGAGGCGAACAGTCCGTCCACGGTCACCACGCCGTAGGATGCGCGTAGCTACGACCGTTGTTCGTCGGCGATATCAACCGCCACGACACCATCGTCGTCGCTTCCAGGAGCCGAGCCGTCAAGCGGCGTGTCGGCATCTGGCGTTTCATGGTTCGAGGCATCGGAAGGTGCAGCCTCAACGGTCGCCGTCGCGCTCATATCGGTGTGGTCCACGAGCTCGGTGCAGATGTTCGCAAGTCGAACACCTTCTTCGAGCAAGTCCAGGCTCTTCTCTAGCGAGGTGTCCTTCTTGCGCGCGAGTGAGGCGATTTCCTCCAGGCGGATGCGAGCCTGCTCGAATGTGTACTTCTCGTCGGCCACTACTCCTCCGTATCCTCGACTGGCTCAATCGGCACATTGCCATGCAACTCGGCGATTCGGCCGAGAACACCGTTCACGAACTTCGACGAATCGGGCCCGCCGTACACCTTGGCCATCTCAACAGCCTCGTTGATCGCGACGGAGTCCGGAATCGCCTCCTGATACTCGATTTCATAGATGGCGAGTCTAAGGATGTTTCTGTCGACCGTAGGCATGCGCGAAAGCGCCCAGTGCTCAGAGGTCGACTCAATCTGCGTGTCGATCTCGGACTGGAACTGCTCGGTACCTAGCGCCAACTCACGACAGTACTCGGACGGAATCCCGTCCTCTTCGCTGTATGACTTCGTGGCAAGGATCTGCCCAACAGTGTCACCGGTAATCTCGCGTTGATAAAGAATCTGCATCGCCTGTCGGCGTGCACGAGTGCGCTCAAGCATTAATACTCCCCTTGCGAAACAGGCACGGTCACTGCTCAGGGAAGACGATGGAGTCGATGAAAACATCAACCTCCGAAACCTGCTGAGCTGTCTGTGAAAGCAATGCGTCACTCACTGAGCGCTGCACCGCAGTAGCGACCGTGCGCAGAGGAGTGCCGTACTTAACCGAAATATGAAGCTGCACCGAAAAGGTGTTGTCTTCGCACACCGTCACAGCGATGCCACGACCCGGACCCTTCTGGACCAGACCGGCCACGCCGCGCGTGAGCACAGATTCGACACCTTCGACCTGCTCGGCAGCGAGTGTCGCAATCGTTTCGAGGACGCCGGGGGCTACGCCGAGTCCCTCGAGCATGATCTCGTCACTCATTCGCTCGCCTCCTTCTCGGGGACCGGAACACCATTCACGAATGCCGTGATGTCCTCAGTCGTTGCGTATCGTTCAACGAAGTCAGTATAGACCTCTCCGCTGACGAAGTGCTCCTCCTCCACCACGTACTGATGGAACGGAATAGTCGTCGGGATACCCACGACTATGAACTCGTCCAGTGCGCGACGGGCGCGCGCAACAGCCTCAGCGCGGGTCTCGCCCCAAACGATCAGCTTGCCGAGCAGAGAGTCGTAATACGGCGGAACGCTGTAACCGGAGTAGATATGGCTGTCTATACGCACGCCAAACCCGCCTGGCGGGTTGAATACATCGATCGTGCCAGGATGCGGGCGGAAGTTGTGCAGCGGATCCTCGGCATTGATCCGAAATTCGATCGCGTGTCCGCTTAGGTGCACATCTTCCTGATGCGCGTGCTTCATCGGCTCACCGGCGGCGATCCGAAGCTGCTCTTTGATGATGTCGACTCCGGTGACCTGCTCGGTCACAGGGTGCTCAACTTGAACGCGCGTATTCATTTCCATGAAGTAGAAACGGCCGTCGGTATCGAGCAAGAATTCGACGGTTCCGGCGTTCACATAATCGACCGCGCGAACAGCCTTCATCGCTGCAGCGCCCATCTCGGCACGCAACTCCGGAGAGAGCGCGGGCGACGGTGCTTCTTCGATCAGCTTCTGGTGACGACGCTGAACGGAGCAATCGCGCTCGTACAAATAGACCGCGTTTCCGTGAGTATCTGCAAGGATCTGCATCTCCACGTGGCGCGGACGGGCGAGATACTTCTCGATGTAGACCTCATCATTTCCGAAAGCCGCAGCTGCCTCGGTCTTCGCTGCCGTGAAGTTGGCGTGCAACTCCTTCTCGTCAACGGCGACTCGCATACCCTTGCCGCCACCACCGGCAGACGCCTTGATGAGGACCGGGAATCCGACTTCGAGCGCGAACTCAAGTGCTTCTTCCGAGGTTTCGACCACGCCCTTGCTACCCGGAACGCATGGCACGCCGGCGGTCATCATCGTCTGGCGAGCGACCGCTTTGTCGCCCATACGCTCAATGGCGTCCGGAGAAGGACCGATGAACACCAGCCCGGAATCGGCGACCGCACGAGCGAACGCCGCGTTCTCGGCCAGGAAACCATATCCGGGATGAATCGCTTCGGCACCCGTTGTGAGGGCGGCCGAGATGATGTTGGGCATGTTCAAGTACGACTTCGCTGAGGCGGCCGGACCGATGCAAATGGCTTCATCGGCCATGCGAGCATGGAGTGAGTCGCGATCAGCCTCGGAGAATACAGCGACCGAAGCGATTCCCATTTCCTTGCACGCACGCACCACGCGAAGCGCCACTTCTCCACGGTTGGCGATGAGAATCTTGCTGAACATGAGCTAGGCCGTCGGCTCGTAGTAGAACAGAACCGTGCCGTACTCAACCGCCTGTGCGTTGTCGACGCTGATCTCGCGGATCACACCGGCCTCTTCGGCGGTGATCTCATTCATGAGCTTCATTGCCTCGAGGATACACAGCGTCTGCCCCTCGGCCACGGTCGCTCCAACTTCGACGAACGGTGTCGCACCGGGCGATCCCGCATGGTAGATGGTGCCGACCATCGGTGCGACGACCGTCTTCCAGTTTGCGGGCCTGTCGCCCGAGACCGCAGCTGACGCAGCCTCAACGGGAGCACAAGCAGCAGCCGGTGCAGGCGCAGGCGCTGCAGCCGCAGCGGTAGCGGCCGGAGCGGCTCCACCCTTGCGAACGATGACCTTGGAGTCGCCTTCTTCGATTATGATCTCGCTGACGTCGGAAGACTCGAGGAGCTTCACGAGTTCCTTGATCTGATTTACATCCACAGAATCTGCCTCCCTGACGGTGTTAGCTTCCTCACCCATGAGGAAAACGGCGCGCTCGGCGCCTTCTTTGTGCTTCTCCAAATATATGCGTGCTTCATTGGGGAAGAGGGCGTACATCAGCACATCCTCTTCGCTATGAGCAAGATCGCCGATCTCCTCGGCCATTTCTTCATATGTGGTGGTCACTAGCGAGCCGGGGCGAACATCCGGACCTAACGGCACTTCCTTGCCGAGGACCTTGGTCACGATCTCCTGGTCGAGCGGACCCGGCGCCATGCCGTAGTAGCCTCGCAGGTAATCCTTCATCTCCTGGGGAACAACGGCCCATCGCTTGCCCGTGAGGACGTTGATGACGGCCTGGGTACCGACGATCTGCGACATCGGGGTCACGAGCGGCGGATAGCCGACCTCGGCGCGGACCTTAGGGATCTCCTTCAAGACATCAGGCAGTCGATCCTTGGCATTCTGGAGTTCAAGCTGGCTGACCAGGTTGCTGAGCATTCCACCCGGGACCTGATGGCTGAACACCTCCATGTGCATGAGCGAGGTGACGCCGCGCTTGAGTTTCTTCGCCTCACGCACGCCTTCCCAGTACTCGGCGATCTCAAAGAGAAGGTCGAGATCCAGTCCCGAGTCGTACTCGGACTCTTTAAGCGCCGCGACGATCATCTCAACCGCGGGCTGGCTGTTGCCGAATGCGAGCGCAACGACGGCCGTGTCGATGATGTCTGCACCGGCCTCGACACCCTTGAGATAGTTCATCGGCGCCATACCACCTATGTAGTGGCAGTGGACGTGAACCGGAAGTCCGATTTCGTTCTTGAGCGCGCTGACCATCTTGGCGGTGCGGAACGGTGTTAGCATTCCCGCCATATCTTTGATGCAGATGGTGTCCGCGCCGATGTCCTTGAGCTCCTGGGCGTACTCAAGATAGCTGTCCAGAGTGTGAACAGGGCTCACGGTATAGCTGATGGCGCCCTCGAAGTGACCGCCGCATTCCTTGACGGCTTCAGCGGACACCTGGACGTTGCGGATGTCGTTCAGCGCATCGAAGATGCGGAAGATATCGATGCCATTGCGCTTGCTGGCATGCACGAAGCGACGAACGATATCGTCGCTGTAATGGCGGTACCCCACCAGGTTCTGGCCACGCAGGAGCATCTGAAGCGGTGTCTTTGGCGCGTGCTGCTTGATGATGCGAAGCCGGTCCCATGGATTCTCATCAAGGAACCGAAGTGCGGCGTCAAAAGTGGCGCCTCCCCACACCTCAAGAGACCAATAGCCCACCGAGTCCATCTTCGGCAGGATCGGCAGCATATCGGCGAGATGCATACGTGTGGCCCATAGCGATTGGTGTGCATCGCGTAGGGTGGTGTCGGTGATGTGGACCGGTCGCATTGGCACCATCCCTGGGACATGCGGCTGACGTTGCTCGTGCGGCAATAGTGCTTCGTGGTCGCAACAGTATAGCGGAGGGCACCGAAGCGACAAAGCGAAACGAACACATTAGACGCGTGTTATATAACGCCCGTCACGTGTGTCGATCTTCACCCGCTCACCAACGTTGATGAACATCGGAAGCTGGACGACGGCACCCGTCTCGAGCGTTGCAGGCTTCGTGCCACCCTGCACGGTATCGCCCTTGAATCCGGGATCGGTCTCGGTGACCTCAAGTTCCACGAACATCGGAGGCTCGACACCGATGTAGTCGCCACCGGCAACGATCAGGTCAACCTCGTCGTTCTCTTTGAGCCACTTAGCCGTATCACCGACGAAATCCGCTCCGAGCTCGATCTGCTCGTAGGAGACAGTGTCCATGAAGTGAAACGCCGAGCCGTCGTTGTAGAGGTACTGCATGTGCTTCGTCTCGACCCGAACGTCATCAAGCTTCTCACCGGCGCGGAAAGTGATGTCCACGACGCGTCCGGACTTGAGTTCCTTTAGCTTGGTACGAACGAACGCACCGCCCTTTCCGGGCTTCACGTGCTGGAAGTCGACGATGATCCACATCTTGTTGTCGTACATGATGCACATGCCGTTCTTGAAGTTATTCGTTGTAACTGCCATGGGATAGACCCTTTCTAGATCTCGATGAGTTCACGAGGTGAGGCAGAGAGAACGCGTCCGCCAGCCTCCTCGACCGCTAGTAAGTCTTCAATTCTAACACCGCCGAAGCCTGGCATGTAGACGCCGGGCTCGACCGTGACGACTGAGCCAACCCGAAGTGAGTCGTGACTCCGCTTTCCGAGAGTTGGCATCTCGTGGATATCGAGACCCACACCATGACCCAGCCCATGGGTGAAGTACTCGCCGAATCCAAGGGCCTCAAGCACCTTTCGAGCCGCTGCATCAACGTCTTTGCACGGGACACCTGCTCGTACGGCAGCAACGCCGGCCCGGTTCGCAGCAAGCACCGCCGAGTAGATCTCGCGGTGGCGATCGGTCGCCTTCCCGATGACCAGCGTGCGAGTCATATCCGAGCAGTACCCGTCGATTCGTGCACCAAAATCAAGCTTCAGGAACTCTCCATTGCCCACGATGCGGTCGCTTACGCCAGCATGCGGCCTGGCAGAGTTTGGCCCACTCGCGACAATCGGGTCAAACGCGATATCGTCCGAGCCGTTGGTACGCATGAAGAACTCTAGCTCAAGCGCAATCTCGCGTTCCGACTTCCCGGGTCCGACAAAACCCAGAATATGGTCGAATGCGCGATCAGTGAGCCGCGCCGCAGCTTCCACTCGCTCGAGCTCGCTTGGCTCCTTGATCTGGCGCAGATCCTCAACGAGGTGATCGAGCACTCGCACACCGCCTACGAACTGCTCGGAGATGAACTTGAACCGGCCGTAAGGAACGGACGCCTCAAGACCAAGCTCCGAGATGCCGTCGGTGTGCAACTCGGCGCACGCATCAATGTAGATGGACTCCGCAGGGACACTGACGACCCAGGGGGTGTCCTCGGCTGCCTGCTTGGCCGCTTCGCTGTAGCGGTGATCGGTGTAGAAGCGTGCGATCTCGGAAGTCACGAGACACGCCGCGTTGATCATCGGATCGAACACGTCATCGAACCCGGTGACATAGCGCATGTTTGAGACGCCAGTAAGAAGCACCGCTTGTATGCTGTCGTCCGAGAGTTTCTTGCGAAGAGCGGCGAGTCTAGTCTCAGCGTACATCGGCTGCATCCTTGATCGACTGAACGACCGCCCGGAGCCCGTGCTCGTACGACGCCTCACCGAAGCCCGAAATCTGGCCCGTGCACGCCGCTGCAGTCACGCTGCGCTCCCTGAAAGACTCACGCCCGTGGATGTTGCTCATGTGGACCTCAACCACCGGCATCGCGATTGCCGCGATGGCGTCGCGCACTGCATACGAATAATGCGTCAGAGCACCAGGGTTGATGACGATGCCGTCGAAATCGTCGAGCGCCTCATGCAGCCTGTCGATGATTGCGCCCTCGTGATTAGACTGGAAGAACGCTACAGCCACGCCCATCTCATCAGCCATCTGCAAGATGCCGGCTTCGATCTGCTCGAGCGTCTTTGGTCCGTACACGTCCGTTTCCCGCCTGCCGAGCAGGTTCAGGTTCGGTCCGTTCACTATCAGCACTCGCAACATACCGACCACTTCCGCCCTACTCGGCCCGGAGCAACCGCCCCAGGTGCCGCATGACCACTGCAGCTTCTACCGGAACCACGGCCCAGTCACCCGGCGCACGCAAGAGCACAAACCGGATAACTCCGCCGCGTGTCTTCTTGTCACTCAACATCGCGTCCAGCAGATCCTCATCGCCAACAGCTGCTGGCAGTACGTATGTGGCGCCGAGAGCATCAAGGAGCGCTTCGGTTCGCGCAGTCAGCTCCGGTACTGCACCGAAGACGTCTTCGGCCAACCGCGCCGCGAATCGCATGCCCACCGCAACGGCCACACCGTGCGACACAACCCCGTAGCCGAGCACTCGCTCGATCGCGTGGCCGAGCGTATGGCCGAGATTGAGGCACTCGCGCTCGCCTGATTCACGCTCATCACCACTGACGACTGACGCCTTGAACCCAGCAGCCATGAGAACCGCATCCTGGACCGCTACGTGATCGCGCATGAGCAGGTGCTGCGCATCGAGCTCCAGCTGCGCGGTTTGGGCCTCACCCGCCAGGAGCGCCGACTTCGCAACTTCAGCGAGTCCACTTGTCCACTCGGTGTCAGGAAGTGTGGCTAGCACCGTCGTGTCAGTGATAACAGCCGAGGGCTGCCAGAACGCACCGGCGAGATTCTTGCCGGCTGGCAAGTCCACGCCCGTCTTGCCGCCGAGGGAACTATCAACTTGCGCGAGGAGGGTAGTGGGAACCTGCACCACCGGAATACCGCGCACATACACCGCTGCGGCGAAGCCGGCGATGTCGCCGACGACTCCCCCACCGAGGGCAACAACAGCGCCATCGCGCCCGAGACGGCGATCAGCCAGCTCAGAGACAAGTTTGCCAGCGGTCGCCCAGTCCTTTGACGGCTCCCCTGCCTCAATCACTACGAGATTCGCTTCGATACCAGCGGCATCGAGCGACTCGATCACACGCGCTCCATACAGTGGAGCGACGTTGGTGTCACTGACTACGATGACTCTCTCGGCGCCTGTGACCGATTTGACGGTTTCGGCGAGAACTCCGAGCACACCGGGGCCGATACGAACGTCGTAACCCGCACCGGCGTCTACGTGGAGCACGCGTCCTACAGTCGCGGCGCCCAGTACGCTGACGACTTCATTGAGCACTTCTGAAACATCGCGGCCACTGGTGTCCACGATGAAATCGGCTGCCGCCCGATACAGAGACAACCGTGCGTTCAGTATGTGCGGCGCAAGGCGGGCGCCGTCGCCAGCAAGAAGCGGTCTGCCGCTGGTGTCACCGATACGCGCGAGGGCCTCCGCAGCAGTGACCGACAAGTAGACCACGCGTCCAAGCTGGCCGAGCAAGGCGTGATTCTCTCCGCGAACGACAATGCCGCCACCACAGGCGATCACGCTGTCCGGTGCGCCGATAAGCGACTGCAACGCCTCGTGCTCGGCATCTCGGAACACGTCCTCGCCGTCCGAGAAGAGATCGGGGATGGACTTTCCCTCTCGCCTCTCGATCAGCGCATCAAGATCCACGAACTCCTGATCGAGTCTCGCTGCGAGCGCAGCCCCGACACGGGACTTCCCCGCTCCCATGAAACCGATGAGAAGGATGTGGCTCACTTGGACAGCCGATCAACATAGGCAGCAAGTGCGACCTTCATGTCCGAGAGAGCGTCTCCGCCGAACTTCTCCATATATGCAGTCGCCAGAACAAGTGCAACTTCAGCTTCAGCAACGACGGCCGCGGCGGGCACAGCACACACATCGGAGCGCTCGCGCGACGCATCGACCGCATCATGAGAGTCGATATCGACGCTTGCCAGCGGAGTCATGAGTGTGGGTATGGGCTTCATCGCGGCACGAACAACGAGCGTTTCCCCGTTCGTCATGCCGCCCTCAAGACCGCCAGCATGGTTCGTGTCACGGATGTAGCCGAGGCCAGCCTCGTAACGAATCGCATCGTGAGCGAGAGAACCTGGCGTTGCTGCAAGCGCGAAACCGTCTCCAAACTCCACGCCCTTGATAGCGGGTATTGAGAGAACAGCCGCGCCGATCCGAGCATCCAGCCGACGCTCAGCCTGAGCATAGCTTCCAAGCCCCGGTACAAGACCACTGACAGTCACAACGAAGACGCCGCCAAGGCTCTCTCCGGCGTCCCGCGCGTTATCAATCGCAGCGCGCATCTTAGAAGCGACGGCCTCATCCGGGCAGCGCACGTCGCTCGCCTCAACGGAGGCCATATCCAGCTGACCTGCATCAAACGCAGGATCAAGAGCTGCATCACCGATACGCGAGACGTACGAAGAGACCGAGACCCCGAGCTCGGCCAAAAGAGCCTTACCAAGTGCCCCCGCAGCGACCCTTGCCGCGGTCTCACGCGCACTGGCGCGCTCAAGGATATCTCGGACATCCCGAGAGCCGATCTTCTGAATACCGGCAAGGTCGGCGTGTCCCGGGCGAGGAGCCGTTACCCGCCCCGCCTCAACAGGGTCACCCCATACAGACATGACGTCGGTCCAGTTGTCCCAGTCGCGATTGCCGATTGTCAAAGCGACAGGCGTGCCTATGGTGCGACCAAAACGCACACCAGAGAGGATAGTCGCCCGGTCGGTCTCTATCTTCATGCGGCCGCCGCGACCATAGCCGCCTTGACGTCTGGAAAGATCAGCGTCGATTAGGGCGGCATCCAAGAGGATTCCTGCAGGAACGTCGGCAACAATCGCTACCAGTGCTCGTCCATGTGATTCCCCGGCGGTCGTGTAGCGCATCGTGCGGCCTCTCGATCGGATGTTGAGATTCTAGCAGGAACGCGAAACGCCGCGCTAAGCGGCGTCTCTACGGAAATCTCGTACCGGGCGGGGACCCGGGCAAACGACTACTTGCTGATACCCTGGCCGACCGAAAGAACCACCTGCTGGTCGCCGTAAAGCATCACGACATCACTCGTCCGTATGTCGAGTACTTTCCAGGGCGTGCCATCGATGACGTCACCCTCAACGAGCAGATACTCCTGGCCATTCCAGATGAAGTTCGCATACTGCTCATTGTTCTCGGTACCGATTGCGATCAAGTACAAAGTACCGGTAGCATACTCAGAAATCTCGACCGTACCGGTTGTGCTTTCAGTGGCAGCGGTTGTTCCAACAGCAACTACCCCGAGCAGCGGCTCGAAGATGTTGCGGAATGTGAACACCTCATCATTGGTGATCTTGTCCGCAGCCTCGGTGGACTCGACCGCCTCAGAAGCGACGACCGAAGCCTCCGGAGCACCCTGCTCGGGCACCCGCACCTCTACCTCGTTCACAACCTTGAACATGGGCAGCACAAGCAGAACAACAACCGCTGCGATAATCGCAAGTACGGCCACTGCCCCAAGTGCGACGAGTAGTCCCGCATTGGTCTTCTTTGCCGAGGACACTTCAGCGGCCACCACAGGAGGCTGCTCGGTCCCAGGAACTGCAAAATCTTCGGACACGGCGATCCCTTCCGTCGGCTACTGCGAGGGCTGCGCGTCTGCAGACGGCGTGGCCGGTGCAGACGGAACGGCGGGGACAGATTGGCTCACGTTGACAACGGACATCGTGTAGACCTCAAGCTTGATGTTCGCTTCAACATACGCATCTACGTCTTCAGTTGCGCTCACATAAGTCATCGTCGCGGTCGTGATTCGAACACCGCGCGTGTATTTGCCGAGTAGACGAACATACTCGATCACGTCTGCCCACTTGCCTTGGACTTTGATGCTGACCGGAATCGAGCTGTAACCGACCGGCACTCCATCGACACCGACAATCGCACTCGGCGACTCCGGACTGATTTGCGCGAACTCAAGGCCTGCGTCGTTGGCAGTGTCCTGCAAGTTGATGATGAGCGAAGGCAGATCAGGAGCCTCTGGAACTTCACCAGCAACTCTGATCATCTCAACCTCAGTCTGTGCAGACTGGGCTTTGAAGCTCAGACGACGATCCACGACTGTTTGCTCGGTCTGGATGCTGCCAGTCAGCTCATTGATCCGGGTGTCGGCCAAGCTTGCCTTCTCAAACGTCGGCAAAATGCCGAGGAAGAGTGCGGCGACAACGATCAATACGACGACCACGCCGGCGATAATCATCTGTGTCTGCGCTGAGACTCGATTCATCTTGCCACCTCAGTTCCCGGCGCTCAAAGACGTGGACATGGACGCATCGACGCCTGCGGTGACACTGAACTGAATCGCAGCATCTTCGCCCAACGTGGTCTTGGCCGCGTTGGTCAGCCATACGTCACGGAGCTGATCCAAATCAGCCAGCCGGACGAGCAACTTCGCGATTGACTTGTGCCCAAGATCGGGAGAGTCGGTTTCGCTATCCACCGCAAAGCCATCAAGCTGCAATCCGGAGGTTTGATCGGTCACAAGAACCGTCACCCACAAGTCAGACGGCATGATGAGCGAGAGCTCGTCGTAGAGCTGAGACCAGTTGATGCGAGATGCAAGTGCGGTCTGGGCGATCGTCGTGCGGCGCGCAAGCTCATCGGCATTCAGCTCGAAGACGACCAGCGACTGCGCCTGATTCTGCTTCTCGGCCAGCTCCTGCTCAAGCATCGTAACCTGCTTGTTCTTGTCGCTCAGCTGCAGATTCGCGAAACCGTATACGCCTGCAAGGACGATCACGACTAACACCGCTACCAGAACGACATAGACGAGTCGCCGTTCGCTCTTACGCTTCTCTAGGATCTCAGGGGGTAGCAGGTTGATTCTCATCATTGCTCAATCCCCCCCATCGCCAGACCAATCGCGGTGGCACTACCCATGCGGTCGGCGAACACCTGCTGTTGGAGGTTGGCGGGTACCTGAACCCGAGCCAGCGGATCTCCGATGACCACTTGAGCCTGCAGCCCCTTTTCGAGGTAACTGGCCAGGTTCTTCAGTTGTGCACCGCTTCCTGTCAGAAGGATGCGCTGAATGGTTCGGACCTGCGAAGTCTGGGTCAGGTAGTAGTCGAGCGAACGCCGAACCTCTGCGATGAACTTGTTGACTTCACGCTCCAGTGAATCCTGGACGATCGGTGCCATTGCAGGGTCAACATCAGGTGGAGACTGAGGGGCACCACCCTCGATATCAGGCAGGCCCACGGCAATCTTGAGGCGCTCGGCTTCGTCAAACGTCAGGTTAAGCACGTTTGCCACAGCCTGAGTGAACTGATTGCCCGCAAGAGAGGATATGCGATTGAACCGCGGAACGCCCTTTTCGACGACCGCGATGTTCGTGATTCCCGATGAGATGTGGACGATTCCAGTCGCGAACCCGGACTCGTCAAGATCAGACATGCCCTGGGGTCCCATGAGCGACCGAACGATCGCGAACGAGGATACATCGATCTGACTGAGTCTCAGCCCCGCACCCTCAACGGCAGCAACCGTCGAGCTGATCATGTCCCTGTGCGCAGCAACGAGAAGCACTTCCATCATGTGCTCGTCGCTCGGGGTCATGTAGTCGCCGATGATCTGGAAGTCGAGAATCGACTCCTCGATAGCCATCGGGATGTAGTCCTGCGCCTGATACTGAATTGCACCGATAAGCTCAGCGCGCTCCATGAATGGAAGGTCAATCAGACGAACGATGACCTTCTGGTTGGAGACACCGATAGAAACGTCTTTACCCCGCATACCGGAGCGACGCCATACCTCACGTATAACTGATGTTACGGCATCAATATCGACGATTTCGCCTTCGACCACCGCACCCATGGGCACTTCGACCGCGCCATAACCCGTAAGCGCAAAACCAGCGCCTGCGGGCCGCAACTGCACGGCGCGCACGTGATCGGTTCCTATATCCAGGCCAACTGTCGACGAACTGCTGCCGAAGGAGAGCGAGCCCAAAGGAGTCCTCCTTCAATCCCTGTCACGACTAGACTGCGACTATTGCTGTGGCTATGCGACGTTCCCCCAGGCAAAGGATAGCACAGAGTACCTGCCGCAAGTACTACGAGCGAGAACCGTGCATATATCTCGTATCATCGAACCGCACTCATACACCCTTTGTCAATACAAGCCTACCCGCGGGTCCACAAACCTGGCATGAGAAGCCCTCTATCAACACCCGGAAGCGAGTCCGGCAGGTAGGTCGGCAGTAGCGGGTTGGTAACCAGGCACATGTTCGGGCCACCGGAGTCGAGCTTCCCTGCGATGACCGACCCGCGAACGAGCGGGTTGTTGCCGAAGTGCACGGTGCCCTGGCAGAAGAACGCACCGGCCAGGTCAGGAGAGACCGCTCGAATCTCATCGGCTGTCTTGTTTGCATAGTTGTTGTTGCTGCTGAAGTTCACATACATATCGACTGGCGTTACGAGCCCGAGCGCCCACTTGTTGAGCTCGCCCTGGGTGTTGGTACCGTATGGCTTGAGCGTGCCGTTGATGTAGATCGGACCGTTTGCAACGATGCTGCCGTTGCCGACGTACGTCATGTTCTCACCGATCGTGAGCGGCCCGTCCACGAAGACCGTTCCTGAGATGTAGAGTATCTTCTTCACATTGTCGTAGGCGAAATCGTCGTATGTGTTTGCCAGTGTGTAGTCGGCACCGGTAGGACCGGCCGTAAGCACCACGGGAGCGCCGTTTGTGGTGGTCAAAGAGCCCCACGCACCGAACGTCCTTCCACCGATAGTGAGCGCCGTTGTACCGGCACCTCGCGCCGAGATGACACCATCGGAGCGACCAATGAACTTATAATTGCTGTTCGTCGGCGTGACCTGCGCCATCGCGCGAGTGTAGGTAGTTGTGCTAGGCGGCTTCATGATCCGGTAGTCGGTCGCCTGACCATTGCTGGTCTCCAGATTGGCACCCAGGTTCTTGTCTGGTGTTCCGAGCAAGTTGTCTACCGACTCTGCCTGTGCCTTCGATGCGTACTGGAGCATCATCTCATCGTTGATTGTAGGCAACGTGATATCGGGAACTGATTTCGAGACCGAAGTCACAAAGACCCCGCCAGCACCGCCCTGCGCGCCATTCGGAGGAACGGCGGGGTTACCGGTGCCGTCGCAGTACACCTTGACGTACTTGCTCGACGTCCCGAGTGATCCGCTGGACCCAACAGTTATGTTGCCACCCTTGACGAAGAACGGTCCCTCGAGGCACGACATGTTGTTCGCGATTGGGAGGTTACCCTTCATGTAGAAGGGACCGATGATGTTTGAGGTACCGGCAAGTCCACCAGATCCACTGATAAGTGACTGAGGGCCGGTTCCGGCGAAGTTCATCTTCCATAGGTTCATGTAGTAGAACTGCTGCTTCACTCTCTCCGTGCTGCCGTCTTTGCCGGTTCCGGTGGATGTGAGTCGGTACTCACTGCCGCCCAGATCTTCGAGCGTGACCGTGTACGAACCATCCTGAGTGGAACCCGACACCGGGAAGTCGGTGGCGGTCGACTCATCGGAGAACGTCGTGAGCACTACGTCCAGACCGCCGCTGGCTGATCTGAACGCCTGTGTCTGACCTTCAATCTTCTTCGACTCTTGCAGTGTCTGCTGTGCCAGCACGAACGATCCGATTGCGAGAATCGTGATGACAACCATCACGCCAATGACTGTGATGAGCGCCACGCCGCTCTCATCTGAGAGCATTCTGCGCATCTTCGCGTTCATCGAGCACACCTCCAGGTGTTTCGCTTACCGATTGCGGAAGTAGACCCTCCGCGTATCGGAAAAGGACTGTCCGTCATACGTGGTCACGATGGTCATCGTCATGCTGCGAGCCAGGCTGCTGACGTTGTTCATGTTCGTGATCTCATTAAGGTTCGCGTCGTAGTACCGAAAGAGCGGCTTGCTCTGCGCAATATTAGTGTTTTTGGTCGAGAGCACGTACGTTTTGAAAGAAGTCTGAGGCTCTTCCAGGGACAAGACTCGTAGCGTGCCGGCGCTGGTGGCCTCGAAGATATACTTCTCCGAGCGGTCGTTGTTGTCGCGATCTGTCAGCACCGTAACCTTGTAGTTGGTGGGGGTAGTCGTGTTGTCGAAGCCGTAGTTCTGGATAAGCACCCGCTCCATAAAGTCGAGCGGGAAACCCACCTCGCGGCTGGTGTAGGCAATCCGGTCGCTCAGATTGCTGCCGCTTCGCACGACATCAAATCCAAGATACGCAACACCCAGGATGACTGTGAGCAGGCTCAAGACCACCATGAGCTCGGTGAGCGTGAATCCTTCGTCATGTCGTGTCTGTGCGGTCATACCTACCACGTCCCTGCGCCATACGATGTTGTCGAGATATCGTCGGTAGCAGTCGTTTGCACAGTGTTTGACGTGACCTGCAGTGGCCCGCCGCCAAAGCCCTGAGGAACATAGGAAGCAACGCAGTAGTAGCTGATCAAACCACATGGATCATTGTTGCCGTATGGGCCAATCTCGATTTCATCCGCACTGAGCGTTTGACCAGTTCCCACCTGCACACCATCGCGGTACCACTTGTAGGTGATGCTCGAGGTTGGAAACGTCGGAGGAGTGCACGAGAGCGTGCTTGTGATCGTGAACCAGTACTTGCCGGTCTTCTTCTCGCTCGTGATGTTGTACGTCCCTGTTATTAGCGGACGTGTCACAAATATGGGAGAACCCGCAGTGTACTCCGACGCAAGATCGCGCGGGCTCAGCGCACGCACCGCCGGGTAGTAACGGCTGAACGCTGTGAGAGACGTGAGTGCGAGCGAGTTCTCGGTCGGCGTGCCAATCCCGGTAACTTCCGGCCAACGCCCAAAAGGACTTGTTGTAAGCGTGTCCACGCTTGGTTGTTTGAAGAGCCGAACCTGGTAATGGTCCGCAGGCGTAGTGCCGTCGTTCGCAACCGGCCACGTGAGCGTTGCCGACGTGTTGGTGATGGAAGACGCAGAGATGACGGTCGTGGTGCCATCGATTGTAGGTATGCCCGGAGCGTAGTTATCAACGAGCATTTGCCGCACCGTGAATACTGCGATCTGTTCGTCATCCTCTACCCGTGCAACCACCGTGCGCATACCGTCGGCGATGATCGGAACATCCAGATACGATCCGTCACCCTGTATCACCTGTTCTGTCTGAAGAGTATTCCACACGAAGCTGGATGAGCTGTATGTCTGCGTCGCAGGGTTCCATGACGCAATGGCACCGTCAGAGTCCTTGGCGTAGTAGCTGTCGTCAATCCAGAATGAGATAGCGTTGACAAGCCTGCCATCTGAAGCTGTCGCATCTACGGCAATCTTGAGCACCCCGGTTGCGCCAGTACATGAAGTACCCCAGACAACTGCGCCCTGAGCTGGCGTGAATGCATCGTTGAAAGCGATGGTCGGGTCGGTCTCAGGCGTTCGATTGGCCTGCGTGAGGAACTGAGCCCGGTCACGTATAGGTACCGTAGTCGTGAAGGACGAGCTCCGGCTATTGGGAGCCGTGACTTCGATGACCACGGTTAGGCTCTTCAGCGCATCGTTGGATCCAGCGACCACGGTTGGCCGGATGGTAACAGTGAACTCCCCGACCGTGGTCGTCTCCACAGAAGCTAGCGCGCCGCCGCCAGATGTAAGCGCCACGGAGGCGAACGGTAGCGACTGAACCCGCTCAACATACGCGTTGAGCGCGTTCACCATGACATTGCGCTGCTTGGCGTCGACGCCCATCAGTGTGGTCGTGCCTACCAGGCCGAGAACGCCAGTCAGGATGATGAACAGAACGACGGCCGCAATCATGATCTCAAGGATCGACATACCGTCATCTCGGCGAATCACTTTGCCTAAAGTGTGAATCATCTTCCTCACGCCCCAGTCGTCGGCTCACAGCCGAATCGAGCGGATCATTCGAGACCGCTCATATTGACGTTATCGGCAGCAGTTGGCACTCACTTGACGTACATGTGACGGGATTCACCGCAACTCAATAAACTGCTACCAAAGGTAATTGTACCCGCACCGGTTCTTGTGGCTATCCCAGGCGGGCAATCCCCATGTACCAAGCCCAAATCGCCGGTCCCCACGCGGCGACGACAAGACTCGCAATCGCAAGAAATGGACCGAACGGAACTCTTGCTGGCTCCCCCGAGTCTTTCTTGCCAATCATCAGCACTCCACCTATTACGGAACCGATGATACTCCCAAACAGAAGAACCATGAGCACATAAGGTCCATAGAAGATTCCAAGGACTGCCAGCAGCTTGATGTCCCCCATGCCGAGCCCTGCGGTCTTACGGATGAGCGCATAGCTCCCCGCCATCAGGGCGCTCACTCCGAGCCCGATCAGCACGCCGACCGCGGCATATGCCGCGGGGCTTGCCAGGAGCCCTGCTCCCTCGAACAGAGGAAGTATGGGCCGACCAGTCAACTGAGAGGCTACTGTGCCGACAAGCCCGACTCCGGCCAAGGTCGCGACGATCGGATTAGGAAGCCGTAAGTGATCAAGGTCGATGTAGGTCAGCACCAACAAGAGATAGAAGAGTGCTATGCCGAAAGCGGTACGAAACGTCATGCCCCAGAGGAGAGCCGCAAGCAACCACAGCAGACCGGAAATCACTTCGACGACCGGGTATCTGACGGAGATGCGGGATCCACAATCCCTGCACCGTGCGCGAAGCACAAGCCAGGAGAGGACCGGGACATTGTCGAACCAGCGAATCTCGCGTCCACACGAGGGACAGTGTGACCCGGGTGACACAATCGACTCGCCGCGGGGAACGCGCCAGATGATGACATTGGCAAGGCTCCCAAAGAGCAACCCAAAGAGCCCCACGGAAAGATGGAAGTACCATTCAGGGATGAGAGCCACGGAGCGATACCTCCCGAGAGATCTGACTTCGACAGGGTACCAGTTCACAGAGCCACAAGGAACGCCGAAGGCCGCCGACATTAGCCGACGGCCTTCGATGGAGACTATCTGGTCAACCTAGAAGTGCGTGTGGGCCCATGTACCGGAGGTGAAGCCCGTTGCAGGAACGGTTCCGGCGGTGGCAAGGTTGTCGGCTGTGACGGTACCGCTAGCATTGCAGCCGTAGAAGTTCGAAGCCGCTGCTGCGCTCGGGCAGGTGGGAGCGGTCTTGATGTACGGCGCCGTGCCAGAGGTCAGAACGTTGGTGGTGTTGATGACAGACGAAGCCCAGGTTGCAGTCGGGTTCGAGGCCAGGTACTGCTGGACAGCCCCTTCGATCGTGCGCTGGTTCGACTGGCAGGTGCGAAGCCGGGCGCTCGCAGACGCAGAGTTGAAGACCGGGATCGCGATGGCAACAAGAATACCGATAATGAGAACTACGACCATGAGCTCGACGAGGGTGAAACCCTCAGACTTCTTGAACATCCGCATGGATGCCCACCTCCCCTTCTTAGATCAAGCACAGGTATACATTGAGGACTTCATGCGGAAGGCCGGTGACTGATGTCATCGGCCTTCCGTGAAGTACAAATCAAGAAGACCTAGAAGTGCGTGTGGGCCCATGTACCGGAGGTGAAGCCCGTTGCAGGAACGGTTCCGGCGGTGGCAAGGTTGTCGGCTGTGACGGTACCGCTAGCATTGCAGCCGTAGAAGTTCGAAGCCGCTGCTGCGCTCGGGCAGGTGGGAGCGGTCTTGATGTACGGCGCCGTGCCAGAGGTCAGAACGTTGGTGGTGTTGATGACAGACGAAGCCCAGGTTACCGTCGGGTTCGAGGCCAGGTACTGCTGGACAGCACCTTCGATGGTGCGCTGGTTCGACTGGCAGGTGCGAAGCCGGGCGCTCTCAGACGCAGAGTTGAAGACCGGGATCGCGATGGCAACAAGAATACCGATAATAAGAACGACGACCATGAGCTCGACGAGGGTGAAACCCTCATCCTTCCTGAACATCCGCATGGATGCCCACCTCCTTCTACTAGGGAGACCGCGTCTCCCAACTGACCACACATTGTTTATCGGCGTGCGAATGCCCACCTTTAGCAAAACATAGCGAATTCTTTTGCAGGATTAGTGTCGCAAATCACTTGACGAGCGTGATGACCTGGAACATCGGCATGTAAAGGGCAATGACGATGCCACCAACGATAACACCCAGGGTCGCCATCATGAGCGGCTCGATGAGTGATGTGAGGCCGTCGACTGCTGTCGAGACTTCTTCATCATAGAAGTCGGCGATCTTGGAGAGCATCGCGTCAAGGGCACCAGTCTCCTCGCCGACCGCAATCATCTGAACCAACATCGAGGGAAAGACTGGCGACTCCCCTAGCGGCTTGGCAATCGTCTCGCCCTCTTTGATGGCCGAGCGCACCTTCTTGACCGCCCGAGAAACGACTTCGTTGCCCGCCGTCTCGGAGACGATATCCAAGGCCGACAGGATTGGGACTCCGGCCGCGACCAGCGTGCCGAACGTTCTCGTGAACCTGGCGAGAGCCAGCTTCCGAACCATACCCCCAATTACGGGAAGGCGTAGCTTGATGCCGTCCCAAATGAAACGGCCAGACTCGGTACCAACCCAAAACTTGAAAGCGATGTACGCAGCTATGCTGCCTACAAGAACTATGACTCCGGGCCATCCGCGCACGCCATCGGAAATCGAAACAAGAATCTGCGTCGGCAACGGCAGCTCGCCGCCCATGTCACTGAACATCTTCTGGAATGTAGGTACAACGAATACCATCATCGCGACCAAGACGATCAAGACCAGCGAACCCATCGCGATCGGGTACGTCATTGCGGACTTGATCTTCGCCTTCAGCGATGCGTCACGCTCGAAGTGGTCTGCCACTCGAAGCAGAACCTCATCGAGCACACCACCGGTCTCACCGGCGCGTACCATGTTGATGAAGATCGGCGGAAACGGCTTGGGGTGTTTTGCCATCGCCTCAGAAAGCGACTGACCCGCTTCCACGTCGCGCCCGACCTGCCCGATGACCTCTCGCAGTTCCTTGCTCTCAGACTGCCCGCCGAGGATGCTCAGGCACTTCGTCAGCGAAAGACCCGCGTTGATCATCGTCGCAAACTGGCGCGCGAAGATCGTGATGTCCTTCATCTTGATGGTCGTGCCGAACTGGATCTTGCTAATCGCGGCAAACCTATCCTCGTTCAAATCGAGGATGATGTAGCCCATCTGCCGCAACTTGGACGCGACAGCCTCTCGGCTCTCGCCCTCAAGCTTGCCGGCGACTACCTTGCCCGCCTTATCGCGAACGCTGTACTTGAAGGTGACAGTAGTGGCCACGAGGCCCCCTTCTTTCTGACCTACCTACGACGCATGACCCAGCAGCGCGCGAAGCACGTTCGGATCGACGGCTCTCTGAAGAGCGTAATCCAAAGTCACAAGCCCACGCCTATGAAGATCCGCAAGGCTCTGATCCATCGTGACCATACCATACTGCTGACCTGCCTGCATCGCGCTCATCAGCTGGTGCGTCTTGCCCTCGCGGATCATATTACGGATTCCGGACGTAGGAATCAGCACCTCACAAGCGATCACCCGACTCGCGCCGTCAGCAGTCGGGAGCAGCTGCTGGCTCACGATGCCTTGAAGCGTTCCGGCCAACTGTATGCGGACCTGTTGCTGCTGGTACGGAGGAAACACGTCGATTACGCGGTCAATTGTCTGCGCGGCATCTTGCGTGTGGAGAGTCGCGAACACAAGGTGTCCCGTCTCGGCGGCAGTCAATGCAGCGGCGACGGTCTCGAGGTCGCGCATCTCCCCGATCATGATCACGTCTGGATCCTGGCGAAGAATGTACTTGAGAGCGCTGGAGAAACTGTGCGTGTCGGCTCCGACTTCGCGCTGATTGATGACCGACTTGCGATGCTGATGCAGATACTCGATCGGGTCCTCGATCGTGATGATATGGAGCTCTTGTGTGGAGTTCACGTAGTCGAGCATAGAAGCGAGAGTTGTGGACTTTCCAGATCCAGTGGGTCCGGTGACCAGTACGAAACCTCTCGGCTTCTTGCATAGCTCGGGAAGGATCTTTGGGAGTCCAAGCTCTTCGAACGGCTTGATACCTACCGGGATGTGACGAAACGCTGCGCCAAGGCTGTCTCTCTGGAAGTACCCGTTGACCCGGAATCTTGCGACACCGGGCAGAGCATACGCAAAGTCGAACTCCCATTCGCGCTCGAGCTTCTCGCGCTGCTCTTGACGCAAAATGGCGTAAATCATCTCTTTGGTATCGCGCGGCGTCAAACGCGGGTTATCAGTCGGGACGAGTGTCCCGTTGATCCGCATGACCGGCGGCATACCAACAGTGAGATGCAGATCCGAGCCGTTCAACTCCACGAGCTTAGCGAGTAGTCCGTTCAAGTCCACCATCGGCCGCACTCCTCCCACAGAACAAGCGGCGATTCTGCAACGCTATACCTAGGCGACGACTCGCATGATCTCTTCGATCGACGTCATCCCCATGCGTACCTTCTCGAGCCCGTCTTGTTTGAGCGTCAGCATGCCTTGAGCTACCGCCATTCGCTTGATTTCGTCGGCAGTAGCCTCTTTCACGGTGAGATCCCCAATCTCCTCGCTCAGCAGCATGACCTCATGAAGGCCCATTCGGCCTCTGTAGCCAGTTCCTCCGCATTTCTTGCATCCCACCGGCCTGAAGAGCTTCTCCGGAAGGTTCTCAGGATCGTAACCCGCGTCCAGAAGAGCCTGTTCGATGGGAACGTACTCCTCCTTGCACTCCGAACACAACCTGCGCGCGAGCCTCTGGGCCAACACGCAATCCACGGCTGACGCCACCAGGAACGGCTCGACGCCCATTTCAGTGAGGCGGGTAACGGCGCCGGGCGCGTCGTTCGTGTGCAGCGTTGACAGCACAAGGTGTCCAGTAAGGGCGGACTCGATTGCGATCTTTGCGGTCTCCTGGTCGCGAATCTCACCGACGAGAATGATGTCGGGTGAGCAGCGCAAGAACGACCGGAGAGCCTTGGCGAACGTCAGGCCGGCCCGAGCGTTGGTCTGAATCTGATTGACGCCTGGCAATCGGTACTCAACCGGGTCCTCGGCTGTGAGGATGTGCTTGCCGGGGTCATTGAGAACGTTCACAGCGCCATATAGTGTTGTCGACTTACCAGAACCGGTCGGACCGGTCACAAGGATGGCGCCATATGGCTTGCGAAACGACGACTCAAACCGCTCGAGGGCTCCCGGCAAGAAACCAAGATCCTCAAGTCGGAGCATGATGCTGTCCTTGCGTAGGATACGAAGGACGATGCGCTCGCCGTACACAGTCGGGAGCGTGGAAACGCGGAAGTCCAGCTTGTGTCCTGCAACCGTCAGAGCAGTGTGCCCGTCCTGGGGCTTGCGATTCTCGGCGATATCCATGTCCGCCATGATCTTGAATCGACTTATGATCGCCTGCTGGGTTGCCTTGGGGCTTCTCATGACCTCATGAAGCACGCCGTCCACGCGATAGCGGACGCGAAGATCCTTCTCCTGCGGCTCGATGTGGATATCAGAAGCTCGGTCGGTGACCGCCTTGTTGATGATGTAGTTGACCAACTTGACGATGGGAGCCTCATCAGAGACCTCCGTTAGCGCTTCGAGGTCAAGGTTGAGCCCCTCATCCCCTGTAAGGAAGTCAGTGTCGACATGTGCCGCGACCTTGTAGTAGTCCTCGATCGCCGCAAGGATGTCATCCTTGGTCGATATCGCAGGGCGAATCTCATACCCGGTTATGATTCGCAGGTCATCGAGGGCAAGCACGTTCTGCGGGTCAGCCATCGCGACGACGAGGTGGTTATCATCATCAAACTCCACCGGCATCAAGGTATACCGCGCGGCTAAGTCACGAGGGACGATTGAGATAGCGTGTGGATCGGGCTGTCTGTCGGAGAAATCGATGTACGGAATCCCGATTTGTCTAGCCATGACGGCGAGGATCGAGCCTTGTGTCGCATAGCCAAGGTCGACGAGGACGCGCCCAATCGGGCTGGCTGTCGCTTTGTGCACCTCAAGGGCGTCGTTCAGCTGACGCTCAGTGATAACACCTGCGCGCTGGAGGAGCTGACCTAGCCGCTGACCCGCTTCCGCCACTGGTAAAACTCCCTACGCGTAACCGAACGGATTGCACGACAACACACTACCCCCAGCCGTGCGGAACCATCGTACGACATTTGAGGGCAATTGCGTGCATGCGGCGTTGCGTTAGACGTCTCGATCCTGCCGAGAATCCGCGATGTCGCTCAGGAGCATTGCAGCCAGACGCTGGAACTCAGCGAAGGCGCGGGTGCCGCGTCTGACTCCAACCCTGCCATCCCCCGACGTGAATTCGAGTTCAACAGCAGAAACCAAGCGATACTCCGCCATGTCACCATTCTGCTCATTCGGCCGAGCAGACAGCCCAAGATCCGGGGCCCCGGACGGAGTCCCGGCGACCGCAACTCGCGCTGCGGCGATGCCACTCGCCGATGAGAGCACGCTTCCCGGCGACGGCGGGACCGGTGATGGCTCGGCGTGTATCCTCACCTCCGGCACAGTCGTCCGGACGGCTTCAGGGGCGGGTTCGGCACCCGAGATATCACCAGGCGCAAGCGAGGCTCCAGAGTCGATTAGCTCCTCCAGGAGCGCATAGACGGTGGCTTGCGGCGTCTCTGGTTCTGGTTCTGGTTCTGG
>DDWM01000053.1 GCA_002345925.1 Actinobacteria bacterium UBA2286 | reverse complement strand
GCCATGTCCTTGCCGGCGTACTTGGGAGCCGAGCCGTGAACCGGCTCGAAGACCGCGTAATCGGCACCGATGTTCGCGCCCATAGCGATACCGAGCCCGCCGATGAGACCCGCCGAGAGATCGCTGACGATGTCGCCGTAGAGGTTCGGGAGAACGAGCACGTCCCACCACTCAGGATGCAGCACGAGCTGCATGCAGGTGGCGTCCACGATGTAGTCGTCGAACTCGATGCCTGAGTCCTTGTACTCCTCGGCGACCTGACGGGCCACCTTGAGGAAGAGACCGTCGGACATCTTGAGGATGTTGGCCTTGTGGACCGCGGTGACTTTCTTGCGGCCGTTGGCGATAGCGTAATCAAACGCATAGCGCACGATGCGCTCGGTGCCCATGATCGAGATCGGCTTGATGGAAAGGCCGGAGTCCGGGCGGATGATACCGGCGCCGCGATCAGCAGCGAACTTGATGAGGTCTGCTGCGTCCTGCGTGCCCTGTTCGAACTCGATGCCTGCGTACAGGTCCTCGGTGTTCTCGCGCACGATGACGATGTCGATGTCGTCGTAGCGAGCGCCGGAACCAGGGATGGTGAATGCGGGACGCAGGCAGGCGTACAGGTCGAGTTCCTTGCGGATGGCGACGTTCACACTGCGGAATCCGCCGCCGATCGGCGTGGTGATCGGACCCTTGATGGCGACTTTGTTCTTGCGAATGGAATCAAGCGTGGACTCCGGCAGCGGCGTGCCGTACTTGTCGATCTGGTCGGAGCCCGCCTCGGCGATCTCCCACTCTATATCTACGCCGGTGGCCTCGACGACCCGCGTCATCGCGGTGGTCAATTCCGGCCCAATGCCGTCGCCGGGGATGAGTGTCACGGTGTGCTTCGCCATGCGAGTGTGCCTCCTGGTTATCGGTACAGTTCTGTCGAGCTTGTCTATGGTGCGTGAGTATACCGCGAGAAGAACCGGGGCGGCGAATGAGAGGCCTCGGCGAGTCGTACGGCTATCCCAACGTGCGTCGCACGTACGGGATTCGGAGCAGCACCCACGTGGCCAGCCCGGAGAGTGTGAGCAGCGCAATCGCCGAGAGCGGTATCCACTGCCAGGAAGGGAGCGAACTTGCGGGAAGCCAGTCGAGAACCACTGGTCGCAGGAGCGGGTGGATCAGATACACACCAAAGCTCAGAGGCGCGAGCGGTGCAAGGCGCTCTACACCAAACAGCCGCCGGTCGCGCACAGCTGCCGAGGTGACAATGAATGCCACGATAGTTGTCATGCAGTAGTAGACCAGGCGGCGATTCTCGACGACCCACAACGAGGTGCCATCGTGGCGAGCCCACACGATGGTAGTCGCGATAGCAAATCCTGCGAGCACCATGATCGGCGCCGCGAAGCGAAACCAACGTCCGTATGCGCTCGGCAGATCTGCTACCGCCATGCCGAGCGCATACGGCAGGAGCATCGCAACAAGCGTGCGGTCAAAGAGCGCCGATGCACCCAGCCCGAGCCAGGTCCAGAACTCTCCGGCCGCTATCTGCGACGGACCAAAGACCGTGACGGCGCCGAGAGCCAGACCGAGAGCGAGGAGCACCCGTCGGCGCGCCGGAGTCGACGCTAATGACGCGACAAGCTGAAGCGAGATAAGAGCCGGGATGAACCAGAGGTGATACCCGGCGCCTCCCAGCAAGACGGTCCTAGTTGCCCGCGATGCGGTCCACGAGACCTCAGGGGTCCTGATCGCCGCGTCGACAAGATAGATCGCCGACCAGACGACGTACGCCGGAACGAGTCGTCGCATCCGGGAGAGAAGCGCTCCCGACGAGCCGGAGCGTGACATCGACTGCACATGCAGATAGCCGCTCACTGCCATGAAGGTCGGGACCGCAAACCGTCCCAGCGCGTTGACCACCTCAGTCAGAAGGGATGGCCCGGCGCTCATACGTGCGGCAGTCAGGTGTATCAGTACGACCCCCGCCATCGCGACGACGCGCATGCCGTCGAGGGCGGGGTTCCTACTGCTCTTAGAGTGCGAATCCGCCATGCTTCTTGAAGTGCTCGACGAGCCCACCGTCTGCAAGCAGCTGTGCCATCACAGGCGGCAGCGGCTTGATTGCGATATCGATGCCCTGAGTGACATTGCGAAGCACGCCGCCCTCGAGGTCCAGCGAAAGCTCGTCTCCTTCGTTGATGAGATCGGTATCGCACTCCACAACCGGCAGGCCGGTGTTGATCGCGTTGCGGTAGAAGATGCGGGCGAAGGTCTTGGCAAGCACCGCCTTGGTGTTGCTGTGGATGAGCACCAGCGGCGCCTGCTCCCGGCTGGAACCCATGCCGAAGTTCGTGCCCGCCACCAAGAATCCGCCGTTCGGCTTCACCTTGTTGAAGTACTCCGGATCAAGCTCCTCCATCGCATGAACGGCCATAGCCTCCATGTCGTTGGACTTGAACTTGTACTTGCCGCTGATGATGTAGTCCGTGTTGATGTCGTCGCCGTACTTGAATGCCTTTGCGTTGATCTCCATGGTTTCGTCCTCCCCTTACCCGAAATACTTACGGGGATCGGTGATCTTGGCCTCGATCACGGACGCGGCCACGGTGGCCGGNNCCATCCGGCCCTTGAAGTTCCGGTTGGCGGTGGAGATGACGTTCTCTCCGTCGCTCGGCACACCGTTGTGCGTGCCCACGCACGGTCCGCAGCCGGGCGTCACGAGCGCTGCGCCGGCCTCCACGAGCGTCTGGATGTAACCGGCCTCGATGGCGTCGAGCAGGATCTGGCGCGACGCGGGCGCGACGATGAAGCGAACGTCGGGGTGCACACGGCGGCCCTTGAGGATGCTCGCCGCGATCGCGAAGTCTTCGAGACGCCCGTTAGTGCAGGTGCCGAGAACGCCCTCGGCGATCGGGGTGCCCTCCACCTCTTCTATCGGCGAAACGTTGTCGACACCGTGCGGCTTGGCGATCTGCGGCCCGATGGTGCTTGCGTCGTACGTGAACTCACGCTCGTAGACGGCGTCGGCGTCAGGGTCCTGCGGATTCGGGGTCTTCTCGCCCCGACCCTCGAACCACGCCAGCGTCTTGGCGTCGGCCTTCATCAGTCCGGCCTTCGCACCAAGCTCGATCGCCATGTTGGAGATCGTCATGCGACCGTCGACCGACAGTTCGTCGATGACCGGGCCATGGAACTCGAGCGCCTCGTAAGTGGCGCCATCGGCACCGAGCTCGCCCGCGAGATGCAAGATGAGATCCTTGCTGTACACGCCCGGTTCAAGCGCGCCGGTGTAGGTGACCTTGATGCTCTCCGGCACCTTGAACCACAGCTTGCCCGAAGCCATCGCTGCAGCTCCGTCGGTGGAGCCCACGCCTGTGGAGAAGACGTTGAGCGCACCGTAAGTGCAGGTATGCGAGTCGCAGCCGACCATGAGATCGCCGGGAACGACGTGGCCCTTCTCGGGAATGAGCTGGTGGCACACGCCCTCGCCCACATCGTAGATGGTCGCGCCGGTGCTCTTGCCGAACTCACGCATGATGGTGTGCAGCGCCGAGACGCCCTCGATCGGGCTCGGCGAACTGTGGTCCATTACGAGCGCGACCTTCTTCGGGTCGAAGACCTCCGTCACGCCCATGTTCGCAAGCGCGCGGATGGCGAGCGGCGAGGTGCCGTCTTGGCCCATCACGAAATCGACGTCTGCGACGACGATATCGCCTGCGTGGGCATCAGTTCCTGAGTGAGCCGAGAAGATCTTCTCGGCGATAGTCTTGCCAGTCAGCGGAATCACGCTCCCTATTCTCTGCGATGCAATATACAGTGCGAACGGCTCCGTTCGGGGCCGCAAATCATCGTACAGCTGTACTATGACAACGGCGCCTGGCGCCGGTCGCGGTTCGCGGAATGCTCAGTGTACGCTACGAGCAGACTGCGAACAACGCGACGCCTGCGTTTTTGAACAACCGCACTTCACCGTGATTCTCCTACCGCAATCCATACACCTCACCGCAAGGAGGAAGCGTGTCAGCACTACTTCGCGCCGCTCGATCCGAAGATTCCGCAGCAATCGCGGCCATCTACAACCACGCCGTGCTTAACGGCACCGCCACGTTCGACACGGAGACCAAGTCAGCCGAGGATCGCATGGCATGGCTCGCGAATCGGGATGAGCAGCACCCCGTGATCGTTGCCGAGGAAGACGGTGTCGTCGTAGGGTGGGGCGCCTTCCTCCCTTACTCGGATCGCGCCGCCTACATCAGCACGGTAGAGATGTCGGTCTACATCGATCCAGCACACCTGCGCAGTGGTCTCGGCGGCACGCTCTCCCGCCAACTTCTCGACATGGCGCCCGGCATCGGCGTTCACAACATCTTGTCGCGCATATGCACCGAGAACGTCGCCAGCCTGGCAATGGCCGAGCGACTCGGCTTCACAGTCGTGGGGACGCTGCACGAAGTAGGCCGCAAGTTCGATCGTTGGCTGGATGTCGTCATGCTGGAATTCATCACCGGACCGCTGCCGAGGGTGTAGCCAAAACCCACCGAGGGTACCCTTACGTTGTTGGCACCGCCCACCCGGGAGGTTAGCGATGAAGGCAGTCGTGGATCGAGACCTGTGCATCGGCTGCCGGTTGTGCGAAGACACCTGCCCCGAGGTCTTCCGCATCGGCGACGACGGGATCGCATACGTGATTGATCCCGCCCCGGCACCCGAACTCTACGCAGACGTCCAGGCGTGCGTGGAGCTATGTCCGGTCGAAGCCATCAGCATCGAGGGCTCTTAAGCGCTAGACGCCCTCTGCTGCAGTGAGCATGTACAGGCGCTCCACATCGTTGACCACGCGCTCGAGCGCGTGTGCTTGCACGTCCTCGATCGACGCCAGGCCAAAGCGCTCACGCAGTGGCTGCTCGGCAAGCATGCGCTCGAGTGCTCGCGCCATGGCCTGCTCATCGAACGGCGGCACGATGATGCCGTTTCGACCTGTGCGGGCGATCTCGGGTATGGCAAGCGCGCGTACACCAACCACGGGCAGCCCGGCTGCCATGGCCTCAAGAAGCACGATGCCCTGGGTCTCGATAGTGCTCGCGGTCGCGAAACAGTCGTAATCGCGATACATCGAAGCCAGCTCCGACCTCTTCATGAAGCCGAGGAAGTTGACCCGGGAAGCAAGACCGAGCTTCTCGGCGAGGTGCTCAAGCGACTTGCGGGCAGGTCCGTCGCCGGCTATGTCGAGCATCGCCCCCGGAAGGTCCGCCGCGACCCGGGCGAACGACTTGAGAACCACATCGACGTTCTTCTCCGCGCCGAGCCGCCCCGCATGCAGAATGCGACCGGTCGGAGCGTAGGATTCCTTGCGAGTGACCAAGTCGAGATCGATGCCGTTACTGATGTGGTTCACCGGCGCCGTCACGCCGTGTCGCATCAGCTCTCGCTTGAGGGTGAGCGACGGCGTGACAACCTGATTTGCCCGGTTGTACAGCATGCGCGTGAAACGCCACGCTACCCTGGCGTTGAGCTGCGGGCGGTCCTCGGTCACATCGTCAGTCACGCCGAGCAGCACCTCGAGGACCTCATCGGCGCGCTCCTCTATAAGCGCTCTTGACTTGACGATGCGCTGCCAAGCACCCGACTCGATCGCACGTTCAAAGACGATGGAGTTCGCGATGCGGTCCTGAAGGTCATCGATACCGAGCAGCCGCGACGGCTCAACGTACTGCATGAAGTCAGGGATGTAGGTGTGATACGTCTGCACGTTCGGCACGCGCAGGGCCCTTGAAGCCAGCAACCCGATAACGCCCATCGATAGCGGTGTATGAATGTGCACCACATCCGGGTCGAACTTCGCCAGCCTTCGAGTCATCGACATCACGGACGGCAGGGCGACCCGCGTTGCTTTGTTGCTCGCAAAGCTGAAACTCGCGTACCTCCGCACGCTGATTCCGTCCGGCGGAGTATCGGTGTACGACCCGTATTTGGGGCAGATGATAAGAATCTCGTGGCCACGCGCAGCCAGGATCCGGGTGTGGGCATCGATGCTTGTCACGACGCCGTTGACTTCTGGCAGGAACGTATCTGTCACGCATGCGATTCGCACGAGCTCACCTCTTCGCCTTCACCATGTCGACCCGTGTATACACGATGCGGAATCCATGACGCTCCATATTCCGCTGAGAGTCACTACCGGGATGCGCTTCCGTAACGGCAAGCCCACAGCCGGCTTCGCGCGCAATCAGCAGCCGGCGACGCTGCATCGCCGTCTGGATCCCCCTGCCCCGGAAGCGCGGAAGCGTCGTGTCTGCCGAGAGCCACCCGACGCCTTCTCTGATGACGACTTCACCCGTGCCTGCCGGCTCGCCGTCAACCCATGCGAGCAACCGGACGATATCATCCTGGTGGGCAACGACGCGGCCGAGACGCAACTCTTCGTCCGAAGGACCGCGCGTCGGCGAGAAGCCGTGGGCAACCTGCCTGCCCCAGAGCTCGTACTCGTCCGGCTCAACAATGCGAATATCGATCGCCGGGTCGGGCTCGGGCAGCACGTCGGAGTCGAGCAACTCACGTACGAGCATGTTCTCAAAGCTGTCCGACACATAGCACCGGCGGGAAAGCTCAGCTACCAGCGAGGGGTCAGCAAGCGGGCAAACGTTGATACGCGTAGGAGCCCCGTGGGCATCATAGAACGCCTCGATTTTGTCGATATCCTCGGCTGTGACAACACCAGCGAAGCCGAGTCCGGTGACCTGGTTGATAGGACCTCCGGGATTGCAGAACACGGCGCATCCGCCTGCAACCCAGATCGCCTCCGGCCGGTCCTCGGGGTGTAGTCGTGCCGCAGCAGTCGCAATGCGCTCATTCTCGGCAGCAGAGATCGATTCCAGGCGCGCAGCGAGAGCTGCGTCCGCAAACACCACGGGCATGTTCAGATCCCTTCCGCATCCAACGGCTGTACGTCGGTCTCGAAGTACATGCGGGCCGCCTCGGGCAAGTGGTGGTAGTCAACGCCATCGGTCAGCGCAGCCATATCGTGCGAGTTGTATGTATCCCAGAATATCGCTGTCTTGCCCGCAAGGTCGCCCGTACGCGCATCGGCGATGAGCGCCGACATGGCCTTGCCTGTGTACGTACCCTCAAGCTTCAGTCCCTCCTCGGCAGCTGCAAGGCGCACAGCCTCCATACCCCTGGGAGTGAACAGGGCGTACCCGTCGCCGAAGAAACCATCGACTACTTCTACATTCACACTAGATGCGAGATTGCGCGGGATCACGGCGTCACCGGCTCGAAGGACGTCGACCGTATCATCGAGCAGCTGTCGGTAACGCGCTTCGGTCGCAATCTGCGACGGGACCACCGTGATGGCTCGCACCAGCGGCGTTACGCCACCGATAGCCAGGCCCAGCGCGATTCCCGCTGCGGTTCCCATCGAGCCCAGCGGCACATAGATGACGTCAGGCGCAGGCACGAGTCCCGCCGAGATCTGCCCCGAGAGCTCAAATCCCGCATTCACGAATCCGATGGTGCTGAGCGGCGCTGTCCCGCCGAAAGGAATCATGTAGGCGGGCACGCCGGTTCGCTTCAGCAGCTCATCGCTGAGCGCGGCAGCATCAGCGAGCGCGGCGTCGCGATCAGGATGCATACGCACGGAGGCGCCCACCCTGAGGTGTGCGAGGAGGTTCCGGTGCACGTACCGGGCATTGGGCTGCGGCGTGAGCATCGAGGTTACGTTCAGTCCCAGCGCCGTGCCGTAGATGGCCGTCGCGAGCGCATGGTTCGATCCCGCCGCTCCGAAGGTGATAACGTCCACGGCGCCACGACTGAGGGCATCGCCGAGAAGTATCTCGAGCTTCCGCACCTTGTTGCCGCCGTACGGCAGCGCGCTCAGATCATCGCGCTTCACGAAGAGTCGTCCAACTCCGATTGCATCCGCCAGGCGTGGCAGCTCACTGATCGGAGTAGGCCACAAACCGAGGGGCACCCGAGGGATGCAGTCTCTCAGCATAGGAAATGCCGAGAACAACGGATACGCGCTTGATCCTGGCGAGCCCTGTGGAGCGACTACGCGGGTACCCGTCATTTCTTGTCCGTGAACCCGACGACGACCCATGTCCCGGAGCGCTGATCCGTGCGCAGCGAGACGAGCCCCAGCTTCTCGGCGTCCTGGAGCAAGTCCGAGAACGAGCGGTAGCCGTACGACGCCTCAGAGAACTGCGGCTGTTTGCGCTTCATGGTGTCTTTCACCATCGAGGAGTACATGACGTCTTTGTTCTCGCGCTGCAAAGCCTGGATGGACTCCGTGAGCAACGCAATGGCCGGGCGCTTCGCCTTGGGGATGGTCGTGTCCGGAACGTCGGGCGCAACCGGCCCTTGAACTATGTCTTCGTAGTAGATGAACTCGTCGCAGTTGGCCGCGAGCAAGTCGCTTGTAGAGTCCTTCATCCCAAGCCCGATTACGGACTTGCCGTTCTCCTTCAGCTTGGCCACGAGCGGCGTGAAATCTGAGTCGCCGGAGACGATAACGAATGTGTCGATGTGCTCCTTCGAATAGCAAAGGTCAAGCGCGTCGACCGTGAGCTGGATATCAGCGTAGTTCTTGCCGGTCATACCGCGCTCAGGTATCTCCATCATCTGGATGCCAAGGTCATGCATGACTTCGCGGTACGCCGAGAATCGGCCCCAGTCGGCGTAGGCGCGCTTGACGATGACCTTGCCCTTCTCTACCAGACGCTCGAGCACGAGTCTGATATCGAACTGTGTGCCGTTCTTTGCCGCAGCGCTCTTGGCGCCACCACGCTTGCTGGATCCGCCCAGTCGCTCGTAGCCGAGCGCAAGATTCTCGAAGTCGATGAGCACGGCAAGGGAATGTGCCTCGTCAGCCATGGTTTCCTCCCGGTTGTGCCAGACACGCGTCGTACCTGTCCTCAAGCCATCGTACACCAGCGAGGACGCAAGAGAGCGACCCGGATGGGCCGCTCTCTGGTGATGCTATACCTCGATGAACGCTCTACTGAGCAGGAACCGCCACGCAAGTTCCGTCCGCTGCTCCACGTCCGCCCATACCGCGTCCGCCTGAACCACGGCCACCGCCCGCCCAGCTCGGCGCGCCGGCCTCGTCGGTCGTGACACGCTCGGCCACACGTTCGCTCATCTGAGCGTAAGCCGCGTCCGCCTGATCCTGGGTGATCGTGCCGTCCGCTACCTTCGCATCCAGGGCGGCCTTGCGAATCGCAAGCGCCTCAGAAACGACCGCGTCCGCGTCTACACCGTTCGCCTCGGCGATATCCGCCGCGGACTTCCCGTCAGCACGCTCTGCCTGGACGTCTTCAACAGAGAGCCCTGTAAGCTTGGCCACGACATCGACCAAACGGCCACCGGCGTCGCGAATGCTCTGACCCATGCGCAGGCCGCTTGCGAGCACGGGATTGGCCGGTGTAGTGTCGGCGGGCGCAGCATACGCGAAGCCAACGCTGCCGAGCACCAGACCAGCAACCAGGCCGGCTGAAACCAGTGCAAGTGACTTTCCTCGTTTCATGAACAGCACCTCCTAGCTAGAAGAGGGTTCTTGGGAACCCCTTACGCTAATGACTATGCTCATCGGGTATGTAGGGCGTGTGAACCGCAAGTTGACCTCTCGTGAACGTTCTAACGGATGGAGACCCATGGCCGCGCATCGCTTCGACCCCGCAAAGCTTGGCAAACTGAATGACGCCGGTCGGCTCATCGACTTGGACCCTGCCGCGATATGGGAAGCGTTCGGGGTGGCCGACGCACGGACAGCAATCGAGATCGGCGCAGGCACGGGAATGTTCGCGCGCGAGTTCGCCGACCGGATGCCCGAAGGACGCCTGTACGCCGTAGACTCTGAGCCCGTGATGATCGAGTGGATGCACAAGCACCTGGATCACGACCTACCGGGCGACATCGTGGTGACCGATGCCGACGCCGGCGCGATTCCGCTTGGCGACACGATCGCTGACCTCGTGTACTCGATCAATCTGCACCACGAACTCGATGACCCGGCACAGATGCTAGCCGAGGCCCACCGACTGCTGCGCCCGGGCGGGACGGTCGCCATCGTCGACTGGAAGCGCGAGGCCACGCCCAAGGGTCCGCCGATCGAGCACCGGATTGCGGCGGCCGACATCGCAAGTCAGCTCTCGGCAGCAGGATTCGTCGATGTGATGATTCACGACGTGCTCAAGTATCACAGCATCGTCACAGGGAAAGATACGGCCTAATCCTCCCACAGCGGCGGTATCTCGACCGGTTCATGCTTCGGAGCGATGCGACTACCGCGTCCAACGATCTTGCCTCGGCCATACTTCAGACCGGTCAGACCGGCAGCAAGGAATCCGAGTGAACCAGCCAATAGCCACAGCAGACCGAATCTCAAACCCAGCATCTCGCCGCCGAGCGCGAGGAGCATCGCTCCCACGTTGAGCGCCCAGTACCGCCACGCGTGCTTGTCACTCACAAGTGTGCCGAGGCGGAATCCTGCGAACCAGCCGCTGGCACCGCCAGATGCGCCGCCAATCAAGGTGAGAATCACGTCCACATGTACCTGCCTTATCGAAGGAAGCTCTATCGTGGCACAGTGAGCGTGAGAGCGTAAGCTTTCCCAGGATTTGCTGCTCATCTAGCCGTCAAAAGGGTATTCTATTGTCGTGATACAACGAGCGGGCGGTTATGCGTTCGTGCCGCAAATCTATGCAAACAACGAGCATCGTCCGGTCGAGCCCGATGTAGGGATCCGTCGATGAAGGAGTTCGCATGGCTCGCACACGTACAGTGATCATGGGCGCCGCCGGTCGTGACTTCCACGACTTTCTCGTCAGATACAGGAACGACGAGAGCACGGAGATCGTGGCGTTCACCGCTACGCAGATACCAGGCATAGAAGGGCGTACCTTCCCGTCCGAGATAGCCGGACCGCTTTACCCCGACGGTATTCCGATCGTCCACGAACGCGAGCTGGTCACACTCATCCGCGAGCAAGGCGTGGAGCGCGTGGTCTTCGCCTACAGCGACATCGCGCACGTCGATCTCATGCACAAGGCATCGCTGGTCATTGCCGAGGGTGCAGACTTTGTACTGCTGGGCGCAGATCCTACGATGATTCCCTCCACAAAGCCTGTCATCTCTGTGTGCGCGGTGCGCACCGGCGTTGGCAAGAGCGGCATCTCCAAGCGCGTCGTGGAAGCGCTCAAGCGACACGGCCTGCGCGCGGTGGATATCCGCCACCCCATGCCATACCGCGACTTGCTCAAGATGCGTGTGGAGCGCTATGCGAGCATCGAGGATCTTGACGGCTTTGGAGTCACCGTCGAAGAGCGCGAGGAGTACGAGCACCTCGTGATAGAAGGAATCGTGGTGTACGCCGGCGTCGACTACGAGGCTATTCTCCGTGAGGCCGAGAAGGAAGCAGACGTCATCATCTGGGACGGCGGGAACAACGACCTCCCCTTCTACAAGTCCGACCTTGAGATCGTGGCGCTTGACCCGCACCGCCTCGGTCACGAGCGCCTCTACTATCCCGGCGAGTCGAACTTCCTGCGTGCTCAAGTGCTCGTGATCAACAAGGTGAACACCGCTGATCCGGACGCTGTCGCAAGCCTTCGCGAGGTCTCAGCTCAGCTCAATCACAACGCAGTTCTGGTGGAGACCGCCTCGACGATCACACTTAGCGATCCTGACGCCGTCAAGGGCAAGCGGGTACTCGTCATCGAGGACGGTCCCACAGTCACGCACGGCGGCATGCCGTATGGCGCGGGCGCCATCGCTGCGCGCGATGCCGGCGTGGCGTCTCTCGTGGACCCTCGGCCCTCCGCTGTCGGCTCAATTGCAAGCACGCTCGCCGCGTACCCGCACCTCACCGAGGTGCTGCCAGCCATGGGTTACTCGGCAGAACAGCTGCGCGACCTGGAGCTGACGATCGCCGGAAGCGACTGTGACGTCGTGATCGTCGCAACGCCGATCGACCTGTCCCGACTGATCACTATCCCGCAGCCGACGGTTCGCGCAACGTACTCCGTGACAGATGCCTCAGAACCTACCCTGGACGACATCGTGGATGCCTTCTGCCAGCAGCACCAGCTCGGCTAAAGGGGTCCCGACGTGGCCGGGTCGCAACTTGTCGTCATCGCGCTCGGAGGGAACGCCATCCTCCGACGCGGCGACGACGGCACCATCACCGAGCAGTTCACCCGCGCTGATGACGTCATGCAACATGTCGCCAGCCTCATCTCCGGAGGGCACCGCGTGGTGCTCACCCACGGCAACGGGCCGATAGTTGGCAACATCGTCATCAGAAACGAGGCGGCGCGCTCAAGCGTCGCGCCGATGCCGCTCTACATAGCCGACGCGGACAGCGAAGGCGGACTTGGCCTGATGCTGCAGATGAGCCTGCACAACGCTCTGCGCGAGGCCGGACTCGACCGCGCCGTCGTTACCATCATCACCCAATGCGTTGTTGATGGAACGGACCCCGCATTCGGAAACCCCACCAAGCCGATCGGGCCGTATTGGACGCCCGAGCATGCTGCCGAGCTCACCCGCACCGAGGGCTGGACATTCGCGGAGAACAGCGACGGCTCACACCGACGCGTCGTCGCCTCTCCTCGTCCGCTCAGGATAGTGGAGGCGGGCAGCATCGGGCGCAATGCGGAGGCTGGCGACATCGTGATCGCAGCAGGCGGCGGGGGCGTACCGGTGGTTGAGGATGAGCGCGGGATGCTAACCGGCATCGACGCAGTGATCGACAAGGACTGGGCGTCGGCCCTGCTCGCACGCGAGATCGGCGCACGCACGCTCATCATCCTGATGGAAGCCAAGCAGGTGTACCTCGGCTGGGGAACTGACGCCGCGCAACCCGTCGACCGCCTAAGCGTCGCCGAGGCGCAGCGCCTGCTCGCATCCGGGGAGTTCGAGAGCGGGAGCATCGGGCCGAAGGTCGCGGCGTGCGCGGAGTTCGTGCGTACGACCGGCCGAGACGCCATCATCTGCGGCTGCGAAGTGCTCGAAGACGCGCTTGCTGGCCGCGCCGGAACCAGGATCGTCCCTTAGCGCTCGGTGCCCCAGAAGCTCACGGCCACCATACCGGGCCCAACGTGCGCACCGATGACGGGACCGATCTCCAGCAGGAGAACCTCGGCCGGTGAGAAGCGCTCCACCACCATCTGGCGGACCTTCTCTGCATCCTCGGGGGCATCGGCATGACCGACGACCACGGTGCCGACGGGCGTTTCCACGCGCTCGGCCATGATGTCGATAAGGGCCGACAGCGACTTCTTGCGGCCACGGACACTTCGCTTGAGCGAAAGCTTGCCCTCGCGATCGAGCAGCAAGATCGGCTTTATGTCGAGCATCGCACCTGCTGCGGCAGCCGCGTCTGAGATGCGTCCGCCGCGCTTAAGCGACTCCAGGTTGTCGAGAGTGAAGTAGCCGTTTGCGCGCATCCGGTTTGCCTCAGCCCATGAAACGAGCTCATCGGCGCTCGCGCCCTCGGCCAGCATGCGTGCAGCCTCATACACGAACAAGCCCTCCGCGATCGATGCCGAGAAGGTGTCGATCAGTCTGATATCCGCCTCGGGGTACTCCTCGAGCACCGCCTGCCGCGTGAGGAAGGCGCTATCGAATGTGCCCGAGAGTCCTGAAGAGAAGCCTAGGTAGATCGCCGTACGACCCGCCTCGGCGGCCCTGCGAAAGACCTCCTCGAAGACCGGACGCGGGATCTGCGCTGTCGTCGGCTCACTGCCCTCGCGCATCGCGTTGTAGAACGAGACATGCGGGAACGTCCGCCCGAAATCGTCCTCGCGGTCTTCGCCCGCGATCGAGAACGGAAAATGCAGCTCATGGACATCAAGTGAGTCCACGATCGCTGCAGTGAGGTCTGAACATGAATCGATTACCAATATGGGGCGGCCGGTCACGGCTGCTCCTTCCGGGCTGACTTGTGCATTTCCTTGTCTGTAGCGTAAACGAGCCCCGCCGTCGAGGGTCCGACATGCGTTCCGATAACCGGCCCGAGGCCGATCACGCGTGGCATCACACCGGTCACGCTCTCGACCATGCGAGCGAGCTCCGTGCCCTCTTCCTCATCATCGATATGGTGCACGATAGCATCTACAAAGCCCTTGGACTCGATATCGGCCTTGAATGCCGCAACGATCTCAGCCAGCGCCTTGCGCTTCGTGCGCACTTTGGAGAATACCTCGGTCTTGCCATCTGCGACCGTAAGTATCGGGCGAATCTGCAGAAGCGTGCCGAGAAGTGCCTGCGCGCCGCCCATGCGCCCGCCTCGGCGGAGGTACTCGAGCGTATCCGGCACGAAGAGGAACCGCGTGCGCTCGATCATCGCCCGAACTGCAGCGACCACCTCGGCGGTGCTACCGCCAGCCTCGGCGGCCCGACACCCGGCAAGCGTGGCGAATCCGAGCTCCATGCAGTTCGAGCGCGAGTCCACGACCTCGATGACTGCATCGGGATACCGCTCTTTGACCATGTCGCGCGCCAGTAGCGCGGTTGAGTGCGTGCCGCTCATTTCCGAGGAGAGGAACACCCCCACGACGGCATCTCCACGCGAAGCCGGGCCCTCGAACGCCTCCACAAGTACGCTGACGGCTGGCTGCGACGACGTCGGAAACGACTTGGAAGCCGCAAGCGCTCGGTAAAAGCCCTCAGCCTCCGGCGTGTCCTCAACGTATTCGACTCCGTCGAGGTCCACCGAGAGCGGAACGACTGTGATGCCATACTGCTCGCGGATATCGTGCGGCAAGTAAGACGTGCTGTCCGTCACCATGCAGAGCGCCATAGATCCTCCCATGCCATCAAGAGCGAGTACTCTATGTTCGCGCTTCAGGCTCTACGCGTCCAGGCAGCGATGAAAGCTATGAGGATTCGAACACGACGACCCCAGCACCGGAGCGCTTGGAGGTGTACATCGCGGTATCTGCCCCGGACAAGACGCATTCAAAGTCCGAATCAGCATCCATGCCCATCAATCCGATGCTCAGATCCAACTCTATGCCATGTCGCTTCGCCATGGATACGACCCCGGCACGCATACGTGCCGCAACAACCTCGGCAGCCTCAACCGTTGCGCCCTCAAGCAGCGCGGCAAACTCATCGCCGCCGATTCTCGCAACAAGGTCCGGCTCACGCACCTGATGCTGCAGCTCCGACGCTATCTCGGACAAGATGGCGTCGCCAAACGCGTGTCCGTACTCGTCGTTGCAGGCCTTGAAATCATCCACATCGATGAAGAGCAGGGTCGATACCGTGCCCCTGCGAGCCCGCGCCACCGAGCGACCGAGTGCACTCTCGAATGAACGGCGATTCGGCAGGTCTGTCAGCGGGTCATGTGTAGCAAGGTGCTCGAGCATCTGCTCGTGAATGCGCGCTTCGCTCACATCGACACCAAATGACACGATGTCGAGCTCGCGGCCGACCTCGGGGACTTCGCTGTCCATCCATGAGATCGTACGCTCTTCGCCTGAACGGGTGAGGATAGGTCCCTCGGAGCATCGACGGAGCGTCCGCGGTCTCGCATCATCGACTTCGCATGCGTACAGAGACCGGAATGCCTCCCAGGCGGCAGGGAACCGCTCCTTTGGCACAACCGTCTCGAACCAGTTTGAGCCGATGATCTCTGCGCGATGCCAGCCGGTGACCAGCTCGGCAGCTGTATTGAACAAGCGCACGTCACCGGCAGAATCCAGACCCACGACCATCACGTTCGCGCTGTCGATGAGGTGCTCCGCATACTCTTTCTCGCGCCGGATAGCATCCTCGGCGCGCTTCAGATCGGTGATGTCGCGGCGAACGCCGCAGATTCCGATGATCTGGTTCCCATCTCCACGCAATGGAGATAGCGTGCTCTGGTAGTAGACCGGCCCCCATGGCATTTCGAACCATCGGTCGAAGACCACCGTTTCACCGGCAAGAACCTGCTGGTTGACCTCGTCAAACTCGCCGTGTCCATCTTGCGCCCAGACCTCATCGCACGTCTTGCCGAGGATGGTTGCAGGGTCGACCGCATGGCGCTCGATCCAGCGGCCCCATAGGCCGTAGTACCTACATGACAGGTCCAGCACGAATATCACGTCTTCAAGTGACCGGACAACGGTGTCGAGCAGACCACCGGTCTGGCACAGCGCATCGAGCTCCTCTGACAACTTCGTCACCCCCGTCAGACGGACACTCTTTCGTTATTCGCTAACGAATGCTCAGTTTCCTCTGTTGCTGCTTGGTGGATGGGTAATTCGGTCCGGAACCACTAGTTCAAATGGTCACGATAGCGACCGTTCATCGGGCGACGAACGGAAAGGTGACCTGGATTACTCAAGAAGTACCTCCAGGCGCCGATGAAAGTCATGTCACCTCGCACAGGAGTAACCATGGTCCACGCACTCTCAACGATTCCCCTACTTCGACAGAACCTCGACGCCGAAGAAGACCTGATGCACGTCGTCGTGAATGCTCGGTCACGCGTCGAGGCGAACCTCGCGCTCGGCATCTTGCGCGAGACGATGATGGAGCGGGTCCTCGTCGCGGCCCTCAACCTTCGCGAAGTCCTCGATTCGCTCCCCGGCTACCCGTGCTCCATGGCGATCGACGAAACCACCCTCGCGCGCGTTGCCGGTCTCACGAAAGATCGCTCGGCATGGACCAAGCAGCTCGAAGATGACCCGGAGATCACGTTCAGCATCTCCACGGCGGGCAACTTCTGCTTCGACCTCGTGGTGACGATAGACGGTCGGCAGACCTTCTGGACGCCACCTCTTGCCGAGGAGGACTTCGTGAATCCCGAACTCCTCAGCGCATGCCTCGAACGCGACGCGTTGTTGCCGGCGGTCATCGCGCTCACTGAAGACATGGGGCTCGTTTTCAACCCGCGCTTCTACATGTCGATCGACGACTGGAACCTCGACCATCTGCAGGAGAGCTTCGAGGATTTTCAGTCGATCTTCTAGGAGCGGTCCGCCACTCGCTCAAGCAGCCACGCCATGTTGCGACCGAGCGCATCCATCGTGCGCAGACCCTCTTCGTCCGATTCCACTGACCCGGCCGCTCCACCGATACCGACGTTCCAGTACGAGGACCCGGGCACGATCATCTCCGAAATGAAGAAGAGGTGATTGATGCTGTCGAACGCGTGTATAGCGCCCGCACGGCGCACCGCAACGACCCCGGCACCCACCTTGCGACGCAGCATTCCCGGATTCGCGCCGCCCACATAACCGAGACGATCGATGAACGCCTTGGTCTCGGCGGTGATGTCTGCGTAGTACACCGGAGAACCGATGATGATTCCATCGGCCGCAACTGCCGCTTCGATGCACTCGTTCCCGAAGTCCCGCAGTCCCGAGCAGCGGTTGTCTTTCGTCTCCCTGCACTTCATGCACGCAGTGCAGCCATGGACCTTCTTGCCTGCCATTTGCATGAGCTCGGTCTCGATTCCAGCCGAGCGAAGCTCAGTCAACACGCGTTCGAGCAGGATCGCGGTGTTCCCGTCTTTGCGGGCGCTACCATTGAATGCCACAACCTTCATTGGATTCTCCTGTCAGTTGTCAGACTTTGTCGCTGGTAAGAAGTCGCACGCCTTCGGCATGCATCTTGGCAAGAGCACGCTCACCGTCGCCCGGCGCCAATTCCACCGGCCGGCATCCGTCCGTCACGACCGTAACGCCAAAGCCGAGGCCGATAGCGTCGAGCACGGTCGCTTTGACGCAGTAGTCAGTCGCCAGACCAAGCACGATGATCTCGTCGACCGCGCTTCGGGTGAGCAGATCGCCGAG
>DDWM01000042.1:90953-91414 GCA_002345925.1 Actinobacteria bacterium UBA2286 | reverse complement strand
GCCTCGTCGAAGAAGAAGACGAGCTTAGGCTTGTCCTGGTCGCCAACCTCGGGCAGCTGTTCGAAGAGCTCCGAGAGAAGCCACAGCAGGAAGGTGGAGTACGCGCGCGGCGACTGCATGAGTCTATCGGCCGCGAGGATGTTGACGATGCCGCGCCCGTCGGGAGCGGTCTGGATCATGTCCATGAGATCGAGCGCCGGCTCGCCGAAGAGCGCCGCTCCGCCCTGCTGTTCAAGGCTCAGCAGCCCGCGCTGGATGGTGCCGACGCTTGCCGCGGAGACGTTGCCGTACTCGGCACGCAGTGTTGATGCGTTATCCGAGACATACTTGAGGATCGCGCGGAGGTCGTCGAGGTCGAGTAGCAGCAGGCCCTCGTCGTCGGCAACGCGGAAGGCGAGAGTGAGGACGCCTTCCTGGACCTCGTTCAGGTTGAGCAGGCGTGCGAGCAGAAGCGGCCCGAC
>DDWM01000042.1:64903-90937 GCA_002345925.1 Actinobacteria bacterium UBA2286 | reverse complement strand
GGCGACCCGCGCATCTCCCACGGATCCAGTCCCAGCGCCGAGATGCGCTCGTCCACTTTCGAGTTGCCGCCGCCGGCCTGCGAGATCCCGGAGAGGTCGCCTTTGATGTCGGCTGCGAAGACGGGCACGCCTATCCCGCTGAACGCCTCGGCAAGCACCTGGAGGGTAACCGTCTTGCCGGTACCGGTCGCGCCCGCCACGAGCCCGTGACGGTTCGCGAGCTTTGAGAGCATCGCGACTTCGTCGGTGGTGCCTTTGCCGATGAGCAGCCTGTCCGGTGCCATACGTCCTCCCTCGCCGGTGTGCCTGAGTAGATATTACGCCTGTTGCGCCCGTTGACGCAGCGGGCACATACATCAGGTGGTTGGCGCACGTCGGTATATAAGTCGAGTCGATTGAGCTTATCAGGACGTCTGATGTACACTCGTGACATGGAACCGAAACTCGCAGTATGCGGCCACACCCTGCCATCTCTTGAGGAGACGGCGGCGTTCGCGTGCGAGCTCCGGGGTCACGCGGCCATCGACCTCTCTCTGGTGCCGAATGACCTCGCGTCTGTGGTTCCTCGCACGGAGAAGCTTCGCGCTCTTTGCAGCGACGCTGACCTGGAGATCCGCTATCACCTTCCTCTCGGCTACCGAGAGATCGGGCACGCGGATCCTGCCGAGGCCGGGCTCGCCCTAGAGTGGATGCTTGATGCGGTCTCGCAGGTGGCACTCGCGGGCGGCACGATGCTGACTCTGCATGCGGGGCTGCCGTCGGATGCGTCGCGTGAGCGCGTGGCGGCGACCGGCGAGCGCTTGCGTGATGTTGTCGCGCACGGCGCCGACCTCGGTGTCGCAGTGTGCCTTGAGAACCTTCGCTGGGGGCTCACAAGCGACCCGATGGCGTTCATGGATCTCATCGCGGCCAGTGGCGCGGCCGTCACGCTCGACTTAGGCCACGCCGCCTCAAGCGACTTCGCCGCACACGGCTTTGGTGCCGAGGAGTTCGCCAGGCTCGTCAGCCCTCTCGTAAGGAACGCGCACGTATACGAGCGCGAGGTGGAGCGGCATTTTGCGCCTATCGACCTGACTGCGCTCGCCCCGGCACTCGACGTCTTGCTCCAGGCGCCCCGGTGCGATTGGTGGGTCGTGGAGCTGCACGAGGCCGCTGACGCCTGGCGTACACGAGCGATGCTGGCGGAGTTTCTCGACACGGCTCCAGTCCGGCTCGCGGTCTAGCGCGGGTTCTCCGTGTATCCTGGTCGCATGAACAAAGTCGACCTCACCAACACGATGGCCATAGCCGAGATCTCGGGCGCCGACAGCATCGCCGCCGCGCTCCGCTACTGCGAGCGCAATCCGCACGTTCGCACGCTCATCCCCACGTACGCGCACACCGGCACCGAGTACGGCGACTTTGGCGGCATCGAAGGCAACCTGGTGTTTCTCGGCAGAGAACTGCGGGAACGCCACGGCGTCGAGCTTGAGCCGCTTGAGAGCCTGGAGGATCCCGCCCTGTGGCGGGCGCTTAACGGCAGGTTCGGCTCCGTGCTTGCAGAGCGTTACGGTGCCTGGGTGCCGTGCGTAGGCTGTCACCTGTACCTGCATCTCATGCGTGTCCTGCTTGCGCTCCGCCGAGAGGCCCCCGTGGTGATCTCAGGCGAACGCGAATGGCACGGTACGGCCACCAAGCCCAACCAGATGCCGCGTGCGCTGGATGCGTACTCGGCGGTCCTTGCGCACGCCGGGGTGGAGCTTGCTCTGCCAGTGCGTGACGTTGCCGAGAAGAGCGCGATCGACACGCTGCTTGGCGAGCGGTGGGTCGGCGGCTCGCCGCAGCTTGAGTGCGTGCTCTCGGGCAACTACCGCGGGTTGGAGGGCGACGGCGCCGTGAAGGAGATGCCGGCCGGGTTCTTCGACGAGTTCCTGGTTCCGGCAGGTAAGCGGCTTCTGACCGCGCTGCTGGCAGGCGACGGCGACTACGACGCGATTGTGGCCGACGTGCTGAGAGAGGCGCGGGCGTGAGCAAGATCCTGCTCGTGATCCTTGACGGCCTCGGCGACAGGCAGCACGCGGTGCTCGACGGCCGAACCCCTCTGGAAGCGGCCGACACGCCCAATCTTGACGCGCTCGCCTCGGCGGGTGCATGCGGCACGATGTACTCGATCGGTCCGGGTCGCGCGCCAACGTCGTTCCAGGCGCACTTCGCGCTCTTTGGCTATCCGCCGGAGGAGTATCCGGGCCGGGGCCTGCTCGAAGCGATCGGCGAGGGCATGCCTCCCGAACCGGGCGAGGTCGTCTTGCGCGCCAGCCTGCTTTCCGCCGAGGAGAGCGGTGGCGCGTTCACCGTCACGCACCGTCCCGACCCGCGCCACGGAGAGTGCGGGCTTGCCGATATCGACCTCAATGCCACCTTCGGCGACGTGCATGTTCGCTTCGTGCATACCGATGCGCGCCAGGGGCTTGTGTATGTCTCCTCGGCGAAGGCCCTTAGCCATCACGTGACAGACGCCGATCCTTTCCGGGAAGGGTTGCCTGTCCTTGCCGTGCAGGCCACCGAGGAGGCGCCCGATCAGGACGCCGCCGCCCGCACCGCGGATGCGCTCAACGCGTGGATGCTTCTCGCACACGAGCGGCTCTCGGCAGCGGGTTCTCCCGGCGAGTTCATGGTGACGAAGTGGGCCGGCGCGTCGTATGTCGCACAGCCGTTCCCGCAGCGCTACGGCCTGAACGGCGCCTGCGTTGCATCCGGTCCGCTCTACGCAGGGCTCGCGAGCGTTGTCGGGATGCGACACGTGGAGACCGGTTGCGACCTGCGCGACCCCCGCGCCGACCTCGAGAAGCGGATTGAGACTGCACTTGAGCTGCTCGGCGGCGAGATCGACTTCGTGCACGCCCACACCAAGGCGCCGGATCATGCGGCGCACAAGAAGGACCCGGCCAGAAAGCGCGACGTGATCGAGCGGCTTGATATCGCGCTGGGACTGCTTGTGCGCGAGCGCGTTTGGGAGCGCGACATCGTCGTCGCGATCACGGCGGATCACGCCACGCCGTCTGCCGGACCGCTCTACCACTCCGGCGAGGCGGTCCCGCTGCTGGTTCTCGGCGGCGCGACCGGCGTTGATGACGTGGCGGTGTTTGGCGAACGCGCTTGCACGCGCGGGATGCTCGGCAACCTGCGCGGGAACGACCTGATGCCGCTTCTGCTCAACGCCGCCGACCGCTGCGTCTCGACCGGCGAGCGCTTCACGCGCACCCGCCAGTGGGCCCAGCCACGCGTCGAGGACCTCGTGGCGCTGCGAAAGCAGTAGCTCTCGGGGTACACTTGCCAGGTGATTGCACCCCGGAAGGAGCCACCCATGAAGAAGTCCCTTGGTCCGAGTGACCGTCTGTATCCGATGCCATGCCCGCTCGTGCTTGGCGGCACGATGGAGAAGGCTGACGCGCTCGCTGTAGCCTGGATCGCCATCGGCGGCGCCACGCCTCCCACGATCGTGATGGCGCTCCGCCAATCGCGTCGCACACTCGAGCTCATCCGAGAGACCGGCGAGTTCACGGTGAACGTACCACGCGCCTCTGACGCGGCGGTCGTGGATTACTTCGGCATCGTCAGTGGCCACGATCACGACAAGTTCGCCGAGAGCGGCTGGACGACCGAGCCCGCCTCGGTGGTCTCGGCACCGCTTGTTGCCGAGTGCCCGTACAACCTTGAGTGCCGCGTCATCTCCGAGGTCGACCCCGGCGGCTCGCACATCCTCGTCATCGGCGAGGTCGTCGAGTCGCATGCCGATGAAAGCATCCTGGATGCGAACGGCAAGGTCGACATCGAGAAGCTCGACCCGCTCGTGTACATCGCTGGCAGCCGCGAGTACCGTCGGCTTGGCGAGAAGGTCGCCGACGCGTTCTCCGTCGGCAAGTCTGTGAAGCCTGAGTAGCGTGTTCGAGAGCGACTACATACTCCGCCTCATCCAGCAGGTCGGCGCGATTTTGCGCCGTGCGCTTGCCGGACGTGGCGAGACTCCAGAAGAGCAGCTCCGCAGCACCGAAGAGGCGTTGCGGCTTGCGTCTAACTCCGACCCGTCGTTGCTTGATGCGCTCACTCCCGAGTCGCTGGTGGCATTCCTCTCGGCGGGTGGTGAGCTTGACGCTCCGCGCGCGGTGCTGATTGCGCGTGTCCTGGATGCCCGGGCCGACGCACTTGACGCCATCGGTCAGCCCGCCAAGGCCGGGGCGCAGCGTGCTCAGGCCGAGGCGCTGTATGAAGCCGTTCGCCTTACAAGCCCCGACGCCATCGACGAGACGCTGGCGCAGCTCGACCAGCTCGATCTAGAGCACCTTGGACTCGACGATCGTGTGCGAGCCCTGGCGGCCGAGCATGAGGCTCGCGGGCTTCGTCTCGCGCGCGTGATGCGCTCGGATCGAGGCTCCGTGCTCGCGAACTCCGATGAGGGCGTCCTTCGCATCGAGCCGTCGCCTCGCCTCTATCGCGACTCGACGATCGATGAGCTGCCCGCCGTTGGGGACTGGGTCATGTACGACCCGGACTCGACCCACGAGAACTCGTTCATCGAAGCTGTGCTGCCGCGCTCAAGCGCGTTCATGCGCGGCGACTCCGGCAAGGTCGGCACGTCTCGCGTGCTTGCTGCAAACCTCAACACCATCTTCATCGTCCACCCCATTGCCGAGGGACCCAACCTGCGGCGCATCGAGCGTGAGCTCACGCTCGCCTGGGAAAGCGGCGCGATCCCGGTGGTTGTGCTCACCAAAGCCGATCTTTCTGAGGATGCCGAGGCGGCCCGTGAAGCGGTTGCCGAGGTGGCGTTGGGCGCCGACGTGCTTGTGACGAGCGCGCTCGACGGCACCGGCACGCAGGCGCTCGACGCCTACGTTGGCCCCGGGCGCACGGTCGCGCTTGTGGGCCCGTCGGGCGCGGGCAAGTCCACGCTCATCAACCTGCTCACCGGCACCGAAAGCCAGGCGACCGCCGAGGTGCGCGCCGCGGACGGCAGGGGTCGCCACAAGACCGTCGCCCGCGAGATCGTCCCTCTGCCTGGCGGCGGTGTGCTGGTAGACACTCCGGGGCTGCGCTCGGTGGCGCTGACGGACGCCGAGGAGGGTGTCGAGACTGCGTTCGCCGACATTGCAGAGTTGGCGCCGGATTGCCGCTTCAGCGACTGCACTCATTCAGGTGAGCCGGGGTGTGCAGTGGCCGCTGCAATCGAGGCAGGGACGCTTCCGGCCGAGCGCCTGGAGTCGTACCACAAGCTCCAGCGCGAAGTGCAGGTAGCCGTCTCCAAGACCGATATCCGTGCGCGCGCCGAGGAATCGCGGAAAGACAAGCAGCTCGCCAAGACCATTCGGCGGTTCCAGAAGGATCGCGGCCGAGAGTAGCGCTGCGACGGTCTTTGCGCGTCAGAGCGTCTTCCACCAGCCCGCATGCTCGTGCACGAAGAACTCGATCTTCTCGCGATTCAGCAGCTCGCCGAGGAACCCCTTTACGGTGGTGACGGCGAGCCAGTAGGTCGCCGGGTTCTCGGTGAGGCCGCGCGCCGCGGATACGGCGGCAATGGCTCCTTCGGTGGTGAGGCCGGGGCGGAGCAGGTCGAGAAGCAACGCTTCGATTTCGCGGATCTGTGAGAGGTGGAAGTCGATATCATCCTCGGCGGCGGTGCGCTCTATCGGGTGGCCGTGGCCTGGCACGATCCACTCGCACGGCGTCTCCCTGATGCGTTCCAGTGAGGTAGCGACGGCTTCGGGGTCGATCGCATACGGCAACGGATGGCGCTCCCAGAGTTCCTTCAGGTACAGCGCATCTCCCGTGAAGAGCACTCCGTCAGCGGTGAGGAAGCCGGTGTGGCCCATCGTGTGTCCGGGGAGCGGAATCGTGCTCGCGCGGGGGTCGTCCCAGTCCTCAAGGTACTCGTCCACCTCGCACGGCACGCCTCGGAAGAGCTTGGTGGTGAGCAGGTCACCGGGCTTGGCCCAGGAGAACATGCCGCGGATGTTGATGTCGGGGTTCTCCACGAGCGACGCGTCGTCGCGGGCTGCAGAGACCGTGGCACCGCTGGCGCGAAGTACGTGGGCGATGGAGAAATGGTCAGCATGCCCGTGTGTGATGCCGAGGCGGTCAACAGCGGCCATCGCGTAGGGGGCTTCGTCCTCGCAAGTGTCGATCGCGAGCCCTTTGATGAAGCCGGCGTTAGTGAGTCCGGGCACGACATATGTGTCGCCGACCAGGCGTCGCGCGTTAAAGGGAATCCGATTGTCCATGCGCCGAGTATGAGCCGACAGCTCCTCAGGCGCTAGCCTTCTAACATTGCTGCGACCGCAGCGAGCGGACTATCAAGAAGGCGTGGCGGGATCGCTTCCGCAGCCACCCACGGGCGGCTGTAGGATCGAGGGGAACTCGAAATCCGGCTCGGTGGTCGCTGAAGCTGAGCCGCAGCATCCGCCACTCCCGTCGCCGCACGAAGGCTCGGTGTTGTGAATCCAACCATGGATGATCGCCTCGGCACACCCAACGCCGGGCTTGAGCGAGATAGCGCCGAACGCGCAGTTCTTCGCGCACGCACCGCACTCCATGCAGGCGTCCAGGTCGGCGACGCGCACGCGGCGGTCGTCGGTCTCGGCGAAGACCGCGTGCGGGCATACCGAGAGGCAGACTTTGCAGCCGGTGCACTTCTCGGCATTGAGCTTGAGGCTCGTGACGCCGCTTAGATAACGCAATCCGCGCATGATGCTCCTAGCCGATGAAGAACTGTACGATCCATAGTACGCCCGCGAGCACAGCCGCAGCAGCCTGAAGCGGCAGCGCGCGGCGGAGCTCCTTCTCCACGCCTGAAGGCGACGTGTACGGCGTGGCACCCGTGAAGTTGAGTCCCACGAACGACGCGATAGCTCCCGCAAGAAGGATGCCAGCAGCGAGCGAGCGCGGCGATGCGCCGAGTGCGAGCGAGGCGGCTGCGCCCGCGAGTGCGCCTACGAAGGCACCCTTGAGCGAGAAAGCGCGCCCGGGCAGCCATGGCAAGAGCACGGGGACCGCGAGGCCACCCGCGATCGCTCCGGCTACGTAGGCGGCGGCCGGTTGGGTTGCGGCTGCGAGCACTCCTCGGCCAAGGAACCACCCAGCGCCGAGAAGCGCGAGGGGCACGATCGCCTTCCAACCGCGGAAAGCACCCACGAGCTCGACCGGGGCGAGCGCGAGGCGCTCGGCGAAGGTGAACGTGACGGCCCGCATCTCGGGAGTCGTCTTCATGCCGGCAGCCACGAACTCGCGGATATCCGCTGAGCGAACAGGGCCGAATACCACGCGGTACCCGCCTGCCTGACGCGCTTCGTGCGCCGAGACGCCCGTGGCGCCCAGCTGCGGAACGATGATGGTCTTGTGTGAGACGTGGGCAGACAGGCCGCTTGCAACCGCGCGATTCACAAGCTCACGTGTGCCGAAGGTGCCTTTGCCGGCCGCGCACCAGACGTTGATGCCGTTGGTATCAAGCACGAGCAGCCAGGCATCAAGCCCGCCCAGGTCTCGGCGCACCAGGTCGAACGTCATGCGATAGTTGGCGGTCGCAAAGACAGGGGAGTCGGGGCCGGGCTCGCCCACGCGATAAAGACCGGGCTCTAGCGCCGCACGGTTGCGGCCGACATCCCACCTGAGCGCCCAGCGCGCGAGTGTGTCGCGCGACGTGAGCGTGCTTGAAAGCTGCGGGACGGTGTCGTTCATGTCAGGCCGCTGATCCGCTAGTGACGGCCATCGAAGCCAGTCGGCGGATCTGCTCGGCAACTGTGTCGAGAGGCGTCTCGGGGCTGAACACCAGCCAGTCGAGTGCCGAGGTGACCGTCATGCCGAAGAGTGCCGAGGCAGCAAAAGCCGCATCGATGTCGCTGCGGAACACTCCTGCTGCGATGCCGTCGGCGATCGCGCGCTCGAAGTAGCCGATGATCGAGTGCCTGAGTGAGAAGAGCGTGTCATGCCAGATGCGTTCTTCCCGCCAGAGTTCTGTCATAAGCATCTTCGAAAAGGAGCGATTGTCGCGGATCCACTCAAGCTCGGCGCGCACGAGCGCCTCGAGCGCCGCGCTTGGCGTGCATGCGGCTTCCAGGGTCATGCGAAACTGCTCCTGGAGAGGCGTCAGGCGTTCGGCGATGAGCGCTTCGACCAGTTCGGCCTTGCCCGCGAAGTGGTAGTAGACGGTGCCCTTGGCGACGCCGGCGCGCTCGACGATCTCGTCGACGGTCGTGCCAGCGAAGCCCTTCTCGGCAATGAGCGCGAGTGCGGCGTCGTAGAGTTTGCATTTGGTGGTATCCGAGCGAGTCGCCATTGTGGTCCCTTCCTTTGCGAGTCGATTCTACCCGAGCGTCGGAGTCTGTGTGACCCCGGCGCTCGGAGAACCGTTCTAGAGCGTGAGCGCCGGTTCGAGACGCTCGGGATCCCAGCTGCGGGCGCGCCACGCCGTCACGCTGGTGAGCGCGAGCGCGAGCACCGCGAAGGCCGTCAGGATGAGCGCGTCGCGGCCAAGAGCGGCCATGTCGCCGCCGGATATGACCTGGCGCAGGCCATCCACAGCGTACGTCATCGGCATGAAGGGGCTGATTGCGCGGAAGAAGTGCGGCGTCATCTCAAGTGGGAACGTTCCGCCAGCCGACGTGAGCTGCAGCATCAGCAAGATGATCGACAACACCTTGCCGGCAGGACCGAACGCGCATGATAGCCACTGCAGGACCGCGATGAACACGACGGCGGTCAGGACCATGAAGCCGTAGAGCGCCAGCGTGCTAACGGGCGCGAGGCCTAGCCCGAAGCGTAGGACAAGCAGCATCACGAGCGCTTGGGCGGCTGCGATGAGCGCGGCCGACCAGAAGCCGCCGAGCGCGACGATCACAGGCGAACGCTCCTCTTTGACTGCCTTTGCTGGCAGTGGGCTGATGATGAACCAGATGATGAGCGCGCCGACCCAGAGGGCGAGTGGGATGAAGTACACCGAGAGACCGGTGCCGTAGTTCGGGACCGGGTCGAGACGCTCGGAGTTCAGCGTCACGGGGTCTGCCATCATCGCCGAGTGGGCTTCGCGCTCAGCGTCGTCATACGAGGGCACCTGGTCCACGCCGGCCGTGAGGCCTGAGGCGAGCTCCCTGGAGCCGTCGGTTGCCGGCTCAAGCCCGGTCGCAAGGTCGTCCGCACCTGCGTTGAGCAAGCCGAGACCAGCCGTCAGTGCTTTCGCGCCGTCGACTGCGTCTTCGGTGCCAGCGGCAAGCGCGCCGGTTCCATCCTCGAGCGCTTTCGCGCCTGCCGAGAGTTTCGCCGCACCGCTATAGGCGGCAGAGACGCCGCTGTTGAGTGAGCCAGCGCCTACTGACAGCGCCGCGATGCCGTCGGAGAGCTGTGAGGCACCTGTCGCAAGATCACCGGCGCCGGCCAGAAGCGCCGGTAGCTGTGATCCGGCGGACTGCATGCCCGAGGCGAGCGCGCTTGCGCCGGCGCTCGTCTGCTGCGCGGCCACGAGCGCTCCTGCGAAGGTGGGATCGGAAGCGGCATCGGGGTTTGCTTCGGCAAACGCCTGCAGCGCTGTGACCACAGCGGCGCTTCCGTCGCGCACGGAGGCCGCACCAGAAACAGCGGTTGAAAGTTGCGGGGTGGCCGCTGCTATTCCGGCGTCGAGCGTTTGCGCGCCGGCACTCAACTTCGCGGCAGCGTCGGCCGCCGAGCTAGCGCCCGCAGCGAGGCTGGCCGCACCGGTGCGGGCGTCCTGGAGCCCGCCAGCGAGTGCACCGGAGCCGTCTGCAAGCGCCACGGCGCCGTCGTCGAGCTGCTTCGCGCCGTCTGCCAGCTTACTGGTGCCTGACGCAAGCGTCGTGCTACCGCTGTGCGCTTCGGCGAGCTTCTCGGCAAGGAGGTCGGCTCCGGTCTGCGCCTCTGTGAGCCCCTCGGCAAGATCGTTTGCTCCGAGAGAGGCTTCTGTCAGCTTCCCACTGAGATCCGTGAAGCCTATGAAGATGTTGTCCAGGTACGACTCCGATGCGCTCACAGCCGTCGCCGTCCGGACCTCTGTGAACACGCGCGCGCCGATCTGCGACGCGAGCATGTTGGCCGATTCATGAGAGACGACCGTGAGCTCAGCACGAGTCGGATTGTCGCCGTCTGCGGTGGCCAGGTTGGCGCTGAACTCCTCCGGGATGGTGAGCGCCATGTAATAGGTGCCATCCTTCACTCCGGAAGCGGCTTCGCTTGCCGAGACGGGCGTCCAGCCTACCGCGTCGCTCTCCATGAGCTCGTCTACCAGGTCTGCACCTGCGGAGATGCGGTCATTGTCGTGCACCACTGACTGGTCCTGGTTCACGAGGGCAACGGGGAGCTTGTCGAGCTGTGCGTATGGATCCCAAAACGCCCAGAGGTAGAGCGCTCCGTAAAGAAGGGGGACGAGCGTGATGACAGCGGTCGCCAGCCGCACGCGGCGGTGACTCCACAGCTGCTTCAGCTCATACCGTGCGATTCCAACGGACTTCATGGTGGTTCCTTTCAGAGCATGTCGCAATACGAAACTGACTGGTCAGTCTAGTAATCGCACTAAGCAATGTCAAGCGGGAATTGTGAGCACCGCGCGCCCTGCCCGACAGCGCCGAGGGGTCGTTTCCTGGAATCCACTGACAGCGAGCGGATGATTCGTTACCAACTGTTATTTGTGCTCGGTGACCTGTCAAAAGCAGGTATTCGCGGTACTAGAATCGAAGTAGGTCTGTGACGCACTTCCTGCGAGAGCCCGGAGGCGCGAGAAGACAGACCGGAGCACGGGGGAACGCAATGGGAATGGCTGCAGACATCCGGTTCATGCTCTATCTGGCCGCGGTTCTTCAGGTGCTTGCAGCGGGCGCAGCGCTGCTCCTCATTCCGATCAGCGGACGGCGTCTCTCCTGGATCATCTTGTGTGTCGGCCTTGGCCTTCAGGCATGGCGTCGGATGTACGCCGTCACCTCCAATGCGACGCTGATCGAGGCGACGACCGCGCTGGCGGTTTCGGTGCTATTGCTCGCGGGCGTCCTCGGCATCAGGGGCGTGTTCCTCTCCCTCAAGCGCACAACGCATCAGCTGCAGCGCGAACGGGATCGTAGCGGGTCGTTCCTCAATCGCGTCGGTGCCGCGATCGTCACCCTTGACGCCACCGGCCGTGTGCTTGATGCCAACGAAGCCACGTGCGACATCCTCGTTCTGCCGAGAGAAGATGTTGTTGGCAGGAACTGGTTCGACAGCTTCGTGTCCGACGAGGCTCGCCCGCAGGTCTTTGCAAGTTTCAAGCGACTCATGGCCGATCCTGAAGGCAGCGACGAGTACGTCGAGTACGGCCTTCAGGCAACAGACAATGAGGAGCGGCGCGTCGTGTGGCACCGGAAGGTGCTTCGCGGAGCAGACGGCCGAACATGCGGCGTTCGTAGTGCAGGAATCGACCTTACCGAGCGGGTGCGCCTTGAGCAGGAGCTGGCCTTCCGGTCGCTGTTGCTCGACCAGACGACCGACGCCGTGATCGTGTTCCGCTACGACGGATTCATCGTGTATGCAAACGACACGGCTTGTGCTCAGCGCGGCTACGAGCGTGAAGGTCTCCTCGGCGTCAATATCAGAACGCTGATACCGAATGCTGACATCGAGATGTTCGAGATACACATGCAGACGCTGCGACATGGCGGAAACGCGGTCTTTGAGACCGAGGCAGTGTGCCCAACTGGCATCATTCGCCCCATCGAGGCGCACCTTGCCCCTGTTTGCGTGGGTGAAGACGAATACGTTGTCGACGTGTCACGCGATATCACAGAGCGACGTGCTGCTGAGTCGACCGTGCGCAGGCTCGCATACTCGGACCACCTGACGAACCTACCCAATCGTGCGCTCCTGTGTGACCGCGCGGCGGTGGCGTTTGCGCGTGCGCGGAGAATGGACGAGCAGCTGGCGCTTCTGTTCATCGACTTCGATGACCTCAAGGCCGTGAACGATACTCTCGGCCACGCCGCAGGCGATGCGATTCTTCAGATGGTCGCGACCCGATTGACCGATGCTTCTCGTGCTGAAGACACCGTCGCCCGCATCGGAGGCGACGAGTTTGTGATCCTGGCACGCATCGGCGCCGAGGAGGACGCCGCTGAGTTTGCGGCACGTCTTGCGGTGGACCTCCGGCAGCCTTATGAGGTGCTCGGGCGACGCGTGCATGCCTCGGCAAGCGTTGGCGTTGCGATCTATCCGGAGCAGGGCGAAAGCCTCGATGCTCTGATGCTGGCGGCGGATGCGGCAATGTACGTAGTCAAGGGTGACACGCTCAGCACAGTGCCGTTCAGCCGCCGCGCGCCGAAGAATCGGGACTCCGCTGGCTAATCGGGCGCGGGTGTGCGACTCGGCACGGGTATCGCTTGTCGAGTGTCACGGGGCATCCCGAGGGCGCAATCCGGCGGCCCGTTGCTAAGGAGGAGGTGATTCAGCGTTGAGTAGATCCAACATCGCTGCGGAGGTGTCCTCCTCGTAGGACGGCGTCGTTTCGGGCGAGTTGCCCGGATGCAATGCACCACCCGCAACAAACGGATGAATGTCGCTGTCCAGCAGCGATGGAGAGGGTCGCCGAAAGGCGGCCCTCTCTGCATTGCCGTGGAGTTGAGTCAGGTTCCAAGCTGCGCGGGACTTGCTCTCCTACATTGATGTGCTGCTGGACAGGTTCGTGCCCTGTCCGAAGCCGTGTCGGCGACCGCCGCTAGACGTGCCGTCGGTCGCATGACATCCATACGAGGTGCATCCCGTTGCGGGGCATGTCTGTAGCTGGTCTGCCGAGGCACTCGCGCTTGATGTTGTCGCGTGGCAACTCACGGCAGTGCAGCCCGTTGAAGGACATGTCAGCGCATCTGTGGTTGCAGTGGATGCGACGGCCGTCGAGGAGACGTTGATGTTCGACACGATGACGAAGACTCCGATGCCCGTCAGCAGCGTGGCGAGAAGGACCATGATCGTGTTTTCGAGCAAACGAGGCATTTCACACCACCCTTCCTTTGGGCTTATCCAGCCCGGCGGTTATCGGTTCTGATTGCAACTAAGGCCGGTTCAGGCGGCCTTGTCCGGGAGATCATGGTGTGAGTCACGCGGGTGATCCACTGCCAGTGGAGCGCGAAGTGTGCGGTCATAAGTAGCATCACTGCTTTGGCCGAGAACGCATGCGCAAGATGCCACGCCACGCTCGGCACGACCGTCATGCCGAGCGTCGATGCGATCGCCTGCGACACCATGAACCCGCTGAGCATGACCGTGACGGTCGCGATGAACAGCAGCACATCGATGACGAGATTCACACGCGATGCGGCGCGCAGCTTGCCGAATATCTTTACGGCGGTCCGCACCACCCAGTCCCAGTTGACGGCCAAGTGGAGCACCGTTGGAGCGAGGATCGCGAGGCTCAGCCACTCGTGCACCGAGATGCCGGTGAACCGTGGGAAGAACGCGACGAGGATCGCCACGAACAACCCGAGGTCGAGTGCTAGTCTGGCGCGGTTGCTCATCATCAGCGGCCTACTTCTTCACCAGGATTGCCGTCGCAGTCACGACGTTGTCAGCTGTGGATGTCGAGTAGATGAGCACCGACGAACCGGCAGCGAGCGCGTCCGCGCCCTCCTGGTAGCCAACGACCGTGCTGTCATCGATGTAGATCGTCTGCGAGTTCGTGCCGATCTTGACGGTGACAGTGTCGCTTGCGACGTCGATGACTTCGCCTTCAACGAGTCCGCCGCCGGCTCCGCGGGCTCCTACGGCCCCGTTGGCGTCCGAGCCCCTCTGGGTCTCGAAGTACGCCTGACGTTCTGTGTCGCTCATGGCGGCGATCTTCGCCTGTTCCTCGGTCGACAGGTTCGCCATTGGCCCGCCAGCGCCAGCTCGGCCGCCGGCGGCACCAGGGCCTGCGGCTGTTGCCGTCGACTTTTGGTAGAGCGTTCCTCCGAAGAAGGCGGCGCCAACCAGGGCGACTGCGATCACCGCTATTAGAATGCGTTTCATCTCTGGTGCTCCGTTCGGTTATGCCGGACTCCCGCCCGGCGTTCGGTTACTTGTATCTGAGCGCTTCAGTTTGGGTTATGGTGCGCTCGGCGGTGTGGTGCCGCTCGGCGGTGCCTGGCCCGAAGGCGGTCCGCTGGTACCACCTGGTGCGACGGTGCCGCTTGTATCTGTGGCGCCACTCGGCGGTGTTGCACCCGAAGGCGGACCGCTGGTGCCACCGGGCGGTGCCATGCCAGTTGTGTTGCTCTTGGCGTAGTACGTCCCGCCCAAGAATCCGGCGCCTACAAGCGCGATGCCTATCACCACGATCATTATCTTCTGCAACATATCAATGCTCCGTTCGGCTGTGCCGGACTTCCGCCCGGCGTACGTTTACTGGTATCTCAGCGCTTCGATCGGGCTCATTGCGGCAGCCCGACGCGCGGGGTAGTAGCCAAAGACCAAGCCAATGACCGCACAAACGCCAACTGCGAGACCGACGGAGTTGAGTGAGACGATGGCTTGGGTGTTAAGGAGATTTGCGGCGACGGACGCAATCGCCCAGCCGGCTGCGATTCCAATGATGCCCCCGAGAAGCGTGAGCACGATCGACTCGGCGAGGAACTGGGAGGAGATCACGTTGTCGTCGGCACCGATAGCCTTGCGGAGACCGATCTCACGGGTACGCTCGGTGACCGTCGTGAGCATCATGTTCATGATGCCGATGCCACCGACAAGCAGCGAGATGCTGGCTATCGCAGCGAGGAGAGTGGTGAATGTGCCCGTTACGGTTGAGACCGTCTCGAGCATGTCGGCGCTGCTTGTGACCGAGAAGTCGGCGGCGGTCGAGTCGGTGATACCGTGCTCGGCCAGGAGCGTGTCGGTCACGAAGCCCTCGGCCGCATCCATTTGTGATTCGTCAGAAACAGTCAGGCTGATGCCGGAGATCGAATCGCTGCCGCTGAGGTAGCGCTGCAGGGTCGTGAGCGGAATCAGAGCTGCGTCATCGACGTTGGTCGGACCAGACGTGCCCTTTTCTTCGAGCACTCCGATGACGGTCATCAGCAGATTTCCCGAGCGAATCGTTTGGCCAACCGGATCGATGTCGGTGCCGTACAGATCCTCGGCCAGCGTTGCGCCGAGAACGACGACTTGCGCGTACTTTTCATCGTCACGCGCGCTGATGAACGAGCCGGATGCGACCGCAAGGTTCTTGACGGACTGATAGTCGCCGGTCACTCCGAGGATGGTGGAGTTGGCGTTGGCATCGGTTGCGATCAGCTGAGCCTGGCTGGACGAGTAGGGTGCAACCCCGGCGATGAGGTCGATCTGCGCAAGCGCTGCAGCGTCTTCGCGGGAGAGAGTCGTTACTGACGAGTTGGCCTGACGCGGGCCGGGACCGCCCATGCCGCCCGAGGAGGACGTGACGGTCAGGAGGTTGGAGCCGGCCGCAGCGATGCTGTCCTCGATCGACGCCTGGCTTCCGTTGCCGATTGCGATCATGGCGATCACCGACGCGATGCCGACGACGATGCCGAGGATGGTCAGTCCGCTCCGAACCTTGTTTGAGGTGAGGGAGTGAAGGGTCTCTGACATGAGATCGATGAATCGCATTACACATCACCGTTCCCGTATTGGCGGATATTGGCATCCGCGGTGATTGAGTCCCCGGCAATGAGTCCATCCTGGATGCGAATCACGCGGTGCGCCTGGCTCGCGATGTCGGGTTCGTGCGTGATGAGCACGATCGTGCGTCCCTCGGCGTTGAGGGAGCGGAAAAGGTCCATTACGGCGTCTCCAGTGGCGGTGTCGAGGTTGCCTGTCGGCTCGTCCGCCAGAATCAGCGAGGGGTCGTTGACGAGCGACCGGGCAATCGCGACGCGCTGCATTTGGCCGCCGGAGAGTTCGTTGGACTTATGCGTCCATAGGTCCTCGTCGAGCCCGACCGCGCGCAGTGCAGCGGCGGCGCGGTCCTCGCGTTCCGACGGATCGACCTGTGTGTAGAGCATGGGCATGACCACGTTGCGCATGACGCTTGCCCGGGGAAGCAGGTTGAACGCCTGGAATACGAAGCCGACCGTTTCACGACGGACCTCAGCCAGTTCGTGAACATCGAGCTTCGCCACGTCGCGGCCTGCGAGGTTGTAGGTGCCGGTTGTCGGCACGTCCAGACAGCCGAGGATATGCATGAGCGTCGACTTCCCTGATCCCGACGGCCCCATGATGGCCGTGAACTCGCCCTCATTGATCGTGAGGGATACGCCGCGCAGGGCATGCGTCTCAGCACCCGCGCCGTCGTAGGTCTTCGTGAGGTCGTGCGCCTCGATGACTGCGTTACCCACGCGGAGCACCCCCGCCGCCGCCCATGTTGAACAGGCCGCCACCAGAGCTGTTCGTCGTGCTTGAGGTCGCGGAGCTCGAAGCCGTGACGACCTCAGCACCCTCAGAAATGCCAGAGAGGATCTGCGTTTGCGTCGAGCTGGCTTCTCCGGTCTCGACGGTGACTTTCTGCGGTACGCCGCTCGCGTCGAGCACCTGCACGTAGTACCCGCCGTTGCCGTCTGACTTCACTGCGGCGTTTGGCACGAGGAGCGCGTCCTTCACAACGTCCGTGACGATAGTCGCGGCGGACGACATGCCGGAACGCAGGCGCTCGTCGGCTACGTCAATCGAGATCCACACCTTGAAAGTGACAACGCCGGACGTACTCAGCCCTGCATCGTCGATGTCGTAAACCTTGCCGGTAGCGGTGACATCAGGCAAGGCGTCGAACGCGACGTCGGCGCGCTGGCCTACCTCGAGTGTGGGAAGGTCGACTTCATTGACCGTGAGCTGCAGGGCGAGTGGCTGCTTCGGCGAGATCACCACAGGTGCGCTCGACGAGGACGATGTCGAAGTGCCAGCAGTGTCAGCGCCGGCGCTCGACGTGCTTCCGCCCGAGGTTTGCACCGAATCTCCGACTTCGATGTTCAGTGTGTAGATGATGCCGGAGGTCGGCGCGGTCACGACGAGGTCATCTTCGGCGTCCTTCACCTGCTCATACTCCAACGACGAGACTGTCTGAGAGGCCTTCGAAGACGTCACGCTCGCTGACGCGGCAGTCACCTCCGCTTTGGCGGCGGTGATGTCGGCGCTTGTGACAGTGCTGCTTGGCTCATCGGCGCGGTCCTCGAGGTCTGAGAGCGCGTTCTTGCTCTTCAGGAGGCTCGCGGAGGCCTGCGCGACGCTTTGCTGCGATTGCCGGTAGCTTGCCAGGGCCTTCGCGGTGGCAGCCTCTGCCGAGTCGGCGCTGAGCGTGAAGAGCACGTCGCCCTTCGTCACTGCGTCGCCTTCAGCGACCTTGATCGAGGCCACTGTGCCCGATATATCCGGGTAGACATCAGTGGTACCGTCGACCGTAAGATTGCCGGTACCGGCGACGGTCACGGAAAGCGTGCCGATCTCAGCCGTGCCGGTCGTATACGTGACCTTCGCCGCGGCGTCTGCCGCCGGTCGCGTCAGTGCGTATGTGGTTCCGCCAACTGCGACAAGCACGCCAAGTGCGATCCACCCACGGTAACGCCGCAGTCGCTTCGAAATAGTCATCCGACACCTCCGGTTGGGAATGCTTCTCATCCAACCTTACGGTGCGCGCCACGATGCATCATCGTGCGCGGGGAGTGACTTCGTGTACGACCAGGGGTGTATGCGACTAGGTAGGCTCAGGGCCCGGGACGACGAGTCCGGCCTCGTAAGCCATAACGACCAGCTGGGCGCGGTCGCGGGCCTGCAGCTTCATCATCACGCGGGACACATGCGTCTTCGCTGTCGCGGGGCTGATGAAGAGAGCTGTGGCGATCTCTTGGTTTGAGAGTCCGCGGGCGACGAGCGTAAGAATCTCCCGCTCTCGCTCAGTTAGGCTGTCGAGTTCCTTGGGGCGTGCGCGACGAACCTCTGGCCGTGACGCGAATTCCGCGATCAGGCGCCTAGTCACGCTTGGCGCGAGCAGCGCTTCGCCGGCCGCGACCACGCGCACCGCCTGTATGAGTTGTGCGGTGTCGGTGTCCTTGAGCAGGAACCCGCTTGCACCCACGCGGAGCGCCTCATAAACGTAGGTGTCGGCGTCGAAGGTCGTCAGGACAAGCACCCGAGGACCGATAGACTCCCTGCCTGCAATGTGTGCATCTTCGAGAATCCGTCGGGTGGCTTCGAGGCCGTCCATCTTCGGCATGCGGATGTCCATGAGAATCACGTCGGGCGTGAGATCATGCGCGGCGAGGATTGCGTCCTCGCCGTTCTCGGCCTCACCAACCACCTCGATGTCGTCGGCTGTGTCGAGCAACACGCGAAACCCGGCACGAACGAGCGCCTGGTCGTCAACGATGAGAACGCGAATCGTCATGAGGAGCTCCTTGTAAGCGGGATGACTGCGCACACTGCGAAGCCGGTTCTTTCTGACTCCGCCGAGAATCGCCCACCGAGCGCCTCGACGCGTTCGCGCATCCCGCGAATCCCGTGGCCGGGTGTGGCATCCGGGTCGATCTCGCTGCCGCTGCCGTTGTCGGTCACCGCGAGCGTGAGCTTGCTAGGCGTGATTGCGACACCGACGGTTGCCGACGTCGCACCCGAGTGTCGCACGACGTTGGTGAGCGCCTCCTGGACTATTCGGTATGCCGAGACGGCGGCGAATGCCGGAACCGCATCAAGATCACCAGCGATATCGATAGTGACCGCGATCCCCGCATCCCGCACCGTCGCAACGAGGGAGTCAAGGTGGGTAATGTCCGCCGTTGGCTCAAGTGGTGAAACCGACTCCCCGGTCCTGAGCACGTCGAGCATAGAGCGTAGTTCGGTTAGCGCGCGCTTGCCGGTCGCCCGGACGTTCTCGATCGACTCCTTGGCACGTACGGTGTCTGTGTCGATAAGCGCCGACGCGGCGCTTGCCTGCACGGTCACAATCGAGAGGCTGTGCGCCACGATATCGTGCACGTCCCGAGCGATACGAATGCGCTCCTCGTCAACGCGCCGGAGTGCTTCAGTCTCGCGGGTGAGCTCGGCATCAGCGGCCCGCTGCTCGACCTCGGCTATATACTCACGCCGATTGCGCTCCGCCTCGCCCAGCAACGCCGCGGCCGCAAGCAGCACGAATGCGCCAGCGACGTCGCTTACCCAGCGCACGCTTGAAGAGAACGCGAAGATCGGTACCGCTGCGATGATGACGATCACGAGCAGTGCGAGGAAGCCGCCCCGCCGCCGCTTGGAGTAAGCGGCGAGAGTATACAGGGCGAACATCGGACCGAGGTTGACCGGTGCGGGTGCCTGTGGCGTGATGGTGTATGCGACGGCGAACGTGCCGCTCAGCACGAGGGCGAGCCAGGGCGACTTGCGGCGGAGCGCCAGCGGCAGGAACGTGCCGGCGATGAGGACATAGCCGAGAAGCGAGTTCGCGCCTCCCGGCGGGTTCGCAAAATGCTCTTGGAGGTTGGGGATGCGCGGCATATCGGCCGGGCGCAGGTGCGTGATGAGGTAGAGGATGCCCCACACCAAGAGTGTTAGGCCGATAGCGATCGACGTGTCGACCCACAACGGGTCGAAATCGGAGACGCGCTTGCGTATCTGCTTGATAGTCATGCACCTATCGTAGCCGCCAGATGCAACCGTGCACAGCACCGACCGGCGTACCTCCGCATGCGACCAGGGGTGTACACGGGAGGCTTCTGGCTAGCGATTCAGCAGCGTGATGTTCGTTTGGAGCGCGGTGGCGATAGCCACCCAGACGAGATACGGCGAAAGTGCGAGTGACGCCAGCCGGGAATGCGGCCAGATCGCGATCATCGACCACACGATCGTGACGAGCACGAGCACGATATCTACCTCGGCAAGCCACAGATTGCGCAGCCCGAACTGGATGGGTGTGAACGCTACGTTCGTGACGATGTTGATGAGCACCGGTACGAGCAGTGCGACCGGGTACTCGCCGCGCGCGACCTTGAAGATGACGTAGCCGTATACGCCGATGATGATCGGATAAAGGATGCTCCACACGATGCCGAAGACCGGCGGTGCGGGTGACCATGCTGGCTTGATGAGCGTGGTGTAGAAGTCCATGAGGAGTTTCTACCCTGCGGGGAGAGAGACCGGACACGCGAGTCCCAGTGCCACGGCCATAGGTGCCGACACTGGGACGACGACGAGATCGGCAACCCCCGCCCGCTCCAGTTTCCCGGTGACGAGTTCGTTTGCGCAGCACAGCCGCACGTCGACCCCGCGTTTGCGCGATGCCTCGATGACGTCCATAAGCGCGAGAATCCCCGTGAGGTCGATGAAGGGGACGCGCTCTAGGCTGATGACTAGTGCGGTCGGCTCGGTGTGAGTGTGTTCGAGCGCCGCCTCGAACTGCTGCACAGCGCCGAAGAAGAACGGCCCCTCGATGGTGTAGACCAAGACGCCATCAGGGATTGGCTGCGCTGTAGCGTTCGGCAGCTGCCCGGCGACCTCCTCGACACCAAGGACGCGCGTCTCCACAGAGGATGACATGCGGCGCATGAAGTTGAGCATCGCGAGGATGACGCCGACGTTCACGGCCACGATGAGGTCTGTGAAGACCGTGAGGCCGAGGGTGATGAGCATGATCGCGACGTCCGCCTTGGGCGCGCGCTTCACAGTGCGGACGACTCGCTTGGCCTCACTCATGTTCCAGGCGACCACGAACAGCACGGCGGCAAGCGTCGTGAGCGGCACGTTCTTGGCGAGCGGCGCCAGAACGAGGATCGTCAGCAGCAGCGTGGCCGAGCTGGCGATGCCGGCGATCGGAGAGTTGCCACCGTGCCGGACGTTCGTTGCGGTGCGGGCGATCGCGCCTGTTGCTGCAAAGCCGCCGAAGAGCGCGGCCGCCATGTTGGCGATGCCCTGACCGATGAGTTCCTGGTTGGAGTCGTGGCGGTGGCCCGTCATGCCGTCTACGACCGTGGCCGAGAGAAGCGACTCCACCGCGCCGAGGAGCGCGACAGCGAAAGCGGGTCTCAGCAACTCAAGCACCGTCCCGAGCGGAAGCAGCGGCACTCGGAATGCCGGCAGCCCCTGCGGAATCCCGCCGAAGGCTGAGCCGATCGTCGCGACGCCGTCTATGCGCAGTACCGACTGTAGGACGGTGGCGGCCACGAGCGCGACGAGCGGGCCAGGCACCTTGCCCACGAGCGGCAGTCTCGGCCAGAGCACGATAATCGCCATGCTCGCCAGACCGATGAGCGCGGTTGCCATGTGCGTGTTCGGCAACGCGACGAGCAGTGCGAGCAGCTTCTCGTGAAAGTGCTCGCCAGCGACCTTCGGCAGGCCAAAGAAGCTCTGCCACTGGCCAACCCAGATGAGGATCGCGACGCCGGCGGTGAAGCCGAGAATCACCGGCTCGGGGATGAAACGGATGACGCCCCCCAGCTTGGTAAGCCCGAAGAGCAGCAGCATGATGCCGGCCAGAATGGTCGCGACTTGCAGACCGGCTATGCCGTACTTGGTGGTCACGCCCAACAGCAGCACAGCGAACGCGCCGGTCGGTCCGGCGATCTGCACTCGCGTTCCGCCGAAAAGTGAAACCGCCAGTGCCGCAACTATCGCGGTGTACAGACCCTGCTCGGGCTTCGCGCCGGAGGCTATGGCGAAGGCCATTGAGAGCGGTATCGAAACCACCCCGACAACAATGCCGGCGGTGATGTTCGGTATCCAGTTGTCGCGCCGGAGAAGACCCGCGCGCCACGCTTCAAGTATGGCAGCCATGATCCAGGGCTCTGTCAGGGGACGATGGCTCACTACCCTATCAGCAGAACAAGCGTCAAGCGAACCGAGCCGCATTACGGCTCGGTTACGGCGATGTTTTTCCGATCTTGGACAACCCGGGAATCATTGCTTGCAGTACAGATTGCCTGTGCACTAAGATTTCGTAGAGGCGAAACCGCAAGGTTTCATGCGACCGGAAGGAGGGACGAAACATGGCTGACCATCATGGTACGCAGGGCACCGTATGCCCGATTCAGTTGTACGTCCGTATTCCGGTGCGCCGCGCCCTCTGAGATCTCCCAGACGTCGCGGGCGCCCCTAGGGGAGGAGCCCCGCGATGTTCGAGTCACCTGCGCGCGTCTGTTCGCGCTCCAGCTATACAATCGATCTGGCAGGCCTTTCAGCTCACGCACGCGACACAATCGCTGCCTACGCTAACCACCTAAGTGCGACACTTCGAGGCATTCGTGTCGAGCGGCCCAGAAGCGGCGTTGGTCCAACGCTGCGGAGCCACTCGGATCACAAAATTCCGGACAGCACGCGGATTCGGTGAGAACGAAGGCGGTTGCCAGAAGGCGGCCGCCTTCTTTGTTCTCACCCGACAGGCGACTTTCCCTCACGCAGGGCCGCGACCGTCCTGGTGATCCGGCGCTCGCGTGTCTCGGCCCGTTTTGCCGAGGCTATCCAATAGAGCACCTGTCGCTTCGCCGAGTCGCTCATGGCGACGAAGTATTTCTCGGCCTCGATGTCCGCAGATAGCGCCGCGGTGAGGTCGGCTGGCACGATGAGCGCATCGATATCCTCGAGTTGCGACCATGAGCCGTTCGCCTTTGCCGTCGCAACTGCAGCGAGACCTGCCTCGGCCATCAGTCCTGCGTCGGTCAGCCGCTTGACGCGCTCCTTGTTCGAGCGCGCCCAAGTGCTCTTCGCCTTTCGGGGCGTGAAGAGGATGCGGAATCGGTCATCGTCAAGCGTGCGTGTGGTGCTGTCGATCCAGCCGAACGCCAGTGCCTCTTCGACGGCGTCGTTATACCGGAGGTTCGTTAGCCGGCCGCCCTTCTTGCCGACAGCAAGCCAGACCCCGGGTGAGCTGTGATGATTAACCTCGAGCCAGGCACGCAGCTCAACGCGATCCGAAGGTTCCAGCGACTCCAGGTCGTCGAGCCGGGTCACCGCGGGCCCTTAATCGGCAGTCTCTTCGATGATCGGCGAGTCCGGTCCGTTCGTCTTTACTGACTCGATGCCGTGTTCCATAGCCGTTGCCGAGGAGTACATCTGGCTCTGGCCGATGATCTGCGTGTTGGCAGCCTTGAGCACGAAGTAAGGTCGGCCGTCCTTGGCTTCGCGGCGGTCGTAGCGTTCGTCGAGCGCGGAGTTCACGCGGACCGACTCGATGCCGTGCCTCGCGGCCTCCTTGGACGAGTACGCTTCGCTCGTCAGGATCACCTGCCCGTTGCCCGCCTTCAGGTTGAACCGGTAGTGCTCGTGCGCTGCGCCTGCAAGTACGTATGCTGGGTACATGTTGCCTCCTCGCTATCCAGGTGAAAAGTACCTACCCGAGGAGCGGCCGATTTGCACCTGTTACTAGCATCGACTACCTAGTACACTGCCTCTGGAAGTAGGTTCATTCAAACCCTGGGGGGTCGCATCTATGTCTGATTCCGAGTACTCGGGCGCTGTTCCAACAGTCTCGCCCGGGGCAGCGATTCCTTCCGAGAGCCGACGTGTTCCCAGGGGTCTCGTTGTGGCGCTGGTCGTCCAGTCGGTGGTGATACTTGTACTCGTACTGGCGCTTGTGGGCTTTCTTGTGAGCTGGGGCCCACTCTCGTGGGGAATGGGCGGTCCGGATGATGAGATGTTCATGCTCTCGGATCAGGTCTCCTCTGACGTCGGCTATCTGATCGAGCGAGATGACGTCGACGGGTACATGGAGTTGTACTCGGCAGAGGATAAGAGCGTCGACCGGGAAGCCGTTCGGGCGGATTTTGAGAGAATGGCCGCTGAGTCCACGGGTACGATCGACTACATGTCTGGAATGCAGATGTCCGTCTATACCGACTCCGTCTCGGACGAGCGCATTCTCGAGGTGACGCTCCAGACCTGCGAGCCGTACTCCGGGGTGCCGACGGGTCCCAGGTTGCGCGTCTACGCAATGCAGACCGACGACGGCTGGCGACTGACCGGTAGGAGCGGACGTTCGTTCCAAATGGACGACACCTACTGGTAGGCTGCTGAGTAGCAGGGCCCCGTCTTGGACGGGGCCCTTTGTCTTTTCGGCAGGAGTCGCTCTACTCGGCAGGACCTGGTGTGTCGCTGATCTCCTGTATCTCGTTCACTACAACCTCCGGCCCGGCCATGCGGATGGTCGTGCCGGTGAAGCGTGTTCCGGTCACCATGACAGTCTTGCCGGACAGAGCGTTGAGCTCTGCGGTGAATTCGTCTGGATTCGCAACGACTGCGACCACGCTGCCGATGTTACCGTCAGCCTCGGTGCCGCCGATGATTGCCCAGAGTCCGCCCTCAAGGTCGCGGTACTCGAGGACTCCTAGCGCTTGAACCGTGCCATCCTCAAGGTCGTAGAGGCCGGGCGCGAGACGCGAGCCGGCAGCCGCTCCGCCGTCGACAGCGGGTGGCGGAGCTCCCTCACCCGGGTCCATCCCTGCGTCAGAGGCACAGCCGACCAGTGCGATCGCCAGAATGCCCGCAGCGAGCATGGCGAGGATTCTCTTCAGCATGACGCACCTCCATCTATCGTTGTCTCGTTGTCAGTTCGACGACGGGCGTATCACCAAGGTTCTCTGTAACTAGGGTATTCCCACTATATAAGTGGGAATACTCACCTCGGCATAGAAGACGCACGAGTTGCGAGGTGAAGCATGAGTCACACCGATCCTGTCTCCGAAACGCTGGACTGCATCGGGCTGTATTGTCCGGAGCCGCTCTTCCAGACGCGCACGGGGATGGATGCGATAGAGGTCGGCGGAGTCCTTGAGGTGTTTGCCGACGATCCCGCCGCTGAAGAAGACCTCACTCGCTTTGCGAAGCGGGCCGGTCACGAGGTCGTCTCTGTGGAAGACCTGGGCGACCATAAACGATTCCTCATCCGCAAGGGCGAGTAGGAGGCCGAAGATGAAAGACGAGAACGCGATCCTTTACGTACAAACGACAGATGATCCAATGCGACAGTATTCGCCGCTCGTGCTCGCCCAGACCGCGAAGGCGATGAACCTGAGCCCGACGGTCTACTATCTCGGCATGGGGCTTAGGGTACTGAAGCCGGGCGTGGCCGAGGAGATGAAGGCCGGTTCCTTCCCGACCGTGGCCGAGATGCTCCGCAAGACCATAGACATGGGGATTCCCGTGTTCGTGTGCGAAGCATCGAAGCAGATGCTCGGCTGGGAGAACGTTGAGCTCATCGACGGCGTGAAGATCGTTGGCGCAGCGACGCTGAACGACCTCGCGCTCGACGCCGGCTCCACCATGTGGTTCTAGGCGGTGTGCGATGACTGAAGAGGTCTATCTGGATTACCAGTCCGCAAAGCCCGTAGACCCGCGGGTCATTGAAGCGATGCTGCCGTACTTCACCGAGCGCTTCGGCAACGCCGCGTCGCTGCACAGTGTGGGCGATCGTGCGACCGAGGCGCTTGAGGCCAGCCGCGCACGAGTTGCCGCATTCATCGGCGCCGAGCCCGACGAGGTGATCTTCACCTCAGGCGCGACCGAGTCGAACAACCTTGCGCTCATCGGTTACGCCAACCGCAACAAGCGCGCGGGCGACCACGTGATCATCTCGGAAGTGGATCACATCTCGATGCTCAACATCGGGAAGTACCTGGAGAAGGCCGGTCTTCGCGTTAGCAAGGTGCCGCCGGACCAGTTCGGTCGCATCAGCCCCGCAAAGATTCGCGCTCGCATCACCGACGACACGATCCTGGTCTCGGTCGGCTGGGCAAGCAACGAGATCGGCACCGTGCAGCCCATCGCCGAGATCGCCGAGATGCTCAAGGGCACCGGCGTGGCGTTCCACGTGGACGCGGTGGCTGCCGAGGGTCTGCTGCCGATCGACATGCGCGAGGTGCCGGTCGACTTGCTCTCGCTCTCAAGCAACGATATCTACGGACCTCCGGGGCTCGGCGCGCTTTTCGTCCGCAAGGGTGCGAAGCTCGGCCCGATCATGATGGGCGGCGGGCAGGAGCGCGGGCTACGCTCGGGCACGGAACCGCTCGCGCTCATCGTCGGGATGGCCGAGGCGGCTGATATCGCCGCCGCCGAGATGGCGACCGAGGTCCCGCGGATCGCTGCGATGCG